>NZ_CP151099.1:1876250-2500833 GCF_038096175.1 Nostoc sp. UHCC 0302
AATATATGATTCGATTTCAGCATCGTAGCCCTGTCCATTATAGATGCCCACATGTTCAGCAATTTCTGACTGTTCGCCAGGAGGACGACCCAACAGATGTTTAAAGTTCAGTTCAATAAACCGATATTGAGAAGAAGAGTTAAAAAACAGAGATTGATAAAGTTCTGATTTGGCAACGGCTTTGACAAATTCACGCACGGTCATGCTACCAACTCGCAATAATGATTCAGCACTTAGTAAGCGCTGACTCTCCATTAAATGCTCATTACCTAAAATCTGTTTATAAACTGTCCGAATCAGCGTTTGTAATTCATCTTCGGTAGTCTTAGGAAGCAGTTTAGCCCTGGGTGAATCAGTAGCCCAAAGTAACATTGAAGCATCTCCTGAAAAATGTTAATTAAATTAAATTTCCATTGGCTCTGCCTCTTACAGAGGTAATTTTGCGTCAGTTGTAAATTTATATTAATTGTTTTGCTTTATTTAATTCACGATTTATTATTTTTAGCTCTACTTCCATCTACTTAATTTGATACATTAAAAATCTTGGGAAAGTTGGAATTTCGGACTATATCTTAATTTTTTTTATTTACCATTGATCAAAACTGGAGACTAGAGACTGGGAAGTAGTAACTAGGAAAAGACTTTGCCAAAACCCAATCCTTAATACCTAATACCCAGTCCCTAGTACCCAATCCTATTTTTTAAAAAATCTCTGTGATGCTAACAATTTTCCCATTAGTACGATGAATCCGCTGAATCTGCGGTGTCATCTTGCTAGCAGGAACAATGTACTCATTTGTACTCCGACGGCGAGGGCTGTCAGATTTTCCACCCTGAACGAGGATTTTAAATCTCTTTTCAGTACTGCCAACTGTACTGAGTGGCTTAATCTTAGTAGCGCTGTTAGTAGCTACCGCGTACACTAATTGAGAATTTTTAATGCTACTTGAGCTTTCAGCTGCACCACGGACAAGTCCAAAAATCCGGTTATAACCGACTTGCTTCTGTCCTACTTGGCTGCTGTTTCCCCGATAGTAGGGTACAACGTTTTCGCCAAAGGCTGTTTCGTACTCAACGCTATCAATGTAGGAATCGATGTCGGCATCATAGCCGCTTTCAATGCTACGACGGATATGTTCAGAAACCTCTGTTTGATCTAGAGGCGCACGACCTAACAGATGCTTGAAGTTAAGTTCAATAAACCGATAGGGAGCAGTAGTTTCAAAGAATCTGGCGCGATAAATCTCAGATTTAGCAACGATTCGCACAAAGTCACGAACGCTAATTTTGCGATCGCGCAATTGCGATTCACCAGTTATTAGGCGCTCACTTTCTAACAGATGTGCGTTACCCAAAACCTGCTTATAGACGGCTCGAATTACTGCTTCGACTTCCTCAATAGAGGTAGTTTGCAATAGTTCCACTTTCGGGGAATTTATAACTAAGGTTCCCATTTAGATTTCTCCCAAATTATGTTTTTTAACAGACAAACTTTTAGTTAACGGGAGTAATACTGGCGATCGTACCGCCTTGCTTGTGAATCCGCTGATAAGATTCCGATAGCTGATTGTAGGGTACGAACAAAACTTGGTTGCTGCGGCGAAATTTGGAAATCCGATTTACCGCATTTGAACGATAGCCAGTAACTTCAACGCGATAGACCTTGCCATCATCACCTGCTCCCACACCTTGACGAGTGCGAGCAGCACCTGCTGGAGTACGGAATGTCGCACCGCTGCTGGCTGGTGAAATTACTGGGGTGGCAATGTTTTGAATTACTAAACTGTTCAACTTTGGCTGTTTGCCAGCTAAGTCACCTTTGAGACTACTGCTAGAAGCACCACGTACAAGTTGGAAAAAGTGAGTAAACTGAACTAAACCCTCTATAGCTTCGGTTTTGTAGCCTCGAATATATGGCACAAAGTTTTCGCCAAAGGTACTCTGGTACTCGTCGCTATCGATATAGGAATCAATATCAGCCTCAAAACCCTCTGTATCCAGAATGGTGCTGTGTGCGCGTGTTTCATCTAGATTTAAAGGCGCACGACCAAGGAGATGTCTGAAATTCAACTCAATCGCCCGATAACGAGGAGCGTTTTCAAAAAAACGCGAACGGTAAAGTTCTGACTTAGCAACTTGACGCACAAATTCACGGACGCTAATCTCACCACGCTTGAGTTGTGACTCAGGTACAACAAGCCGTTCACTCTCTAACACATAAGCATTACCCAAAACTTGGCGGTAAATTGCTTTAATGATGCTTTCTTTTTCTTCTACTGAGATACCCGGAACCCACTCAAGAGGGGGGGTCTCGTCAAACAAGCTGACGCCTAATCGCGATGCCGAACCGAAAGCCATTCAAACTATCTCCCAGTTAACAACAAGAATTTTTATGAGAAGGATATTCAGCAGATTTTACAAAACTTTACATTACTTGACAGAAAAAGGACTATAGAGTAATTAGTCTTTTTAGCCTTATGATTTGAGTTTTTGTAAGTTTTTGCATCTTTTGCCTTTAATTATTCTGATACGATGCTGAAACCATATTTGTTAAAAATTGTTAAGTTACATTAGGAATTTCAGCTTTTTTTCAGGATTTGAATTAGCTATTTATGGTGTTGACCTAGCCATGAGGATTTACAGCTAGGTGTTGCAAAGATTTTTTCTGGTTTCAGTAATTATGACTATAGTGTTGCCAAGAAACTGAGTAATAATGTCATTAGTTATACTCGTATTCTCGGTAAATAGTAAATTTCTAGAACTAAATATTTATTATGCTTAGTGGCAAAAATAGCAATCTCAGACTGGATTTTTTAAAGACTTTAAAGGGAGCAGTCACTTTAGCACTTGATCCAGGTAGAGCAGATGCTACACCAGACATTGAAGATGGCATGATCAAATTAAAAGCAACTCAGTTAGCAATTGATTACGTCAAAACTGTACCGGGAGTTGTAGAAATTGTCCAAGAGCGATATCTAGCTCCTCCGCCAGATTTGGCTTCTCTAGCAAAACTTCCTTCAGGCTCTTTAGGACGATGTTTTGCTGAATATATTGAAAAAACAGGCTTTGATCCAAACTACTACCGAGGACTGCCAATTACTGATGATACTAGCTATATATTGACTCGCTTACGTCAAACGCACGATATCTGGCATTTAGTCACAGGATTAGGTAGTAATGTCAATGGTGAGCTTGGCTTGCAGGCATTTTGCCTAGCTCAAATTCGGATTCCTTTACCTATCTTACTAATTGCCGGAGGTTTACTACGTACCTTATTTACTGCTCCAGATGAGTTAGGGCTGCTTCTGGAGCAAATTGCTATTGGCTATCGTCTGGGTGCGAAAGCCCAACCCTTTTTGGCGCAGAAATGGGAAGACAATTGGCACAAGCCTTTAGCTGAATTGAGAGAGGAACTAAATGTTGTAGTTGTTGATGAATATGTTCCTTAGAAATTAGCTAATTGAGTGATTAAATGGTCAAAATAGGGTGCAAGAGTTGGTTGTTGATCGGGTTTGCAACGTTTTAAGCTAGCAGCCTTGATACTTTCTAAGCCTAAGATCATCGCATCCAAAGGAACTTGTAATTCTTGATAGAGCAAGTTCATGTAGTGAAGTCCAATGGAACTGGTATATGTAGTATGACCGCCTGCTATGCCATAAGTAATGCAGCGGAGAAAATGCCAGAAATCGCGCCAGCAAGCTTGAGCGCGTTCAGGTGGATAAAGACTTCCTCCAGGCTGGACAATTTGCGGATAGGTTGCCAAAACCTGTTCTCTAGCCTCATCAACAATTTCGGTGACGCGATCGCGTAAAAACTGAGCAACAGGAATCAAAGCCGAATTATTAGGTGACAAGGTTCTAATTTGCAGTAAATCCTCATCGTCTAGATAGCGGCTTGCATCATCCGCAGCTTGGAATATAGCGATCGCAGCTTTTGGATGGGACTGTTCCCACTCAGCAAAGCTGACAATTCTGGCTTTGGCGATTAATTCTTTAACGGTTGCACTTAGTTGAGTCATTGGTGGGGATTGGGGATTGGGGATTGGGGAAGGTGGGGCCCCCTCTGGGGATAAGGGGTAATGGGGACTGGGGACTGGGGATTGGGAAATAAGCTTTTTTCTAATGTTCAATGCCCTATGCCCCATACCCTATGCTCCATGCAAATCTTCCTAAATAATGATCGCCATTTGTTGACATCTGTAAAATAAAGT
This sequence comes from Nostoc sp. UHCC 0302, assembly GCF_038096175.1. Taxonomy (NCBI): domain Bacteria; kingdom Bacillati; phylum Cyanobacteriota; class Cyanophyceae; order Nostocales; family Nostocaceae; genus Nostoc; species Nostoc sp. UHCC 0302. The sequence continues at coordinate 1,880,461 of NZ_CP151099.1, forward strand.
AAAAAATAACTCTACTAAATGGCCGTATGGAAATTGATCAAATTAAAGCTGAACTGATGAACCCAGATTTTCAGTATCGCCTAAAGGCGATCGCTGCTCTCAAGAATTATGAATCAGAAGTTGCAGTACCTCTGTTAAAAAGTAAACTGCATGACTCAGAATTTTTGGTGCGTTCCTTTGTTGCTATGGGTTTGGGGAAGCAACAGTCAGCAGAATCATTTGCTGCTTTGATGCAAATTATGAAATTTGACGACACCCCAAACGTCCGAGCTGAGGCGGCAAATTCTTTATCACTATTTGGTAGAGTAGCAGTTTCTCATTTAGTTCTGGCATTTTATCAAGATGACCACTGGCTAGTCCGGCGTAGCATTCTTGCGGCTTTAGTCGAAATGGATTGCTCTGAACAAGTATTTGATATCTGCGTTGAGGGTTTAAAAGATGAAGATCCAACAGTTGAGGAATCTTCTGTTGATGCACTCGGTACACTAGCTGGTTCTAGCCAACATAGCGCGGCATTATCTCAATTGCTCACGTTGGTGAATGCACAATCTTGGCGGCTGCGCGTGCGAGTTGCCTATGCCCTCAAACGATTTGATGACCTAGAAGCAAAACTAGCCTTAAACCAACTTAGACAGGATGAGGAACATCGAGTTGTGGGAGCAGCCTTAGAAGATTTGTTGCCGCAGTAGTAGGTGGGTTATTGGCGATCGGATGAATAATCTATCTTAAAAGCTGATAAAAACCACTTAAATGATAACTAATACATCCTTCATGTGAAAAATTGCCAAAAAGGTATTAAATTTGGCAAAAATATCTGGTTAGTCTGCCAAAATCTCGAATAAAAGATAAAGTTTTTTAAGATCAGGAGACATTTGTGAATAATATCCCCTCTGGTCAAATGATTTGGCGACTACCAGAATCTTCAGAATGTGCCTTATATTTGCGGCATGATGCTTCAGAACCTTGGCGATCGTATAAAGAGTTTCCACAATATGTTCTACCTGATCCACCTGGTTTTTCTGAAGGATACGCCACATTTTTAGCGCTCCTCAAACAGAACTGGCAGGCTTTGTGAAGCTGAAGGGAGTGGGAGACCAGGAGGACAAGGGAGACAAGGGGGACAAATTCTAATTCCTGACTTCTGCCTTCTGCCTCCTGTCTCCTACCTCCATGCTCAACCACTCAAACTCTCACGGGTTGTTCTGCGGGTGTAGGCGTTCCAAACATCGAGTTCGGAAGACGGACGGCTGTGAAGCATGGCTTTAGTTGCTTCTGTAAGCCCTTGAGCTAAGGTAAAATCCGCACCAGCAATACTAGAAAGATGTTCCATCCCTGCGTCACTAAGATCAGCTGCTCGCAAATCTGCACCCCGCAAATCTGCTCCAGTCAAGCGAGCATTCCGCAAAGAAGCTCCTGTCAAATAGGCTTTACTCAGGTCAGCGCCGCTCAAAGCTGCACCTTGTAAATTGGCTCCTGTCAAATCAGCGCCACTTAGGTAGGCTCCACGCAGATTAGCACCTTGCAGTTCGGCATCTCGTAAAGAAGCTGTATTGAGAAAAGCACCGTTGAGATTAGCGCCTGGCCCCACTGCTCCAGAAGCTTTATAGTTATATTCTTGAGGCCATTTTGTCTGTAGATCATAACGTGCTACTTGCAGTTTGGCTCCTTCCAAATTTGCGCCACTGAGATTTGCTTGCTGGAGGTCGGCGCGGTTTAAATAGGCTCCTTGCAAATTAGCTCCACTTAAATCAGCGCCTCGCAAATTAGCTCCTCGCAAATCCGCCCCACTTAAGTTAGCATCACTCAAAACCGCCTCGCTCAGGTCGGCTCCTAATAGCTTGGCTTTACTTAGGTTAGCTTGGCGTAAATCAGCTCCCCTAAGATTGAATTGGTACAAATCTACCTGAGCTAGAGAAAGTCCTGCTTTGAGGGCTGTTAAGATTTCTCGGCTGGTGGGACTGAGGCGTTCACCAAAGCTGTTGCTGTTCGCGGAGCCTCTCTGCCAGGATAAGGCATCGCTAGTAATAACTTCAATTTCACTATTTGTCATCAGCTGATTAAAATAAAATTTTTGGAGTTATTTTACACTTTAGCTAAATCAGGCATCCATTTTATTGCCCAGACTAAAACAAAATACTCCAAGACCAATCAATACCTTAACGGTACTTGAAAGGGTTGAGAGAAAATAGAACTGGATGAATGCAACTCAACTAGAATATGCTAGGAAAAATCTGAGCCAACAAAATTAGCTCAGGCTTTTCCCAATGTAGTTTTATACAATAATTAACGATACTTCCGCGAGAAAATAATTAATACAAAGGAGTATATTTGTGCATAGCGGAAGAATGCAGATATTGATCGATAAGATTGCGATCGCACTTTCCACCTCGTCTGCTATGGGTTATGCCGCAAAAATTAATGCAATTTCTAAACTAAAGAGCGACAATTAACGACGGAAAAGATTTTGGCAAAGGTATTATTTTAAAAAATGAGATTTTAAACAAGATGCATCTAATACCACCTTTGACAATGATGAGCTTCTTCCGTAAAAGTGAGGGGACATGGTTTACAGAACGCTCTGTGCATCACTTTGACTCATCCGCCGATGAGTCGGGACAGTCGAATTTAACAATTAAAGTCTTTGAAAAAGATGACCCTAGAGTCAAAGAAGTTTGTCAAGTGCAAGGAATAGACCCAGATCAAGCAACAGGGGGTGCTAGCTTTGGCTGGCAGGCTAACCTGGACACGAAGCTGCTAAATACTGATAATGCTGCCATTTTGGTTGACATTCCCGACGACGAAACAGGGCGTTCTGGAAAACTAATCCGCAACCAAGGCTATGTTGAGAGCATTCCGGTTGTAAGCCGATATCAGTTTGCTGATGATGGAGTGTTGACTATTAATACTAACTATGACAATAACCAAGGTCAAGAACGTTGCTGGTTTATTACAGATGATTTTCGTGTCCGAGTCAGCACCGTACGGATGATGAATGGTGTCAACTTGATGACATATTGCTCAGAGCGCCGCTGTGTTTCCCAAGAAGTGCTAGAGCAGATGATTAATCATAATTATGCTAGACGGTAGTCAAAAGTCAAGGGTCAAGAGTGAATGGCACTAAGACTCATGTAAAACCTCGTCAGGGCTCTTTGTTGGGGGTAGGGTTGCAGGTTCGTGTTTAAGACAATTAAATTTTAGTTGCGCGGCGGAGTTTAACATCTTCTTAATTCCCCACACCCCACACCCTACACCCCACACCCTCTCATCCAGTTATATCAAGGGTTTGTGCTTAACTTAGTGCCATTCGGTCAAGAGTCAAAAAGTATTAACTATGGACTTTTGACTCTTGACTCTTGACCATTACAGAATGTTGCTTTGTTTCTAAGAAATGAGACTTGCATGATTCACATCCTTTATTTTCATTCCAAGGATTAACAAATCATGCTCCATGTATAAACCTTTCCTAGAATTTTTGGAAAAAGAGCTACTTCAGCGGTTTGATTTAGAAAGTAGGGCAATTCCCCCTGGTTTAGAATTCAAGGTTAGCGATCGCGGCAGAAATCCAGCTACTATTCGTAGTTGGTGTCACCAATGCCAAGAGTTGCGGAAAGTCCGCTACACCTACATCGATGCCGGAGAGAGCGCCCAAATTTTTAACAGCGTGGTTTATCCCAACCATCACTACGATTTACCACTATTAGGAATTGATTTTTTATCCTTTGGTAAAGTCAAAAACTTAATTGTTCTTGACTTTCAGCCTTTATTTCAGGATGAAGATTATCAGAGAAAATACATATTACCGCTGAAATCTCTGCATGATAAGTACCCGGAACTGGCACAAAACTTAGAAATGAAGTTTTACGATGCTAATCAGTATTTTTCTAAGTATCTACTGTTTGCTAAAACAGATCCCGAAACCGTATCAACACGGGTATTTGCAGCTTTTCAGGATTACTTAAATTTGTATTGGCAAATGCTAGAAACTGCAAAACCGCTCGAAGATCCAGAAGATATCCAGCGGATTGTCAAAGCACAAAAAGACTATGACCAATATAGTGCAGACCGCGATCCAGCATCTGGTCTATTTAGCAGTTACTTTGGTCATGAATGGTCAGAACGCTTCCTCTACGAATTTTTATTTGAAGATGCTGTTCCTTTAGCAGTCCCTGCCAGTAGATGATTCAAGAGGCAGGGGGTAGCACTTCGGCTCCCTTCCCTACGGGACGCTACGCGTAGCTTGCTTCCCCGGAGGGGTACGACTACGCTCAGGGCAAGTCGCTCAGTGACCGAGGGCAGCAGGGGGGACAAGGGAGACAAATATAATTCTTGACTCCTAACTCAGGACAGGCTAAACGCCCCGCTTCCGCTAACAGGACTCAGGGCTCTCAGTGCCAATTTGAAAGTTTATACTTTCCTGGAACACCTAGATAAAATTTGACGCCTCTTAATTACGAATTACAAATTACAAAATGACGCTCTATCAACCGTTTCTTGACTATGCTATTGGCCATATGCGATCGCGCTTGGATTTGCAACCCTACCCTATCCCCACTGGGTTTGAATCTAAGAGCGCTACTGTAGGCAAAGGAAAGAATCAGGAAGAGGTTGTCACCACTAGTTATGCCTTTCAAACTGATAAATTGCGGCAAATTCGCGCAGCTCATGTTCAAGGTGGCAATTCGCTACAAGTACTCAATTTCGTGATTTTCCCTCACCTCAACTACAACTTACCTTTTTTTGGGGCGGATCTGGTGACGTTACCAGGAGGACATCTCATCGCCTTGGATATGCAACCCTTATTTCGAGATGATCTAGCATATCAAGCAAAATATACCGAACCAATTTTGCCAATTTTCCACGCGCATCAACAGCATCTGACTTGGGGAGGCGATTTTCCAGAAGAAGCACGACCCTTCTTTTCTCCCGCTTTCCTTTGGACTCGTCCCCAGGAAACTGCTGTAGTGGAAACTCAGGTGTTCGCGGCCTTTCAGGATTATCTAAAAGCTTATCTGGATTTCGTAGAACAGGCAGAAACTGTGACGGATTCCCAAGATTTAGCAGACATTGAGCAAGCCCAACTGCGATACCTGCGATATCGGTCTGAAAAAGACCCAGCACGAGGAATGTTCAAGCGCTTCTATGGTGCTGAATGGACTGAAGAGTATATCCACGGCTTTTTATTTGATTTAGAAAGAAAATTGACACCTGTGAAGTAGGGACTGGGTACGACAAGCGGTAGTTGAGTGCAGCCGAAGTAGCCGAAACTCAGTGCATCGCTAGGGACTGGAAAAATTATTCTCTAACCTCCAATTTTGAGTCCTTATTTTTGCCTTCTGGCTTTTGTGTACTTATCTTAGACATACTTAGTATATAAATATTTAAGTAGGTACTTAAGTTCTCATAACTCAAGGCAAAACCGTTAAGTTATGTAAAGGAAATGAAAATACATAATAATAATTTGTAATAAAAAATGACGCGGCAGCATTGTATAAAGATTTATTGGAAGGGAAAAACAAGATCCCAAGGTAAATAATCAGCTATTAATCAGGTTTTCCAGTCGTTCTTAGAAATTTGAAATTTTGTAAACAAAAATTTAACAAATAAGCCTGGAAACCTTAAACTTATACCTTGGGTGTCTGATGTTAGTCTTTCTCAAGTAGCTCAGACAGTCTGACATCAAACTTAACTGGAATTTTTAAGTTTGATGCCCAAGTACGTCTGTTAGACAAGCAAATTTAGGAGATTAAATCAATGGTTTTAGATGCATTTGCCAAAGTAGTTTCGCAAGCTGATGCACGTGGCGAATACCTCACTGATGCACAACTGGATGCTTTGAGTGAACTAGTCAAAGATGGTAATAAGCGTACAGATGCTGTTAACCGTATTACCAGCAATGCCTCTGCCTTGGTTGCTGCTGCGGTTCGTGATTTGTTCGCTGAACAACCTCAGTTGATTGCTCCTGGTGGTAATGCTTACACCAGTCGTCGCGCTGCTGCTTGTATCCGTGATTTGGATATCATTCTTCGCTATATCACCTACGCTATCTTTGCTGGCGATTCAAGTGTACTAGATGATCGCGCCCTCAATGGTTTGCGTGAAACCTATCTAGCACTGGGAACCCCAGGAGCGTCGGTTGCTGTTGGTATTCAGAAGCTAAAACAAGCTTCCCTGGCAATTGTCAACGATCCAAACAACATCACCAGAGGCGATTGCAGCGCTTTAGCATCTGAAATAGCTAGCTATTTTGATCGTGCTGCTGCTGCTGTAGCTTAAGCCAAGCATTGTTGCTATTGACTGAAATAATTGTCCATAGGGCAAAACAAAATTTCAACCAAAAGTTTGTGATAGGGAAATACCAAAATGACAAAAACACCTCTAACTGAAGCAATTTCAGCGGCTGATTCTCAAGGTCGCTACCTAAGCAGCACCGAACTTCAAGTTGCCTTTGGTCGTTTTCGCCAAGCGCCTGCAAGCTTGCAAGCAGCAAAAGCGTTAAGCGCCAATGGTCAACGGTTGGCAGAAGGCGCAGCTCAAGCGGTCTACAATAAGTTCCCCTACACCACTCAACAGCAAGGCCCCAACTACGCTGCTGATGCACGTGGTAAAGCTAAGTGTGTACGTGATATCGGCTATTATTTGCGGATTATCACCTACGCTTTAGTTGTAGGTGGCACAGGCCCATTGGATGATTTCTTGATTTCTGGCTTGGCTGAAATCAACCGTACTTTTGAACTGTCTCCTAGCTGGTACATTGAAGCCCTCAAGTACATCAAAGCTAACCACGGTTTAAGCGGTGACCCAGGCGTTGAAGCAAATTCTTACATCGACTACGTAATCAATACTCTGAGCTAGAGTGTTTCTTTAGCCCGGAGAGGAAATAAGCTCTTATGACAAGTAAGTAATAGGAGTTATTTTCCTCTCCGGGCAGTTTTATTTTCAAAAGACTAGAAAAAAAATTTCTAAAAAGTTTTCAGTTTTGCAGTTAAAACTGAGGAGGTTAAAGATGGCAGCTTTGGGACAAGCAGCAAGATTAGGGATTACACCCTATGAAAACTCAGGACTGGCAGAACTACGTCCCGATAGGACAGAAGCGGATGTGGAAGTGATCATCCGGGCGGCTTACCGTCAGGTATTAGGTAATGCATACCTGCTGGAGGGAGACCGTCTTGTCAGTGCTGAATCACTGTTGCATCAGGGTACAATCTCAGTTCGTGGTTTTGTGCTAGCTATTGCTCAGTCGGAACTATATCGGGAGAAGTTTTTCTACTCCAATTCGCAAACTCGGTTTATCGAGTTGAATTATAAGCATTTATTGGGTCGCGCTCCAGAAGATGAGTCAGAGATTTCGTACCATGTTGAGCTTTATAACTCAAGAGGTTACGAAGCTGAAATTGATTCCTACATTGACTCACAAGAATATCAACAAAACTTTGGCGAAAATATTGTGCCTTACTATCGTGGTTTTCAGAGCCAAGTAGGGCAGAAAAATGTTGGATTTAGTCGGTTGTTCCAACTATATCGTGGTTATGCCAATAGCGATCGCGCTCAAGGACAAAAACAAGGACGGCTAACCTGGGAAGTAGCGAAGAATCTCGCTTCACCCATCTACCCCGTTTCTTCAGGAGCCTTGACGGGAGCTGCTTCAGGCGGTCGCGGAGAATCATACCGGATCAGGTTTTTACAATCTGCTTCCCCCAACTTAACTGTAGTGCGGCGGGGTACTGCCGAATTGCTAGTCCCTTACGAGCAACTTTCTAGTAAATTGCAGCAGCTTAATCGTAAGGGCAGTAAGGTAATTAGTATTACTGCCGTATAAATTAGGGAATCGGGTTAGGGAGTAGAAAGTAGGGAGTAGGGAGTAGGGAATTTCACCGCTTCCTGCTGCTCATTTCCCTTACCAATTACAAAAGGAGAATTACCAATGGCTATTACAACAGCAGCGTCCCGTCTGGGGACAGAACCTTTTAGCAATTACGCTCCTGTGGAATTGCGTGCAAATGCAACTAAAGAAGACATACAGAAGGTAATTGCTGCCGTATATCGTCAGTTGTTGGGCAACGACTATATATTAGAGTCTGATCGTTTGATTAGTGCCGAATCTCTGCTGCGCGATGGAAAGCTTTCGGTACAAGAGTTTGTGCGTCAAGTAGCTAAATCGGAACTCTACAAAACGAAGTTTTTCTACGACAATTTTCAAACTCGCGTAATTGAGCTGAATTATAAACATTTATTGGGTCGCGCTCCCTATGATGAGTCTGATGTGGTTTATCACTTAGACTTGTACCAAAACAAGGGGTATGAGGCTGATATTGATTCTTACATTGATTCGCCAGAGTATCAAAGTAGCTTTGGTGACAATATTGTGCCGTACTATCGGGGCTTTCAAACTCAAACAGGACAGAAAACTGTCGGATTTAGCCGGATATTTCAACTTTATCGCGGTTATGCTAGTAGCGATCGCTCCCAACTCAAAGGTAGTTCCTCTCGGCTTGCCAGCGAACTAGGTCGCAATAGTGCTTCCACCGTTGTTCCACCTTCTGGAAGTTCCTCAGCAGGCTTTGCCTACGTTGCTTCCGAAAAAGGCGTCACCCCCAACAGCACTTTCGGTGGTGCAGGAACTTTTGGTAAAGAAGGTAGACTCTACCGCATTGAAGTTGCTGGCGTTTTTGGTGCTGGATATCCGAAAACACGCCGTGTGAATCAGGCAGTGATTATACCTTATGAAGAGCTATCTGGCTACTTCCAAAGAGTACAAAAGCAAGGCGGTAAAATTGCGAGTGTGACTCCACTTTAGTGTTATTGGTCATTAGTCATTGGTCATTAGTTATTTACAAATGACAAATGACAAATGACAAATAACAAAGGACAAATGACCATTTAGAATTTGGAATAGATTTATGCTAGGACAAGTTATCGGTGGTAGAACTAGTAATCGCTACTTTCGGTATGAAGTAGTTGGTATACGCCAAAACGAAGAAACAGATAAAACAAACTATCCCATTCGTTCTAGTGCCACTGTGTTTATTACAGTGCCTGAGAACCGGATGAATCAAGAAATGCAGCGGATTAGTCGGTTGGGTGGCAAAATAGTCAGCATTCAGCCATTAAATTCTGGTGACACAGATAATCAACAAAACGCTCCTTCTTCTGATGAATCCCAATCCGCAGAAAATTGAAGATTCACCACCGACAGAGTTAGCTATCGGTGGTGAATCTTTAACACTGGAACAGGCGATCGCTAATCTTGAAAGTACAGATTTAGGTCTGCGATTTTATGCTGCTTGGTGGTTAGGTAGGTTTCGCATCAGTGAAGCAGATGCGGTTACAAAACTCATCAAAGCGTTAGAAGATGAAGCCGACAGAACACCAGAAGGCGGATATCCCCTGCGGCGGAATGCAGCTAGAGCGTTAGGTAAAATAGGCGATCGCCAAGCAGTATTACCTTTAATTGCGTGTTTAGACTGCTCAGATGTGTATGTGCGAGAAGCAGCAGCTCAATCCTTAGAGATGCTAGGCAATCCGGTTTGTATTCCCGCCTTAATCAAGCTATTAAAAGTAGGCTTGGAGGGCGAGCAGTTAATATCAAAACAGCCTGATTTATCTCAACCCTACGAGGCTATTTTAGAAGCCTTGGGAAGCTTACAGGCTACTGAGTTTATTCCTTTAATCAAGCCGTTCCTTGAGCATCCAATAGAGTTGGTGCAATACGCTGCTGCACGAGCTTTGTATCAGCTAACCCAAGAGCCAGTTTATGGAGAACGATTAGTCCAGGCTTTGGCGGGTGATAAATTGCAATTGCGCCGGGCTGTATTAGCAGATATAGGAGCGATTGGCTATTTACCCGCAGCAGAAGCGATCGCCCAGACTCTGGCTGAGAACAGTCTAAAACTAATTTCCCTGAAAGGATTACTAGAACACCAAGTTAATCTGACAACAGCAAACACTTTGTCAGAAGGTGCTATTAAAGTAATGAATTTAATGGATTCGCTTTTATAGTACTGAGTTATATGTAGGGTGGTAAACGCAATTGTATTTACCACCCTACAATTGACTAATGACCAATGACTATTGACTAATGACTATTAACGCCCAAAAATTGATCCGTGCTGTAGAAGAAGCAGATTCATCGGATCGCTTACTAGATGCAGTCAAGCAGTTAGCAGCATCTGGTTTAGAGGAATCTATTCCCACTCTGATTGCAGCTTTAGGTTATAACAATCCAGGGGCTGCTGTAGCTGCGGTAGATGGACTGATTGCGATCGGGGAACCAGCAGTACAGCCACTGTTAGAACTAATTGATAACTACAACTATGGTGCTAGGGCTTGGGCGGTTCGGGCTTTAGCAGGAATTGGTGATACGCGGGCGCTGGATACCTTGCTAGAGGCAGCAAAAAACGATTTTTCTTTGAGTGTACGCAGGGCTGCTGCTAGGGGATTAGGCACTTTGCGCTGGCATCAACTACCACCTGAAAAGCTGGAATCTGTTAAAACTCAGGTACTAGAAGCACTACTAGTAATTTCTGAAGATCCAGAGTGGGTGGTGCGCTATGCAGTAGTCACGAGTTTGGAAGCATTAGCAATAGTAACTACTTTACCTGATAAAATCTCGCGCATTACAGAGCATTTTCAGCAAATGGTCAGTACAGATGTGGATCTTGGAGTTCGCACACGTGTACGGTTGGCGCAGCGAAAAATACAGCAGCAACAACCTCAAGAAATTATTTATATTTAAAAGATTTTGCCAAACCTGCTTAGAAAACTTCGGTTGCAAATCGACTAAATCCTTCCGGGCTGATTTTGTAATACGTAAAGCAAGCGCCTCTGATTCAGCCATTATCAACTTTCAGAGGATAGCGATGCTTCTAACCAAACTGAAAAATCAGCTAAACTAGCAAAATCTAACAGTGCTTCGCTCAAATCTTCCAGAACAGGTAAAGGTAAACCCAAAATTGGCGATCGCATTTCCACAGACAATTCTCCAAACCGCTTAGTCAACAGCCGAATAACCAAGTTAGCAGCCTCTTGCTGCCGTCCTTCTTCGCGTCCTTCTTCGCGTCCTTCTTCCTTGATTTCTCGGTAAACTCTTGTTTCCTTGAGCGTTATTCCTAGCATCGACTCTACCTCAGTTCGAGTTAGTGTTTCAAACTTGTACACCATGATGGTAGTCAGCATCTCTATTATGGCGCGACTTGCCTCTTCAGACACTTCTTGACTGGTTCTTGTTAGCAAATATCTAGCTTCTTCTGGTGCAAGTTCATCATCTAATGTAGTTAATACCATCAGTGCTACCCATAGAGGTAATTGACGAATGTCTCCCAACTCATCTAAATATATGCGATGTACTTGTTCACCGTTGAGTAATGAGCGATGGGGATTAATATCAATTTGTTCGAGACTGCGAGATGGGTAAATTATGACTGCTTGCCAATCGCTGAATCTCGCACGGTTACGATAGAAATATAACGATGATTCTGCAAATACCCTTTCGTATAGCTGTTCATCTTTCTGAAATTGAACTTCGCAGAAATATACAATCCCCGGGCTGGCATTTTCTGGCGGCAGAAATACACCATCAATTTCAAATTTAGGTTCTTTAACAGCTACCGAATCAAATCGGTAAGCATCCGCATTTGTTGGAGAATTTGTCAATAGTTCAAATAGTAAAGTTGGAGATTGTTGAAATAGTTTGTAAAAAATTGAGTCTCGGCGCATGAAGCATTTTATTTAATTGATCATGGAATACATTTAATCACAGGGTATGCGTCTAGGTACTGTATCAGCCCAACAGGCGATCGCACAATCAAGTTTAAGTACACGTTGTAAGAATTAATTGAATTGATATTAGAAAACGCTAAACAATTCAAAATTAACTAGACAATAAAGACTGAATTTCTCTCTGGATATTGTCACGTGCAGATTGTTCAGCAACCTCGAACATCAAAGCCGTGAAATAAATACGCTCCCTCTGTAAAAATCGTTCTAAAACACGTCGACGACCAACGATATACTCGGCTTCTGGTATCCAGTTATATTCCAGCCGAATAGCATCGGCGTATTCTTGATATTGAACTGGATTAGCAGCCAAAATTGCTAAATCTGCATCGAGTAAGACTTGGCTATCATAGTCATCTACCGCAGCTTCGTGATGTTTGGTGTTAAGAATCAGACGAGTAACAGTGACTATAGTACTATCTGGAATCCCCAAACTACTCAGCAACTGAGAAGCATAGTCTGCGCTTTTTTCTTCATTATCTTGAGCTTGAGTGTCATATACTACATCGTGAAACCAAGCAGCAAGTTGCACAGCAGCCAAATCTTTGCTATAGGCTTGCAAAGTTTCAATTGTGCTGAGAACGTGATGAATGTGTTTGAGTGTATGGTAATAACGGCCAGGAGTAGAGTAGGCTACAACCAATTCAGTAAAGGCTTTCTCTGTCGTTACTTGGTCAACATTAAAAGCCTGGAGTGTGTATCTCCAGGAAGAAAATAAGATATCTGTAAGGTTTTCTGGTGTTCCCATCACTACCTCACCACGAATAATGTGATCTTTGGTAAACTCTTTTGTACTTGCTCATAGTTAAACCCATTCACTAGCTGCTAAGTCAAAATAGAAGACACAGGCTTTGTACAAAAGCTTGGCCTTGAATATGGAGTTTACTATCAGTGGTATTACAAGTACAATCAAGCACCTACGAAGCTAAAACCCAAGAAATTGCTAAACAACTTCTAGCAGTAACTCAAGAAAATCGTTCATTTTTTGCTTCCCTGCGCGATCAAATGCGCTGGGATGATAAATTACTGGCTTGGGCGATGAGCAATCCTGGATTACGGGTGCAACTATTTCGCTTTATAGATACACTACCTGCATTGCAAAGTAAATCAGAAATTGCGGCGCATTTACAAGAATATCTTGGAGAGGAATCTGTAGAATTACCGCCAGCCTTGAAGGGAATGCTAAACTTTGCAAACCCCGACTCGATACCAGGACAAGTTGCTGCAACAACTGTTGGCACAGCGGTGGAAACTCTTGCTCATAAATATATTGCTGGGGAAAATATTAAACAAGTTATCAAAACAGTTGAACGACTACGAAAGGAAAAAATGGCTTTCACCATCGATTTACTTGGTGAGGCGGTAATTACTGAAGCAGAAGCGCAGTCTTATCTAGAACGCTATCTGGAATTGATGCAACAATTGGTGGAAGCATCAAAGAATTGGGCAGCTGTCCCGACTATTGATGAAGCAGATGGCGAAAAGCTGCCAAAAGTCCAGGTTTCTGTTAAGTTAACGGCGTTTTATTCCCAATTTGACCCACTAGATGCTAAAGGTAGTGAAGAAAAAGTTAGCGATCGCATTCGCACCCTTTTACGTCGTGCCAAAGAGTTAGGTGCAGCTGTTCATTTTGACATGGAACAGTATGCCTATAAAGACATAACTCTGAGTATTTTGAAAAAGCTGTTATTAGAAGAAGAGTTTAGGCAACGTACAGATATTGGCATCACAATTCAAGCATATTTGCGCGACAGTGAGCAAGATGCCAAAGACATAATTTCTTGGTTGAAACAGCGTAGTTATCCTTTAACAATTCGTTTAGTTAAAGGCGCATATTGGGATCAGGAAACTATCAAAGCAGCACAGAAACATTGGCCACAACCAGTTTATAACGATAAAGCGGCAACGGATGCTAACTTTGAAGCAATAACTCAGTTGTTGTTAGAAAATCATCAATATGTCTATTCTGCCATTGGTAGCCATAATGTGCGATCGCACGCTCGTGCTATTGCGATCGCTGAAAGCTTAAATGTACCTCGTCGTCGCTTTGAGTTGCAAGTTCTCTATGGTATGGGGGATAAGGTAGCGAAGGCGTTGGTTGATAAAGGTTATCGGGTAAGAGTTTACTGTCCTTATGGTGAGTTATTGCCGGGGATGGCTTATCTGATTCGGCGGTTGTTGGAAAATACGGCGAATAGTTCTTTTTTACGGCAAAATTTGGAAAATAGACCTGTTGAGGAATTATTAGCACCACCAATATTAAAACAGTCCCCCCCTCTCCCCCTCCCCCCCCTCTCCCCCTCTCTTCCTCGGCGCGACGGATACTGATTATGCGGAGGAGGAGGAGAGAAGGAAGGCGGGGCTGGCTTTTCAAGGGGTTCGTCGGCAATTTGGGAAAACTTATCTGCCGTTGATTAATGGAGAGTATGTTAATACACCAGAGTTTGTTGATTCTCTTAATCCTTCTAATTTCAGTGAGGTAATTGGGAAAGTTGGGTTGATTAGTGTTGAACAGGCAGAACAGGCGATGCAGGCGGCTAAGGCGGCATTTCCTGGTTGGCGGAAAACACCAGCTAGCGAACGGGCTGGAATTTTGCGGAAGGCTGGTGATTTGATGGAAGAACGCCGGGCTGAACTTTCAGCTTGGATAGTTTTGGAAGTTGGAAAACCAGTTAAGGAAGCTGATGCAGAGGTTTCGGAAGCAATAGATTTCTGCCGCTACTATGCTGATGAGATAGAGCGGCTGGATAAAGGTGTTAATTACGACATTCCTGGAGAGACGAATCGTTATATCTACCAACCACGGGGAATTGCTGTGGTGATTTCTCCCTGGAATTTTCCGCTGGCGATCGCTTGTGGAATGACAGTTGCAGCTTTGGTTTCTGGCAATTGTACTCTCCTGAAACCTGCGGAAACTTCTTCTGTAATTGCCGCCAAACTCACTGAAGTCTTAATAGATGCTGGGATTCCTAAAGGTGTATTTCAATACGTTCCTGGTAAGGGTTCTCAAGCCGGTGCTTATTTGGTAAATCATCCTGATACTCATGTAATTGCTTTTACAGGTTCTCAAGAAGTGGGCTGTAAAATTTACGCTGAAGCAGCAACGTTAAAGCCTGGACAGAAGCACATGAAACGTGTGATTGCAGAAATGGGCGGTAAGAATACAATTATCGTCGATGAAAGTGCTGATTTAGACCAAGCAGTCATTGGTGTCGTACAATCGGCATTTGGTTACAGTGGGCAGAAATGCTCTGCCTGTTCGCGGGTGATTGTGCTGCAACCGATTTATGATACTTTTATGCGGCGATTGGTGGAAGCGACCAAATCTTTGAATATTGGGGAAGCAGAGTTACCAAGTACGCAAGTAGGGCCAGTAATTGATGCCAATGCCCGCGATCGCATTCGCGAGTATATTGAGAAAGGTAAAGCAGAAGCACAAGTGGCACTGGAGTTATCTGCACCAAATCAAGGATATTTTGTTGGGCCTGTGATTTTTAGCGAAGTCCCCCCAGATGCGGTAATTTCTCAGCAAGAAATTTTTGGCCCTGTGGTGGCGGTGATTCGAGTGCAAGATTTTGCAGAAGCGTTAACAGTTGCTAACGGCACTAACTATGCTTTGACTGGAGGACTTTACTCTAGAACACCTTCTCACATCGAGCAAGCGCAAACAGAGATTGAAGTCGGCAACTTTTACATTAACCGTACCATTACGGGTGCTATAGTTGCTCGGCAACCTTTTGGCGGATTCAAACTTTCTGGTGTTGGTTCTAAAGCAGGAGGGCCTGATTACCTCTTACAATTCTTGGAACCGCGCACAATCACAGAAAATATTCAACGCCAAGGCTTTGCACCAATTGAAGGTGCAGATTAAATAATTTTTCTTAGTGTCTTTGTGGTAGAAATTATTTTTAACCACGAAGACACTAAGGAGAATTTTATAATTCAACTACTAATATCGCTAGATGAGTAATTTAGTTATAAGAGTCGCAGATTTACCTCAAGATTTTCCGGCAATTCAAGCAATTAGAAAATCAGTTTTCCAACAAGAACAAGGAGTAGATCCTGCTTTAGAATTTGATGGCAAAGATGAAATTTCTGAGCATTTGATTGCTTATTTAAATCAACAAGCTGTAGGTACTGCTAGGATTAGATATTTAGATGGTAAAACTGCCAAGCTAGAAAGGCTTGCCGTTTTGCATACAGCTAGAGGTCAAGGTATTGGTAAAAAAATTATGGAAAAGGCTCTAGAGGTAATAGCTAGCAAAAATATTCTAGAAGTCGTGATTCATGCCCAAGAGTATATAAAAAATTTATACCAAAAATTGAATTTCGTAGAAGAAGGAGAAGTTTTTGAAGAAGCTGGTATTCTTCATGTGATCATGAGGAGAAAATTAGATTCATCCGATTTAATAAAAAAGACATAATATTTAGCTTAAATATCGCATCAGTATTGACTCTAGTTGAACTATGCGAATTGGTTTAATTAGATAGTCATTAGCACCAGCTAGTAGCATAAAATCTTTATCAAATGGGTTACTAGAGCTAATTATTACCACAGGTAAATGTTGTAAAGAAGCTTCTTATTTGAGAATATTGAGTAAATTACAGCCGCTAATATCCTCTACTAACTCGATATCCAAGAAAATTAAATCAGGCTGTAGGTTCTGCACATTGTTCAAAAAATTATTACTATTATCTATCCATTCGGTTTGATAGCCAATTGTTTGGAGATAATCTTGCAATAATATGGCGGTGTTTTCCTCGTTTTCGATAAGTAAAATGCGTTGAGTCGTGGGAGTGGAAAAGGAGGGGAGAAAGCAGTGCAGCAATTCACTTTCACTCTCTACCTGATGCTCTGAATTGGGTATGAATAGGGTAAACTGACTGCCTTGTCCTAAAGTCGATGTTACAGTCACATCTCCACCGTGCAAACGTGCTAGCTTACGCGTTAAGGCTAAACCTAAACCAGTTCCTTCATATTGACGATTTAAGTGGCTGTCAAGCTGTTGAAAAGGTTCAAATAAAAATTGAAACTGACTTGAGTCGATGCCAATTCCCGTATCTGACACTGTAAAAGCAATACCTTGCACTACTTTTTTCACTTGCAGCGATACCTGACCGGCTGGGGTAAATTTAATGGCATTAGTGAGCAGATTTAGCAACATTTGCTTAATACGTCGCTCATCAGCAATGCAAATATCTACTTTTGGATCAATTTCACAGGTGAGTTGTAATCCCTTTTCTAAAGCGCGATCGCGTACTGCCGATATAGCATAATTAGATAACTCTGACACTGACAAAGGTAACAGTAATAGTTCTTCTTTGCCTGCTTCTATTTTAGATAAGTCCAGGATATCGTTAATCAGTTCCAGCAGGTGTTCACCACTACTATATATGCAAT
This sequence comes from Nostoc sp. UHCC 0302, assembly GCF_038096175.1. Lineage (NCBI taxonomy): Bacteria > Bacillati > Cyanobacteriota > Cyanophyceae > Nostocales > Nostocaceae > Nostoc > Nostoc sp. UHCC 0302. The sequence goes on from NZ_CP151099.1 coordinate 1,897,634, forward strand.
TTATATATTCTTTTTGTTTTTCATTCAGAGAGCCAACCATTGCTTCTTGTAGCAACTGTGACAAACCCATAATTGCATTCAGAGGCGTTCGTAGTTCGTGGCTCATAGTTGCTAAAAATTCACTTTTTGCTCGACTTCCGGCTTCTGCTGCCTCTTGAGACGCACGCAGTCTCAATTCTGTTTGCTTGCGCTCAGTAATGTCCTCAATCATTGCCAGAAACAACTCCGGTTCACCATTTTTGTCGGGAATGATAGAAACAGAAATATGAGTCCAAACTAAACTACCATCTCGATGCAGGCAGCGTCGTTCCATCTCAATGCGATGTCTTGCGGCAACCCGCTCTGTATCTGTGCGAATTCCGGATATCAGTTGTTTGTAAAGCTCTAAATCTCCCCGTTGTGTTGCAATGTAATTTATAAAGCGCTTGCCCCGTAGCTCTTCTTGGCAGTATCCCAAGATATTACACAGCGCTGGATTGGTATCTACTATCTGTGCTTTCATATCTATAAGTCCAATGCCAATAGAGGAACGCTCAAAAATCGCTCGAAATTGAGCCTCACTCTGTTGCAATGCTTCTTGTGCAGCGTTGCGCTCGCTTGCTTCTATTGCCAGTGTCACAAAATCTGCAATCGAGCCAGCAAAATTCTCTTCCTCTAAAGTCCATTGGCGAACTTTGCCAATATGTTCATAACACACTACACCTACTAAACAGCCCTCCAGCCAAATCGGAGCCTCTAATAGAGATGTGATGCCCAACACAGAAAGATAAGACTGAGATAATTCTTTAGTTCTTATATCAGTTTGGGCATTCTCGGCGGCAATGCTATGTTCCTCTTCTAAAGCTTGGAAATAAGCAGGATAATTTGCCCGCAAACGCGACGAACCAGACGTATGCTCCTTAGTACTTCTATCATACACATCGATACATTCAATTTTGGAGTGGTCTTCGTTGTATAGCCACACGCCAACTCGATCCAATGAAAGCGTTTTAGTCGCAGTTTCCGTTATTTCTCTTAATGCCGCATTGAGATTGCCTTGCTGAAATGTTTTGCTTCTTGCCAGTTCCACAAGCGTCTGGCTTTGTTTTCGCCATCTATTTTCTCTGCTATGTAAAGCATCTTGAGCTTGCTTGCGCTCTGTAATATCTTTAACAGCTAATACCTGTATGGCTTGCTCTCTGACAGAAGTAATTTTGCTTTGCATCTCTACGGGAAAAGTAGAACCATCTTTTCTAACTACAATGACTTCGTAGGGTTTTTCATACCCAGAAAGTATATTCCTTCTTAAGAAATTCTGTGATTCTGGAGTAACGAGTTCCAAACTGTTTTTGCCAATCAGTTCTGCAACTTCATAGCCAGTCATTTTTGCTAGATTATAATTAGCGTCTAAAATAGTACCTTCTTTGTGCAGAAATATACCAGGGAGATTTGCATCCAATAAGCGATGTGGCTTAATTTGATTGTCATGCAAGTTAGATAAATGTGTTAGCTCATCACTTCTATGCGGCTGAGCGAGAGTGTTTTCTTTTTCTTGGTGTTGATGGCGCTGTCGCTTAATTGCACAAAGCAACCTCCATCTCAATATATTAGGTGTTGTATCGCTGATAACTAAATAATCTTGTACACCCATGCTTATGGCTTGTAAGCCGCGAGCTTCATCCTCGATATCACTCAGTACAACAATTGCAATATTGGCAGCAAGCGATCGCACACAAGAGATAATTTCTAAATCCTGAGCATTTTGGAATGATAAGCTCAAGATAACTACATCGATAGATGTGCTTTGTAAAGCAGACATTCCCTCCGGTAATTCCTCAGCCTGAATCAGCTGAAACTCGAACTGGGATTTAGAGTCGTTCTGCCCTAATTCAGAAAGCATCGAATGCACTAAACCAAAATTGCTGCTGAATTTGGGAGCAGTTGGGTTTGTCGCTCCAATTTCTCTATAGTTGCCAAACAATAGCAGAATCTTGATTAATTCATATGTCATCCTTGTCACCAATAGAGCAGCTTCACAAATAGGCTCAGGAAAAAAGCTGCTTCATATCCGCTTGATGGAAAAGTAATATATTCTCTTATAAACGTAAATTAGGATGATTTGGTTGAGTACAAAAACTAATTATCAACAATATCTCTACAACCCACGATGAATACAATATCAATTGTATGTAACTTCTTTAACAAGTTTCTTTAGTTATATTTACTACAAAAATCCAACTATTGTTGACTGCTAAGCCTGATTTTTGTGATAATACCAATTCAATTAATGATTGCAACACATCCCTGGATGAAGACGCGATTCATCGCGTCTCTACAGATGGTCTATTTGTCACATTCTTTTTTCAAATTGGTATAATTATATCTACTTACTTACGCTCACTCAGTTAATTCGCAGTAAAGTTAATTTGCTGCTCAGTACTGGCTAGCAAAAACCTAGCACTCTCCTGAAGAAAGATACAGAATGACTTGAACTTTGCCAAAATTGAGGCAATATTTAGCTGTTGTGGAGCTGGAGCAATGACCGATAGTAGTGTGAGAATCGTCTCGCTGATTCCTGGTGGAACAGAAATTTTAGCGACACTGGGGTTAGTGAATGCTATTGTAGGGCGATCGCACGAATGTGACTACCCTCCAGAAATCAAAAATCGACCTATTTGTACCCAAGCACGGTTAAACAGCAATGCTTCCAGCAGCGAAATTCACAATGATGTGAATAATTTGTTGCAATCTGCACTGAGTATTTACGAGATCAAAACAGATGTTTTAGAGCAATTGCAACCTACCCATATTCTCACGCAAGACCAGTGTGATGTCTGTGCCGTCAGTTTACACGAAGTTGAAAAAGCTGTTGCCACACTCATCGACAGCAAACCCGAAATTATTTCCCTACAACCTAATATTCTTAAAGATGTTTGGGCTGATATTGAACGCGTGGGGAACGCCTTCGGGGTAGACACCGTAAAAGTACTAGAAAATTTAGAAGCTCGCGTTAAAATTTGTCAACAAAAGATTCAGGGGCTTGCTTTAAATGAACTGCCCACCGTTGCCTGTATCGAGTGGACTGATCCTTTAATGACTGCTGCGAATTGGATTCCCGAATTAGTCAACTTGGCAGGAGGACAATCACTGTTTAGCGTTACAGGTAAACCTTCTCCTATCTTGCCTTGGGAAACACTCATAACAAGCAATCCAGACATAATTATTTTTATGCCTTGCGGTTTTGATTTAAATCGTACTCAGCAAGAAGCCGAGTTGTTAACCAAACTTCCAGAGTGGGAAAAATTGCAAGCCAGCAAAAAAGGTAGAGTTTACATCACTGATGGCAATTCTTACTTCAACCGTCCAGGGCCAAGACTTGTAGATTCCTTAGAAATTTTGGCAGAAATTTTGCATCCAGAAATTTTTCAATACGGCTACAAAGGAACCGCTTGGGAAGTTTTGTAAGGGCGTTGAGAGTGCTGTTAGCGGAAGCGGAACGTTGAGCAGCGTGCTGAGTTAGGAGTTAGGAGTCAGTAATAAGATGGGGAATAGGAAGCAAAGGAGATAAGGGGAATATGCTAATTTCTCTTGCAGCCTTTTTCCCTTCCGCTCCTTTACTCCTCTGCTCCTCTTCCCCTTATCTTTCTCATCTCCCTACTTTTTCTGTGCAATGTTATTTAGCCATTCAATCAACGGTCTTAAGGTTCCTGGTAATGCTGCCTCACTGACTGTCACAGTATGCTGTTTACCGTTATCTTCTACCGTCAACTTATACTGAAAGCGATCGCTCTGGGGGTTAGGTGAGGTAATTTGTTCAGGTAGTCTAAATAAATCAGCAACTTCTACTAATTGAGGCAGTTCTTTAGCTTCTTTAAATGGAAGATTGGCTGTATCAACAGTTGTTTTCTTGCTTATCCCTGCAAAGCCGCCTGTGCGTTCAAACGAGATCCGCATTTTTTGCTCTCCGTCGTGCTTTCAAGGGGGACAATTGCCAGTTTAACAGTGCTGAGCGTGATAGTGGGAGAGTGGGGGACAAGGGTAATAAATACTTAGAGCGGTAAAACTTGCTAGAGGTAGGTTGAAGCATAGTAAACTCGTTTGATATTTTCTAAGACGCATACGTAATTAAGCCTTTAGTTTCACCTTTCCAGTTAGTTTTGCCGTTCTAGATAAATACTAAGTAATGACTCTTGACCCTTGACCCTTGACCCTTGACTCTTGACTTTTGACCCTTGACCCCTATCTACAAAACTCCTACCTTTTGCCAAGCGTTCTGTACTGCTTTCTGCTCAAGACTGCCATTGCCGTAGAGTTCGCTAGCGACTTGGATAGTTGTATTAGCGGCTTTTTTAAAATCTGCTTTAGCACGCAAGCGATCGCGTAGACTTATGTACCAGATTTTACCAGCTTTCTCCCAAGCATAGCCGCCAATCTCAATTGCTGTTAAATAAAAGGCATAGTTGGGAATTCCTGAGTTAATATGCACACCAGCATTATCCTCAACCCCCGTATACTGCTCTTTTGTATGGGCTGGCTGCGGATCTTTACCCAGCACAGAGTCATCATATGCTGTTCCTGGTTCTTTCAAAGAGCGAATGCCGATACCTTTGACAGTCGGAGCTAAAAGACCCTCTCCAATGAGCCAGTCTGCCTCTTGAACAGTCTGGTTTCTTGCCTTTTGTTTTACCAAGGAGCCAAAAACATCAGAAAAAGACTCATTGAGCGCCCCTGCTTCGCCATAATATTGTAACCCCGCTTCAAACTGAGTCACACCGTGAGCAAGCTCATGTCCAATCACATCAATGCATTTAGTAAAACGCTGGAATATTTGTTCGTCTCCATCACCGTAAACCATTTGGTCGCCATTCCAAAAGGCGTTGTCATACTTGACTCCATAATGCACAGTAGAGTCTAAACGCAGTCCTTTATCATCAATAGAATTGCGATCAAATAACTCATAAAACAAGTCATAAGTAGCACCAGCAGCATCGTAAGCCTCATTCACTGCTTCATCACTGCTGGGAGGATCGCCTTCTCCTCGTACGAGTGTACCAGGGAGTTGCTGACCATTTTTAGCATCGTAGATAGTACGACGCTTCACACCAGGAGACGGTGCAAATGAGACGTTACCTACAACGTCTCGTCTACCCCGAAGTTGTGCCGACACATTTAATGTGTGAAAAGCCCAAGTACGCTGGTCTTGAGTACCGTTTACAGCGACATTCTCCAGCATATGCGGCGGGACGATACAACAAATCGGGCATCTAGAGTACAGTGGATGCTCACACTTCAATGCACCTGATTTCTTTTTGTTTCGAGCCATCCAAGATATTGTCCTTTTGAAACTAAGTTATGGTGTACGTGGCTTTAACTCCACTTTTGCAAGCAGTAGAAAAACAAATACAAACGGTGTCTCCTTGGTTTGTCGTCTAAAGTAAATTACTTACTCAGTATTTTCAAATAGGTCTCTTGAGAATGAACAGTACCTCGCAGGGTACTTTGCAAAATAATTGTATAACTATATACGATAGCTTATATGTAATAAGTTTCAGCCAAAAATCTCTGCAACACCAGCAAGACCTCATTTCAGACAACTAATGGGTTTATATAATAGTTCTTGTTTAAGAGAAACGTGTAAATTATTACGTATTCTTACGAAAAATTAGAAACATAAATTCTAAATTAGGCTTATCCTAATCTGACGAATGAAATAAAGGGTACAGGGAAAGAAGTAATTCTTTACCGAAAAAGAATTTATAAGTCAGGTGGTCACCAAGCCTGTCCTGAGCCTAGCCGTACCCCTCCGGGGAAGCAAGCTACGCGTAGCGTCCCGCTCTTAAGGGTGCAGCCGAGCTGAGCCAGAATAACAGGAAAGGTATTTTGTGCGACTGGTAAAGCAGTCCGGTAGACGGGTTAAGAGCCATAAAAGAACTGCCTATCTTCGTAGCTGTAGCTAAGTTAGGAGCGTCACTCGCAGGATGGATGAATCGTGGAGAACAAAAAAAAGATATCCACACTTGCAACCCCTGAATCAAGTATGGAGTATTCTGACTCCTGGATTCTTTCATTTCCAACACCTTTAGACCCGTAATTTCACACTTCATTTACTAAACGCACATATCACAATTAGTAATGTTAACCAATACTTCTTTAGATACAAACATTGTATAAAAGTATATAGCCATAGACACATTTTAGAAAAGAAATATTTTTAACTAGTACACTCCAGATGGTGGATTGACTTGAATTAATTTGCATATGTTATGATTTGTATTGTTCTAATGTTATGATTTGTATTGTGCTTCTAAGTTAACAACCAGTAGATTATTTGCTGGTTTAAGCTTGAACAGCTTAAATTTAGACCGAAAAAGCCAAATCAGCTAGGTTAAATTTTTTTTTACACACAACCGCTCCTTAATAGAGTTGAAGTTTTATTACTAACAACTCAGAATATATCTAAATTCTGAGTTTTTATGAGTTACTGACGTATGTATTTGAGTACTGAGCAGTAATTTTACTAAGTAGTAACTGAACTTTACTCTCATTCTGAATAGAGTGTAGTGAGTTCTGTTCGTTTTTAGCCATTTTATAGTCGAGACTAATGCTAAAAATAGCGATTTGAGGGGTAATTATGACTGTAATCTCAAATGAAAGCCTGGAAATAGACAATATGAATAGTTTCTTAAGATAGGAGTTTTCCAAAATCTAATGAGTGGAGTTAATTTAAATTCCAGTTAACTTCCTTAAAATCCACTGTCATTCTGACTTAAACAGAATGTAGCGAGTTTAGTGATATAAGGTTTGATGCTAATGTTAAAAAACAGCGAGCTAACGGTTAATCAGGGTTCTAATCTTAAATTGAAGCTTGGAGATCAACGATACGAGAAGTTTTGTCGGCTAGAATTTTTGCGGAATCGTACATTTGGAAAGCCACTAGAGTTAAACATAGTGGAATAAATCTGAATTCAGATAAATTTCCCAAATTTAAAGTCAATAATCCCGGAAGAGTGCAGTGTTATGACAAGATATTGCTAATGGGACTAGTTGACTAGCTTGAGGTTAAGCCGAATGAGAGGTTAACCCACTTACAGAATTTACTCAAATGGATGATGTTGTTTAATAACATTGCTAGTCTGCAATAAGTGTTAGCTTTTTATTGAAAGCTAATTTTGTCATGCCTTTAGTCTAAAACGATAAAGAGCATAATTTTTTGTGGGCATGCATTAGGGTAAATCGGAATTATTACCGAAATCTCACAATTTTTTAGTTGTAATAAAGGTCAACAAACATGAATAATGTTCAAGCATCGTTTGAAGCTACAGAAGCTGCGTTTCACGTGCAAGGGTACGAAAAAATCGATTTTAGTCTTGTCTATGTGAATGGTGCTTTTGATATTAAAAATAGAGAAATAGCAGATAGCTATGCGAAATTTGGTCGCTGTCTGACTGTAATTGATGCCAATGTCTATGAGCTTTATGGGAAGCAGATTAAGTCATATTTTAAACACTATGATATTGAACTCACAGTATTTCCCATCATCATTACAGAGCCAGCTAAAACCCTTGCAAGCTTTGAAAAAATTGTTGATGCTTTTTCGGATTTTGGCTTAGTTCGTAAGGAACCAGTCTTAGTTGTTGGTGGTGGTCTAATTACTGATGTGGCTGGGTTTGCTTGCGCTGCTTACCGTCGCAAGAGTAACTATATTCGCATTCCTACAACGTTGATTGGTTTAATCGATGCAGGTGTAGCGATTAAGGTAGCAGTTAATCATCGCAAGTTGAAAAATCGCTTGGGAGCATATCATGCACCTTTGAAAGTTATCCTTGATTTCTCATTTTTGAAAACCTTGCCAACGGCTCAAGTTCGTAATGGTATGGCAGAGTTAGTGAAAATTGCTGTAGTTGCGAACTCGCAAGTCTTTGAACTGCTATACGAATATGGCGAAGAGCTGCTTTCCACTCACTTTGGACACGTGAATGGTACACCAGAACTCAAAGAAATTGCCCATAAACTCAACTATGAGGCAATCAAAACCATGTTGGAGTTAGAGACTCCAAACTTGCATGAAATAGACCTCGATCGCGTCATTGCTTACGGTCACACCTGGAGTCCCACCCTAGAATTAGCGCCGCACGTACCTTTATATCATGGTCATGCCGTCAATATAGATATGGCCTTGTCTGCAACCATTGCAGCACAACGCGGCTATATTCCAACAGAGGAGCGCGATCGCATCCTGGACTTGATGAGCCGTATAGGTTTATCACTCGATCATCCTCTACTAGATGGCGATTTATTGTGGTACGCTACCCAGTCTATTAGCTTGACACGAGACGGCAAACAACGCGCAGCCATGCCTCGGCCGATTGGTGAGTGCATCTTTGTTAATGATCTGACTCGTGAAGAACTTGATGCTGCCTTAGCTGAACATAAACGTCTTTGTGCTAAATACCCACGTGGTGGAGAAGGTGTTGACGCTTACATTGAAAGTCAAGAAGCTCAACTCTTGGGGGTGTAAAGATATGACGAGTGTTTTAGGACGAGAAACAGCTAGGCCGATAACGCCACACAGCATCTTAGTAGCGCAGCTACAGCAAACCCTTAAATTAGCAGAAGAGAGCAATATTCCCGTAGAGATATTAGATTCTCTCCGTCAGGGAGTTCAATTAGCGACGGGTTTAGATCCCTATTTGGATGATTACACCACGCCCGAATCGAGCGCATTGACAGCTTTGGCGCAAAAAACTAGTAAAGAAGACTGGAGCAAACGCTTCAGTGATGGTGAAACGGTGCGTCAATTAGAGCAGGAGATGCTCTCTGGACATCTTGAAGGACAGACATTGAAAATGTTTGTTCACATGACCAAGGCAAAGCGCATTCTAGAAGTAGGAATGTTCACAGGATATTCAGCCTTGGCAATGGCAGAGGCACTACCAAGCGATGGACAATTAATAGGTTGTGAAGTAGACCCCTATGTAGCCCAATTTGCTCAAGCTTGTTTTGCTGAGTCTCCCCACGGCAACAAAATCGTTGTAGAAGTAGCACCTGCCCTAGAAACACTCCACAAGTTAGCAGCAAGAAAAGAATCATTTGATCTGATTTTCATTGATGCCGATAAAAAGGAGTATGTAGAGTACTTCCAGACTATCTTGGATAGTCAGTTACTAACTCCTGACGGTTTAATCTGCGTGGATAACACTTTGTTGCAGGGACAAGTTTACCTACCACCCGAACAACGCACCGCCAATGGTGAAGCGATCGCTCAGTTTAACCATGTAGTCGCCGCCGATCCTCGTGTAGAACAAGTTCTGTTACCCATACGAGATGGTGTGACTTTGATTAGACGCGTAGCGTAACGAAGTAGAGACGTTGCATTGCAACGTCTCTACAATAAACACAAAGGAAAGACTTATGGCACAATCAATCTCTTTATCTCTGCCTCAATCTACAATGCCTTCAACGGGTGTGAGGGTAAAGATAGTGGCTCTATTCAAGACTATAGGTACTCTGACATTATTACTAATAGCCTTGCCGTTCAATGCTTTGATAGTGTTGGTATCTTTGCTGTGGGGTATTGTGCGATCGCCGTTTACGAAAAAAGCTGTCGTAGCTGCTCATCCTCAGACTATCTTGGTAAGTGGAGCCAAGATGACTAAAGCATTGCAACTTGCGCGTTCCTTCCATGCGGCAGGACACAGAGTTATTCTGATTGAAGGTCACAAATACTGGTTGTCTGGCCATAGATTCTCAAAGGCGGTGAGTCGTTTTTATACAGTTCCTGCTCCGCAAGAAGATCCAGAAGGCTATATCCAGGCACTAGTGGAAATCGTCAAGAAAGAAAAGGTTGACGTTTATGTACCTGTGTGCAGTCCCGTAGCTAGCTACTATGACTCTTTAGCAAAGCCTACATTATCAGAATACTGCGAAGTCTTCCATTTTGATGCAGATATAACCAAGATGTTGGATGATAAATTTGCCTTCACCGATCAGGCGCGATCGCTTGGTTTATCTGTCCCCAAATCATTTAAGATCACAGATCCTCAACAGGTTATTAATTTTGACTTTAGTCAAGAAACCCGCAAATATATTCTTAAAAGTATTGATTACGACTCCGTTCGGCGCTTAAATTTAACCAAACTTCCTTGCGATACTCCAGAAGAGACAGCAGCCTTTGTCAATAGTTTACCCATCAGTCCAGAAAAACCTTGGATTATGCAAGAGTTTATTCCTGGCAAAGAGTTCTGTACACATAGTACAGTCCGGGATGGGGAATTAAGATTGCATTGCTGTTGTCACTCTTCTGCATTTCAAATCAACTATGAAAACGTCGAAAATCCCCAAATTCGTGCATGGGTGCAACACTTCGTCAAAAGTTTGCGCCTGACTGGACAAGTTTCTTTCGACTTTATCCAAGCCGAAGACGGTACAGTTTACGCCATTGAATGCAATCCCCGGACTCATTCGGCAATCACCATATTTTACAATCATCCCGGTGTTGCAAATGCCTATTTTGGTAAAACTCCCCTACCTGCACCTCTAGAACCCCTAGCCAGTAGCAAGCCCACTTACTGGATATATCACGAAATCTGGCGACTAACTGGTATCCGTTCCTGGAAACAATTGCAAACACGGGTGAATATCCTAGTAAGGGGAACTGATGCTATTTATCAGCTTGATGATCCTCTACCATTTTTGACTTTGTATCACTGGCAAATTCCCTTACTTTTGCTGAAAAATCTGCAACAACTCAAAGGATGGGTAAAAATAGACTTCAACATTGGCAAACTAGTGGAATTAGATGGCGATTAAAAGATTATTTTCATCTTGTTTTAGTGTTTTTGTTTTTCATTTCAGAGACACTAATAAAAATCACATACAATTACAGCAATTTTCACGCAATAACCACAGAACGTGAGGGCAGGGAGACTCTGCCCCGCAGCGTGGAATATTTACAGGAAAGTACTGTAAATGTTACGCAACATTAATCTTGATTATGTAGTGTAAATCTCAGCAAAATTTAGATTAATTTATGTGGATTTTAAAGTAATTTAGTCCTAACTTATTTTTTGGTGTTCGCTTCCTTTTAATTGGGTAAAAATGAATGTGATTAAGCCTAAATCCATCTGTTAATTATTGGGTGCTTATTCACCTAATACACAGCAAGATTTTCACGAAAAATAGAGAAAATGTCTAATTATAGGAATTTAATAGGTTTTATTTTAATAACTCATAGGAATAATTTACAATTGAACAGGCTAATTAATAAGTTAAATAGCATGTTCAATTATCCTTTGATTGTTTGTCATCATGATTTTTCGAAATGTGATTTATCTGTAGATAAGCTACCAAAAAATGTTTTATTGGTACGCCCTCACTTACAGACTGAATGGGCAGGTTTTTCTGTTGTAGAGGCTACAGGAAAAGCACTTAAACTAATGTACGAAGTAGCAGATGCACCAGATTGGTTTGTATTACTAAGTGGAGCAGACTATCCCATTAAAACTGCAAGGCAAATATTGGATGATCTGACATCAAATCCATACGATGTTTATATTCAGTATGAACAAATCACGTATAAGACTTATAAACAAGATTTAAAACCCAATATGTTATGGCAGAAAAATTCCTATCAACGATACTGTACAAAGTCGTTTTCTTTTCATTACTTCAAAAATCTGGAAATATCCTTAGATCATCCGCTATTAACAAAACCTTTCCTGCCATTTTCAAAAAAACTTGCTTGCTTCAGTGGTAGTCAATGGTTTTGTGCTAATCGCAAAGCTGCTAATTACATTATTGATTTTCACAGCCAGAAAAATGCATTAACCTTGTACTACAGTAAGATTAAGTATGCAGATGAGTCGTATTTTCAAACTGTACTTGCTAATGCACCTCACCTGAAATTAAAAAATGACCGTCGCCGCTATATTGATTGGTCAGCCTCCGGATGTCATCCAAAGACATTGCTGATGGAAGATTTGCCAAATTTGCTCGCTTCATCTGCTCACTTCGCCCGAAAATTTGACATTGATATAGATATCAATATTCTTAATGAACTTGATAAGATTACATCCTAGCCGTTACATATTTTGCTCAACTCAGTGAGGAAAAACTGCTTTTATAAGTCGTGTTGTGCTACAAATTCATGAACAATTAAACTCCAGTTATAAAATTACATAGGCAAATGAATTATGTCATTACTTCGTATCCTTCATTTAGTTGGGTCTGCACAAGATGATTTTTACTGTAATTTGTCACGGCTTTATGCTCAAGACTGTCTAACAGCAACAGCAGAGCGATCGCGCTATGACTTTCAGATTGCATACATCACACCTGATCACCACTGGCGATTTCCTACCTCCCTCAGTCCAGAAGATATCGCTGTCGCCAAACCGATGCCTTTGTTTGAAGCTATACAGTTTATAACAGCGCAAAACATTGACCTAGTGTTACCACAAATGTTTTGTATTCCGGGAATGACTAACTACCGGGCTTTATTCGACCTGTTGAAGATTCCTTACATAGGCAATACTCCGGATATTATGGCAATAACGGCCCACAAAGCCAGAGCCAAAGCAATTGTTGAAGCCGCAGGGGTGAAAGTGCCTCGTGGAGAACTGCTTCGTCAAGGAGATGTTCCGACAATTACACCTCCAGCAATCATCAAACCCGTAAGTTCCGACAACTCATTAGGGGTGACCTTAGTCAAAGAGGCTACTGACTATGACGCTGCTCTGAAGAAAGCATTTGAATATGCTTCGGAGATTATAGTAGAAGAATTCATCGAACTCGGTCGAGAGGTTAGATGCGGCATCATTGTCAAAGACGGAGAGCTAGTAGGTTTACCCCTTGAAGAGTATCTGCTAGACCCCTACGAAAAACCTATCCGCAGCCATGCTGATAAACTCAAACAAACGGACGATGGCAACTTGGGTTTCGCTGCTAAAGATAATATCAAGTCTTGGATTGTAGACCCTAACGACCAGATCACCCAAAAGGTTCAGCAAGTGGCGAAGAAGTGCCATCAGGTTTTAGGCTGTCGCCACTACAGTTTATTTGACTTCCGGATCGACCCAAAAGGAGAACCTTGGTTCTTAGAAGCCGGCTTGTATTGTTCTTTTGCACCCAAAAGTGTGATTTCTTCTATGGCTAAAGCAGCGGGAATCCCTTTAAATGAGTTATTAATGATGGCTATTAATGAAACGTTGGGCAGTAATAAAAAGGTGTTGCAGAATTGATAATGAATTTCTCAGTATAGGTTCTTCTCCTTGTAGTGTGTAGGCAAAGCGATCGCTTTGCCTACACCCGTCGTAGGATGCCCATTCGCGTAGCGTCTCCTTTTGGAGAAGGGCAGTAGGGCAAATGCTTTCAAAAGGTTGTTAATTCATAGTTAGTGGTTGTTAAATTAATGTTAGCCACTTCCTCAAAGAGGGATAGGTAACGATGTGCTTGTAGCTCGATAGTAAATTCTTGTTCGGCTTTCTCGCGAGCGCGATCGCAAAGTTTTTGATGCCGCTCTTTGTTCTCTATGACCCAGATAATACCATTTGCTAAGTCATCACAACTAAAACATTGCGCTCGATATCCATTTTTTTGATGTTCGACTATATCTTTGAGTCCCGTTGAATCAAAACAAACCACAGGTGTGCCGCAAGACAGGGATTCACAAGCAGTCAGTCCATAAGCTTCTTCAATTGATGGCACAATCATCACATCCGCAGATGCATAAATAAGTGCTAATTTATCCTCATCATCAACTTTGCCTAAGTAGTGTACCTTAAAACCTAAATCAACTGAATCTTGAGGTTGAGATGAGCCAAAAACAATTAGTTCAATCTGATCTTTCCACTCAGACTGACTCAATCTTTGCAACGCTGATTGCAATAGATCAAATCCTTTTCTGAAATTACTAGTTGCGTTGATTGCTCCGAATAGAATTAGTTGCTTATTTTGCGGTAGGCTCAGTAAGTTTCTGGCTACTTGAGTCTTTGTTGGTTTATAAATGCTGATATCTAACCCGTGAGGAATAACTCTGATATCACTATTGGAAAATAGTGAACTGGATTTAGCACATTCAGCAAGCCAATTACTAGGAGCGACAATAGTAAGCTTGAGATTTTGCCATGCTTTAGTTTTACGCTGCCAAACCCAGCGAGATAAATCCCAGCTATGCTTGCTACCCAGTTGAGGACAACTTCCACAAGATTTTGTATAGCGATCGCACCCTAGAGAATAGCAGCATCCACCTGTGAATGCCCACGTATCATGAAATGTCCAAACAATCGGCTTATTGAATTTTGCCAGTGCTTCAATTGGTATAAATCCGTCACATATCCAATGCAGGTTAATGATATCTGGCTCAAGTCTAGCAATTTGCGACGCAACTGTATTAGGGAGCCATTGAAGCCGAAAAAATTCAGGCTTACGTTGTCTATTTCTATAAAGTTTTAGTGGTAAAGCATTTACAATCGGGCGAGCTTTCCATATTATTTTGGCTACCTTATTAGGAGAACTGACCACAGTAGAGTCAGCTATTCTTTTATCTTGAATTAGCATCTGAGAATCAATTTTTAGCCTCAGTAGTTCTTGATGTAGCCGATAAGCAGCACGAGCAGCTCCCGCTCCTCCCTTGGGATCATAAGCATTAACCAATAGAGGCTTAATCATTGTTTATTCACTAACAAAAAGTTTCAGGCTACTCAAGCATGATCGTATGCAGTTGAATATTTAGTACAAATCATTTCCCAATTTGATCAAATTTATTTATTTGCACCAATTAGCAATGCAGTTCAACTCTCGGAAAGATGTCGCAGTCTATTGGCTCACCAGTTTTTTTTGCTTTGAGTGACTCAAATTCTGGGATATGAATTTCCTCAACAGGTCTGAAAGGCCAAGCATTCAGGCGGCGCTCATAAGTTATATCATCACCAGTCCAATTGGTCACCACCGCGCGTCGTCTTGTAGAGGATGTGTTTTTTACTGAATGATGAATTGTCATAAAATGATGAACCAAGCAATCTCCAGGCTCCATATCCCAGGATAAAATTTCGTGAGCTTCTGGCTCTACAAACCACAATGGATCAGATGCTTCACGTAACTCTTTGCCCCATAGATGAGATCCTTTGATGTACTCTAATTTACCATTTTCTTGGTTGACACTATCTAAAGCCAGCCAAATTTTACAACACTGGTCGCCTTGTATAGGCCAGTAAGATTTGTCATTATGCCAACCGACACGGCTATCTGCTTTTGGCTTTTTAACAAAGAAACCGTCACCCAAAAAGTTAAGTTTTTTCGATTTCAAGACTTGAGCAGCGAGCGTCCCCAGGGGAGATTCAAAAGCCAAAGCACGGAAATCACCATCATTGATCCATAAACTACTGCTATGCTCCACATGACCTTCTGCTTTTTCGGTGCCTTGTACATCCAAAGGACTAGGGATTAATAAGTTCTTTTCAACGGCTGTTCGCATCCGTTCTACCCAGATGTCATTTAACACATTTTTGACGCAAATAACACCATCTCGCTCGAAAGCTTTAACTTGTTGAGGGCTGATTTTTGATGTGTCTACCTTGAGCATCGTAACTTTTTCAGATTTTGAAATTTAACTGTTTTGGAGCAGATAAGCTAATTGGCATTCAAATTGCATATGGAAACAGAAGTTACAACCAGACTGCAAACTAAATGCATATCAGCTTATGTAACAACAGATTTCTAGAACCTGCTTTACTGTTATAAACTTTGTCACTATGTAACAAATTTTTTTAAGTATAAAGTATAGATTAAGTGAGAAATTCTTTCTGTGGGTGGAAAAATTTTCAGTCTGAGTGCAACATTGCTTGTTCACATCTATAAAATAACAAATTTCACTCTAACTATCTTGAGCTTTTTTAACAATAAGTGGAACAAGTGCCGCTAATTGTAATATTCTAGGTACAACGAACACTTCCACTATGCCGAAAGACCCAGTAAATTGAGTGATGAAGCCACCTATAGTTCTTCCTAAAGCACCACTTGCCCTAGTTTGGAATTCAATCGCTTTGCTGGCTGAGGTAAGTTTGCATTAGACGAGGAAGGATTCTTTTTAGCATTTCCTCTACAGATAGTATTTTGCAACCAAGCATGGTACTTGGGGTATGAATGTACGAGTGGAAAGTATACAGGACTGTTCCGGTTTGAACTATGTTTTAGCCAACAAACTTTTTGTAACCAGGGTTGTTTCCATAGGAACGTCTCTAGTACGCCAGCAGTTCAAATCAAGCTTTTAGTTAAAGCCTGTTCTTTAATGATTGTTTCCTCCTTCTCTCCAAATCAGTTGAGCAGGTAATAAATGATACTTTCAGGATGTAGCTGTTGTCCAGGTTAGGAAAGCAGCTTCAACCATATTTAACCCAACTATAATCTTAAGTTTTTGGCTGTTGTAGAGCATGAGTCTGGGTTAAATAGCAACTTGAGATAAGCTAATGTTGTCCTTAAGAATGTCTATTTCGACTGGAGAAAGGACTTTAGCTTTCATTTGTTGTAGCTCATGTAGAGCAGCGTTAGCATCGGCAACACCAAATTTGAAGTACTCGGTTAAACTGCCGATACGATAATTGAAATCCTGATAGCGGTGTTTGAAGTAAAGTTCGACATTACCCCGGTGTGACCAAGTTCCTAATACTTGAATATCAACAGTTTCATAATATGCAAGTAAATTTGTTTCTATTTCTGCCAATCGCTGTTGGATGGGTCTAGTAGTAACTCCTATCTTGTACAAATTACGTTTAGGCGTTTGAATCTCTAAAAAATATAGAGTACAAGATAAAATGCGCTGAAGTTGAGCGCGATAAAGTGTTAAGTCAGTGAGGCAATATGACTTCATAAGTGCATTTTTGTGTAAGGCGTATTTGGCCGCTAGTTCCAGTTTCAACAGCTTTTTGAGCAACAATGGTTCTTGCACTTCGTTGAACAAGCTGAATTCTAGCGCTCCAACAGGAATTTTTCCTAAATTAGTAAATTCATAAGCTGGAGGGGCTAAATACACGTTTTTATGGAACATTCCAGCTTTTAATAACCCTGGAGTAACTAAGCCAGGGCTAATAGGATAATTGATTGAACCATATTCCTTCCACAACAATTTTAACTGTGCTAAGTCTTTGCGTGATAGGTAAATATTGAAATTATCGTACAGTGGTAAAATTGGAAAATTACGGCTAGCTATAGGCAAGCAGGTGGCTGACGAATGTGCAAAGTGATGTTGCTTGACCTTACCTTTTTTGGCAGTTAGCTCACCTTGACAGTAAGGGCATAAAAGCTCAGTTTTACCACTACCAACATCTTCAACACAGACTAATTCTCCATCTGGAGCTACACCAAATTTGAGCCACATTATCTTTGATTATTTAATAGTTAAAAGAGAATTCAGCTTAGGACTCGCGCTTGATTTAACTAAGTATTAGTAGTTAAAGACACTCATGTATTTACCTCACTAAGTCAATATCGGTCAGCCATACAAATTGGCTTTGTGAAAGCGCGGACTGTTCTAAAATTGGAGAACGCGACTCGACACCGTAAAGCCAATTGTCTTTCAGGCGAAAAACTCCTTGTATAATTCGGCGTGAAGGTTGTTCACTGATGTTTGCCTCAACCACATCGCCTAGCCAAAAAGCTGGAGTAGGAACATTAGAGTCTTCAAATAAGTTTGTTGTGTGAAATTCTTCGCTATATAAGTAGAGCCTTATGTGATTGGAGACGATCGCATAAATCCACTGCTGCCCAGACCACTGAACGCCACAGCAGTACCCTGATAAATTTAAATTTGGTAAAAAAACCTTTTCCTGGATTTGGACTGCTAGTGGGGGCATAGATTGTCCCCAAGGTGAAGAAGAATGCCAACAGGATTCCAAAACGGTAATTTGGTTGCTCATAGTGAGATGCAGTTCTACTTTTATACATAGACTTGATTTCCACAGTGGTATCCGGAAGGTAATCCCACTCTTAACCTCGTCATTAGTAATACTTTGGCAGTAGCATATCTAACTTGAGCTTTCAGCAGCATCAACCAATCAGATATATCCCTTAAATAAACACCAAGTGCAATTGCCCTTAGCAGTTAGTGAGAGTGCCATTGCAGTTTGAGGCTCCAGTTGAAAAGTAGAAATTAACTACGATTAGGCAATGTACAAGTAGGCAATCATACTCCAACAATTAAATTCAATGCAGATACGGTAATTTTCACTCTAAACTAGTGCTAGTGTACTATAAGATTTCTAGTTTAGGATTTTATTTGCTTGGAAATGGTATGTGAAAAGCGAGACTGCTTATGGTGGAGCTACTCTTGGGACAAGAACCTGTCGCTAGAACTAGGAAGATAGTTCACGTTGATATGGATGCCTTCTCCTATCGGAGACGCTGCGCGAACAGTAGTTGCGATAAGCGTTCGCGAAGCGTCTCGAAGAGAAGCTTAAGCTTTCTCATTTGGAGACGCTAGCGCGAACGGCTATCGCTCGTTGCCCCTCCCTTATCTTCGTTCGACCAAGATTTGATGTTTCTCGAGAAGTTTCGGCTCAAATCCACTCCATATTCCAATACGGTTCAGTTAAGGGCTACTCGTACAAAATTTTGGGTTTTCGAGACGCGATAAATCGCCGTCTCTACGAGTGTTTTGGTTTTATCTGAACCGTATTTCTCCATATTCAAACGTTATACCGATGTAGTTGAAGGAGTAGCACTCGATGAAACATACTTGGATGTTACTGAGAATAGGCAAAACATCCAAGTATGCTTCTACCATTGCAAGACACATCAAAACTGCAATTTTCCAAGAAACGAAGTTGACAGCAACTGCGGGTGTTTCGATTAACAAGTTCCTAGCAAAGATGGCATCAGGTCAAAATAAACCCAACGGACTAACGGTGATTTTACCGGAGGACGCAATCGCCTTTATAGAGCAACAAAGAATTGAAAAGTTTTACGGGATTGGCGAGGTGACGGTGGCTTTGATGCATTCACTGGGGATTCATACTGGGGCTGAATCGAAAGAGCGATCGCTCTTGGAGTTAACACACTACTTTGGTAAAGCTGGTCATTATTGCTCGTGCCATCGGTGCAGAGTAATTTCAACACCACAAAATTCTAGTGTCCGATATACCCTTGATCAATCATAGTAAAAAGCGGGTACAACTGTGGTGTATCCCGCTTTTTACTATATAGACTTAGACAAAAATCAGTCAGAAAAAACACTCAAATATATATACACAGAGACTTTGACATCGTTTTACCTAATTTCTTGATATATGTACAGTGAGTTTTTATTTGTCACAGTGCCAAATTAATTTCATCGAGGGTGTGAAGCTTGAACTCAAAGGGCGTTAATGCCAAACTTTTGCCTGACACATATTGAACGCCTTCACTACCTTAGCCTTGGGAGAATAAGCAGCGATCGCTTCTGATAGTGATACTCCATCATAAGTTTTCGTTAAGTAATCAACATTAGAGGGGTCAACAGGATTGTTTATGTCTAATAGAATCTTGTTTGCAAAAGCTTCACTTCCTCCAGCTGCTTCCATAGCTTCAAATACTGCTTAGTGAGGAGTCGCTAGAACAATGACTTCACCAAACTCTGCTGCCTCTACAAGGGAACCAGCTTTTGTCCCCTGAGTCAGCCTACTTGCCAAACTCTGTGCTTTGCTAGAATCTCAACCTGCAATAAATAGCTCGTGTTTTCCTACCCAATGTGAACTTAAAGACTCTGCCATGCTGCCATAACCGATAAAGCTGACCTTCATTGCTATTTCTCCCTAATACAGTTCAATGGAAATCAAAGCACTATTTTTCATCTAGATTTACCACTGTAATTGTATGGGGCCGCCAAACTGACGCATCTCTGCAAAAAACTTTCCTTGCGCTCCTCCATCTGGAAGTGTTGCTAAATAAACAGCAGTTTCGGCTCCTTGGTCTGCTGTAAACGGCGCATTCTCTCCTCCCATGTCAGTTTTCATCCAACCTGGAGAATAAGCATTAACGAGAATATTACTACCAAGGAGTTCCTTTGCCAGAAGTACAGTTAGCCCGTTCACCCCTAGTTTGGATAGTCGATAGGAAGGTGCTATTGGGTAGTAATCATTATTAATTGCAGCCAGAGATGCCATTTCGGTTGAGACATTGACGATGCGACCGTAGTTGTGAACATTCATCAATGGAATTAATGCTTGAGAAATTCTCAGGAGCGCTAGAACATTGGTGTCAAATGTAGAGCGCATCGTTTCTAGTTGAACTGTCAATAAACTAGATTCCTCTGGCTTGGTTGTAGGATTGATGCCGGCATTGTTCACCAAAATATCTACCCTGCCGTAGGTTTCTCTTAGCCATTGAACAAACTGTGCCACATTCAAATCACTCGTAACGTCCAGTGTGTGATAGTTCACATCAAGTCCTTCACTAGATAATTGCTCTTTAACAGCAAGACCATCTGTTTGGTTACGACTCGCTAGAACAACATGGATGCCAATTTGGGACAATTTACGAGCTATGGCATATCCTAACCCGCGATTGCTACCTGTTACTACAGCAATCTTTTTCTGGTTTATCATTTTAATAACTTTTCACAACTTTCAGTTTCACTTTACTGAAATGTTCTAAATTAATCAAATTGATTGAAATAATATATTTAATCGATGGGATTAATAGATTTGTCTGCCATTGATCTGAACCTTCTGGTCGCCTTTGAAGCACTTTTTGAAGAAAGGAGTGTAACAGCAGCAGCAACACGATTGTATTTAGGGCAACCGGCTATGAGTGCAGCACTTGCAAGGTTACGCATACTATTCCAAGATGAATTATTTATCCGAATTGGCAGACAAATGCAACCCACAGCAAAAGCTCTGGAAGTTGCCCAAGGTATAAAAGCTGCTTTACAACAAATTCGGCAGACATTGGAAGCCAGCCAAACATTTGACTCTACTACTTCTAAAAGTACTTTTACAATTGGCAGTTCAGATTACACTAGCTTTGTTGTCATGCCCAAGCTTCTAGAAGTTTGTCGTCGAATTGCACCAAGCATTAATTTTCGATTAATTGGTTTTGCAAAAGACTTTGTGGGAGAATTATTAGAGCGACGAGAGATTGATCTAGCCTTGGGTGTTTTCCAAGACCCACCCAGGCAAACAATGCAAATGCCATTATTTCCAGAACACTTTGTAGGCATCTGTCGTCTTGGACATCCCATTCTCTCCCAAGACGTTATTACACCAGAATTTTTCGCTAGTTTTCTTCATGCTCTTTTCACTCTCAGACAAGATGAAGTTGGTGAAATCGATAAAGCACTTGCCCAATGCCACCTCCAGCGCCGAATTGTTTTGACGACTCCTCACTTACTTGTGCTACCAGCAATCATTTCATCAACTGACTTGGTTGCTGCTGTTCCATCACGATTAGTAACACCATTGGCATATCAAGGTGCATTAGAAATTTTTGAACTTCCTGTACAAACTCAACCGTGGATGATTTCAATGCTGTGGAGCAAACTTATACAGCAGGATCAGGCAAATTCTTGGTTACGACAGATGCTAATAAGCGTTTGTGAGTAAATTTAACACACAACAGAAGTGTTTTAACATTAATTACATAACCCTAAAGCTGATAATTTTCCTAATAAAGAATTATTAACTGAGTAGGGCATTGGTGCAGCGATCGCCATCTGTAACATCGGCAATTCCACACTCGCGTTCCCCCTGCCGTTGCCCTATGCTGTCTTTATAAGATAAGAGCGAGGTTACAGTACAGTTTTGCAGTGATTGGATTGCTTATTTTGAGGATATAAAAATTGGGTTAATTGCAGTGTCGGCAGATTATCCTCCTACCGATGCAGTTAAGTACTCGCGTTTTTCTTTTGTGCAACAAGAGCCGACACCTAATCGTAATGACTTCAATTGAAAAAAGGGCAAGGCATGAGGAACTTCCCAATGGTGCAAGCACCAAAATGAATTACTTATACAGGAAAGATAAGGGATTGCTCATATTTTCCGCAAAACCCAGAATACCGCGATCGCGATTTTCATAAATTAATTGACCTTGAGAATCAAATAGAAAAGTTCCCCCGCGTTGTGTCAAATAAGATGAGTCCGGTACATAAATATTCCAGTTGCTTAAAACTTCGGTCATGTTTCGCAGACGCAGAGTTGCTAGTTCAAATGGACGCTGAAAGCCTTTTCCTCCAGCCGCTTTGAAAAACACACCTTTGATTGGTGGTAATGGCGTACCCCTCACAACTTCCTCATCAGCAATCAATTGCGGTGCTTTTTTATCACCTTTATAACCCCTAAAAACTTCCTTCAGCGTTCCAGGGCTACCAATCCCTGCACACATAAGCATTAAATTCAGCCAAGCTTTTTGTGATGTTGATAACATGGGGAATTGTATAGACAAACCGCGATAAAGCCCTAAAAGCTCGTGAATTTGAGCTTTTGCGTCTATAAACAGCCATTCTTGAGGAAACGCAGTATATTCGCAAAACTTGATTCCAGAATTGCGATTTCCAATTCCAATAGCACGAATTGTGATTCCTCTGGCTTCGATCTCTTCTTTTTCTCTTCGCAGCCACCAAGCGTATTCCAGATTATCAAAATCTCCTAACTGCGACCAAATAAGTACGAGCAACTTTGAAGTATGGGTGCAACCATCTAAAACAGGTTTAATCTCTGCATCACTAACTCGCAAGAGTTGAGTTTGACTCAAAATCGAGTAAATATCTGGAGAATTGGCGGGTGTTTGAGTATTCATGTACGTGAAGGCAACAGTCTTTAAATAAAATTTTAGATGGATTCGAACAACCCTGACATATCTAATACTCGTTCTGACCAAGCATTAGCTTGCTCGGACATATTTCTGCGTCCGCTACCATCAGACCAAATACTATCGAAAGTTAATTTCCATTGCGGCGATCACCCCTCAAGGAACTGTAGAAGACTGCCACCTTGGAAGTTAAGTAAGCTAAACCAAGGCGTTGTGTTTCCCTTTGTATTAACCCTAATAAACCTTTGACGGCAGCACAGGAGTTATAGAAGACAATCCGTGGATGTTTAAGTGGTTTCTCCGACACACTACCTTTAATTTTGCCACTCTTCAAATGTACGGTGCTTTTTCAGAAATCAAATACTAGTTCTATATTTCAGAATAAATACGGATAAGTATATAAGCAAAAAGTTTTCTCCGCATTTACCCAACAGTCTTAGATTTATATCCATCTCCTTAACTCATACACATAGCCATCTAGAGAAGCTACTTTGCAAAATTCAGATTTTATTAAGGATTTACATACTTTTATTTGACTTCATGAAATTTGTAAATTAGTAACTGATTAGCCCAAAATAAGTTTTCTTAAAAAATCAGTAATATTCCTCTTTGAAAAACAAGGTATAGAGATTTAAATTGTTAATGGTTGTGCTGGCTTAGTTCTTAAAGAAACCTAGATGATTCCAGGTGCATATTTGTGTAATCTCTAATTCTCTTTACTAAGTTGCATTTAAATATGAAGCGGACGGCAGGCGAAATACCTGCCATTACAGACTCATAGGTAACTTAATTTTTTCAAAATCTTAACGCAACTTACAATTCAAAGTAAAACTATTTTTTAATCTATGTTTTTTTTGAACTGCAAGTATTTATTTGAGAAAAATAACTGTTTCATTTTTAACTAGTAACCAAAGCTAATTTCACAACCTGTAGATATCTTTTAACCTATTTTAAAAGTCACTATGCAGCAAAATATTTTTAATTTGCTAGTTATTATCTTGGGAGCAAGTTCTGCTTTCATTATTACTCCATGTCAAGCTCAAACTCCTGGAGAATCTAATCGCGAAGCTACCAATAATCTTAGTTCTATATCTTTAGATCAACCTCCTGCCAGAGAATTGAGTAATCTTGCTACTTCTAGTTCTACTAGCAAGTCATCTATTGTTGAAGCTAATAATTCCTCTGCTTCTAACGCCAGCATAACTGCAACTAAACCTAAGCCGCGTATTCCTATATTTAGTAGAGTTTTTCCTGCACCTTCAATGCAGCAGTAATTAGCTGCTACACATTTAGTTTAGCTATTTGAACTGATTAGAGAATAGATTAGTACAATTCAGTTTGGCATTACTACTATCCATTACTATCTCCAGTCAGACAAACTTGCTCATAATGTTTAGCAGCGATATCCCAGGTAAAATATCTTTCTATCAGCTGTCTCCCATTGCGTGATAATTCAAGTCTAATCTGTGGATTATCAAATAGTTGACTAATAGCAGTAACATACTCTGCTGGCTCATTTGCTCGTAACGCCCGTAGTGTACCATCAGCATCATCTACAGCTAGTCCTTCTAAGCCGCGATCGCTTGCCACTACGGGTATACCTGCTGCCATTGCCTCTAAAGTTTTATTTTTAATACCAAAGCCAGTCCGCATAGGTACAACGCAGATGGTTGCTTTGTGTAAATATTCTACCATCGAAGCCACACGCCCAGTTACATTAATTCCCGGTTTTTCTTTGAGTGCTAGAACTTCTGCTACAGGACGAGAACCGACAATATCAAAAGTTGTATCAGGATAATATTTTTGGATTTCTGGCAATACTTGATTGCTAAAAAAGCAGACAGCATCAATGTTTGCCAAATTATCCATTGCGCCAATAAAAATTAAGCGATGTCCACCTGGATCATTGGTACGGTTGGAGAAAGAAACTAAATCTACGCCGTTGGGAATAACTGTAATTTCACTATTGGGATTGAATTCTTGCAGTTGAATTTTATCCTCTTCTGTTGTTACTACAATTGCTGAAAATTTAGAACAGTAGTTTTGCTCATAACGACGCAAAAGCGGTAAACTAATTTTGTCTCTAAGTGTATTTTCAGAAATGCCTGTTGCTAGTTGATTACGACAAGTACCATAAACAGAACTATGAACATTGACTATAGTTTTTAGCTGCTTCTGGAAATCAGGGCGTACATAAATTTCATTAACGCTGTGTTCGCAGGTAATTACATCACATTTCCCTGACTCCACAAAATTGTCAATCCATAGTTGCATCTCGGCTGAATAACGGTTGAGTACGCTAGGGGGTGTTCCTTGTTGTACAAATGTGCCAAAGCGTTGTATTTTTTTAAGTATTTTTGAGGTGGGTTCAGAGTCTTGGGGACGATTGAAAACGATCAGATAATCCACAAAATCGCGTAATTCTGCTAATTCTGCATCTGTCACATCGCCTTCGCGTTGAGTCACAAGGGTAATAGTATGACGTTGGCTCAAGTGCTTCAGTAAATTAAATGTCCTCACCTGAGTTCCCCCCCGCGTTGGTGGATAGGGAAAGGTAGAAGATAGCATTAATATGTTCATACAAGTGATTATTCGTAAAACAAAGGTGATATATATACCATGACCTCATTACCAGCAGGATGTCATCACAAATATCCCTTATATATTTTTTGGAAAATTCTTATAAATTAAAGCAAATAAAAAGCTAGCTGATATTTCACTAATAGCAATGGTAAATTCACTGTATAGCTCCAAATAAAAGGCTTCAGGATTTGGTAAGCGTAGACTTGGGCGCTGGGGAGGTCGCACTCTTAGAGGATGTTTGAAAAGTATTTTTGGTAACATCAAAGCCTCCCAAACCTAACCCCCCTAGCCCCCCTTCCCTACGTTCGCGTAGCGGCACGAAGTGCGGGAATGGGGATTTTAAAGCCTCTCCCCGAAACGGAGAGAGGCTTGGAGAGCGGTTTATAGTATACTTTGCGACTTTTCAAACAATCTCTTAGACGCCACTTGCTTCAAGCCGCTGTCTATTGCGTAAGGGCTTTTCCTGACCCATAGTTCTCCCAAATATTGAAAATCTGGTTAATAGATAGGGCATAGTGGTAGTTTCAAAATTGAAAGGTGGTGTTTATATAATGAATTTTTTGGGAACAATAGCTGATGCAGGTAAAAAAGATTTATGCTAAAGGACTCTTTCGGTATTTATACGTTTGCTAATGATGTGGTCTATGACCAACTAGTAGCTTTGCTAAACATTAATAATATAAATCTAGTTAGTAATTAATACAAATATAAATTTTTATTTATAAGAATATGCCCAAAATTACTGTTTGTATTCCTACTTTTAATCGTGTCAATCTCCTGCCCTATGCCATCGAAAGTGTACTCAACCAGTCTGAGCAGGACTTAGAATTAATTGTATGTGATGACGGTTCTAGCGATGGGACACCTGAGTTGATGTCACGGTACACAGATAGCCGGATTAAATATATCCGTCATCCGCAAAATATTGGTAAAAGCAATAATATGCGCTCTGGTTTTGATGCTGCCAGCGGTAAATATTTTATTAAATTTGATGATGATGATAGGTTGACAACTGATTTTTTAGCACGTACTGCTGCAATTCTGGAACAAGATTTTAGTGTTGATTTTGTTGGCACAGACCACTGGATAATAGATATAAATAATGTCCGCGATGAGGCTAAAACTAAAGAAAACTCTCAACGCTGGGGTCGGAAAAATTTAATGCCGGGTGTTGTGGATAACTTGCTAGAGGTTGTGTTTATTCACCAAAGCTTTCAAATTGGAGCAACGTTATTTCGTCGTCAAACTTTACAAGAATTAGGATTTATGCTGCCCAATCTGCAAAATTGTGAGGATAATGATTTATTTGTACGGTTGGCTTTAGCTGGAAAAAAAGGCTATTACTTACCAGAATTATTGATGGAATATCGCTCTCATGCAGAACAGCAAGGTATTAATCGAGCGATTCCTTATTTATTTGATAAAATCAAATATTTAGAAAGTTATAAGTTTGATTTAGAGAAACTAGAAGCTATCAGACGAAATCGCCTTGCAGAAGCGCAACTATTATTAGGTTTACGTTTAATTGAAAAAGGTGAAACGCAAAAAGGTAGAGAGCTAGTTTTGGCAGGAAAATCTATTTCAACAGTTAAAGCGTTGACTGGTTTAGGTTTATCGTTATTACCAGTGCAGTTACGGAGTAAAGCATTTAATACATTGCGACAAGTACGTGGTTAAACAATCTGTATGACCGCCAACTTACGCTCAAATGTTCATGCAGTAAGTATTTTAGTAATCCAAAAAGATGTGTGTACACGGTAGTTCACAAGCAACCGACAACAGGTAAGCAAACTTTGGGCTTAACCTTATTAATAACTCGATTAACAGCAGGAACATTTGATGACGTAGGCTCAATTGCTACAGGAGAACCATCGGGATTTAGAAAAATAAAGCTATCTGAACCGGAGTTAAGCCCATTGCTTCTTACACCATGACGATTGGTTGCTACATAATTTCCTTCTGGACTTGCGATAATTTTAATAGTTACTTGCCCCCCATTTTTAGCTGTGATTAGTCCAGCATGAACAGCTGCACTACAAATCGAAGAACCAATGTAGTAAGTGCCGGTTCCATACACCGAACCAATACGACCATTAGGTTGGCAAACAAATTTAAAATCCTGATCTAGTCGTCCGCTCAGGTCAAGAGAACTAGCGCTAGTATTCCAGTTTATTTCTCTTGAATCCAGATTTGCCACAGGAGAACCATTAGTATTTAGAAAAATGAAGCCTTCCGAACCGGAGTTAAGTCCATTGCTTCTTACACCATGACGGTTGGTTGCTACATAATTTCCTTCTGGATTTGAGATAATTTTAATGGTTACTTGCCCCCCATTTTTAGCTGTGATTAGTCCAGCATGAACAGCTGCACTACAAATCGAAGAACCGATGTAGTATGTATCAGTCCCATACACCGAACTAATACGACCACTAGAGGGGCAAACAAATTTAAAAGCCCGATCTATTTGTCCACTAAGTTTAAGAGAGGAAGCACTAGTATTCCAGTTTATTTGTTTTGCAGTTGGTTTTGATTGACTATGAGAAACTGTTGGCAACATCACAATCAGTAAAGTGTTAAGCATAACCAAACTAGAACGAAATACTTGCCACATTAGATACCTCTATTTTTTCATTATAAGAACTCTAAGAACTAGATTCTTCCAACAATAATTACATAAGCGCAAGAAAACCGAACCAAAACTTACCAGCTTTTAGCAACTAGTAATTGTTCTGATTTTCTCAGCCATAACGTAAATTATCTGTCTTTTTAGTCCCGCAGTAATTAGCGATCGCGTATTCTTTATTCTTTTAATGTATATATAATTTTTACAAATCAAACAGGACTGCGATAGTTCCTAAACATCTTTTGTATAAGTCTATATTTTATATTTAGGAATGGATTTACTACTTCCATTGACCTGCACTACAATAACTTTTGCAGTCAATCATAATCAGCATCAACACCGCTAATTTTTAGCACATCACTCATAGTCGCACAGTAATTTGGTTGGTCAAAACTAGCAGGATTAATCGCATTTTCATAAGTAAAATGTCGATAGTCCATGCAAAATCTACTCCAAGCATCCATCTGAATGCGGAATACAGCAATAATAAAATTAGCTAAGGTTAAAGATAATGGAATGCGAAAGTAAATTTTTTTGCCTAAATAGGTGCAAACTTGTTGTATTGCTTGGTCTGCTGTTAACTGTGCTTGACCTAAAACTAACTGTCGTGGTTCATCTTCTTTAGGGGGATGATCAATTAAATATCGCACGACGGTGGCAATATCTCGTGCATGAATAAAGTGAAAACTACCATCTGCTTTGAAGAAGCGAATTAAATTTATATATTTGGTAACTTCTGAAATACCAGAGGAAACATGAGAATAAGGTTTATTAACATCACCGCCCAAAACTAAAGTCGGAAAAACTTTAGTAATTTTGGGTGCGATCGCTAACTCTGACATCACTTCTAAACACTTATACTTGGAACGAATATAATCTATTCCAAGTTCTCCTGCTTCCTTCAACGGTTGATTGTGGCGATTTAAAACGCTAGCAGTAGAAAAATAAATTACCTGTTCACACCTATTTGGATCTAGAAGCTTAAGTAACTCTATAGTTTTGACTACATTAATCTCAAATGTCTCTTCACCACCCCAAGCCGTCGCTGTGAGTACTGCCGTATCAATTATTTTGAGCAAATCAGCAAAATCGCTAATTTTTTGCATATCGCCTTGCAAAACGGTGATACCTGGACGTGCTTGAGTATCAACTTGCAGTTTACTGGGGTTCCTTACCAGCAAATACAACTCGTGATTTGTTTCTTTAATTAAAGCTTCACTGAGGTAGTGGCCCACACAGCCACTTGCACCAGTCACTAAAATGCGTTTCTGGCTCATATAAAATTTTTATTGTTAGAGTCAATAGTCATTTGCTAATAGTCAGCAGTTAATAACAACTAACCAATGACAAATGACTATTGACAAATGACTAAACAAGTGCATTGAGTTGTTTTGCCGTTTCAAAGAAGAAAGCGACATTCTCTTCTGGAGTTTCTGGTAGTACACCATGACCTAGATTGAGAATGTGACCCCAATTTCCAGCTTTGCGAACGGTATCAAGAATACGATCGCGGATAAACTGTTTGGAACCAAATAACACTCCAGGGTCGAGATTACCCTGTACTTTCACTTGTTTGCCTAATCTTGCTCGTGCGTCTGCCATGTCTACTGCCCAATCTACACTGACAATATCAGCACCGGATTTTGCCATTCTTTCTAACACACCTGCACTCCCGCTAACTAGCAGAATTAAAGGTGTATCAGGATGGGTTTGCTTGACTTGCTGGAAGACTCTTTGCTGATAAGGTAGCGCAAAGGTATCGTAATCTTGAGGACTTAATTGTCCAGCCCAAGAATCGAACATTTGCACAACTTGAGCGCCGCTGTCAATTTGATAGCGGGCATAAACAGCGATCGCGTCTGCGAATTTAGCTAACAACTGATGCAGTATTGCGGGGTCTGAGAATGCCATGTTTTTGATGATGGAGTAGGTTTTGGAACCTTTCCCCTCTACTGCATAAGCTGCTAATGTCCACGGCGCACCCACAAAACCCAACACGGTTGATTTATTGCCCACTTCTGAGCGCAAAGCCTGCAATATTGTCTTAATGAATGGTAGAGCTGCTTCTGGTTCTAAGGGGCGCAGACTATCAACTTGTGCTTGAGTGCGAATCGGCGAGGAAATAATTGGGCCTTTACCTTCGGCAATGTCCATATCAATGCCTAAACCAGGCAATGGGGTTACAATGTCGGAAAATAAAATCACTCCGTCTGGTTGAAAGGCTTTCCAAGGTTGGAGGGACACTTCAATTGCGACTTCAGGAATTTCTGAGCGATCGCGAAACGAAGGGTACTTCTCCCTTAAGTCTCGATATGCTTTCATATATCGTCCCGCTTGTCGCATCATCCATACGGGGGGACGATCTACTACTTCACCGCGAGCAGCCCGGAGGAGATGAGGAGCCGTTAACGAAACACCCATTTAACACTTCATCCTAAGTCACTTTTTTATGCCACTGTTTAGCTTATCATTCTGAGATTACGCTTTTTCAGCAGGTTCGTGTCAAAAGCCCTAATTGCATCTTTACTTAACTTTATATGCAAAGCGACTCTAACAGTCCCTATCATATTGCATCTACTAATAACGATTCCAATTCTGGAAAGTTTTTGATCCCCCGCTCCCAGCGCCGGAGATTCTTTATCCAGTTTACCTTAATGACCGTCTTGGGATGGATTGTGGGTGGCATTGCCAGCATAGCTATAGAAAAAATTATTTTGGAAAGCTTGGCAGTTACTGCCGCTCAACAGTCAGCAATATTCGTCACTTTGGTAAGATTTCTCAGCAATATTATTTTTGCAGTGGTTTTTGCCGCCGATCAAGCACTAGTACTTTACCGATATTTACCCGGTTGGCTGTGGATACTTGCAACTAGCTTAGGTTGGCTGATTGCCAACACCGTTTCTACAGCTTGGATTGGCTATATTTCATCTGTTGCCTTATCGTTAAATCAAACTTTATCTCCTGAAGCAGCAATTATTTTTGGATTTCTGTCAACTATTGCTTATATTTTTTCGGGAATTTGGCTAGGTATTTGTCAATGGCTAGTGTTGAGACGATACACAGCAGATGTTTGGTGGTGGAATTTTCTCCCCTCGATTTCTTTTTTCTTTATCAGTGTCTTAATTGGATTACTTTCTCTTGTGCAAGATTTGATTCCAGAGGCAAATCGTACTTGGATTGGACAAGGATTTGCGGCAGTGATGCTGGGAATTATACCAGCAATTGGCTTGTGTACCTTACAGAAGGCAGGGAGGCAGAGGGCAGGAAATAATACGAATTAAAAATACTGTTAAGCTATTCGTCACTGAATAAATAGCTATTTTGCAATTTTAATCTAAAATTTAAAATTTTAAATAGAAAAGAGGTGAAGATTGTCAGTTAATCAGGAAGAAGAATATACTAACAGTTCCCGTTTTTCCTATTATGTAAATGATAAATTTTATACTGAATTAGTTGAGGAAATTAAGAGATGGGAAGATGAACAGGAATTAGTTAACCAATCAATTAGGCTAGAGTGCGAGGCGTTGCTGTTTCGTGAAGCGCGGTTGTTAGATGAGGCAAAATTTGATGCTTGGTTGGAGTTGTTTACCAGCAATTGCCTTTATTGGATTCCTAGCATTTCAGGTGGTGGAGATCCAAGACGGGAAGTATCGATCGCTTTCGATGACAAGAGACGCTTAGAAGATAGGGTATTTTGGTTGCAGTGTGGTTTTGCTTACGCGCAAACACCGCGATCGCGTACTAGCCGGATGATTAGCAACATAGAACTATTTCCTTGTGCAAAGGAAGGAGAAATCAAAATTCGTTCTAACTTTGTCATCCACGAATTTCGCCTCGGTCAGATGAAAACTTTTGCTGGGTCGTATCGGCACAAGTTGCACCAGCAGGATGGCAAATGGAAAATAGCTCTCAAACAAGTTAATTTGATTGACTCAGATCAGGGACATGAAAACTTGACTTTTTTACTTTAAAGGGAGATGAGGGGATAAAAGAGTGGGGGACAAGGAGGACGAGTGAGAGATATATTTTGGAATGCAACAATCAGTGTTTGATACTCCGTTCATCTATCTCAAAGCTTCATTCATCTCTCTCAGAGCTTCGTTCATCTCTCTCAAAGCTTCGTTAACGAGTCTTTGATACTCGTGAACAAGTATAAAAACTCCCCCTTGTCCCCCTGCTCCCCTGCTTCCCCTGCTCCCCTGCTCCCCCTGCTCCCCCTGCTCCCCTGCCTCCTACCTCCTGCCTCCTGATTCTTGATTACTTCTTCATCAACATTAGTCTTGTAACTTTTATGGAAGGATATGACTGGGATTATTTAGTTCAACCAGAGCGAGTGCATCGGTCAGTTTATACCGATGCTAGAATTTTCCAAGAAGAAATGATACGGATTTTTGGGGGAACTTGGGTTTATCTTGCCCATGAAAGTGAAATTCCCAACCTTAACGATTTTAAGATATCTCAACTTGGGCATCGTCCAATTATTATCCTCCGCGATCATCAAGGAAAAATTCGCGCCTTGTTCAATCGTTGTAGTCATAGAGGCGCGACAGTCTGTCGTTCAACTCGTGGTGGTGCAAAAACTTTCACTTGCCCATATCATGGCTGGACTTATAGCAACACAGGTAAATTAACAGGCGTTCCTTGGGCAAAGGGGTATGCTGATGACTTTAATCGCTCTGAATTTAACCTTGGGCAAATTCCTTTGGTAGAAAGCTATCGGGGTTTTATCTTTGGTACTTTGAACCCGGAAGCAGCAGACTTAAAGACATATTTGGGAAGAGCGAAAGATTTGTTAGATCAGTGGATTGATCGGTTTCCCAACGCCGAAATCACTGTGAAAAGCAGCGCTCATAAAATGATTTATCAAGGTAACTGGAAGTTTACCTACGACAATGCTGCTGACGGTTATCATGTTGCCTTCTCACACCGTTCTTTACTGGCTGTAGCAAATCGGTTAGATGAAGAAAAAGATATGCAATATTTTGCTCAAAGTCCCGATGAAAGCCCGATGTACGTACAATATCTTGGCAATGGACATATGTTCATCGATCAGCGCCCCAGTTACGAGAACCGTGATGGCGCTTTCTGGGAGCAACAGCGGCCTCAGCCAGGACGGGAAGTTTATGAAGCAAAGCTTAAAGAAAAGTGGGGTAATAAAGCAAATTATTGGTTAGATTTATCCGTTGGTTCGCAAATGAATTTGACTATCTTCCCCAATCTGATAATTTTTGGCAATCAAATTGAGGTGATTGAACCACTAGCTGTAGATCGTACTCAACTCACCATTTATGCCACCACTATTACCGGAGTACCAGATGAAGTCAATGTGCTGCGAATGCGAACTCAGGAAGACTTTCCGAGTTTTGGTAGCCCTGATGATTTGATGAACTTTGCCGAATGTCATCGGGGGCTGAGTATTCCAGAAATAGAGTGGGTAGCCATGAATCGGGGTTTTGGCATGAGCGATCGCCATCATGTAGATGATAATGGTGTAGTGACTGGCCCTGTAACTGATGAATTGGCAATTCGTGGCTATCATCAAGAATGGAAACGCTTGATGAGTGCCGATTTAAAACTAACGGTACGGCCACAAAAGAAGGGTGTAGAGGAATAATATATATCTGATTTTGAGTCCTGCATTTTGTAGCTGTATCTACTTTGGAGGAGCTTTAAACAATTGAATATGATTAACCATCAACATGAAAAAACCTGGTTTTATTGAGCGTCATCACCTGTGGACAGCAGCCCAAACAGAACTATCTGAGCAGATTAAGACTATTGTCAAAGAACAAAATTTATTATTAATTCGCACTGCTTGGGAAGACCAACATGGCATAGTTCGGAGTAAGTCGCTGCTACCTCAAGCATTTTTGAGCGCTTTAGAAAACGGGATGCAAATTAGTACAGGTACATACTTGTTTGATAGTGGGGGTGCGCTGGTATTTAATCCTTTTGTTGCTGGTGGTAGCTTAGAGATGCCAGAAATGACGGGTGCGCCAAATCTTCTAGCTGTTCCTGACCCCCATACTTTCCGAATTCTGCCTTGGGCGAAACGGACTGGCTTTATCCTTTGCGATCAGTATTTTCAAAATGGTCAGGCGATGCCTTTTTCTAGTCGAGGCATTTTGCGGCGATCGCTGGCAGAATTACACCAAAGAGGATTAGAGCATATTGTCGGCTTAGAAGTTGAATGGTATCTGGCAAAATTGGAAGATCCGATGTTAGCGATCGCTCATGTTGGCTTTCCGGGAAACCCTGGTGAACCCCCAAAAGTCAGCGCCGTTGAGCATAGCTTCCAATACCTTTTGGAATCCCACAATCCAGCGATTCATGACCTGCTGGGAATTCTAGCAGAGAATTTAGTAGAAATGGCATTGCCTTTAAGGAGTGTGGAAAACGAAGGGGGAATCGGTCAATTTGAATTTACCTTTGAACCGATTCCGGCATTACAAGCCGCGGATACAATGATGATGTTTCGCATGGCAACTAAGCAAATCTGCCGTCAGCAAGGTTATTTAGCATCTTTTATGTGTCGTCCAGGATTGAAAGGCAGTTCTTCTAATGGCTGGCACTTACACCAATCGCTTGTAGACGTAGCTACAGACGAAAATGCTTTCATGTCTGCGGACTCAACAACACTAATGTCAGATTTAGGCAAACACTTTGTTGCTGGTATTCTCAAACACGCCAATGCTGCTTCTGTTTTCACAACCCCGACAATTAACGGTTACAAACGCTTTAGACCAAATTCCCTAGCCCCAGACCGTGCTGGGTGGGGTCTAGAAAACCGCGGGGCAATGATTCGAGTTCAAGGGGGTTTTGGTGATCCCAGTACTCATATTGAAAACCGAGTTGGAGAACCAGCAGCCAATCCCTATCTCTACATGGCATCACAATTAATTTCTGGGTTAGATGGAGTAGATTGCAGACTTGACCCTGGTTCGCCGACAGAAGAACCATATACTACTGAAAATCCCACCTTACCCAAAAGTTTAATCGAGGCGATCGCACATCTCAAACAAAGCGAACTTTTCCCTGAAAAAATGGGGCAGCAGTTCATTAACTACATTATTAAAATCAAAGAGAGCGAAATTAACCGCTTTTTGGCTGCTGTCGCTGATCAAGCCCCAGAAGATTATTTAAAACAGGTTACAGACTGGGAGCAAAGAGAATATTTTGAGTTGTTTTAAGAGAAGTTAAACAGTTGACAGTTGATAAAAATAATTACTGATTACTAATTAATAGCTCTTGAATCCTATTGACTGCTCACTGTCCACTGTCCACTATCAACTGTCAACTATCAATTGATAAGCTGCTAAAGCGATCGCCTGTGGTAATATCCGATGTTCCTGAACTTGAATTCTGGCGTGAAGCGTTTCTGGTGTATCATTTGGCAATACTGGCACTGCTGCTTGCATTAATATTGGGCCACTGTCCACTTCTAAACAGGCTATATGCGCGGTACAGCCAGTAATTTTTACCCCAGATGCCAAAGCTTGTTCTACAGCATGAACTCCCTTAAAGCTGGGTAGCAAACTCGGATGTATATTTATAATTTTGTTAGGAAAAGCATCAATTAATACTTCTGTCACCAATCGCATCCAGCCTGCCATAATCACCAATTCGACATTATATTTATGTAATGTCTGCACAATTTGTTCATCAAATTTTTCTCGGATTTTGTAGTTGCGGTGATTTAATAACACAGCTTCTACGCCTCTGTTTGCTGCCCTGACTGCTGCTTTAGCAGAAGGGTTATTATAAATCAAAACTTGAATTTCGGCATTTAGCTTTCCGTCTTGAATAGCTTGGGCAACTACCTCAAAATTGCTACCATTTCCAGAAGCCATAATTCCCAATTTCAAGGGAGGATTTTGTGTAAAGTGGTTGCTAGAGATGTTAGGAGAAATCAGGCTAGCAGCAGGATCTATTGTGGAATTTTTACTCATAGAGTATCAATATTACAATAAATGTGAGCCTGTTGGGCATTGAACTTGCTGTGATTCTCTGGTGGGAAGTTTCGGCTGAGCTGGCGGTGTGGTAGATGGTTTATCAGTTTCGCAAATAGCTGTATTTGTAACAGTCTCGCCTTTAACTTTTGTGATAAATACAATGCCTGTATAGCTTTTGAGTTCAGGTTTTTTAGCAGCGGCTGTACTAATTACACTTTGGGTTTGTCTGCCTTGGGGTATTATTCGATAAGTGTAATTCTCAGTTTCTGGTTTAATACCAAGTTGTAGTTGCTCAAGAGTTGTACCAAACTTTTTGTTTTCCAGGTAATAAGCTTGTTGTACGCGGTTTATAGTGCCAATAACTTGTTTACCTTCAACTTCGGGCTGATTAGTTGGTTGAGCTTCTTTATTTGGGTCGATGAGTTGAACATTAGCAGGTAATGTTGTGGCATCAGAAACTTTTTTGAATAGCGTCGCTGTTCGAGAAAAATTTCTAGGTCTGGGTTGTCCAGGATTAGTGCCATCTAACTGTAGTCGCAGTTGACCATCAGGAGTAAATTCCAAAATTGTTTGCACCGGTTCCTTGCTACCTGGAATTGTGACATTTAGATGCGTTGGTTTTGGCGTTGGATCAATCTGATATTGAAATTCAACAGCGACAAGCTTATCAGGAACGGGAAAAAGAAAAAATAGTTTGCCTTCTGGTGTAAAGATAAAAGTTAATGTTTGAGGAGATGAAGGGTCTTTAGCTAGCCATTGCCCTAATAATTTCTTGGCAATAGGATTTGTTGCTTGTGGTGGTTGAGACTGAATTGGTGTTCGTAATGGATTTGGAGTTGGTGATAGATTCGGTGTTGGTACTGGATTGGGAGTTGGTGCTGTTGTAGGTTGAGCTAGCACAGTTGTGTCGAGTGTGACCAACAATGCTATAAATACGCTTGAGGTAATGAATTTGCTAGCGATTACCTTTGCTTGCGCTCCTTGGGCGATCGCAAGTTGATCAAAATAAGGGAATATTTTAGGCATTTGCATTAGAGCCACTAGATTTACAGGATCTTAACAGTACTTCTGCGTAGAATTGCACTCTGCCGACATTCAACAGCTAACATTGCCATGAAAACACCGCCTTCCTCTCGTATGGAACTGCTTGATAATGATACAGTTGCCGCTTGGGTTTTTCTCACACCAGCACTGATTTTACTCACCTTATTCATTATTTGGCCGATCGCCTATTTGTTTTATCTTAGTTTCACCGCAGGCAGTTTTACCTCAAAAGGTACTTATTGGGTAGGCTTAAAAAACTACTGGCGCTTGCTACTGAACCCAGATTTCTGGCAAGTTATTGGTAACACCTTATATTTTACCCTTGCCACTCTTATTCCCAGTTTAGTTATTCCTTTAGGGCTGGCAGTTTTATTAAACCGCTCTATAGCATTGCGGGGAATATTGCGAAGTGCTTATTTTCTGCCTTCAATTATCTCCCTTGTGGCAGCTGGTTTGGGGTTTCGCTGGCTGTTTCAAAACACTGGGCCTGTAAACGCATTTTTAGATTTTTTAGGAATTCCAGTAATACCCTGGCTGGGAGATGCATTTTGGGCAATGCCAGTACTGATTGTAATGAGTATTTGGAAACAACTGGGTTTCAATATGGTGGTCTTTCTAGCTGGATTGCAAGCAATTCCTCCCAGTCGTTATGAAGCAGCAGATTTAGATGGAGCGAATGCTTGGCAACAATTTTGGTATATAACCTTACCTGGATTACGTCCCACCGTCATATTTGCAACAATTACCACTGCGATTTTTACATTACGGAGTTTTGAGCAAGTTTATGTAATGACCGGTGGTGGCCCTTTGAATTCAACTAATTTGCTGGTTTACTACATTTACCAAGAGGCTTTTGCTCAATTTGATTTTGGTTATGCAGCAGCAGGGGCAACGGTGCTGTTAGCAATGACGTTGGTACTAGTGTATTTGCAGCTGCGAACTTGGGGGGAGGAGTAGAGGCAGGAGGCAGCACTTCGACTCCTAACGCCGAACTCTGCTAACTAGGCTGACGACAGCTGCAACTAGCTCAGAAGGCTCCGTTGGTTTGTGAAGGTGCAACTGAAAACCTGCTGAAAGTGCCTGTTTCTGGTTATATTCTCCGGCATAGGCAGTGAGAGCGATCGCAGGTATTTGTCCCCCTTGTTCTGGTGTCCAGGTTCTCACTTGGCGAATTAGCATATAGCCATCTATTTCTGGCATTCCAATATCGCTTAATAGAACATCTGGCTGATAATCTGCTAAGGCTTGCAGTGCTTTCGTCGCCGATTGTACTGCAATTACTTCTGCCCCCTCCTCTTCTAAGACGAAGCTGATAAAGTCCCGCGAATCGGTTTCATCATCAACTACTAGTATTTTGAACCCTTGAAGATTTCCCAAATTGGAGTCCACTTCATCTTCTTGTTGGCTTTCTCCGGCGGCTAGTGTTGGATGTAAAAGTGGCAGATTCACGGTAAATGTCGCCCCCTGTCCTTCACCCTGGCTTTCTGCCAAGACTGTACCACCGTGAAGTTCTACTATCTGTCGAACAATAGCCAACCCCAGTCCTAGTCCACCAAATTTTCTGGTGGTAGCGCTATCGGCTTGCCGGAAGTAATCAAATACATAAGGTAAAAAGTCAGATTTAATTCCTTGACCTGTATCGCTAACGATAATTTGGGCATAGGGCATTGGGGATTGGGCATCTGTAATTTTTATCCCTGCTTCCCCTGCTCCCCTGCCCCCCTGCCCCTCGGTCACTGAGCGGAGCCGAAGTGCTGCCTCACTTCGACTCCGCTCAGTGACCACCTGCTCCCCTGCCCCCAATCCCCTTTCCAGTCGTACTTCTACTCGTCCACCTGGAGGTGTAAACTTAACAGCATTGGAAACTAAATTCCAAATAACTTGCTGCAAGCGGTTAGGGTCTCCCGTCACTAGCAATGTGGAATTACTCTGATTATTTTCATCAACTAGGGACAATTTTACATTGATGGATTTTGCTTCTGCTGCCAAGCGTACTGTCTCTATTGCGGCGGAAATTGTAGATGCCAGATTTACTTTGGCAATATTTAATGTCAGTTTGCCCTGAAGAATACGTGAGACATCTAGCAAGTCTTCAATGAGTTGAGCCTGTAATTTGGCATTGCGCTCAATAGTTGCTAAGGCTATTGCTGTCTTTGATTCGTCGAATTTGCGAGTTTGGAGTAGCTTAGACCAACCCAAGATAGGGTTGAGGGGCGATCGCAATTCGTGAGAAAGAACGGCAAGAAACTCATCTTTGATGCAGTTTGCTTCTTCAGCTTGAGCGCGTGCCTGCTGTTCGGCTGCGTACAAGCGAGTGTTTTCAATTGCGATTGATGCCATCTGAGCTAACTGCACAATAATGGCTTCGTCTTCTTCGGTAAATTCACCTTCGTATTTATCAGATAACTGAATTAGTCCAATATTGCCACCATTCCTGCCAATTAGGGGTGCAGCCAGCCACCCACGCATTGGAGGATGTTTATCGGCTTCTTTGCCAAACCCTCGCCACCTGGGATGATCTTGCAATTCGGCTTGAGTCATCCGCATGGGACGATTCATGTGACAGACGGAGGCGTAGATGCCTGTACCATCAGGCTTTTCCTGATAATCTTGCCATGCGGCATACTTATCTGAGAGTGAAATCGAGCTTACAGACTGCGCCCAATTATGATCAATTGTCGTGCTGGTGACTGATTGGTGTGCGCCGATGATGCCACGCGCCTGTTCTGTAATCAACCGCAAAACTTCTTCAATCGAGAGTGTTGAATTAATGGTTAATGCTGCTTGAGTCAAGCCATGTAATTGGCTGACGTATTGTCGCGATCGCATTAGCATTTGTTCTCGTTCTGCTTCTGCCTGTTTGTGATCGGTAATATCAATGCATGAGCCGATATAACCGAGAAAATTACCTTCTGGTGTTAAACGTGGCACACCTATATCTAAAATCCAACGATATTCGCCATCAAAGCGTTTGAGGCGGTACTCCATTCTAAAATCTTCACGAGCATCAAAGGCATTGACGTAAGTTTCAAAACAGTACTGTAAATCATCAGGATGCACTCCTTGCACCCAACCATTACCCATTTCTTGGTCTATTGAGCGTCCTGTAAACTCCAGCCACGGTTTATTAAAGTAGTAACAAAGCTTATCAGCACCAGACATCCAAATCAGAGAGGGAGATGCATCTGCCACCTGACGGAATCGTGTCTCACTTTCTCGTAATGCGGCTTCTACCCGTTTACGTTCAGTTATATCCAGCACCTGGGATAGCACGGAAATCAGCTTGCCTGATTCATCACATAAAGCCGAGTTGTGCCACTCACAATAAACAATAGACTCATATTTGGTATAGTTGCGGTTTACAGAAACACGCTGCGTTTCTCTGCCGCTCAATAACTCCATAATTATGTCGTTGACTGTCTCTTCATCTTCATCACAGATAAATTGCCAATCATCAAACTTTTTACCCATAACTTCTTGAGCTTGCCAGCCGAAAATTCGCTCGGCTTCTCGTGACCAGCGACATACACGAAATTCTTGATCCCACTCGATTACTGCCAAAGGAGAATTCTCCACATGAGAATTGAGCCTTGGTAAGACATCGCGCAACGATTTCTCTGCCTGCTTGCGCTCAGTTAAATCCATCACAAAACAGACACAACTAGGTGGAGACTGCTCCAAAAGAGCGCCACCAATCAAAATTGATACACGAGAGCCATCTTTACGAAGATATTGCTTTTCAAAAGGAGTAAAGCAATTAAACGTTAAAAGTTCTTGCAATGCCTTTTCATCTAAGTGGCGATATTCTGGGGGTGTAATTTGTGGCCAACGGATTTCTCCTGCAAGTAGCTCTTCACGGGTATAGCCCACCATCTGGAGAAAAACATCATTAGCCTCTATAATTTTTTCAAAATCTGCCAAAACAATGCCAATAATATTGGAGTTAACTAATTGCCGACAGCGAGCTTCACTTTCTTGTAGCGCTTTTTCCATCTGCTGGCGCTCAGTATGTAGGCGTTGAAGCTCGGCAGTTAACTCTACCAAAGGTCTTTGTGCTTCAGCAGTATCTTGGTGAGTGATAATTGGGGCGATCGCGCTACGTGCAGTTTTAGAGGCAACCGCATCTATTGCCCGTTTTTGCTCAGTAATATCGGTAAACGTCGATACAACTCCGTAGGGTACAGTTTTGTTACGCTGGAATAAGGGCTGCGAATTGATCAACAACCAAATTAACTCATCGCTTTGCTTAGAAAAACCAATAACGCAGTTTAGACAGGGCTTGCCTGTACTCCAAGCAACCATAGCCGGATGAGTTTCCGCACTCAAGGGTGACCCGTCTTGATGAACCCAGGAAGAGTTTAGGGCAGCCCAGGACTGTATTTGCTCGGTTGTAAGCCCTAGAATGCTCTCAGCGCTAGCATTATATGCTTGGATGTTGCCATCAGCCAACTGAAAGATCATCCCCTCTTCCACAGTGGCGTGTCTGCTGCGTAGAGCATCTAACTGCTCCCCAACTACCTGATAATTGCACTTTTCCTGATCTTGCATCTTGTTAGGTTCAATAAACTAGGCGGGACTTTTTTGCCCATGAATTAGGATTGCTTGCTTGAGTAATAATTAGTTACTAGTACCGCTATGCGGAATTCGTAATACTTCTCTACGAGAGGCTGCGCCCTAAGCGTAGCTATGCCGCAACCTTTACGGCTACGCGGTAGTTGAGCGTAGTCGAAACTCAGTACAAGTTCGTAATTCTTAATTACGTTTTCACAAAGGTTTCAGGCATTCTCAATGGATGGTTTATTTTCGCCGTGCTGTACTAGCAGTTTTTTTCTAGGAATCTGGCATATTTTTATATAAGTAGATCCTTTTTTTAAATCTAACTTTGGCAGCAAATAAATCCTCCTATAGATAGGGGTTTTACAACGATTTTACTAATTAAAGACTATTTAAAATAGCTGTAACTTTTACTAAGATAAACCCTTGGTTTTATGTCTGCTTCCAGATGTATCATATAGTCGCTCCCGTACTGTTCAAAGCTAAGTTTCTCGTTCTCAAAAAGCTATGCATTTGTTAATAAATAATTAACATTTGATGTAGTAATTACTGTTTATTAAAGAAAATTGCATACAAAACGATTCATAATCTCTTAATTCTAGGATATTTTTACATTATCAATATTTCCTGACTTATGTCAGCATTTTTTGTTGTAAAAACCTATTCAAAAGCGCATTTTTACGTTCTTTCTCATTTTTTTGGAATTTATTTAAGATTATGTATCTAGCTTATCTACATTTCGGGTGTACTCTCAATATACGGTAGCTCTCATGATCGGTCTTCGAGATAAATTACACCTGAGGTGAATACCATGAAAAATTATGCTGAGCAGCAAGAATTGCTCTTAAGTCAAATCCCAAATAAATGTTTTAAAGACCAAGATTTCAGTGGATGTGACTTGAGGGGAATTGACCTGAGAGCAGTTGATTTAAGTGGTATTAACCTAATAGGAGCAGATTTGCAGGATGCAAATCTGTGTGGTGCTATCCTGACTCGTGCTAATTTAAGTGGTGCAAATTTAATGCACGCTAGTTTACGTGAAGCTAATTTGTATGAAGCTTGTTTGCGTGAAGCTAATTTAATTGATGCTGATCTAACACAAGCAAATTTGTGTGGAAGTTCCTTATTACGGGCGCAGCTCACAGATAGTAACCTTTGGGGTGCTTCTTTGTGCGACGCGGATTTAAGTGAAGCAGACTTAAGCAATGCCATATTAATTGAAGCCTCACTAATTGAAACTAAATTAGTCAGGGCAAATCTTACCGGAGCAAAGCTATGTGGTGCAATTTTATTAGAAGCTAATTTAAACCAAGCCAACTTAACTGGTGTAGACTTCGCATGGGCAAACTTAACTAAGGCTAACTTGAGTGAAGCAAATCTTTGGGAAACAAACCTGATTTATGCAAAGTTGCGGGATACTATTATGCCTGATGGGACAATTGAACAACCTCAAATGGTGATTTATTAATGGTTATTAGTCATTTGTCACTTGTACTGAGCGTATCGCTAAAGCGAAAGCTCCGCTAACGCCTTGGTCTCGCAGAGAAGTCGTAAAGCCTGCGGCATAGCTACGCTTAGGGCGCAGCCTCTCGTAGAGAAGTATTTGTCATTAGTGAATAACAAAAGACAACCAGAAAAGTCGTGGCTTAAGCTTCCTGCACTCTGAACTTCAAAGACAAAGGATTAAATGATTAAAACTCGCGTCGTGAGAAGATAAAAATTGCGATCGCTAACAACATAGCACTGTACAGTAAGCCGTAGCCAGTATTGGTAATCAGCGCAGTTGTGTTTGGTAGTGCTTGGAAACCATACACAGCATCATTTTTTAAATCTAACCGCGATAAATCTGGCAATATGAGAAACAAACCTTGTGTGATGTGTTCTAGTCCAGGATTGCGGCTAAGACGGCCGAGTTTGACTAAATCTTGAGTAATATTCCCGGTTAAATACACGGCAAATGTTAAAGCAGTCGCTAACAGGGAACTAGTAAATACTCCTAAAACCATTGCCACAGCAGTGATTAAGGATAACTGCAAAAGTAAAAAAAATGCAGTTATCAAAATGCTTGGTATTGAATAAGTAGCTTTCCCAAATTGTAAAAATATCAGAAAAATCACTGTCATCGTGGCAATCATTACGGCTAGAACTGCGGATAGCCCCAGGTATTTGCCGATAATAATTTCGCTGCGGCTAACAGGTTTAGCAATTAGTACCAAAACAGTGCGTTTTTCAATTTCTTTGTTAATCAATCCTGTACCAACAAATATAGCAACAATTAAACTAATTGCATTCATTGCTGCCAAGCCAAAGTCTAAAAATATTTTGTTTTCAGTTGTTGCAGCAAATTGCGGCAGCACAAGGAAAACTGTGGCAAGTATCAGCGCATAAAAACCGATAATATATAAGATGCGATCGCGCACCATTTCCTGAAACACATTCTTTGCTAGTACAAAAATTCTGGTAATAGTCATTTGTCATTGGTTATTGGTCATTGGTCATTGGTCATTGGTCATTTGCCAGGAGGTAGAAGGCAGAATGAATCTTCTTGCTTTAATTTGTTAATTTTTAATTTTTAATTTTTAATTAATTTGTCTCCCCCTACTCTTACTGCTGCGGAGGTGGTGACCCAGCGA
Source organism: Nostoc sp. UHCC 0302 (assembly GCF_038096175.1). Taxonomy (NCBI): domain Bacteria; kingdom Bacillati; phylum Cyanobacteriota; class Cyanophyceae; order Nostocales; family Nostocaceae; genus Nostoc; species Nostoc sp. UHCC 0302. Next base: position 1,941,775 of record NZ_CP151099.1, read on the forward strand.
TAAACTTACTCAGGCGATCGCATTCAATTTCTGCAACTGTGATTTTGTTACCTGAGTTGTTTGTTGCTGCAACTGGTTCGATTCGACAAGATTTTTTGAGGTAATATCCGCGTGGATTAGAACTTGGCCCTATCCAGATACTGAGCAAATCTAATATATACCCAGATTTAGTATTTACTACTCGTGGTTCAACGCGCCACAGTTCTTTTTCTTCATATTTTGCTAGATTTTTTTGAATGACTTGGTTACCCAAGCTGCCTACTCGCTGTTTTGCATCTAGTAACCATCTTTCAACTTCTGACCAAGGTCTTTCAGCTATTTGTTCTTCGACTATTGGTTGAAGTTTTTCTAAAATTACAACGCCGTTTCGCGGAACTTTTATTATGGGTTGTGTTGACACAACAAAGGTACTGCGCTTAAAACTGTCTGCCTGCAAACTAGGATATTCTTGTAACCAACTATCTAAAACAAAGTAAAACTGAATCCAGCAACTCAGTACCATACAACTGGCAACTAAAATTATGATTTTTGGTCGGTCTGCTGATTTAGGAATACGAGCTTTAGCATCGGTGTCACTCCCCTCAATGAATTCGGGAATCGCCGTAATTAGCGCCGAAAGAACCGGCCAGAAAACAATTGTTCTTTCCGAAATTACGTTTTCTGGACTTCCAAACGCAAAAACACTGACTAAAAAGCCAGTGATTACTGCTCCTACTGGCATAAAAGTTCCAGGAACCCTTAAAGGGTCTTCAGTGGTATACCAAGATGTTCCAGTAATTAAAAATAACCAACCACAAAAGGCAATTATATCTCTTATATAACCTGTAGCAAAAGATGAGATAAACCAAGAAAAAACACTTAAATAAATTAAAGTTTGCCAGGAATAAGCCTTTGGCGGAACTAATAACTTTTTAACTCCTGCGTAAAGCTCTTCAACAAATTTAAATGCTTTAAATACATCTTTTAGCAATGTATCCATATTTTGACCTCTAACTAATTAGTACGAAAAGATTGATTTTGCTGTTTTAAACAGACATAGGATTCATTTTTTTAACAAATTTGCTTTTGTGGAGTAGTTATAGCGCTTATCGTTTGCATTAAGTATAGTTTTTAACCTCACCCACTGTCTCTTTCTTTAGTAAGGATAGGGAAGCATTTGCTTTACTCAAATATTCTGTGAGGTTATGACTGTATTGCGCCGAAGTTAGAAGCCATATTTCCGAGTAAAAAAGTTTATTATCTCCTACCTTGAGCGAATAAATAAAACAAGAGTAATAGCACTGTAGCTTAAAGAATTAGCTATTAATGTAGCAGTAACTAAATTTGTGTTTTGCAATTTTGCTGTGCTAAAGCGACTTGCCCTACGCCGCTGAAATGGTTTTTCCTCTTCTTCTTTTTTCCATAGTTCTTCTCTTAACGATATTAATAAAACTCTTAAAATAAAGAATTTCATTATAAAAGTAGCAAAGAAAATTATAAAGGCTGTTAAAATCAAAAAAGTTTGAGAACTCGCAGATTTAAAACTATTGAAAAATACATAATTAATTAATTCTGATTTAAGCGTTATTGGCAACATTGGCTCAGCTAGAAAAAATACTAACCAACCAATGACGCTAGAAAATAGATTGGTCGAAATAGCATAAAATGTACTAGTTCTTTTATCAAATTTTAGTTTATAGCTAAAAACATATGCTTCTATGGGAATAGCTATTAGTAAAAATAAAAAGTCAAATAAAACTACACCGACAGGAAAAATTATAGGAAGTGTTAAATTTTCCAACATAAAGGTCAACTGCAAGGGTTAGCTGTAGAGAGTATAACTGGCATAGCCAGGGTGATGGGGGAAATTATCGCATTGTTCTTGTCGTTTACCATGTGGTATGCCAGTATTCCCTTATTAATCTTGTTTATACATTTCGCTGGGACTTGTACTGAGATACTGAAGCAACAATGTTTCTATCTCAGAGTACAAGACGTTCGGTAAGATGAAAGACTTCCACGTTACAGCTTTTCAACAGATGACAAGGAACGGCATCGGTATTCGCACGGCGCAAGTGCGTTCTGAACGGCTCATTGGTCAAATTCATGTCTATGATGGTGTAGGCAAAGGTAAGTCCCAAGCAGCTTTGGGGGTGGTTTTGCGCTCGATAGGTTTAGGGATAAATACACCTAACTATTCCAACCGTGTGTTACTACTGCGGTTTTTAAAAGGCCCAGAACGTGATTATGATGAGGATGGCGCGATCGCAGCTTTGCAGCGTGGTTTTCCCCATTTAATTGACCAAGTTCGCACAGGTAGAGCAGAATTTTTTGGGGCAGAAGAAATTACCCCCTTTGATAAAGCTGAAGCAGCAAGGGGTTGGGATGTGGCTAAAGGTGCGATCGCCAGCGGTTTATATTCAGTTGTTGTCTTGGATGAAATTAACCCTGTTCTAGATTTGGGTTTACTCCCAGTTGATGAGGTGGTAGGGACGTTAAAATCTAAACCCCAAGAGTTGGAAATTATCGCTACTGGACGCGCCGCACCGCAAAAGTTGCTCGATATTGCGGATTTGCACTCAGAAATGAAACCTCAACACCATCCAACGGCAAAAGCACTTTCTTTGGAGGGTATTGAAATTTACACTGGTGCTGGTAAAGGTAAATCTACTAGTGCTTTAGGTAAAGCCTTGCAGGCAATTGGTAGAGGAATCAATCATCCAGGGTCTACCCGCGTACTGATTATGCAGTGGCTTAAAGGCGGTAGTGGTTACACAGAAGATGCAGCGATCGCCGCTTTGCAGCAGTCATATCCAGAAGTGGTGGATCATCAACGCTGTGGTCGAGATGCGATCGTTTGGCGCAATTCCCGGCAAGAATTGGACTATGTAGAAGCTGAACGGGGTTGGGAAATTGCAAAAGTAGCGATCGCCTCTGGTTTGTATAAAACTATCATTCTCGATGAACTCAATCCCACCGTTGATTTAGAACTACTTCCCGTTGAACCAATTGTCCAAGCTTTGCTCCGCAAACCCCGCGACACTGAAATCATCATCACCGGTCGCTGCCAAAATCAACCAGCATACTTTGACTTAGCTAGTATTCACTCTGAAGTTTACTGCCACAAACACTACGCCAATCACGGCGTAGAACTTAAACGAGGGGTTGATTTTTAAAGAAACAGAGAACTTTTGTACAGACGCGATTAATCGCGTCTCTACTCCTAACTCAAAACCACGCGATCGCGTCCTTTTCTTTTTGCCTGATGCAACGCTTTTTCAGCAGCGTGGACTAAATTTGCAGGCTCAGTTGATACTGTGGGAATAATGCTAGCTACGCCTAAACTGACAGTTAAAACAGCAGCGGGAAGACCACCCATACCTGGATAATCACACTTAATTGCCAAAGCTTTCACTTGCTCTCGAATGTGTTCAGCGATATACATAGCCACAGTAACATCTGCCTGGGTGAGGATGGCAAATTCTTCACCACCATAACGAGCCGCTAGCATCGAAATGTTTTCAATCTTAGAATCTGCCATTCGGGTAATTGCAAAAGTATTAGTGGCAGGGTATTCAATACTCTTAGTGGCATATGAAATACTGCTATTACTTATTGGTAAGTTAACGCAGTTACAAATAGTGTTGGCGATTTTTTGCAAACACTTGTCTCCGGCAGAAATCCCGTAGATTTTATTATAAATTTTGAAATAATCAATATCGCATAAAATCAATGATATCGGCGTGCCTTCACGAGCGGAGCGTTGCAACTCAATTTGCAAGTAGGTCTGAAAATAACGGCGATTGGCTAATTGAGTTAGTTCATCTAAGATAGAGAGGACACGCAATTGTTGATTTTCTCTTTTCAAGCGTTCAAAGCTAGCGTTGCTGAAATTTTCAGTTACTGTCAGTTTGTCTCGAAAATACAAACGGTATAATTCACATTCTGGAGTACAGCGATCGCCTTCTAAATTAATCAGCCCCAAACTCTGTAATTTATGTGCCAATGATGGCTCTAATTTTACATCAGCTTCAGCATTAATTACTTGAGAAAAAGCAGTACTTAGTTCTGGTTCGTCTCGCAGTGCTAATAAGTACCGATTTAAATATTCGTTATAAATTCCTGTTGCTGTAGGTGCTTGTTGCAAAAGTTGCTGTAAATCCCGCTCTAACCCCCCTTTACTGACAAGGTGATACAAAGCTAGTCTTACTAAATAAGGATGTCCCCCCACCATTGCCATTAAACGTTCGGCATCTTTACCATCTGTCCAATCCAATCCATGACGTTGTGCTAAATCTTGTACCTGCTCTTTTGTAAACGGGAACAGTTTAATTGGCAAACCGATATTAAATGGTGATTGACTCAGTTTTAAGGGAACAAAAATTTCTGTAGAATATACCAAAACAAGGCGTAATTTTTGCCAAATTTCTGTTCGTCTAGCTTGTTCATACCAAGAACGTAATAGTGGCAAAAATTCACTAGCAATTTCTGGATAATCAAATAACCAATCTACTTCATTCAATACTAAGACAAGAGGGCTTTCCAAAGCAGGCAGCAAATACCTTTGGAAATAGATAGAGCAGCTGACTTTGCTACCCATATCCTCATCCCAATAATCATTGAGTTTTGGTTCTAACTGTAATTCTCGACTGAGGTTGGCACAAAACCAGCGCAAAAATTTATCTAAACTAGTAAATACTACTTTGTCTGCTTGCTGGAAGTCCAAACTTACGGTATTAAAACCTTGATTAGCAGCATGTGCAAGCAACCGTAAAATCAGGGAGCTTTTTCCCGTTTTCTTGGGAGCTTTTATCCGAATGACACTCCCTGGTACAGCTATTTCTGCATAGGCAAGTTCCTCAATTGGTGGACGAAAAATGTAAAACCGAGAATCAAGAGATACTGGCCCACTAGGAAATTCTAAGGATATGGCTGTGGCTGTCCGATGAAATTCTCTTATTAATTGCTTATATGCTTGGCTAATAAGGCGATTTTCTAGATTCTGACGGAGATTAGATTTATTGATAGGTTCTTTCCAAAAGTTACTCAAAAGTTGCCATAAATTAGCAGCAACTTTCCTAACCTGCTCTTCTCCGTGCTGCGTTGCCAACGCTATATCCGTATAGGTTTTTCCTTCCCATAAAGAACGTAACACTATCTCTTGGAGTGTCGTTAAACCGGTTGCTTGACTGGCTTTTAGTAGCAGTACTACTTCATCTATAGTCATTAGTCATCAGCTCTACTTCTAAATGACATTTGCCCAAATCCTGCTTTTTCGTCGCTCAACCTAGCTTTATTTCTGAGGATACTTAACTAGCGAGTCTTTCCCCAACAGCTACAAACAAGCTTTGACAATTTTTTGGATGAGGAAAATTTAACATAACTTGATAAGAAGATTTTTTTTAATATTTTTCTATAATTTTATCTAATTTTTATGTCATATAATATATTTTATTTTAATAATTCTTAAGAATTTATCTGAATATGATATGTATAGTTTTTCTAGAGAATAATGTCGGCGATCGCAATATCTCTAAGATTCATCCAGTTAGCTTTTTCTTGATTACATCAAAATTGATCTGAGGGGCTGATAAATGTCTAAATAGATTACAGCCTAATAGGCTAAATTCACTATCTTGTTAATAAAATTACACTTAATATACTTAAGTCCTGGGTATTAAAACAGGCTATAAGCTGAGAATATCTCCTATAATTTAGCAATACTCGTGTATATAAAATCACTTACCTCTCTTCTGATAGAAGCTGAACTTTTTACATAACACTAGTTAATAATCTCACAAGCTATCGCCAACTTTTCACGAAGAAAATATTCAGAGCTGGTTATAAAAACGCCTCTTTTCCAGAAGCTAAAATTCAGAATATAGAAGTCTCTTAGGCTATAACTACTCACTTATTTGTTTTTCGTGCTTAGTTTCAGACGTTGAAAGCACAACACTAAACTGTTCACATAGATATAACCTCATGTGTAGCATAAGTTCTTTGTTTTAACTGAATCAGAGGATGGGAAGATAAGAGTAAGCAATGTTAATTTCCGAACCTGCTGGGCTATTTACCCAAGACAGAGAGATATAAAATTTTCTCAGTAAATATATATGACTTCGACCGTTCCCCCTAAAACTCGGAATTTACCAACTCAAGCAATAGGAGCCAAAATTTTTCACTCCTGTAATGTTGTTAGCCTGTCAATAATGCTCACCAGTGGACTACAAATTTACAACGCCAACCCTGTTTTTGGTGGACGTGAAGGTTTACATATTCCTTCGATATTTACCTTGGGAGGTTGGCTAGCGGGAGGTAGACACTGGCATTTTGCAGCAATGTGGCTATTTTCGTTAAATCTGTTGTGGTATGGAATTTACGTTTTAATTACCCGACGTTGGCGACATCGGTTCATAGGAGGCAATGATCTTAGAGCATTACAAAAAAGTCAAAATTCCAAGCGTCTCATTTACGCTTGGCATCGCATCGTCTATACAGCCATTATTCCTATTTTACTGTTAGCGTTACTTACAGGAATAGGTATGTATAAACCTGTTCAATTTTCCTGGGTTGTTGATATGTTTGGTAGTTGGCAAGCACTAAGAATTGTTCACTTTGCCTCAGTACCGATGTTTATTATCTTTACAATTATTCACTCTTTATTAGGACGTAAGGCTGGAGGTTCCCAACTTACAGAATCAATGTTTTGGTAAACAAAACTTTGGAGGATGAGGGAGAAAAACCAATGACAAATTACAAATGACTAATAACTAATGATAAATGACAAAAAATTAATTCGCATAAATCGTCCTCAATTAACACGCCGCAAATTCTTAGAAATTTCTGGAGTTTCTGGCATGGGGTTTCTTATGGGTGGCTGTGGTACACCAGCATTTGAAGATATTGTAGGTAAACTTTCTGAGCCACTTAATCAGAAAGTTGAAGAGTTAGTGTTTAAACCACAAAAGCCTGTAGCGGAATTTTCTTTTAGTGAGATTAAACCAGAAGAATTAATAGTTAATAGTTTTAGGTCTACTCCAATTATAGATACGGCACAGTATCGTTTAATTATTGATGGTGAGGTTAACAATCCTCTAAGCCTGAGTATGGCAGAAATCCAGGCTTTACCTCTGACTTCCATGATTATACGCCATGTTTGTGTGGAAGGTTGGGCAGCGATCGTTCAGTGGGGTGGCGTACGTCTACAGGAAATAGTTGCCCTTGCTCAACCCAAAGCAAATGTCCAATATGCTTACTTTAAATCAGCTGATGGCTACTATGAAAGTTGGGATATAGCTTCAACTTTACATCCCCAAACTTTGTTAGCTTATCAGAAAAATGGTGATCCTTTGCCAATAGAAAATGGTGCACCTTTGCGTTTAGCATCACCAATTAAACTTGGATATAAGCAGAGCAAGTGGGTAACTCGAATTACACTTGTTAGTTACTTATCACTTTTTAAAGGTTACTGGGAAGATCAGGGCTATGAATGGTTTGCAGGATTATAGAGAGTTAGGAGTGAGGAGTTATAAATTTATGATGTGGCTATTCATCCTTTTTTAGGAATACAAGATATGAATTTTTTCGATAAATTACATATTAACATCTCTCAAAATCAAAGTTTACTCTTTGTAGGCCTTGATCCAAATCCAGAGATGATGCCGGCTCGTTACGAATCTGAAGACATCATCACTGGTTTATGGCAGTGGTTGCAATTCATCATTACTGAAACTGCTGATTTTGTTTGTGCATATAAACCAACACTTGGCTTTTATGAAGCTTTGGGTATTCCAGGCTTAGAACTATTGCATAAAACTTTAGCAGCTATTCCAAGCCACATCCCAATTATTTTAGATGCTAAACATAGTGATTTAAATACTAGTACCATCTTTGCTCGCGCTGTATTTACAGAATGGCAGGTAGATGCAATCACTCTGAGTCCTTATACAGGACAAGATCATGTAGTGCCTTTTTTGGTTTATCCTGATAAAGCAGTGTTTATTTTATGCTGTACTTCTAATGCAGGTGCAGAAGCTTTACAACAGTATCCTGGTAACGAAACACCTCTTTATTTACAAGTCGTTAAAGAGTCAAAAAACTGGGGAACTCCAGAACAATTGGGTTTGGAAGTAGGAACTATAAATCCTGAAGTTTTAGCGCTCATTCGATCAGTTGCTCCTGAACGTATTATTATGGCGCGTAGTATCTGGGCAGAAGGTGGAAATCTCAAGCAAATTTTAGAAGCAGGTTTGAATACTAACGGTGATGGTTTGCTGATTCCGGTTCCTCAAGATATGCTAGGAAGCTCACAATTATCTCAAGAAATCCAGTCTTTAAACGCAGAAATTAATCAATTTAAAACTGAAATTATTGATGAGAATTCTACGTGTTCTGTGTGGTTACCTAATGTTTGTGTTTTTAATCAGCACCCTCAACAAGATTTGATTTTGCAACTTTATGACATTGGTTGCATTATGTTTGGGAAATTTGTCCAAGCATCAGGAGCTATATTTCCTTATTACATCGACTTACGCAAAATTATTTCCAATCCTCAACTTTTTAATCAAGTTCTCTGTGCCTATGAGAAAATTTTGAAAAACCTTGATTTTGATAGATTAGCAGGTATTCCGTATGGTTCTTTGCCCACTGCTACTGGTTTAGCTTTACGTCTTCAGTGTCCGATGATTTTTCCTCGTAAAGAGGTCAAGGCCCACGGAACTCGTAGAGTAATTGAAGGTAGTTTTTACCCTGGTGAAACAATTGTGGTAGTTGATGATATTCTGATCAGTGGTAAAAGTGTCATGGAAGGAGCAGAAAAATTGAAATCAGCAGGATTAAATGTTAATGATATTGTGGTATTTATTGACCATGAAAAAGGAGTAAGAGATAGGTTACAAGACAATGGTTATCGCGGTCATGCGGTCTTAACTCTTTCAGAAATTACTAATACTTTATATCAAGCAGGAAGGATAAATGATGAGCAATTTTTAGCTTTTACTGAAAGTTAGTACTCAATTTAAGTTTACTGGTAGACGTTTTTGTATTTCACTGAATTTTTTGTTTACCCAGTCAAGTTACTCTGATAGATTATTAAAAATCTATTGTATTTTCTTAACTATGACCAGTTTTATTTTCCTAGACGCTTTTAAGCAACCGAATAATTTTGAATTTTAAATTACTTATGAATTTCTCGCTCAATCAACTACTTAAATGGTTAATTTTTACGCTGCTGTTTCCTCTACTCTTTCTCAATGGGTGGCTAGCGTTTCGGCTTTTTCAAAATTTGCAACCTCTGTTAACAATTTTTATTTTAGCTACTTTATTTGCATTTATTTTAAACTACCCTGTTTCGTTTATCCAAAAGCGGGGAGTTAAACGCAACTATGCAGTGTCATCAGTTTTTATATTAACCTTGGTGATTTTAGTTACTTTTGGAATCACCTTATTGCCTATTGTTATTGAGGAATTTAATGAGATAACTAGAGTACTTCCGCAATGGATTGATTCTAGTAGTGAAAGGCTTCAAATTTTAAATGATTGGTTTTTTAGACATAAATTAAATGTAAATTTAAGTGAATTATTAACGCGAGTAACTGACCGCTTGCCTGATGAATTAGAGTATGTTTCAGACAAACTTTTGAGCATTATTATAGATACTATCGATAGTGTATCTGAAGCATTAATTACAGTAGTATTAACTTTTTACCTGTTGTTAGATGGCCCTCGCTTGTGGGAAGGGATATTTAAAAAGTTGCCTGGTAGTTTTACTAAGCAGGTAAGCCTATCTATTCAGCAAAACTTCCAAAATTACTTTATTGGACAAGGAAGTTTAGCTTTGCTAATGGGCGTTTCAGAAACTTTATTACTGTTAGCTTTTCAAGTACAGTTTGGTTTACTCTTTGGTTTGGGAATTGGGCTTTTGAGCTTAATTCCTTTTGGTGATATTGTCAGTCTATTTGTAATAACTTTGATAATAGCAACACATGATGTGTGGTTAGCACTTAAGGTTTTTGCATTAGCTATTGTAATTGATCAGTTAATTGACCAAGCGATCGCACCACGACTTTTGGGCAGATTCACAGGACTTAGACCACTATGGGTGATAATTGCTTTACTCGTAGGAACTAATATTGGTGGGGTATTGGGCTTGCTAGTTGCAGTACCTGTTGCTGGATTTATTAAAGATGTAGCAGATGGTTTTTCTAAATCTACTAGTTCTGAGAATTTGGTTGAGGGTGAAGAAGCAGCAGAATTGTTGCCAGAAGAATCAATATCGCAATGTGACACATAGACCATGTAGAGACGTTGCATTGCAACGTCTTTACTATCGCAATCATTAATTGAATCTGTATAGCATTAAAAAAAATCCCCCAGTATTGCTACCAAGGGAGGAATATTTAATACCATTTCACTTATGTTTGCCAGAGATGATCTCCGTTTGTGCCTCTAGTCTAGGCCAGAGGTCGGAGCATTCCCCAAATCTTACAACAAAAAGCGCTCAGGTATAATTATTAGCCAACATTTGCTAATAACAGCTCTCGTTCTTCTGCCTTTTGTACCTTCACCTGAGAGTCATCGTCAACATCAACAATGGCTGTGTCTCCATCTGTGATTTGACCAGACAACAGTGCTTCGGCGAGAGAATCTTCTAGGAGGCGCATAATTGCCCGACGTAATGGTCTAGCACCATAGCTGGGGTTATAGCCTTCTTGTACCACAAGCTCTTTGAAGCGTTCTGTGACTTCTAGGGTAATTCCCTTTTCAGTCAACCGGGTAGAAACATCGCGGAGCATGATTTCGGCGATTTGCTTAACTTCATCCTTAGAAAGCTGGGTGAAGACGATAATTTCATCGACACGGTTGAGGAACTCAGGACGGAAGTAAGCTTTTAATTCCTCATTTACCAGCGTACGAATGCGGTTGTAACTAGCTCCAGGTTGATTATCGAATTCAAAGCCTAAGCTACTACCACCTTTCTCGATTACCTTGGAACCGATGTTAGAAGTCAAGATGATCAGTGTATTCTTGAAGTCTACTCTCCGGCCTTTGGCATCAGTGAGGTGTCCGTCATCCAAGATTTGCAGCAGCATATTAAATACATCGGGGTGAGCTTTTTCGATTTCGTCGAATAGCAGTACCGTGTATGGTTTACGCCGCACAGCTTCTGTAAGTTGCCCGCCTTCGTCATATCCGACGTAACCAGGAGGCGAACCAATTAGCTTGGAAACGGTGTGGCTTTCCATGTATTCGGACATATCGAGGCGAATCATGGAATCTTCGGAACCGAAGAAGTAAGCAGCCAATGCTTTCGCTAATTCTGTTTTACCAACTCCAGTCGGGCCAGAGAAGATAAAGCTAGCAATAGGACGATCTGGGCTTTTTAGTCCGACGCGGGCGCGACGGATACCACGAGATACAGCCGAGACTGCTTCCTGTTGACCGATAAGCCGTTCGTGGAGAGTCTCTTCTAAGTGTAGGAGTAACTCAGATTCAGATTCAGTGAGTTTGTTGACTGGTACACCAGTCCAAGAAGCAACGATTTGAGCGATGTCTTCTTCGTCAACTACAGTAGAATTCTTTGGCTGATCGTCTTGTGATAATGTCGCTTCCAGTTTGGCTGTGAGTTCCAATTCTTGGTCGCGCAGTTGTCCAGCTTTGTCAAAATCTTGGGTTCTGACAGCATCATGCTTAGATTTGGTCACACCAGCGAGTTCCCGCTTGATTTCTCTATCAGCGGAAGCCATAGAATTCCGCAGACGAACGCGAGAACCAGCTTCATCAATCAAGTCGATCGCTTTATCTGGCAAAAAGCGATCGCTAATATAACGATCAGACAACACTGCTGCTGCTGAAAGTGCGGCATCAGAAATTGTTACTTTGTGGTGCTGCTCATAAGCACCGCGCAAACCGTAGAGAATCTCAATAGTTTCTGGGACTGAGGGTTCCCCAACCATAATCGGTTGGAAACGACGCTCTAGGGCGGCATCGCGCTCGATATGTTGACGATACTCATCCAGGGTGGTTGCGCCTAAGCACTGGAGTTCACCCCGTGCTAGAGCAGGCTTGAGGATATTGGCTGCATCTAAGCCGCCTTCTGTACCACCAGCACCAACCAGTGTGTGAATTTCGTCAATTACCAGGATGATATTGCCCACTGTACGGACTTCTTCCACAACTTTTTTGATGCGTTCTTCAAAATCGCCACGGAAGCGAGTCCCTGCTACCAAAGACCCCATATCGAGGCTGATAACTTGCTTGTCTTGTAAAGTTTCGGGAACATCCTGGTTAACAATACGCTGAGCTAGACCCTCTGCGATCGCAGTTTTACCAACTCCTGGTTCCCCAATTAACACTGGGTTATTCTTAGTCCGGCGACCGAGAATTTGGATAGCCCGCTCAATTTCTTTCTGGCGACCAACTACAGGGTCGAGTCTGCCTTCTTGTGCTAGTTTGGTCAAATTCCTACCAAACTCTTCCATAGTTAGCGGTTGCGTGCGCTTTTGACCACCACTACCTGCGGCAACAGATGCATTATCACCCAAACGGCGAATGATGGCACTGCGGAGGGTCTTGAGGTCAACCCCTAGATTTTGTAGTACTTTGGCGGCGACACCTTCACCTGCTTCAGTCAATCCTAAGAGTAAGTGTTCAGTGTTAATGTAATTCTGTCCTAGACTATGAGCTTCCTTAAACGATTGCTCAAAGAGGTTTTTCACCTTGGGAGTAAAAGGAATTTCTGGTGGTACAAAGCCAGAACCCTTGCCAATAATTTTTTCTACCTCGCGACGTGCATCCTTGAGGTTAACGCCTAATTCAGCCAGCACTTTAGCAGCAACCCCAGTTCCTTCTCCCATTAAACCCAGGAGAATTTGTTCAGTTCCTACGAAGTTGTGTCCCAGGCGACGGGCCTCCTCCTGAGCTAGCATAATTACTCTAATGGCTTCGGAAGTGAAGTGTTCAAACATAACGGGTTCTTGCTCCCTTGCTGCTTTAAGTTTGGGTGAGAAAAAGCTCACCCTCATCTAAAGTTTTTTGTATTTTCTTAAGGACAATGTATCTTTATTTAAAGTTGAATGGCAGTGAGGAGAGCCGTATTGACTCAGGTGTAGTTGCCGTCTAAGGAGTCTTGAATTATGAGTAAGGTGTTAAAAGTTCTCAATATGAGAGTTAATTCTTCAGTAGCCGTCTTAGGAGTTAGAGGTGATAAGTTATCAATTTGACATTCAATCCTTCAATAGTAGATGATTCCCTTTTGCCTGGTTGTTGAGCGTACTTATGCTGAGCGTAATCGAAGTAGCCGAAACACTGCCTCACTCTCTGAGCTAAACTTAAAAACCAGGACTCAGTACTCTTAACTCGTAACTTTTAACTCAGTACTCAAGACTTACGATGACAAATACAACCGGAAGTAAAGACCAACAGCACCCTCTTTACAATCGCGATCGCCCCCTTATTGATATTTTACTCTCTCAAGAGCCGACAGACTACAACTTAGCTGAATTGGCTAGATTGCGAATCCGTTATTTAGGCTTTCCAGGCGCGAGAGACATCCAAAAAGACTTGGATAAAGTTTTGCAACAGTGGGGTTTAACAGAAGCCGAGCTTTATGAGAGAACTCGCCAACTTCATAACCTGGGAGGGATTTACAAAAGTCGCGGGAAGAAAGAAGAGCAAGACTGGAATTAAAGGGGGCAGGGGGAGCAGGGGGAGCAGGGGGAGCAGGGGGAGCAGGGGAGGCAGGGGGAAAGAATCAGAGAGTAACACACTTTTACAAAACATGAGCCGTGATACTAGTGCTGTCAGAATTTCGATTATTATTCCGACTCTTAATGAAGCGAGAAATATCAAAGAAGCAATTACAACTACCCAACCCAGCACAAATATAGAGGTGATTGTAGTCGATGGTGGTTCTCAAGACAGCACAGTAGAAATCGTTCAATCATTAGGTATAAAAATTATTTCTTCATCTCCTGGTCGTGCTGCTCAAATGAATGCGGGTGCTGTAGCTGCTAGCGGTTATATACTGCTGTTTCTCCATGCAGATACTCGTTTACCGACTGGATTTGATGTCATGATTCGCACAGCGATACAAAAGCCTAGTATTGTGGCAGGTGCGTTTAAGTTGCGAATTGATGCATCGCTGTTGAGTTTGCGATGGGTGGAGTTGGGAGTTAATTGGCGATCGCAATTTTGCCAAATGCCCTACGGTGACCAAGCAATTTTTTTAACAAAACAGGTATTTCAACAAGTTGGCGGTTTTCCCGACTTGCCAATTATGGAAGACTTTGAACTCATACGTCGTTTAAGACGCACTGGCAGGATTGTAATTCTACCCGTTGCAGTTGTCACCTCAGCCCGGAGATGGTTGCAAAAGGGAGTGTTGAAAACTACCCTACTTAATCAAATAGTAATTACTGCTTATTTACTCGGTGTTTCACCTCAGCGAATTCGTAGCTGGTATCGCCGGGAAAAATTTAAGAGAATTTAAGCTGTATCTTATGTAAGTAGGTAGTTTGTAGTTGCGCTTTAGCGCTCACAACGCAAACTGCAAGCCATAAAATATCTTTAACTTTGTTATGTCCACTTATTTCGCCTATGTTGGAGACATTGGATTTGAGATATTGAGCCTCTGAAGGTCAACATCGAGCTTCCAAAGGTCAACGTCGAGCCTCCAAAGGTCAACGTCGAGCTTCCAAAGGTCATCATTGAGCCTCCAAAGGTCAACGTCGAGCTTCCAAAGGTCATCATTGAGCCTCCGAAGGTCATCGTCGAGTCTCCGAAGGTCATCGTCGAGCTTCCGAAGGTCAACTTCGAGCTTCCAAAGGCCAACGTCGAGCCTCCGTAGGTCATTGTCGAGCTTCCGAAGGTCAACATCGAGCCTTTGAAGATAAAACTTGAGCTTCTGAAGGTGAAACTTATAAAAATGAGGAAGAGTAAATTAAAATCCCAGTTCAAACTGCTACTGTTGAGTTGCGTAATTGCCACCTTAATAATTTCTGCCAAATACTTTAACGTTCACGGACTTTTAGAGACCTCAGTTATTTGGGTCAACAGTCTTGGTTCCTTCGGCCCCATCGCCTACATATTCATCTATAACTTGACTACAGTACTTTTTATACCAGGTTCCCTGCTAACGCTCAAAGGCGGTTGTTTGTTTGGCGTCTTTTGGGGTTCAGTATATGTGTTAATTGCTGCAATAATTGGAGCAACCTTAGCTTTTCTCATCGGACGCTACTTATCGCGGGATTGGGTTTCCCAACAGATTGGCAAACATCCTAAATTTAAAGCAATTGATTTAGCAGTTGCCAAAGAGGGATGGAAAATTGTCTTATTAACTCGCCTGTCACCCATCTTTCCCTTCAACTTATTAAATTATGCTTTTGGTGTGACGCAAGTTTCCCTCAAAGACTATATCTTAGGTTCCATTGGCATCATTCCAGGCACTGTGATGTACGTTTACATCGGTTCCTTAGCCACTGACCTTGCAATGATTAACACGCCTCATCAGCCAACCACCCCAGAAACTCAAATCTGGCAATGGGTAATGCGAGTAATTGGCTTGATTGCCACCATTGCCGTCACTATTTATATTACAAAAATTGCCAAAAAAGCTCTAACTGAAAGTGTAGCAACAGTAGAAATCACCCAAGCTCAAAACAATAACAACAAGAATTAACTTCCTATTAAGACTTAATAAACCAATAATTAACTAGTCAAACTCTTGCGTTCTTCTCTGCGCCTCTGCGTCTTGGCGTGAGATAAAAAAATCTCATTCATTTACCGACAATTACCTGTAAACCATGAAAAATCAATCTTATTACCAAATATTAAAGGAGTATTTCAGCCTAAGTATATTAATACTACTAGCATTTAGCTTAGCTTTTCTGCTAAACACAGACTTTGCCCTCGCACAAGAATCCACCAATTCCAATTCTTTCAATCCCCAAACACTTTTACGCAATGCCTTGCAATGGATTGATAGCCTTGGTGCAGCTGGAGATTTGGCCTTTATTGCACTTTACATTATTGCCGCGGTTGCATTCTTACCAGGCTCTATTCTTACCTTGGGAGCAGGTGTTGTCTTTGGTATATTTTGGGGTTCATTGTACGTATTTGTTGGTGCAACCCTGGGGGCTACCGCTGCATTTCTCGTCGGACGTTATTTAGCAAGGAATTGGGTTGCGCTTAAAATCGCAGATAACAAAAAATTTGCTGCTATTGACCAAGCTGTTGGCAGAGAAGGATTAAAAATTGTTCTGTTAACGCGACTATCACCGATATTTCCTTTCAATTTGCTCAACTACGCCTTTGGCATCACAGGAGTTTCACTCAAAGATTACTTTATGGGTTCTATAGGCATGATTCCCGGAACCATCATGTACGTTTATCTTGGTTCCCTTGCTGGTAATCTTGCCAGAATTGGGACTGAGGCTCAACCCACCAATCCCACTGTCCAATGGGCAATTCGGATTCTGGGTTTTATTGCCACAGTCACCGTAACAATTTATATCACCCGTATTGCCCAGAAAGCTTTAGAAGAGGAAGTGATTAACAATTAAAAATTCAAAAGCTATATCAGTAGTTAAAAGCTTTGTACAGTAAAACTTGAGGATTATCTGTCAATTATCGAACTGACAAAACATTTCAAAAGCTGTATTCCTTGTTAAACAAACATTAAAAATAAATTATTGAACTGCCTAAATCTCTAAAAGTTCTTAATTTTAAACTTTAAATTTTTAATTGTTAAAAGAGGTTTGATAATGTCCAATTCTGAATTCGAGAGAGTCACAGTTCGCCCAATGGATGAGTATAACCAGAAGTTGGTATCTTATGTCCATCCGCCTAATTGGGAGAATCCTCTACCCGCTGATGTTTACGACTTGGTAGTCATTGGTGCTGGTACAGCGGGATTAGTGGTAGCAGCAGGTGCAGCGGGTCTCGATTTAGGCTTAAAAGTGGCATTAATTGAAAAGCATCTTATGGGTGGAGATTGCTTAAATGTTGGTTGCGTCCCATCTAAAACTGTTATCCGCTCAGCTCGCGTAGTCGGCGAAATCTGGAACGCCAAACACTTTGGGATTAACGTTCCACAACATAATATTGGAGTTGACTTTGCCACAGTCATGGCAAGGATGCGACGGATAAGAGCGGATATCAGCCCCAATGACTCAGCGGAGCGTTTTCAAAAGCTAGGGGTCGATGTCTTTTTGGGTAGCGGTCGGTTTGCAAGTAAAAATACTATAGAAGTTGGCGATAAAACTCTCCGGTTTAAAAAAGCCGTAATTGCTACCGGAGCTAGAGCCGCGCAACTCTCGATTCCAGGAATTGAAAAAGCGGGTTATCTTACCAACGAAACGGTTTTTTCGCTGATTCAACGACCAGACCGTTTGGCGGTAATTGGCGGTGGGCCAATTGGTTGCGAAATGGCGCAGGCTTTCCGGCGTTTGGGTAGTGAGGTGGTACTTTTCCATAACGGTTCTCACATTCTAAATAAAGAAGATGCTGAAGCTGCCGAAATTCTTCAAAAGGTCTTGATGAGCGAAGGAATTCGCGTCGTGTTGAATTCCCAATTAGAAGAGGTGGTAATTGTTACTGAAGGCAAACGGCTTTATTTTTCTTCTAATGGTCGCCGAGATTCTGTGACGGTAAACGAGATTTTAGTGGGTGCAGGACGTGCGCCGAATGTCGAAGGTCTGAATTTAGAAGCTGTTGGCGTGGAGTACGACAAGCGCCACGGTGTAAAGGTGAATGATTACCTGCAAACTACAAATCCCAAGATTTATGCAGCTGGTGATATCTGCATGAACTGGAAGTTTACCCATGCTGCTGATGCGGCGGCGCGGATTGTAATTAAGAATACACTGTTTTCTCCCTTTGGCTTGGGACGTTCTAAACTCAGTAGTTTGGTGATGCCGTGGGTAACTTACACTGACCCAGAAATCGCCCATGTAGGGATATCCGAACAGGAGGCGCAGAAGTTAGGTATTGAGGTGACGACAATTAAAATTCCTTTTAGTAGTGTAGACCGAGCGATCGCAGATGGTGAAGAATTCGGATTTCTCAAAATTCACCACAAAAAGGGGTCTGATGAAATTTTAGGTGCAACCATTGTCGCCCGTCATGCCGGTGAAATGATTTCGGAAATCACTACAGCAATTGTTGGTAAACTCGGTTTGAGTAAACTCAGTGGTGTAATTCATCCTTATCCCACTCAAGCTGAAGCGATTAAGAAAGCAGCAGATAGTTATCGCCGCACACTTTTAACATCAAATACTAAAAGACTTTTGGGGTTTTTGACAAAGCTTTCTTGAATTGGGCATGGTAGAGACGCGATTATACTCTTACGAGAAGCCGCTCTTCGAGCGTCTACGCGTCTGTACAAGAGGCAGGACTAGAGACGCGATTCATCGCGTCTGTACAAGAGGCAGGAGTTTTGAATTATTCTCCCAATCCCCAATATTATGTAGAATGATGTAAAGAAATGTAAACAATACGATGCAGGATAAAGTTATTCTCGTTGTCGGTGCTACTGGCGGCATTGGTTCAGCTTTGACTCGTAAACTGGCTCCTACAGGGGCGAAATTGGTACTGGCAGCGAGAGATGCGGTTCGGTTAACAACACTCGCAAATGAGCTACCAGGGACAACATTGACTGTTCCCGTTGATATTACTGATCCGCAACAGGTAGACACTTTGATAGAAAAAGCGATCGCCCAATTCGGTCAAATTGATGTTTTGGTAAATGCAGCTGGTGCTGGCATCCTCAAGCCCTACAACAACCTGGAACCAGCTGATTTAGACAAGATGCTAGATATCAACTTAAAAGGTAGCTTCTACACCACGCAAGCGGCAGCTGAGGAGATGCAAAAGCGCAAGTCTGGTCATATTTGTAACGTGGTTGGAATTCTGGGTAAACATTCGATGGCGATGGCTGCGGCTTATTCTGCTTCCAAATTTGGTGTTGTCGGTTTTAGTAAGTGCATGGCCGAAGAACTCAAGCGTTTTGGTATCAAGTTCACGCTATTCTACTTTGGTGGGGTAGATTCTCCTTTCTGGGACAACGTGAACTTAAAGGTAGACCGAAAAAAAATGCTTAGTCCAGAAACTGCTGCCAATGCAATTTTCTTTGCTCTTTCTGCTGAACCGCA
Source organism: Nostoc sp. UHCC 0302 (assembly GCF_038096175.1). Taxonomy (NCBI): domain Bacteria; kingdom Bacillati; phylum Cyanobacteriota; class Cyanophyceae; order Nostocales; family Nostocaceae; genus Nostoc; species Nostoc sp. UHCC 0302. The sequence continues at coordinate 1,960,902 of NZ_CP151099.1, forward strand.
AGCTGTGCCTATGGAAATTAACATTCAACCTGATAGTCATCTGTTTTTCTAAATTCAAAGGATATCTTAGTGTGCGTAGATAATTATTGCTTAGGAAAGAATTGAAAAAACGGCATAAAAGGCAGAATTTACAGATATATATGCTTTTATGCTGGATTTTCGGAAATTATGGTAAAAATTGATCACATTCACTTCTATGTAGAAAATGCCCAAGTGTGGCGGGATTGGTTTGTACACCATCTCGGTTTTGAAGCAATAGACAGTGGCATTACTTCGGTTCACACTTGCACGGAAGTGGTGAAAAGTGGTGTTGTCTACTTTTTACTATCTTCGCCAATTTTGCCCACAAGTCCCGTGGCTGAGTTTCTAAGTAAGCATCCACCTGGTGTAGCGGATGTTGCTTTCGCTGTTGAAGATGTGGCAGATGCGATCGCTCAGGCTCAAGTCTATGGTGCTAAAATCCTCCAACCCATTCAGGAACATCAAATAGGTGATGTGTCCCTAAAGTGGAGCAAAATTGCCGCCTGGGGCGGGCTGAGTCATACGTTGATAGAAAGGCACTCTGCGGGGGAAGCAGGGGAGCAGGGAAGCAGGGGAGCAGCACTTCTCTACGATAGGCTGCGCGTAGCTTGCTTCCCCGGAGGAGTACGGCTACGCTCAGTGACCGAGGGGCAGGGAAGCAGGGGGGAAGCGATTCTGTCTTCTCTCCCCTTTCCCCTTGCCGTTCCCTCTTCCCTTTCCCTCACGATTACTGCGATAGATCATATAGTACTGAATGTGCCAGCAGGGGATTTAGAGCGTGCTGTCGCTTGGTATGAAAATATCTTAGATTTTCAACCTCAGCAGATGTTTAAAATCAAAACTGATCGCTCTGCTTTACACAGCCAAGTGATGGTTTCGCGTAACGGTAACGTACAAATACCTATTAATGAGCCAGCTTCTGGCAATTCCCAAATTCAAGAATTTTTAGATGTGAATCGAGGGGCAGGAATCCAACATATCGCCTTGAAAACAACCAATATTGTAAGTGCGATCGCTCAATTTCGTGCCTCTGGCCTATCCTTACTCTCAGTTCCTCAAACCTATTACAAGCGGTTACAACAGCGGCCAAGACTGCCACTATCATCTCAAGAATTTGAAGCGATCGCCCAACAAGAAATCTTAGTTGACTGGAAAGAAGATACTTCCCCAGAAGCGCAGCAGAATGTACCTTTACTACTGCAAATTTTCACTCAGCCCATTTTTGGACAGCCAACCTTTTTCTTTGAGTTTATTGAACGGCGTTACCAAGTACAAGGTTTTGGGGAAGGTAATTTTCGCGCCTTGGTTGAAGCGATTGAAAGTGAACAAATTAAACGTGATATGAGGGAGTAGGGAGTGGGGATTGGGTATTGGGGACTGGGAGAATAATTCAAAACTCTTGCCTCTTGTACAGACGCGTTAATCGCGTCTCTCCTCCAAAAGCGAATCGCGCGGCTTAGGTCAGCTAAACTAAAAATGATAGTACTTAATAAGTTTTAATGTTTCTTTTATGACAAATGATTCTCCCGTAAAGTCTGAATCCACATTAGGGGCGCGTGTAAGAAACTTCTTAATTGCTATTGTAGCGATCGCCCTTACTGTTGCCTTATTTCTGGGACTGCGAACTGAGACAAATTCAGTTTCTCTCAGTAAGTTAGACAATGCCTCCATACCGCTAGAAGTAGCTATGAGCAACGGCAAACCATCTCTAGTGGAGTTCTATGCTGATTGGTGTACAGTCTGCCAGAAAATGGCTCCAGACATGGCCTTACTGGAAGAACAGTATGCTGACAAGTTGAATTTTGTCATGCTGAATGTGGATAATACTAAGTGGCTGCCGGAAATGCTGAAATATCGGGTGGATGGCATTCCTCATTTTGTGTTTTTGAGCCAAAACGGGGAAACCATAGCGCAAGCTATAGGCGATCAACCCCGCACAATTATGGCTAGCAACTTAGAGGCTTTGGTTACTGGATCATCTCTCCCTTATGCTCAAGCTAGTGGACAAGTATCCAAATTCTCAGCCCCAGTAGCACCAACGGCTAGTAAAGAAGATCCTCGCAGTCATGGGAGCCAAGTTGTAAATTAAAAATAAAAAATCCTGTAGAGACGTTGCAATGCAACGTCTCTACAATTGTCTATGTATCACTGGTGTTACTAAATAAAGGAATAATTTTAGTTTATAGGCCGTCGCTTAAGACGTTTGTGAGCGTACATTAACTCATCAGCTCTAGCAATCAGTTGTTCTAGTGACATATTGCTTTCTGGCAAATAACACTCTATTCCCATACTCATCGACAGTTGATAACTACGCTTCTCCTGTTGATTGAATCTGGCAATATTGGTTTGCAAACGCGCCTGAATACTATCAGCGTCGCTAAAAGGGCTGGATGCGAAAACAAGAAATTCATCTCCACCCAAACGGGCAACAATATCAGAATTACGAAAACTATGCTTGACTAGTTGAGCAGCATCAATAAGCATGGCATCTCCCATGTCGTGACCAAGGGTATCATTGATCTTTTTCAGCCCGTCCAAATCAATGAAAATTACCCAGCACGATACTTTAATTCGGTGAGCAAGTTTTAACTGTTGTTCAGCCAGTAGGAAAAAGCCACGTCGATTATACAAGCCGGTGAGTTCATCAGTCAGCGATAACTGCCTTACCTCCATTTCTGCTTGTTGTCGTTTGCGAACTTCCTGAATTAGCTCCATGTGCGCGATCGCTTGACGACTCAAGCGGTATAGTGCATCTAACTGCTTATCACTCAGGCGACGAGGAACGATATCGATGACACACAACGTCCCTATCGGTAGTCCATTAGGCGTAACGAGTGGTACACCTGCATAAAAACGAATTTTGGGGTTACCTTTGACTAAAGGATTTTTTGCAAAGCGCTCATCTTTAGTAGCGTTGGTAATTACTAAAATGTCCTTTGGTTGAAGAATAGCATGAGAGCAAAAAGCCCACTCTCTTGGTGTTTCGCTGATTTCTAGACCAACTTTAGATTTAAACCATTGGCGATCGGCGTCAACTAAGCTAATTAAAGCAATTGGAGTTCTACAAATATAAGCAGCAAGAGCAGTTAGATCGTCAAATGCTTGTTCAGGAAGAGTATCCAGAATATTGTAGTTTTCCAGGGCTTTGAGCCTTTCTGCTTCATTTTCAGGGAAAAGGGCAGGTTGCGTTTTCAAAGATGAGTGTTTGAATCTTAAGCAAGAAACTTTCGGCGGCATAAAACGTCGCAGCAACCACACAATTGCTTCTTTCGCATTAAGGCTGCGAGTAAAAAATATCTCTGCAACTAAACTTAATAGCCTTGGAATTAGGCAGAGATATTCCATTACTTTGGGTTCTTTATGCGTTTGGCTTGCTCTATTGTTCATGTCGCCTAACTTTCACTGTGCAAATTCCCTGAACATATAAATGGTTACAAGATATTCCACCCAATCCCAGGTTGAAAACTCTCAAAATCACTAATCATTACCAAAACTTATAACGTTGCTAAATTGCTTCGTCTGAACTTGACATTTTTTCGGAAGTTACTGAATTTTAATATTAAATAATTTAAGCCTCCTTCAGTAAAAGGCGAAGCTTTGGTAGATGCTGAACTACTTATCGTCACATATCACTTATTCAAAATCACTAAAAAGTTCCAAATACGTAAGGTGTACTAGATGACGGTATTTGCTCAAGTTCGGTGGTTAAGAATCAAAATATTCGGAGTAATAAAATCAATACAAAAAATTTTTATCTTAGATTTACTGAAAATTTATCTAAGCTTTTGAAAATAAAAGAAAAAAGTGACTAGGTTACACACCATTTATGAGAACTAAACCTGTCAGTAAGTTGAAGAGTTTCGACAGTTGGCAAATGAGGGCAGTGTAAGTACAGAACAACTATCTGAAGGGGATGTCACTGCTATTTTCGATAGCTTTTTGTCTCATTATCGACCAGGCCGCAAAGATTACTATGCGATCGCCTTTGTTGATGGGTATTTTCCAGGCGATCGCTCTTGCACATGGCTGTTGGGTGGAACTAGGCAATAAATAGGGGTGTAAGGATGTAGAACCCCTATACCCGCCCCAAGTGGCTTGATTAGTGATTTAGGTCAAGCCTCGACTTCTACTCTTGTAGTTCCTCTCAATTCTTACCAAAACATCACAGCCTATAAACCGCATTATCATCGACGAAGACAAGCCTCCCATCATCACATTTGTGGAAACGGGATTAGAGGCAAATAAATGGGTTCATGGCCACAGTCGTTAATACTGGACGGGAAGCGATTGAATTGGTTAAAGAAGGAGGTATAGCAGAAACTTGGAAGCGATTGAATTGAATCTTTTAGAGGTATCGGTTATCGACTGAGAGTGAATTAGCTCTCCTATGCATTGTCTTTTTGATACGATTCTAAAACCCCACTGCGGATAATTAATTGCGGCCAGACTAGCAAGAAAAAGCCCATCCATGTCAATATAGGAATCGAAACAAGAACTGTTAACCAGATAGTTTTAAATAGTAACCAGCTAGTACTAATAACTGTTATCCCTGTGAGCAGTATAGACCAGGGCTGACACCACCAAGGTTTGTAGTTCCAAGGACTTAAAGGCTTTTGTTCAGACATTGATTTTATAGAGTAAATCTGCAAATTTTATTTCAAAATTTTTAGCGTAAATAGAAAAATACAGTCATTTTTTCCTTAAGTAACTCCAAACTAGTAAAACAGTATCACAAACCGTAATCAAGCTGATACTGTTTTATATAGTAGTTTGCAAGTAAATGAAGTACAGTATCTGAGTTAAAAAGCTAGATATAAAGCCGGATTTCCTTCTGCTCGGAGGTGGAGCGTCTCCGGCTTTGCTCCTGAATTAGGAATTCTGCTGTATCAGTTGGATCGCCATTTATCCAAGGATATGTATTGGTTTTGCACCAAATCTAAAACTTCGATCGCGCCACTTGAACTCAAAACACGGAACCAATAGATCGTTACATTTTCATCTGGATGTTTTTCAAAGACTTGAACTGTGTAATAGGGTTCATTTGGAGTTGGAGAACTATCAACGGTAGCTCCCACCTTGATAGTTCCTCTAGAGAGTTGCTCAATTTCCTTTGCCTTACGTTTTACTTGCGGCAGTTTCCACACTAAATTGAAAGCAGTCTTTTCATCAATTTCTGTACCAGCTTGAGCAACTCTTGCCGCAGGAAATTTGTCTAGCCAAGTGAACATCTGTGATGATTTTAGTCCCATCTCAACATAGGGACTTGGACTTGGAGCAATGGCTAATGTATCTGCTACTCCTATTAGTAAGAAAGCAATGATAGGGCAAAAAATTAATTTTTTCATAAAGCCATCCCTAAAAATAGCCTATTATAATAGGTGAAACTGGTGAAACTTTAACATTCTACTTGTTTGATAGAGTAGGTTACCCCTAATTGTTTGCGATGCCTAAGAAGAGACAATTGTCAAATTGTAAAAGTAGAGCAATCTCGTCAAATAATTCAATAACTGTTACAAACTTACAGTCGAATCAAAGCCAGCAACGCAGAAGCCGAAGCAGAACTGAATTTTAATCAAGAATGCGATCGCTATTAACTAGTTCACACAGGTTGGCCAAACAAACGACGTGTATATGGTTTACATCTAGATATCAAAAACGAAAAAATCCGGACTCAGCACGATGGTAGTAAAGGAATAATTGCTATAAACTTCCTAGTCGAGGCATACATAAACAAGATATTGTCTTAGCTTTTCATCTACCCTTCAAACGACAATCTACTGAGTATGCTGTTGGACAAGTAAACAACTAGCCAAACAGGTGGCGTAATAGTTGATAACCTGTTTACATCTCCACGACCTCGCGCACTAACTGTGCTAGCTTTTCCGCACTATCAGGAACTGCGATCGCTTTTGCGTTCTTCCCCATTTTTGCCAACTCTGCTGGTGATTTCAACAAATTTAACACCTGAGTTTGCAGTACTTCAGCCGTTAACTCTGATTGCTTAAACGTTAATGCCGCACCAGCCTTCGTAAATACGTCTGCATTATAAGATTGATGGTCTTCCGCAGCAAAGGGATAAGGAATCAAAATTGCTGGCACTCCACACACTGCCAATTCTGTCAAGCTACCAGCACCAGAACGACTAATTGCTAAAGTAGCTCGTCGTAATAATGCCGCCATATTATTGTAAAAGGGTAGGGCGATGTATTGCGGATGCTTGAGACTCTCGGCATCAGGATCGCGATCGCCTGTTAAATGTACTACATACGCACCAGCATCAAACCAAGCTTGAGCAGACTGGCGCACTAACTGATTAACAGCAACTGCACCTTGGCTACCACCAAAGACGACAATTAGGGGAACGCCATCAGGAATGGGTAAATCTAGTGGTACATTAATCTCCTCGTCCAGGAATTGCGAGCGAACGGGAGTACCAACACAGACATTTTTGGCGCGAGGTAAATACTTAGCAGCCACTTCAAATCCTACGGCTACTGCATTACACCAAGGGCCAAAAAAGCGAGTTACTTTACCGGGTAAAGCATTAGATTCGTGAAAAACCACTCTTAAACCGAGAGAACGTGCCGCAATCACTGCTGGCCCGGCAATATAACCTCCCGTGGTAAAGACTCCTTGAAAATTTCCTTGCTTGAGGATGCGTCTGACTTCCAGAATCGAACCGATAAGTTTACCCAAAATGCGGAGGGAGGAAAATCCAAACCCTTGCTGAAACCCTTCAACTGCAATAGTATTCAAAGGATACTGTTGAGGAACAAGTTGAGTTTCTAGCCGATTGGGTACGCCTAGCCATTCAATTTCATAATCTGGTAGTTTCTGTGCCAGTGCGATCGCTGGAAACAAGTGTCCACCAGTTCCACTGGCAGCTATTAGTAATTTTATCGGTGCGTCTGCCATCAAACCTCTACCGTTTAGCGCCTAGCTTAACTAAGATAAAACAATTTCCTTACCTTCTCTAGTCAAATCAGTAAACTCTTACCAATGACTAACATTATTCTCTTATTAATCAGACACCAAAGAAAGCTAACAACCAGCATCTGGCTGATTTTATTCCTGCTGACATTTGGTTTAAGTAGTGGTTGGCAACGCGCTCAAGCTAGTACACCGCAGCAAGTGGCACAAGCCAGTACCCCCCAAAATGTCCCCGCCGACCTGAAAAACCTGTTGACGCAAATCGATGCAGCCGCCAGCCAGGGAAATATCAACGGCGTAATGCAATTTTACAGCCCTAATTTCACTCACGGAGATGGCTTAAACCGTAAAACTCTGGAAAAAGCCTTGACTTCACTGTGGCAAAGGTATCCAAATTTACGCTACAGCACACAACTAAAATCTTGGAAAACTGAAGGTAATGGGCTGATTGCTGAAACAATAACCAGTATCACTGGTTCACCCTCTGCTAATAGTAATAATTTGGCTCTCAATGCTACCATTACATCGCGCCAGCGTGTTACAGGTGCAAAAATCGTTCGCCAAGATGTTTTGTCAGAACGCACCCTACTGACATCTGGTAGCAAGCCACCTCAAGTTGATATTAAATTACCACAGCAGGTAAAAGTCGGTCAGAAATATACTTTTGATGCGATCGTCAAAGAACCACTCGGCGATGATTTTCTCCTCGGTTCAGCTTTGGAAGAACCTATCCAAGCAGACAAATATCTCAACCCCACATCTGTAGATTTGCAATTACTTACCTCTGGCGGACTTTTTAAAACGGGACAAGCACCATCTACTCCTGGTAGCCAATGGGTTTCTGCGGTAATCCTTCGAGGTAGTGGGTTAACGATGGTAACTCAGCGCCTGCAAGTGGTGAAGTAGGGGGCAGAGGGGCAGGGGGGCAGGGAGCAGAGGGGGAGATTAAGAAAATAATTACTATTTTCTGACTTCTGACTCCTGTATAGACGCGTAGACGCTCTGCTTCGGCTTCTCGTAAGAGTATAATCGCGTCTGTACTCCTGACTCCTAACTCTTAATATTGGGAGTCATAGACGACTGATGATAAATTATGAACTGTAAATCTTTTACTAAGTAAATAGACATAATTAAACTGAAGATGCTTTGTAGTTTGTAGTTGCGCTTTAGCGCTAAAGCGCAACTACAAGCTTTAATTTATTTGTGTCTACCTACTTAATTCATAACTCCTAACTCCTAACTATCCTAATGATTTCTCTGCAAAATCAAATCGTTTTGATTACTGGTGCAAGCAGTGGTATTGGTACTGCTTGCGCCAGAATTTTTGCTGGTGCGGGTGCAAGATTAATTTTAGCGGCGCGGCGGTTTTCGCGTTTGCAGCAGTTGGCGGATGCACTCACTAAAGAATTTAATATTGAAATTCATTTGTTAGAGCTAGATGTACGCGATCGCACTGCTGTCGAGTCTGCTATCTCTACCTTACCCGCTGACTGGTCTAACATCGATATTCTGATTAACAACGCTGGTCTGAGTCGCGGTTTAGACAAGTTGCATGAAGGCAGTTTTCAAGACTGGGAAGAAATGATTGACACGAACATTAAGGGTTTGCTTTATCTCACCCGTTATGTAGTTCCTGGAATGGTGAATCGTGGTCGCGGTCATATCGTAAACCTGGGTTCCATCGCCGGACACCAAACTTATCCTGCTGGGAATGTCTACTGTGCTACAAAAGCTGCCGTGAAGGCAATTTCTGAAGGGTTAAAACAAGACCTCTTAGGAACTCCTATACGTGTAACTTCTGTTGACCCTGGGATGGTAGAAACAGAATTTAGCGAAGTGCGTTTTCACGGCGATAATGAACGTGCTGGTAAGGTTTATCAAGGAGTTACTCCTCTGACCCCAGATGATATAGCTGATGTGATATTTTTCTGCGTGACGCGATCGCCTCATGTCAACATTAACGAAGTTATACTCATGCCTGTTGACCAAGCTAGTGCCACCCTGGTTAATCGCCAAAGTTAAAATGAAGACATCTTCAAAACACTGAGTTTAGTCATGCTATTGGCGATCGCAATCACGAAAGTGTTTGCATCTCATGTATTGCATACCTTTGAGTGGAATCTAATAGGTGAACCAAAGTTCGTGCAATTTCCCTTGAAGAAGATTAGGGATGATTACCAAATAGACATTACAAAACTAAAAATCTTAAACAATACATCTATCTGAAGGTATACTTTTGCCAATCGTAGGCAAAAAAACGTCTGCGATTTTTTATAAAATCTATTTGAGAGCAATATTGATTTACAGTACTATCTATTGATATTTATCGAATCAAAACTCCTGGTATGGAGCCTTGTTATCGATGCAGTTAATAAATCTGTAGGGTGGGTATTACCCACCCTGCCAATTTAACTTGCTGCTGCCTCAGCTGGTGTTGCTTCAGCAACTGGGGCTGCTGTGTAAACGCTAACTTTTTTGCGGCTTTTGCCCTTTCTCTCAAAGGTTACGACACCATCGATTAAGGCAAACAGAGTGTCATCGCTACCAATACCGACGTTGTTACCTGGGTGAAATTTAGTGCCGCGCTGACGCACGAGAATGTTTCCCGCACGCACAGCTTGACCACCATAACGCTTAACGCCCAGACGTTGAGCATTAGAGTCACGACCGTTACGTGTACTACCTGTTCCTTTCTTATGAGCCATAATTTCCTCTCGTGTATCTACTTATCTATTATTCAGCAGCGGTTTCAACTTCTTCAGTAGTGTTATCTTGAACAGGCATTTCAGGTATTGCGCCTGCTTCAGCGGCAAACACTTCACCATTTAGAGTGATGGAGTTAATCAAAAGTCTGGTAATTTCCTGACGATGCCCCCGTTTTTTACGGGTTTTCTTTTTCGGCTTCATTTTATATACCAAGACCTTACGACCTCTGAAATGTCGTAACACCGTCCCTTCTACAGTTGCACCTGTGACTAGCGGCTGTCCAATGGAGACTTCGCCGTCGTGCTGCACGAATAATACTGACTCTATAGTAACTTTTTCCTCTGGTTGGGCAGTCAGCAGTTCAATGTCGTAAAACCGCCCTGGCTCTACTTTTATTTGTTTGCCGCCAGTTTCGATAATTGCGTAGGTCATGGGATTGTCCTTGAGGTTGCCGTACAGGTAGCTGGTTTGTATCTCCTGTAGAGAAGCTTTTGCCAGCTTTTGTATTATGTCTACCTGATCCGAGCAGGAATTAGACAGACAATCTAAAATTGTATCTTGTTAACTACGTTTCAGTCAAACTATAAATAAATCAAATTTAACAAGTAAAGAGTTTTTATGAGCAACAATTTTTTCACCTATTATCTATGCCAATGTATCTGATGCGTAGGCGTAGCCCGTCGTAGACATCGCATCGGACAAAAAAATTCAATTAAAGTCAGACATTCATCAGGAGAAGATGAAATTACTTCCCAAGCTTTAGATACCATAGCTTGCTTTGAGAAAGCTATGTGTGGCATACTGAAACCAAATTCCGGTATTTCGATAGGTTTTTAGTAGTATTTAATGATCATTAACTAATCTAAGCGAGAGATCAGAAGTTACACTCAAGGGAAAGCAAGATTCAGGCTTCAACTAATTAGTAATTGCGATAAAAGCATCAGTCTCTTGTGTAATACGTATCTTAACTATCTTGCTCACAAGGGTAAATTTGTCTTCACTGTTGCTACAAAGTCTTGTTATTAATAAGGATGAGGATAATTTAAATAGATATTAAAATGCACCCACTTTTTAGAGGTTTAGGTTGAATTCAGTTCAGCATATAGCAAAGAAATATCCACAAAATGCCTCTTGTCTTGCAAAACAACTCTGATTCAAAAGTAGTAAAGTGAGTTTTAAAGGAGTATACATGTCACCGTTAGAGCAAACAGTGCCAGAAACCTTTATCAATAAAGGCTTAGAAACTCTCCCTAATCTTTTTGAGCGAGTAGAGGCTCTTGCTAAGGACTTTGCAACCCGTGCAGCGGCACACGACAGAGATGGTTCTTTTCCGTTCGAGAACTTCACAGCTTTGCACGAAGCGGGGCTTCTCAGCCTTACCATTCCGCGTGAATTGGGTGGTCAGGGTTTGGGGCTTACGAGTATCTGCCGGGTAATTGAGGGGATAGCGCGTGGTGATGCTTCAACAGCACTAGTATTAACGATGCACTACCTGCAACACGCCCATGCTGCTCGTAACCGTCGCTGGCATCCAGAAGTTTACCAACGGCTATGTCGTGAGTCAATTGAAGGCATTACCCTACTTAACGCTGCCCGTGTTGAACCAGAGTTAGGGACGCCAGCTAGAGGCGGATTACCTGCCACAGTTGCCGAACGAACAAAAGATGGCTGGCGCTTAACGGGACATAAGCAATACACTACAGGTAGTCCCATCTTGAGCTACTTTGTTGTTTGGGCGCAAACAAATGAGGATGAACCCCAAGTAGGAAGCTTTCTTGTACCTCGTGACCTTCCTGGCTTAAGAATTGTCGAAACCTGGGATCATCTGGGGATGAGAGCTACAGGCAGTCACGATCTAATTTTAGAAAATGTATTGATTCCCTTAGAGTATGCTCTAAATATCAGCCCCGTATCAACTACGTTATCCTTTGATCCGCTGATTTCTACCTGGGGAAGTTTGACAGTCAGTGCCTTGTATTTAGGAGTTGCCACTGCTGCACGAGATTGGCTAACTGGTTACCTTAATGAACGTACACCTACTAATCTGGGAGAACCTTTAGCGACCTTGCCCCGATTCCAAACTGCTGTGGGTGAGATGGAAGCACTGCTATTCGCTAACCGGAGACTAATTTATAGCTTGGCAGAAGACATTGATAAGGGTGAGTATGAGCCTAACGTAGGATTACAAGCACAAGCTGTTAAATACCTGACTACAACCAACTCGATTCGTGCTGTAGAGATTGGCTTGCAACTGACAGGTAATCCAGGTCTGTTAAAGAAGAATCCTTTAGAACGACATTACCGAGATGTTCTTTGCAGCCGAATCCACACACCACAAAATGATGTTATTTGCCAGTCTTTGGGGAAATCGGTGCTGAAAGTTAAGTGATTAAGAACTGGGGATTGGAAAAGAGTTTTTCCAATCCATAATCCCCAGTACTTAATCACTTTGAAAGTATGCCTATAAAACATGGAAGTTAAGACCATCATGCCTATTAATTAGGATTTTTGTGCTGAAAGCGAGGTTTTATGAAATGTCCTGATTGTGGATCTATCAAAATTAGCAAAAACGGACATCGGCGTGGTAAGCAAAGTTATATATGTAACCATTGTCGTCGTCAATTCATTGAGTATTATGATGTTTTGGGATATCGAGAATCAATCAAAAAGCGCTGTTTAGAACTCTACTTCAGCGGTATGGGTTTTCGGGCCATTGAAAGGACTACAGGTGTGAATCATAATACTGTAATTAACTGGGTAAGACAGGCGGCTAATTCTTTGCCTGATACTCAACAGCCTGTGAAACAACTCCAGAAGTTGCACAGTTGATATACTGCTTTTTATGCTTATCTGAAAGAATTGGAGGATAAAAAGCGATTTTTTTAAAATTTAAAACTGATAGATAGACCATGTGTAGAGACGTTGCATTGCAACGTCTCTAGCAAAAAATTTATCGCATTAATTAATTAAATCGGTATTATCTGTATTGTCAAATACTACACTGAGAAATTGCATTGTTAAAGCTATTATCCCACAGGGGTTTAACTTCAACTTTAGAGGGAATCACGCCAGCTTCAGCAAATGTGTCAGCAACTTCTTGCTCTGATGCGATCGCATCATCAGAGGTAGGAAGCACCTGAGAAGGACGCTGTTGCTGTTCTAGCTTTGCTTGTTCTAGTACAATGCTCTCGTCAATGCCAATTGCCGTTGCATAATTCTTAGCCCAAGTCTCCAAATTTGATGCTTGCCAAGCTTGCGATTTTTTGATTCTACACAGAAAGTCAGCGATCGCAGCTTGTTTTGCAGTATCGGCGATCGCTTTGGGAGCTGCAACAATCAAAAAGTTACCACTAAGGATATCCTTTGCAGACTTCAACTCTCTAGCGCCATCTTTTTTAGCTTGCGGGATTGAATAACCGTAGGTAGCCCAAGCATCCAGTTCACCTTTCCTGAAGGCAGAAAGACCGTCAGGGATGGAAAGAGCAATCCCATTAACATCTTTCAACGTCAGGCCAACCTCCTTTAACATCTTGATCAAGAAGTAATGGGCTGTAGTGGCTTTGATGTAGCCGACTTTCTTACCTTTGAGGTCAGCGATCGTTTTAGCTGTAGAATTTTTCGGTACAAGCACAGTTTGCCCAATGGTCGGGCCTTTAGTTGCAGCAATAATTTTCACTGCATCTTGAGAAGCGATCGCAAATATAGGCGGAATCTCACTACAGGAAGCCAGATCAATTGCATTAGCGTTAATCGCCTGTACCATGAGGTTGCCTCCCGTAAACTCTGTGAACTGAGTTTTATAGGGAAAATTATCTAATCCAGCTAACTTCAGTTGAAGATCCCAACCACCTTTATACTTAGCAACCCGCAGTGTCACATCCGACAAATCAACTGCTGATGTGGCGGCAATTTGGTTAGAATTCTTAGTGCAACTTGCTGTAACAACCACTGCTGTAGTAGTGCCTGTCATCGCACCAAGCCAGCGTAGTACCTGACGACGTTTATAGTGGGTAGCCAAGGTTGATATTCTCCTTAAGATTTGGGGCTAGGTGATTAGGAACTAGGGACTAAAAAGATAAGTAGCAGTGACAACTGGGGATTATTGCTCTTACTGAATCTGAAGGTTACTTGCGCTTCGAAACCCAAGGCAGCAAAACCATCGTCTTGATTGACACTGATGGTTCCTCTGGTCGTGGTCGTGCTGTCAGCTTTCTCACCTTGAAAAATATATCTGCCACGGCTTTGAACAACGCCAAGAACTTTGCCTTGATTCGGACTACCATCACCAGCATTGAATACCTATACTGTTACTAACATCAACGACAGTGTTAGTGGTTCTCTACGGCAAGCGATACAAGATTCGAAAAGATGTCATTAAATTTGATGGGGTATTCGCTGATGGTATCAGGGATATCATCAGCCTAACTAATGGTAAGCTCCTGATCAGAGATGATCTAATTGTTGACGGCACAACAGCGGATTTGCTCACTGTTAGTGGTAAAAATGAGACAAACATTGTCTTTGAAATTAGCATAGGTGCTACTGTGGCAATTGAAGGGCTGACTATTGCCGATGCTCGTCAGACAAGTGGAGATTTGTTTAGCTATGAAGACACAGAGCCGAATGGCACTAAGAAAAGCGTAAATCTTTGGTATTACTGGCTTTTGGGTGTGGGGTGTAGGGTGTAGGTTCGGGTGTAGGGAATCAAGAAGATGTTGAACTTTTTGACGCATTCGCATTCAATTGTCTGGAACACTACACCCAACACCCTACCCCCAACACCCTGCCCTGACGACGTTTCACCTTTTCTTAGTGCCATTCGACACAGAGCCGGCGGAATATTAAATTTTGGTACTTTGACGGTGAGTAACAGTACTATCCGCAGCAACAGTGTATTTGCTGGAGGCGGTATTTACAATAATGCATATTATGGAGGAAGTATTCTTAATAACGGTACTCTGACAGTGAACAACAGCACTATCAGTGGTAATCAAGGTACTTTCGAGGGCGAAACCGTTATTAGTAATATTGTCAACAACGGTACATTGGTGGTAAATAATAGCACCACGTAGTAAAATTCTGCCGTTTGTCTCCCTCCCTAAAGTCAATTTTTGCGTAAGTCTTATTTTGATCGAATCTTAGTATCCTACTTGCTTGTCCACTACATTCCGTAAGGGCTGTCCCGCTTGATAACGTCTGAGATTATCAAGAAATAGTTCTGTGATCCGTTCTCTCAGCCGCGGGGAAAGGGCTGAACAATGGGGTGTAATAAAGACGTTAGGCAGTGACCAAAAGGGGCTTTCTGGCGGTAGCGGCTCAGTAGCAACAGTGTCTAATCCAGCGCCTGCAATCCATCCCTCACGCAGAGCAGTCAGCAATGCGTTTTCATCAACTATTGCACCGCGAGCAATATTAATTAGGTAAGCAGACTGACGCATAGAGCGTAATGCTGCTTCATCAATCAGACCTTGAGTTTCGGGTGTCAAAGGTGTAGCAATAACTACATAATCTGCTTCTGGTAGGAGCGATCGCCATTCATTTGCACCCACAATTTTGTCAAAATCTGGCAGTGGTTCAGGATGGCGACGACTACCCCAAACTCTCATACCGAAAGCTTTGGCACGAGATGCGATCGCTTTACCTATGTTTCCTGCGCCAATAATTAACAAAGTTGCGTCCGCTAATTCTTCGAGAAACACTCCTCTGGGCCAAGTATGTGCATCCTGCAAAGCTTGCAATTTCCGCAGATTCTTGGCGTGATAAAGCATGAATGTTAATACAAATTCCGAAATTGGAATTGCATGAATCCCTGTACCATTCGTCAGAATAATGTCTCGTTTTAGAAAAGCGGGGGTGAGGAGGTGATTTACACCTGCACTCGGCGTCTGTTGCCAACGTATTGCAGGTAATTGTGCCAATATTTTGTCATAAATATGAATGTTGTTTGAATAAAACCCGTTTACATAAACTTCTGCATCGCTGGCATCGCCTTCAAGATTACCTTCATTATCTGTCCGCACTACCTCTATATCAGACGGTAACTGTGGCTCAATATGAGGAGCAAGATTGATTGGTAGAATTATTTTCACAATTTTTATGGGGATTGGGGCTGGGGACTGGGGATTGGGAACTAGGAAGATAAGGGAGATGAGGAAACACAGGGGAAGAATAAATATTGATTATTGATTATTGACTAATGCCCCATTCCCTATTAATATCCAGCTTGTTTGTCCACTACATTCCTTAACGGTTCACCAGCTTGGTAGCGCTTCAAATTATCGAGAAATAGAGCTACTGAACGCTCTTTGACTCTTGGAGAATGGCCAGAAGTATGAGGTGTGATAAAGACGTTAGGAAGTGACCATAAAGGACTTTCTGGTGGTAGCGGTTCTGTAATTACTGTGTCTAATGCTGCACCTGCAATCCAACCTTCAGTTAAAGCTTTTGTCAATGCGGCTTCATCTACTACAGCACCACGAGCAATATTGATTAAGTAGGCATGGGGAGGCAGCGATCGCAATACAGTTTCATCAATGAAACCTTTAGTTTCTGGAGTCAATGGAGTAGCAATTACTACATAATCTGCTTCTGGTAGAAGCGATCGCCATTCATTTGCACCTACAATTTTATCAAAATTTGGTAAGGCTTCAGGGTGACGGCGGCTACCAATAACTCTAATACCAAAGGGTTTAGCACGGGCAGCAATTTCTTGCCCAATCCCACCAGCACCAATAATTAGCAGAGTGGCATCAGTTAACTCTTGGATAGCAAAACCTCTTTGCCAGTGACGTTCTGCGTGTAATGCATACAATTCAGACAAACGCTTAGCATGAGCAAGTATGTAGGTGATCACAAATTCTGCGATCGGAATCCCATGCACCCCTGCCCCATTGGTGAGGATGATGTCACGCTCCAAATAAGTTGGTGTCAAAATATGATTGACTCCTGCATTCGGTGCATGATGCCAACGCAGTGTAGGTGCTGCTGCTAACACTCGATGCAAAATTGGGCTTTTGAGAAAAAACCAACTTAAATAAACTTCAGCATCACTGGCATCAGCGTCAAGATTACCATCACTATCAACCAATACAACCTTTATATCAGATGATAGATGCGGTTCTATATCAGGAGCGATTTCAATAGGCAAAATAACTTTCATTAAGCTTACCCTATTTCACTAAATACCTATACAAAGATATTAGTAGGGGCTTACAGCTATACGCCCTTACAACTTTTTATATAAATATTGTTAATTATTTATCATTTTAAACAATAGATAAAATTATCAAAGTAAAAACTGCTACGATGATTATATGTATGATATTTAACAAGCTTTTTCTACATTAAAAAGCATTATTTTTTCAGTCAAATTTAATCTTGAAGTAGCCTAATTTACCACAGCTACCTCAAGTGTAATGGTAGTCAATTAACCTTATGATTTCATAGGTTGGCTACAGCACTACTCGATTAATATCTCGAAATTTGTTGACATTATAAGCAACAATTTTGGAATTATAAGGGTAACTCGGAGTTCTTTGAGAAATTATCAAACTCTAATAGAGTCTCTCAAAGCTAAATTTTACTTACTCAACTGCAATAACTGCTGATTTGCGTGATTACCTTCACGACTCATTACTCGCTCAAGAACTGCTTCTCTAATACTTACAAACGCTTCACTGGCTCTGTCACGAGGACGCGAAATTCTCACAGGGATATCGAAGGAAATTTGTCCCTCTTCAATTACTACGATTCGGTCTGCTAGTGCTACAGCCTCTTCCACATCATGGGTAACTAAAAAGGCAGTGAATTTTCGCTCTAGCCACAAATCTTCAATCAACTGCTGCATCTCCAAGCGAGTCAGAGCATCTAAAGCTCCCAAAGGCTCATCTAGTAACAGCAAACGTGGCTTACTCACTAATGCTCTTGCTAGTGATACCCTCTGCCGTTGTCCTCCAGATAGTACGTATGGCCATTCATCAGCCCTATCTTTGAGTCCGACTTTACCCAGCGCCCACAGAGCTTTTTCACGCCAATTATCTGGCAAGCCTAGACCCACATTTTGAATAACGCGCTTCCACGGTAGCAAACGAGGGTCTTGAAACATAACTGTTACAGAACGGCTGAGTTTATGCAGTGGTTCTCCATCAAGTAGTATGCCACCAGCAGTTGCTTTATCCAATCCTGAAATGAGCCGCAATAAGGTACTTTTTCCGCATCCACTACGTCCTACAATAGCAACAAACTCTCCTGGTGCAACTTCTAAATTTAAAGAGTTTAATACAGTTTTATTGCCAAAAGTCTTTGTCAAATCCAAAACACTTAGTTGTGTACCTTGATGTGTATCTTGCAAAGTTGAAGTCATGAGACAAAACTCCTTTTATAGAACAGTCATGATTTAACTATTTGGTTGCTGAAATTGAACAGCTTGCTGAGGAAACTAAAAATAAGGTAGCAGTCAAAAGTTCAAGGCTTTTTTAACTACTAACTTAGTAATTGCAATCTATTTACGCTGCTGATAAGCGGGATTCCACGCTAAGAATTTTGTTTCTAACCCTCTAGCAACGGCATCTGCTAATTTACCTAGCAAGGCATAGATCACAATACTCAAAACCACCACATCAGTTTGCATGAACTCACGTGCATTCATTGCCATGTAACCAAGCCCAGAATCTGCGGCGATAGTTTCTGCCACAATCAGTGTCAGCCACATAATCCCCAAGGAGAACCTAACTCCAACCAGAATAGAAGATAATGCCCCTGGAAAAATAATCTGCCATAAAAGTTGTGGCGTTTTTAATCCATAGACTCTTCCCATCTCAATTAGTCCAGGATCAACACTACGAATTCCATGAAATGTGTTGAGATATATCGGGAAGAAAACCCCCATAGATACTAGAAATAATCTGGCTTGGTCACCAATCCCAAACCACAAAATTACTAGAGGAATTAATGCCAAATTAGGAATTGTGCGAAGCATTTGTAAAGAACTATCCAATAACTTTTCCGCTACACGAGAAAAGCCATTAAGTAATCCTAAACTGAAGCCAATACTGCCACCAACTATAAAACCAGATATTGCACGTCCAGCACTAATTCCGATGTGTTGAAATAGTTCTCCAGTGGAGGCTAGTTTAATTGCTGTGGCAATTACACCACTTGGGGCTGGTAAAATTCTGGTGGAAAGTAGACCAGTTCTCGAAGCAATTTCCCACAGCGTTAGTACTAGAATTGGCACAATCCAAGGAACTATTTTCTCGATTTGCGGGTTGTCTAGGAACGTATTTACGGATCTCCCGTAGCTTTTGCTGTTTTTCAGAGTAATAGTCATCGAAATTTGGATTTTCCTAGAAGTATTGTCAACATAATTCTTAATTTGTAATTAGCTCTTTAATTACGAATTAAGAATTACGAATTATCATGAGGCACTCGTTAGTTGTTTAGCAAATTTCTCATGTGCAGCTATTTCGCCATAAGGACTCAAGACTTGTGGCGTTATTGCAGGTTGGTTCTGCACAGGTAGGCGTGGAAACAATAATTCAGCGGTACGATATGCTTCTTCTAGATGAGGATATCCAGATAGAACAAAGGTATCTATGCCTAAATCGCGATATTCCAGCATCCTAGCAGCAACAGTATCGGGATCTCCAACTAGAGCAGTACCAGCACCATTCCGTACCAATCCAATCCCTGTCCATAGATTGGGGCTGATTTCTAAAGTTTCTCGGCTGCCACTGTGTAGTTGACTCATGCGCCGCTGTCCTTCAGAATCAGAAGTGGCTAAGGCTTGTTGGGCTTTGGCGATCGCTTCTTCATCGACATACTTAATTAGTTCATTGGCAGCATCCCAAGCAGCTGATTCGGTTTCTCGGACAATTACGTGCATCCGAATTCCAAAACTGACTGTTCTGCCTTGTTCTGCTGCTAGTTGCCGAACTTCGGCAATCTTTTGGGCTACTTGCTTTGGTGGTTCTCCCCAAGTCAGGTAGACATCAATATGCTTGGCAGCAACTCGTTTGGCTGCCGCAGATGAACCGCCAAACCACAATGGCGGATAGGGACTTTGAATTGGTGGGAATAAAAGCTTGCCCCCTTTGATGTCTAGATATTTGCCTTGAAAGTCAACTGTTTCCCCGCTAACAATGCCTCGCCAAACTGTCAAGAATTCATCGGTTAAATCATAGCGATCGTCATGACTAAGATGCAAACCATCCCCAGCAAGGTGTTCCGGATCGCCACCTGTGACTACATTAATCAACAATCTGCCTTTAGAAATCCTGTCAAATGTTGCTGCCATGCGCGCAGCAGCACCAGGGGAAGTAATTCCTGGACGGATTGCTACCAGAAATTTCATCCGTTTGGTAACGGATATAAAAGAGGCAGCGGTAATCCAAGCATCTTCACAAGAACGCCCTGTAGGTAACAATGCGCCTGTATAGCCTAAATTATCTACAGCTTGGGCAATTTGCTGCAAATAATCCGGGGTAACTACACGAGAACCAATATCTGTTCCTAAATAGCGTCCGTCGTGAGACCCAGTAGGGATAAACCAAAGAATTTGCATTTCTGTCAGGGTACGAGGTTTTAAAACTACGATAATTCGACCGAAATACCGTAGTTTATAGACAAAATTTTAACCGATATTACTCAAAAATCAACTCAGCTTGACGATTAGTAATGAACTATTACCTGTAAAACTAACGCCTTTCACAAAAATTTTGGCACTTTTATCAGTGAAATAGCTGTATTGGAAAATACAAAAGCTCTCAGAGTAAATCACATATTTGACTGAGCAATGATGTCTGTAGTCTATCTACTGCAACAGTTACAATCTGCTCTTACTTTTTGTGTTGGGGAAAGTCTAACAGCTTACTGCTTATAAGCATAGTTTTTGCAAACACTATCAAACGAATACTTTGAACCTCAAGTAATTAATTGTAATGACACCCATAACAAAAGCCGAATTTTTGCTGTTGTGATTGGCGGCACTTTTTCAAATAATATCAGAGGTCAGGCTGCAAGTATCTGTAAATCTATCGATTTACCGTATAAAACTCAGAGAAAAGCCTCTGGGTTAGAAAGTAAACGTTGTACGCAGACTACCTACCCAAATCGGATCGTTATTATCATTATGCTCTGGCGCTGTAATCACAAAGAAATCAGGGGTAATAGTAATGTTGTCATTTATCCGATGGGTATAGAAAGCCTCTAGATGTAAAGAAGTATCTGGATCTTCTCTGACTGGCGCACCAGGTCTAGTGCGATAATCACTACTAGTAACTTTGGGTGGTACACCAACGATAACTCCACCGATATTACCTTTTTTAAACAAATCTGGGAAACCAATAGTCAATGCAGTGTTAATAATAGTTGCACTGTCATCGGGGCCATTTTCTCGATTGGCAATTGTGTAGCCAAACCAACCACCTAAAGTTAAGGTATTACTAGCTCTCCAATTAAATTGAAGTCCGAAGTTATTGGTTGTAGTGGAGTTTTGTTCAAAAGGATTTCTAGCAAAAGTACTACCTGTACCACCAGTGATGTTAAAACCAGTTGCAGTACCGTAGTATTTGCGGACGTAGGTCAGACCAACATCTAGCCGACGAGTTGGCGATAAGGTTAGCTGAACAAGTGCCGCATTGTTGGCATTAAAAAACCCATTACCAGTACCATTTGGTTGATTAACCTGACTATCAGTTCCTATGTAACCTAAGTTTAATTGCAATTGATCACTAAATTTGTAAGCTAAAGCAGCACCAGCTCCATCAAATCCAGGTCGGTAAACAGTAGGGTTAAAGGCGGCAAACCGCGAAGTAGCACCATTAATTCCCCCAACTGGGGCATTTAAGGTCGGAGTAAATGTAGCTGGTTGAAGCGCTCTTGGCCCTATCCAAACAGTGATATTTTTGCCTAATGGGAAACGATATGTTAACTGACTGAGATAGCTTCCTTGCCTACCATCACTATCAAAGGTAAAACGGCTCATCGCAGTTCCCGTACTACTTGTCAAGTTAGCAATAGTGCTTCCACCTGTGATGAGAGTGGTTAGTTGGTCTCTGCCAGTAAAGCTAGTTTGGAAGTTAAGTCTGGCACGGTAACCAAGAAAAGTTTGAGTCTCATCTTTAGTATCGTCTGCGGATGTATTATTCGCGCGATCGCCAAATGTATCAGCAACCACGAATGTCGCGTCACCAACTAGTTTAGTAGTTGTAGAAAACTGATTGGCTTCCACCTCAGCTTGACGTGTTTCTAAATTGTCAACTCTGCCTCGCAATGTTGCTAGTTCAGGTGCAAATTGTTCTTGCAGCTTTTGCAAAGTTGCTACGTCTTCCCGTCGTACCAGTTCTCCGGTGTTAGTGGCAATTAGTTCGTTGAGGCGATTTAAGGCTGCATTCAAACCAGCCGCAAATTCATAACGGCTTAAAGAACGATTACCTTTAAATGTGCCATCTGGATATCCTGCAATTACACCGTAGCGCTCAACCAGAGACTGCAATGCTTGAAAAGCCCAATCTGTGGGCTGAACATCAGACAGTTCTGAGACAGACGTTACTTGTGCTAAGGAATTATTAGAATCTTTTTGAGACTTTGGGGGTTTGGCAAGAGCATCAAGCGCACTGCCGGGGGTAATAGCAGTCGGAGCAATATCTTGAATTTTTGGTACTGCTTGCTGTGTTGGCTCTTTTGTTTCTGCTTCACCCGCGATCGCTGCCGAAGACAAGACTACACTAAACAAGGCTGGGATCAATAACAAATAATTCCACAAAACTTTAGACATGGGTTGTTTGTTCCTCACACAATATCAACTAAATTTCACTGGTCAATCTTTTTACGTAGCTACCAGACGCTTGTGGAAGAGCGAACATCCGTATATATGATGATTCCTGGAATTCTAATGCTTGCAAGTTGTTTTGTTGATTCCAATTTCTTTACTTTTGTAAAACAACTTCAGTTTCAATAACTTGTTGATACACACACATAGCGAATTGCCACGAGACACCGCTCACTGTTTAGTAATAACGGAATCATCGATTGTAATCAACTTATTAAGAATGGCGGCGAATAACTATTTTTCTTGTAGTAAACGCAAGCCTTTCATGGCAGACATATTTTTTAGTAAGCTCTTTTCTCTCAATAGATGGTGCTAAATATTAATGTTTTTTGAGCATTATGCTTCAGCACCAGTTTCTACTCGCTGTTTTTGGTCAAGAGCATCAGCCTAAAAATTGTAATCTGTAGATGATTATCTTAAACACGATTGGCAGCCTCTCTGGTAAAGCTAGAGGTAGCGATTGTTCCGTAGCTACTCATTTGCTCATCCCAAATTAACTGAGACTTGTGGCAAAAATTTTTTACCTGCCTTACAATCAGTTCTAAGATTAAAAACAAAGTCTGTTTTCCTAAACTGAACACTCAAAATTGCAATCGGTTACAACCGACTGTAGTAATTGATTAAAAGGGCTATTATCCCAATAAAAGTTTTACAAACGTTTGCTACATTGCATACTCTTCTTAGAGGTTAAATATCTGAATCTCCTCTAGCGCCAATACGCTTTGCTGATATCTTCTCACACTTGGGTTTGTAAAAGAAACAGACTCAACAAACATTTATTAAATGCTCAGCAGCTAAAATGAGCTACTTTCATTAGATGACAATTCTGATAAACATTGGTAAACGTCTTGAATATGAATTGGATTCCTTTTTGGATTGCGTAACTGCTTGATATTTGACACATAAACCACAGTAAGTCTATCGACATTTCGTAGTTTTGACATAACTTTGGATATTTGCACAATTTTGCGTAAAAATCAATACCCTTTAGGATGATTAAAAATTCATTTTACATAAGTTTACTTTTCAATTTGTCATAATCGGATACTTGCTTTTTGCTGGAAACTATGAAAAACTCTGTTATGTACAAACTACGGTAAATCCGTCAAGTTATAGTAGATTTTGAAAGTAAAAATCTTAATCTATCGGCAACCTCAGCAAAAAAGGTAAAGATTTAGGCTGCAAGCAAGTTGCTTACAAGCAAATAAAGTTTTGTGATGGTGTGCAGCATCGATGGGGTGAAGACTTGATTTTTAAAACTTTATCGATGGGGGAAATACTAACTGATGCTAGAGACGTTAACAACTGATTTTGAACTCAAATTAGAAGCAGATGTGCTTGTGATTGGAGGCGGGCCAGCAGGTACTTGGGCAGCGTGGAGTGCTGCATCTAGTGGGGCTAAGGTTGTACTCGTAGATAAAGGGTACTGTGGTACTACAGGATGCGCTGCTGCGTCAGGTAATGGTGTTTGGTACGTGCCACCCGATCAAGAAGCGCGGGAAGCAGCAATGGCGAGCCGGGAATCATTGGGTGGATTCTTATCTAACCGTAAGTGGATGGATCGGGTACTGAATCAGACCTACGTCAACATCAATCGGTTAGCAGAGTGGGGTTATCCCTTTCCTACAGACGACGAAGGTAAACCCTATCGGCGATCGCTGCAAGGGCCAGAATATATGCGGCTGATGCGGCGGCAAATTAAAAGGGCAGGAGTAAAGATTTTAGACCACAGCCCAGCTTTGGAATTATTGGTTGATGAAGATGGTGCTGTTGGTGGTGCAACTGGTGTCAACCGTCAGACTGGTAGCAGATGGGCAGTACGAACAAAAGCCACAATCATCGCTACCGGCGGCTGTGCATTTTTGAGCAAAGCGTTAGGATGCAACGTCTTAACGGGGGATGGTTATTTAATGGCAGCAGAAGCTGGGGCCGAGATGTCAGGCATGGAATTTTCCAACGCTTATGGCATCTCTCCCGCTTTTTCTTCAGTCACCAAAACCCTCTTTTATAAATGGGCAACCTTCACCTACGAAGACGGTACTGTGATTCCGGGGGCAGGTTCCCAGAAAGGACGTTCAGTAATAGCAGAGACATTGCTGCAACAGCCAGTTTACGCCATCATAGATAAAGCACCTGAATCGATGCGGGCATCTATGCGTTTAGCGCAACCCAACTTCTTCTTACCCTTTGACCGTGCAGGTATCGATCCATTCACTCAACGGTTCCCTGTTACCTTGCGTTTAGAAGGGACTGTGCGTGGTACAGGTGGAATCAGAATTTTAGATGATAGCTGTGCAACTTCTGTAAGAGGACTCTATGCTGCTGGAGATGCAGCCACACGCGAATTAATTTGTGGCGGCTTTACTGGTGGTGGTAGCCACAATGCTGCTTGGGCAATTTCTTCTGGCTATTGGTCAGGTAAGTCTGCCACCGAATATGCCACTAGTTTAGATGAAATATTAACTCAGCGCCGTGTCAAGGGAGTTGGGGAAGTAGCATTACAATCAAGAAGCGCTCATTCTTCCTCAACTTTTGCCACTGATGAAGTCATTCAGGCGGTACAAGCTGAAGTATTTCCCTACGAGCGGAATTATTTCCGTACAGAACAAGGCTTAACCGAGTCTCTTGGTAGACTAAATTATCTTTGGCAAGAAATCCAAACCCAGGTAACATCAGGGAAAGAGCTTATTAGAGCGCGGGAAGCAGCGGCAATGGTGGCCACAGCCAGATGGATGTATAGCAGTGCCATTGAACGTAAAGAGACTCGTGGGATGCACAGACATCTAGACTATCCTCAGCAAGATAATCATCAGCAACATTACCTGATTAGTGGTGGCTTAGATCAAGTATGGGTCAAAGCACAGCCACTAAATGGTGTAGAAAAATCTTCATCTAAAGTTGGGGTGGCGGCGTGATTGAATTGGTCAGCGAGTCAAGATGCGTGAAGTGTAATATCTGCGTCGATGTTTGCCCAACCAACGTATTTGACCTTGTGCCTGGCGCTCCGCCAACGATAGCACGCAAGAGTGACTGCCAAACCTGTTATATGTGCGAATTGTATTGCCCTGTTGACGCTCTTTATGTTGCACCAGAAAGTGATATCTCTAGTTCAGTCAACGAGGCAGAATTGGCAGAAGCAGGGTTACTAGGTAGTTACCGTGAAAATGTTGGTTGGGGGCCGAAACGGACATCAACAGCAAAAATTGATCAAACATTCCAGATACTCAAGCAGATCAAGTAGAACAGCGGAGAAAAAATTCATGCTGTCGTTAGCAGTAGGAAAAGGTTCTATCAATCAAAATAGATTTACTTCAAGATGGTCAATATTAGGAGCTTGTTTCCTACTGCTACTAACTACAGCGTGTAGCCAAAGTGAAATAAAATCCACTCAGTCTGCAAATGCCACTGATACTAGCTCTGTTGTTGCATCTAGTGCTTCTATCCTACGCATAGGCTATGTAGGTACTACCCAACCCACAGGGCCACTTGGTTGGGCAAAGCGTAAGGGAATATTAGAGCGTGAGTTGCAAAAAGCCGGATTTAAAAATATTACATTTGCCCGATTTCCTAATGGGCCGGATCTCAACGAGGCTTTAGTAGCAGGTCAATTAGATGTTGGTTTTTTAGGCGATACACCAGCAATAGTTTTGAGAGCTAGGGGTGTTGAAACCCGATTAATTCGGATCACTCAATTTAATACAACTGCTTGGTTAGTAGCGAAAAAGAATGGCCCCCGCACACTTGCTGAACTTAAAGGCCAGAAAATAGCTACTCAGAAAGGTTCTTATATGCATCGATACCTACTGGGTTTGTTAGATGAATCTAAAATTGCCAAAGATGTAAAAGTTGTTCACTTGATGACTACTGAGGCCAAGTCTGCTCTAGAACGTGGTGATGTGGCAGCTTATGCAACTTCAAGCGATTTGGGGCCTTTTCTCAAATCGCAAGGGTTTCCAGTGATTGATTCTTCTGCAAATCATAATGGTCTTTCTGGGACATCATTAGTAGTTGCAACCGAAAACTTTCTAGCTAAACAGCCTAATTTCCCAGAGAAGTTGAACGCAGTCTTGACAGAAGCAACTAAAGATTTAAAAGCAAATTCTGAAGAATACTATAAATACCACGCCGAGACTACTAAATACCCACTCGAAATTATCAAAGTATCTTATCCACTCAAACAAATATCAGAAGAACCATTACCGCCAGAGGGAGTGAAACTTTTAGAAGGCACAAAGAATTTTTTAGTCTCGCAACATTTGGCAAAGTCAAATTTTCAACTAACTGACTGGGTTGCTAAGTAAGAGTGGGGATGAGAGAGCAGGGGACAAGCAAAATAAATATTACTCATGACTCTTGTACAGACGCGTAGACACTCGAAGAGCGGCTTCTCGTAAGAGTATAATCACCTCTCTCCAAATGCCCAAATATTTACTTTTTGAATAATTAGGGTAAATTATCATGA
Source organism: Nostoc sp. UHCC 0302 (assembly GCF_038096175.1). Classification (NCBI taxonomy): domain Bacteria; kingdom Bacillati; phylum Cyanobacteriota; class Cyanophyceae; order Nostocales; family Nostocaceae; genus Nostoc; species Nostoc sp. UHCC 0302. The sequence continues at coordinate 1,987,850 of NZ_CP151099.1, forward strand.
CAATTGCATTAGACCGTCCACAACAAAAATCCAAGTCTGCTCAGATTAGAGAAAAACTTGGTTATCCCATTATCGACACCGATGTACATACGCAGGAATTTGAGCCAGCAGTCTTAGATTATTTAGAGCAAATTGGTGGAACTGCGATCGCACAACGTTTCAAAGAGCATTTACCAGGGGCTTCTCGCTTTAAGTGGTACAAACAAACCTGGGAAGAACGTTTTGCTTATCGCACAAATCGCCCTAACTGGTGGGGTCGTCCGACAAAAGATACTCTAAATTTAGCTACGATTAGCTTGCCGAAGTTACTACATGAGCGCTTGCAAGAAGCAGGTACAGACTTTGCTGTTTTATATCCTAACTTGGCAACTCTCGCCCCAAATATCGGTAACGAAGAGATGCGGCGTGCAGTCTGTCGGGCAGTTAACACTTACCATGCAGACATTTTCCGTCCCTATTCTGACCGCCTAACACCCATCGCTGCTATTCCGTTGCATACTCCCGAAGAGGGAATTGAAGAGTTGGAATATGCGGTTAATGTTTTAGGACTCAAAGCAATTCAAATCCCTGGTTATGTTCGCCGTCCGATTCCAGCTTTTGAGAAGTATGGGAAAGAAGTGGCTAACGAAGTAGTTTGGCTGGATAACTTTGGTTTAGATAGCCAGTATGATTACGATCCATTCTGGGCGAAGTGCGTAGAACTCAAAGTAGTACCCACAACTCACGCTTCTAGCCAAGGTTGGACTACTCAACGTTCAGTGACTAATGCCCAGTACAATCACATTAATCACTTTGCTTTTGCTGCGGAAGCATTGTGCAAATCGTTGTTCTTTGGTGGCGTTACTCGTCGCTTCCCTCAATTAAGATTTGCCTTCTTAGAAGGTGGTTCAGCTTGGGGTACAAGTTTATATACAGATATTCTCTGGCATTGGGAAACTCGCAACAAAGAGCATTTGTTGGCAAATAATAACCCCGCCATTGTCGATAAAGAAGCACTAGTAGAACTATACACTCGTTATGGTGGCGAACTAGTACATGGTCGCTTGGATAAACTCGGTGATGGTCTAGGTTTCCACAGCAAACATTTCGCTCCTCAAGACCCAGGCGAACTGGATGAATTTGAACTCGCAGGAATTGAGAAACCCGAAGATGTACGCGACCGCTTCCTCAATCACTTCTACTTCGGTACAGAATCAGATGATACCCGTGTAGCTCATGCCTTCAATCGTAAGGCGAATCCTTTTGGCGATAGGGTTAAAGCATTCTTGGGTTCTGACTCTGGTCACTGGGATGTACCCGATATCACCGCTGTCACCGCCAACGCCTACTCAATGGTAGAAAACGAAATTATTACTGAAGAAGACTTGCAGTATTTCTTGTCGATTCATCCATTAGAGTTGTACACCAGCCTCAACCGTGACTTCTTCAAAGGTACAGCTGTGGAGAAAGCCGCAGACGAGTATCTAGTAGTTCACCAACCCAAAATTGCTGTGTAGGTCAAGCAGGGGAAGAATTGGAAGAATGGGGGCAGGGGGAGAATTGGAAGAATATTGCTATTTTCTAAAAGCCTCTTCATCTTCCCCTGCTTCCCTTTCCTCAAGAGCCTCCCTTACTGACTACAACGCAAGCGTTGTCTTGGCAGACTACTAGCTAGCAAAAACTAGCTTTGTCTCTTGGTGGTTTAAAACCACCAAGACACAGAGATACAAAGAAAATGAATTTAGGGTAAACATAATATGACGATCGCACTAGAACGCCCAACACAAAAAACTAAATCTGCTCAAATTCGCGAAAAACTCGGTTATCCCATCATTGATACTGATGTGCATACCCAAGAATTTCCCCCAGCATTCTTGGATTATTTAGAACAAGTTGCTGGAACGGCTATTGCTCAACGCTTCCAAGAACACTTACCTGGAACATCTCGCTCAAAATGGTTCCAGCAAACTTGGGAAGAACGCCGCACTTACCGCACTACACGTCCTCCCTTTTGGACTCGTCCTACCAATGATGCCTTAAATTTAGCTACTGTTAGCTTGCCGAAATTGCTGCATGAACGTCTGCAAGAAGCAGGGACAGACTTTGCAGTAGTCTACCCCAACTTGGCAACTCTCGCCCCACACATTGGTAATGAGGAAATGCGGCGTGCAGTCTGTCGCGCAGCTAATACCTATCATGCAGATATTTTCCGTGCTTATAGCGATCGCTTAACACCAATTGCCACAATTCCGATGCACACCCCGGAAGAAGCAATTGAAGAGTTGGAATATGCAGTCAAGGTTTTGGGACTTAAAGCAATCCAAATCCCCGGACATATCCGTCGCCCAATTCCCGCTTTTGAGAAGTATGGGGAAGAAGTCGCAAATGAAGCTATTTGGATTGACACATTTGGTTTAGATAGCAAATACGACTATGATCCTTTTTGGGCCAAGTGTGTAGAACTCAAAGTAGTACCCACGACTCACTCAAGTGGAATGGGCTGGATCAATCGCCGTTCGATTTCCAACTATCAATACAACCACATTGGACATTTTGCCGCCGCAGCAGAAGCACTATGTAAATCGTTGTTCTTGGGTGGTGTAACTCACCGCTTCCCAACATTAAAATTTGCCTTCTTGGAAGGAGGTTCAGCTTGGGGTGCGAGTTTGTATGCTGATTTGATTTGGCACTGGGACACCCGCAACAAAGACCATATGTTGGAGAACAACAACCCTGCTAATATCAATCGCGAAGAACTCCTAGAGTACTTTGTTCGCTATGGTGACGAACTCGTGCGTGGCCGTGCAGAACAACTAGGTAGTGGTTTAGGCTTCCACGGTAGCAACGAATTAATATCTACAGACAACCCAGGTAACCTGGATGAGTTTGAACTAGCAGGGGTGAAGGGGCCAGAAGATGTGCGTCAGCGCTTCTTGAATCATTTCTACTTCGGTACGGAATCAGATGATACCCGTGTAGCTCATGCATTTAATCGTAAAGCGAATCCTTATGGCGATCGCGTCAAAGCATTCTTAGGTTCTGATTCCGGTCATTGGGATGTACCAGATATCACTGCTGTCACTGCCAACGCCTACTCAATGGTAGAACGCGGCATTATCACTGAAGAAGACTTGCACCATTTCCTCTCAGTCCATCCATTGGAGTTGTACACAAGCCTCAATCGTGACTTCTTCAAGGGTACGGTCGTTGAGAAAGCCGCAGACGAATTTCTAGCGACTGGGAGCTAGGGACTGGGTATTGAGAAAAACTTATACCAATTCAATGAATGATTGCAACACATCCTTGGGTGAAGACGCGATGAATCGCGTCTCTACAAATGGTTTATTTGTCACATTCTTTTTTCAAATTGGTATTAATTATCCATGCCCCATGCCCCATGACCAATACAACGTTCCATGTTCCATTTCCTCTGTTCACTTGTAGGGTGGGCAAAACCCACTCTACATTTCTGATAAATTCTGCCTTTGATTGCTCCCCACTGCCTAGAAAATACCAAGGATGATTTGATTATGGTGCTAGATATTACAAAACCAAAAGACTATATAGACCTAGCAGCTTCTTTATCCAAGGAACTTGCTCAATCGGCAGTTGCACGGGATGCTGAAGCTGGAGTTCCAGAAGAGGAAATTAAGAAACTGCGTGAAAGTGGCTTGCTGCCATTGATTGTACCTAAGCAATATGGTGGGATTGGGGCAACTTGGATAGATGCTTTAAAAATCGTCAGAAAGTTATCAAAAGCTGATGGATCAATTGGCCAATTGTATGGAAATCATTTGAATTTGACAGCTTTAGGTCATGTTTCTGGTACGGCAGCCCAAAAAGAAAAATATTATAGAGAAACTGCTAAAAATAACTTATTTTGGGCAAACGCTATCAATACACGAGACACACGGCTGAAAATTACTCCAGAAGGCGAGAATTTTCGAGTTAATGGTATAAAAAGTTTTGGTACAGGTATTTCTGTTGCAGATTTGCGGGTATTTTCCGCTGTGCAAGATGGCGTAGAGTTACCATTTATATTTGTTATTCCTAAAGACAGGGAAGGGCTAATCTCTAATCAAGATTGGGATAATATTGGGCAACGTCGTACTGATAGCGGCAGTTATAGATTTAACAATGTCTTAGTTGAGAAAGATGAGATTTTAGGGCCTACCGACCCTCCTAATAATGCCTTTTCAACCTTTCTCGGTATTATTGCACAGTTAACCAAAGTCAATGTATACCTGGGAATTACTAAAGGGGCTTTCGCCGCAGCACGTGAGTATACCAAAACTACTACTCGACCGTGGATTACATCAGGGGTAGAAAGTGCGACTCAAGACCCATATATTCTGCATCATTACGGTGATTTTTGGGTGGAGATTCAAGCAGCAGTTGCTTTAGCTGACCAAGCAGCCCAGAAAGTGCAAGCAGCATGGGACAAAGATATAGCACTCTCACCTGAAGAGAGAGGAGAAGTAGCGATCGCAGTTTCTGCCGCCAAAGTATTAGCTACACGAGTAGGTATAGATATTACCAATCGCATCTTTGAAGTTACCGGAACCCGTGCTACAGCAACCAAATATGGGTTTGACCGTTACTGGCGGGATTTGCGAACCTTTACCCTCCATGATCCAATAGACTACAAACTGCGAGCGATCGGTGATTGGGTGCTGAATAATGAGTTACCTACTATCACCCAATATTCATAGAGATGAGGGAGCAGTGGGAAAAACAATTAATACCCAATCCCCAATCCCCAATACTTAAGCTGTCTACTCACTAGCTTGTAAGGTAGACATTTAATTATGTCTATCTTACTTACCTAAAGTCAGAAGAAATTTGATGATGGTACAACTACCGGAAGTTCAAGATATCCAAAATTACCTAGTAATTGCAGCTGCTTTATCCCAGGAATTGGCTCAAACTGTTTTTTAAATTCTGACTTTCTTAATTACGAATTACGAACTACGAATTACGAATTACGAATTACGAATTATCGACTTATGACTCAACTAAAAACACTTCCTACCTATGATCCAACCTTATTTGAAGGAGCCGCAGAAGGCTACGCTCAATATAGAACTAAATACCCACCTGCTGTATTCGATAAACTAGGCGAAATATTTAATCTCAATGGTCAAGGACGACTCCTTGATTTGGGTACTGGCCCAGGATTAATTTCAATTCCTTTACGAACTAAATTTGAGGAAGTTGTTGCTATTGATCCAGATCCAGATATGCTCAAAGAAGCTCAACGGCAAGCAGCAGCAGTTGGAGCAAATAATATTACTTGGTTAGAACAAGGGGCAGAGTTAATCGACTCTAGTTTAGGGAAATTTAGGTTAGCTACAATTGGTAGAGCCTTCCACTGGATGGAACGCGAACTAGTGCTTGAACGCCTTTATGAATTGCTTACTGATGATGGTGGTTTAGCACTGCTCAACACTGGTGATAACCCTTGGGATAGCGCTCTCCCTTGGAAGCAAGCTGCTCTTGGAGTAGTCAAAAAATGGTTAGGCGATCGCCGACGGACTGGACAACGTGGCGAAGGTACTCGTAAGCCTGTCGATCCTCCCCATGAAGTTGTAATTGCCAATTCAGCTTTTGCTCGTCAAGAAGTGTATGAAGTAGCCTTTGAAAAATCTTGGACAGTTGATAGCTATCTTGGCTATTTATACACTACAGCCTTCTCTCTCAAGATTTTCTATGGCGATAATGCTCCAGTATTTGAAAAGGATCTTAAAGAAGCATTACTGGCTGTTGAGCCATCTGGACATTTTACAGAAGAACTCAAAGCTTCAATATTAGTTGCTTGGAAGCACTAAGAAAATTGAATCTTCCACTAGCACGGCTTGGAGTGGAAAAATAACCACTCCACTTCCTTTTTGTTTCCTTCTAAGCGATGTAATCTTATTGCCTCGATTCACCATAGGGTGGGTACTACTCACCCTAATTCCTAAATTAACACTTTTAAAAAAGCATAAATACAACAACTCATGCCAGCTTTAAAACCAAAGTTTGAATTCAGAAAAAGCCAGAGAATAACACGCCGTTCTTTACTGTTTGCTCTAGGCTACTGCTTAATCTTATCGACTGCTCTATCAAGTTGTGGTCAAACAAAAAATAATAGTCAACAGTCAGCAACTTCAACAGGTACAGAATCTTCATCTAGCACTACAGAGAAGCAAAGTAATAACCAAGTAGTAAGAATTGTACGGTCAAAGCAACTATCTGCTCTAGCAGTTTTAGAAAAGCAAGGTTCTTTAGAAAAACGATTAGAGCCTCTCGGTTTTAAAGTACAGTGGGCTGAGTTTGCTGCTGGCCCCCAACAGCTAGAAGCTCTAAATGCAAATGGACTTGATATTGCATCTACAGCAGAGTCCCCTCCTGTATTTTCACAAGCAGCAGGAGCGCCTCTGGTTTATTTATCTACTACACAACCTAGTGGAAAATCAATTTCACTTTTAGTTCCTGTCAACTCTCCGATTAAAACTGTTGCTGATTTGAAAGGTAAAAAAGTAGCTTTCCAGAAAGCCTCTATTGGTCACTACCTGTTAGTTAAAGCTTTAGAAGGAGCAGGATTGAAACTGAGCGATGTCCAATCAGTTTTTTTAGCACCGGCAGACGCAAATGCGGCATTCAGTCAGAACAAAGTGGATGCTTGGTTTATTTGGGAGCCATTCGCAACCAGAAATGAACAAAAGAAAGTAGGCCGTGTCCTAGTAGATGGGGGTAAGTTGCGAGATACTGGCAATTTTTATTCCACCTCACGTCAGTTTTATCAGGCGCACCCTGATGTGATCAAAGTGTTTTTAGAGGAGCTGGAAAAGGCAGAAATCTGGACTAAAGATCATCCCAAAGAAGTAGCACAACTCCTGGCTCCTGTAACTCAGCTAGATCCACCAACTCTAGAAACAATGCACAGTAAATATGACTATGGACTGTTACCGATTACCGAGAAAGTTATCAATAAGCAACAAGAAGTTGCTGACAAGTGGTACAGCTTAGGACTTATTCCCAAGAAGGTGAATGTTAGAGACGGATTTTTGACACCTGAAGAGTATGCAAAAATTACTCCCTCAGAGGTGTTAGCTAATAAGTAGTCTGCAATCTGTTCCCTGTTTTAAGCCAGCAATTTTGAAAATTTTGAGTAATTAGTTATTATGCCTACTTTGACTTTGACAGAGTTTAAAATCACTCCCACGGATGGGCCGTTAGGATCTGTAGTTACAGGATTGGATGCTAGCCGAGCTGTTGCACCTGAAGTGATTTTAAAACTTAAGCAAGCACTGCGCGATCGCCACATCTTAATTTTTAAAGACCAACAACTCACCGATGAACAGTTGTTGAACTTTGCATTTTACTTCGGTGACCTCTTTGTACCACCAGAAGATGTTCCAGTTTTGGCTTCGGAACCGGGAGTGACACCAGTAGTGATTCCGATTTCCAACGTTGATGGTGGTTATACTGGCACTGGCGAGTTAGCGTTTCATTCTGATCATCATTGGACTCCTAAGCCTTCTAGCGGCTCGTTGCTCTATGCATTGGAAGTACCTGCTCAAGGTGGAGACACCTATTGGTTGAATCTCAATTTGGCTTATGAAACCTTAGACGATGCAACCAAAGAACGAATTGCAGACTTGCAGCTGATAACTTATAATCCGTTTTTACGTGACCGGAATGCCCCTCGCTCTAAATACCGTCTTGACCGCAATATTCCCTTAATCAGCCCTGTTTTCCCTCATCCTCTAGTGCGAACGCATCCTGAAAGCGGCAAGAAGATTCTCTATTTAGACTATGCAACTGAAGTTGAAATTGTCGGTCTAGAGCCGGAAGAAGGAGCAGAACTGATTGAGCAGTTGCGTCAACATCTGAATCAGCCCCAGTTTTACTACCAACACAAATGGTCTGTGGGCGATATTGTCTATTGGGATAATCAAGCTACTCTGCATTATCGTCAAGCATTTGATCCGAATGAACGGCGGGTAATGCGGCGCGTTAGCCTTGCAGGTAGCCGTCCTTTTTAGGCTTTAAAGAGTGTTGCTAGCCGCTTGCCCTTAATAATCACATATCTCTCTAATACCATTTTCAAAAATCTTTGCAACCCATGAATCGGCTGTAGGGGCGTCATACGCCTCATTGGTGTCAACTTAACGCGAAATGGGCGGTTAGAAACCGCGTCTACACAAACAAAACCCACCTTCGTGGGTTTCAAACCATTAATTTTCCATTAGTCCGCGCAGGCGGACTTGGTTTGTATAGCCGCGAATTCTATTCGCCAGGGCTTAAGTTGACACGTATGCATACGCCTCTACTCCAGTCTTTAAACTTAAATTGCCTCAAGTAAAAGCAAATGTTTACAAGTTCCCTTAAAAAAAAGCTGACAGTCATTAATAAAGTGGCATTATGCATAATGCCAAGTTTTATAGTTTTATCTACTACTTTAATAAGTTGCACTTCAACCAATCCTAAAGCAGATACAGTAGCTACAAAAACCATTACTTTTAAAACAAAACTAGTCAGAATGGGGTATCAAAGCTCTGGTGATTTGGTTAGGGTCAGGGGAGTTTTAGAAAAACGTTTGGAACCCTTGGGTATAAAAGTACAGTGGGCGCAATTTGCTCAAGGGCCGCAACTTATGGAAGCAATGAACGTCGGTAAAATTGATATTGGTTCAGTAGGTGAGACTCCTCCCATTTTTGCCCAAGCTGCTGGTGCTAGAATTGTTTATCTTGCTGGTAGAAGATTGACTCCTACTTCTGGTGCAGGCAGCGCTATTGTTGTTCCTAAAGGTTCTCCTATTAAAACTCTAGCTGATATCAAAGGTCAAAAAGTAGTTTTTCAAAAAGGTTCTGCTTCTCACTATTTTATCATTCAAGCTTTGAAAGAAGTAGGTTTGAAATACAGTGATATTCAAGTCTTGAGTATGCCCAATGTTGAAGCCCGTGGTGCTTTTATTCAAGGAACTATTCCAGTTTGGGTTACTGGTGATCCTCACTTAGCTTTGGTGGAAAAACTACACGGTGCGCGTGTGCTGCGAGATGCCAAAAATATCGGTACTCCAGGTGGATACTATATAGGAACACGAGAATTTTCTAAGGATAATCCTGAATTAGTTCGGATCATCTTGGAAGAGATTGATAAAAATGGTCAATGGGCAGAATCAAATCGTAAAGAGGTTGCTAAGTTAATTGCACCGATACTCAAGATTGATCTGCCGATTCAAGAGATAATTTCTAGTCGCTCTAATAATCGATTAAAAGGAATTACACCAGAATTGATGAAAGACCAACAGCGAATTGCTGATTTATTTTATGAGGAACAAATTCTACCCAAAAAGATTGATGTTCAGGAAGCATTACTGACACCTAAAGAATATGCAGCTATTACTCCACCAACACTGATAAGCGAAAAATAAGTTTTTGGGGTGAGTCCGTTACTCGTCCTTTTTTATGACGCAAGATGAGAATTTATCTATTTTCAGCTTGAATTAAATTAGCGATCGCTTCTACTAATTCGGCTGGCTCTACTGGTTTAGCAAGATGCTTGTGAAATCCTGCTTGTAGTACCTGCTTCTGGTTCATTTCGCCAGCATAGGCAGTAAGAGCGATCGCTGGAATTTGCCCTCCCTGTTCTGGCGGTAGGTTTCTCACCTGTCGGATTAGCATACATCCATCCACGTCCGGCATCCCCACGTCACTTAACAGTATATCTGGTAAGGAATTGCTCAAAGCAACTAGTGCCTCATTTGCTGAAGCCACTGCTGTCACATTTGCTCCATACTGCTCTAGCAGAAAAACGACGAATTCTCGTGTATCTGCATCATCATCCACCACTAAAACCTTGACAGAATTTAAATTTGATGGTGTTGAAGATTCACTACTATCTTGTTGAATTTCTGAGTTATCTTGAATCAGCGGTAATCTCACAGTAAAAGTTGCCCCCTGACCTTCGCCCAAGCTTTCTACCTGGATTGTCCCGCCGTGCAGTTCAACTAAGTGACGGGCGATCGCCAACCCTAACCCCAGTCCACCAAACTTTCTGGTAGAGGTACTATTCTCTTGGCGAAAGTAATCAAATACATAAGGCAGAAAGTTGGGGTCAATACCTTTACCTGTGTCGCTAACTATGATTTGGGCATAGGGCATAGCGCGTAGGGCATTGAGACTGCTGTTAGCGGTAACGGGGCGTTTAGCCGGTGCTGAGTTAAGAGTTATTTTCTCTTCCTTGTCCCCCTTGTCCCAATCCCCAGTCCCCAATCCCCAGTCCCCAGCTCCCAATCCCCTCTCCAACCGAATCTCCACCTGTCCCCCTTCGGGTGTAAACTTAACCGCGTTTGAGAGTAGGTTCCAGACGATTTGTTGCAATCGACCAGAATCACCCAAAACTTGCCCCAGATTTGGTTCTAGCATTGTGTGCAGGGCAATTGATTTAGCCTCTGCTGATAAACGTACCGTTTCCATTGCTGCCGAAATCACACCTGTCAAATCAACTGGACAGATATTCAGGCTGAGTTTGCCTTGAAGAATTCGGGAGATATCTAATAAATCTTCAATTAGTTGCGCTTGTAACTGAGCATTTCGCTCGATGGTCTTCAGCGCGTAAGGAATTGTCTTTTCATCAAGTTTTTTGGTTTGAAGTAGCTTTGACCATCCGAGAATTGGGCTGAGTGGCGATCGCAATTCATGGGAGAGGACTGCGAGAAACTCATCTTTAATGCGGTTGGCGGTTTCTGCTGCTTCCCGTGCAGTTTGCTCTGCCTCATATAGACGAGAGCGTTCCATTGCTTGAGCGCATTGCTGTGCCATGGCCAGAATAAAGGCTCGGTCATCCTGGTTAAACTCCTGAATTTCGGCGAATGCTAGAGACATTCCGCCTACGGCTCGTCCCTCGATCATCAAGGGAATCGAAATCCAAGCGCCGTAGTTATACTGAGCGTACTCCTTAGCCAGATGTGAGTAATGAGCAACCCTTGTTGTCGTCGGCTCTTGCCAGATAGGCTCTCCGGTACGTACTGCCTCTGCTAGGGGTGCGGATGTATCAATAGAGAATCGCCGCCATAAATCTACCGTTTCCTCTTGATAACCGACAGCACGGACAATTTCCAGCTCAGTCCCATTGTTAGTCACAACTGCTAATAAAGCAGAACTAGCATTCAAAGCTGCCATACTTTGCTCAACCATTACCTCAGCAACCTGCGTCGGAGTCAGAGATTCCGAAAGGGCAGCGGTAATAGCTTGCAGACGTGCAGTGCGAGCCGCAGACTTTTCAGCAACTTGTTGCGATCGCTGTGCTTCTATGTAAAGCCGTGCATTATCAACAGCTACAGCAGCGCGGCGAGCCAGTTCTTCGCCTAACATCAGGCTTTCTGTATTGTAGTAGCGATCAGAAGAAGATACTAAAGTCATTGCTCCTAGCACCCGTCCACGGACTATCAGCGGAATACCCATGCCAGACTTAGGATTTAGCTGTTGCAATACTTTGAGATGACTGGCATTAGAGGTTGCTGCTTCTATCTGCTCATTAGGGATAAAATGAGTAATTTGTGAGTTGCCTGTTCGTAATATCTGAGCAATTCCTTCAAGTCGCGCTAAATCAGGCGGATAATTTTGTAACTCTTCTACCAATTCTTGTTTTGCTGGCTCAGCATGGGCTGCTGCAACCCGGCGAACTGATTGATTTTCACAAATAATATCAACTACGCACCAGTCAGCCATTTCAGGCACTACTAAATGCGCCAATCCAGTTAAGGTTGTCTCATAGTCCAATGATGAAGCTAAAATCTCACTAGCTTGGGCGAGAAAGTGCTGTCTCTCCTCTACTCGCTTGCGCTCAGTAATATCCCGTGAAGATGCTTGAATCTCCACAATTTCCCCAGTTTGAGGATTGCGAATGGCTCGAACAGTTGCTTCTAGCCAGATATAGTGTCCTTGCTTGTGACAAGCCCGATGGGTAACAGTATAAATATCTGGTAAATCAGTATTAACTGGTTGGTTCTGAGCCATCTGTGCTAAATCGTCTGGGTGAACTAACTCACTACTGTGATGACCTATTAGTTCTTCTGGTTGATACCCTAGTAGTGTGTTGCAGGCTGGTGAGATGTACGAAAGTATGCCATCGACTGTGTGACGTGAAATAATATCAGTCGAGTTTTCAGCCAGCAGCCGAAAACCTGCTTCACTCTCTTTTAGTGCTGCCTCTGACTGCTTACGTACATTAATATTGCGGAAATAAAGCGCTAACCCTGTGGGTGAAGGATAGGCACGTACAGCAAACCATGCATCAAAGGGTGGATAATAATCTTCCAGCTCAAGCGGCACTCCCTCAAGAACTGCCCTTTGATAAAGCTGACCAAAGCTTGTAACAGCTAGTTCAGGAAACTCTTGCCAGAGATTCTTTCCTAGCAGTTCCTCTGGGGAACGTCCTAGAGTTCTACTGCCTTCGTGATTGAGGTAAGTGAAGCGCCACTCGCGATCAAAGGCAAGAAAGCCGTCAGTGATACTCTCTAAAATCTGAGTAGTTTGCTCTCTGGCTGTCTCCGCCTCAATTCGAGCCAGCCGTTCGCGCTCAAGTAGCTGCTCACGTTCTGCCTCAACTTGCTTACGTTCAGTAATGTCTACGCACATACCCACCCATTCGCGGATATCGCCGATTTTGTCGTCAATTATTGGCACGCCGCGGATAGTCAAGTAGCGGTATTCGCCGTCATACCGCCGGACACGATATTCCGCAACTGCAACACTATGGGTAGAAAATGCGTGTCTCCAAATTGCCGCCACAGATGTTCGGTCGTCTGGGTGTATTGCGTCAACCCAACCCCATCCTCTATATTCTTCCGGTATTTGTCCGGTAAACGCTTGCCAAGTAGGGATGTCTTCAATAACGTTTCCCCAAGGTGCTGCTGTCCAGACTATGGATGCGCTAGCCTCTGCCAGGGAGCGGTAGCGTGCCTCATTAAGGCGTAAGTTTTCTTCGGCTTGCTTGTAATCACTAATATCTAAAATGCTGACTAGTACTTGCTCATATCCAGTTTCCTGTTGAGGGAAAGTAATTGTAAATATTACTTGTCGTTGCTCACCTTGGAGCGTTTTCACAATAGTTTCTGACTCAAAGTAGTGACGCCCCTCAGCTAGGGCGACCATTTCTTCAAGAAACACTTTTGAGGTTTCTGGAACAAAAATATTAGCAAGGGAGGCGTAAATTTCATCCTTAGTTTGAGCGCCAAACATTTTGAGAGTTTGCTGGTTGACATCTCGAATTTTCACCAGCTTAATTGCTTTCTGCACTAAGTCGGGGCGATCGCTCAGATAATTTCGTAAATCTGTAACCCCTTGCGCTTTCAACTCATCAATTAAATCTTTGACAGCCGTAAAATCTTCTTCCCAAATTGATACACCTGCGGTTTCAAAAATCCGGCGGTATTTTTCTTCTCTTTCTCCCAGTAACAACTCTGTTCGCTGCTGCTCCATGAATTGAGCAATTTGAGTAGTGATCGCTGCGATCGTTTGCGGCAAATCACAGTCAGACTCTGGAATTTGGTCACCCCAAAATTCGATGACACCTAAGATTTTATTGCCTAGCTGAATTGGAAATCCTATAACAGCTGGAGATTCCCCTTCTGTGAGTTCTTTTATCCAAACAGGTTGATCACTTGTCCAAACCCGACGAGGAAGCATCTCATCTAAAGCTAAGGTTGTACGCCCATTGAATGCTGGGAAATTCTCTATTCTCAAAGAGGATGAATACCAAGTACTTATGCAGCGCAGAACATTAGCTTGATGGTCTACACTCCAAATAACCCCAGCTTGCCATCCTAAACTTTCACATAAGGATTGTAAAATATTAGGAAAAATATTGTTAAAAGTAGTAGCTTCAGCAAAAAGCCGAGTAACGGCAGACTGTGCAGTTAAAAGTTTTTGAGTGCGTTGACGCTGTGTAATATCTCTAATTAATATTGATACACCATTTAGCGAAGGATAGACGTAGCTTTCTAACCAACGATGCCATTTTGGATACAAGTATTCAAAATGCACTGTTACTTGCTCTGCAACAGCTCGGTGCATCTCTGTGTAAACTATGCTGTTAACTGTTTCAGGAAACAACTCCCAAATACTTCTACCTAAGAAGTCTTCTTTATTCATCCCGGCTAGTTCAGCTAGCTTGTCATTAACAAAGGTATAGCGCCATTGACCATCCAATGTGACAAAAGCGTCGCTGATATTAGCTAAGACTTGTTCTATATCTTTGGGAATAGTTGCCCGGACTTCAGCAGTCACAGTTTCAGCTCCTATGCTTGAAAGTATTTGGCCAAAAGCGCCTTACCGGGTTCTCCCATCTGGTGTAGTAACTCTTGAATCTGTCTCATAGCAAGTGGTGAAGGTTGCGTCCGTCCATTTTCCCACCGATTGATACTGTGAAACGAAACTCCTAGCATAACTGCCAGCTTTACCTGGGAAAGGTTAAGGGACTGCCGAGTTTCACGAACCAACTGGGCAGCCCTCGGCTGTTGGATTGCAAGCATAAGGTTAATATTTTAATTTTCTCTTAGATTATGGAATATAGCATCTGCTATAGCTGTGACTGCATCTATCCAGGGTTAGAGAAGGGGGTAGAGGGGCAGGGAGCAGGGAGTAGGGGAGAAAAATGATTAATTTTCAGTACATAGTTACAAACTACAAAAATCTAGGCAATTCTAGTTCAAATGACAGCGATTGCTTGGGACATCGCGCCCCGTTCTTGTAGAAAATATTTACATACATACATATTCTCGCCATCGTTTCCCAGGCAACGAAGCTGTACACCGGAAACTTCACCCCAGGGGCCAGTGACTCGCCCTACTATAGCGTCAGGTAGCTGTCCCTCGTCTAGCTAAGTTGGCAACCACAAATACCAATTGGGTTAGCTCAACGGGTTTAGGAATGTGCATTTGAAAACCTGCTTCCCTAGATTCTTGGATATCAGTAGTACTGATATACCCTGTCATTGCTGCTGCGGGAATTTGTCCCCCAGCCTCAGCACTCAGAGAGCGCACTCGCCGGATCAAGGTATAGCCATCTTGGTTCGACATCCCAACGTCAGACAATAGCACATCATACAACCCTGGTTGGCTTGTAAGTATTGAGAATGCTTCATCAGCGGATGCGGCAGCAGTTACTTCAGCCCCGTGATTTTGTAGCATCATCTTCGTTAACTCACATATAGCGGCATCATCATCTACAACAAGTATGTGCAAACCTTCCAGGGAAGGAATGTTATCAACGGCTATTTCCGCGTCGCCAGAAATATATATCACCTCTGGATCACAAGCGCTAAAATCCCTCTCAAGATTGGTGTTCAGTGGTAGCTCAACGATGATAGTTGTCCCTAAGTTTGCACCTGGACTTTCTGCCTTAACCTTGCCGCCATGAAGTTCGACTAGATAACGCACAAGGGACAGCCCTATGCCCAGTCCTTGATTAGCACGAGTTTTGCTACTGTCAGCCTGACGAAACCGCTCAAAGATATAAGGGAGAAAGTCATTAGTTATACCAATACCTGTGTCACTAACTCGAATCTGGGCTTGGGAATCAACTTGCTCCAGTGTGACAACTATACTTCCCCCAGAAGGAGTAAATTTGATGGCATTAGAAAACAAATTCCAGATTACCTGCTGCAAGCGCAACCCATCTCCAAGTACCTTTCCAATCACGGGTTGCAGGTGGCATTCAATTTGAATATTTTTCGCTTCTGCCGATAATCTGACTATCTCAAGGGCTGCCTCAATCACAGAGCCTAGATCAATTGGACAAATATTCAGACGGAGTTGACCAGTAGTAATGCGCGAGATATCTAGAAGATCCTCAATCATTTGGATTTGCGCTTTAGCACTACGCCCAATCATGTCAATTGCACGATTCATTTGAGCGGGATCAAAGTTTTGTTCCTGGAGTAAATCAGACCATCCCAAAATACTTTGGAGGGGGTTGCGGAGTTCGTGGGATAAAGTAGATAAAAACTCATCCTTAATTCGGTTAGATTTCTCCGCTTCCAAGCGGGCTGACTGCTCTTTAACCAATAGCTGGGTGCGTTCTTCCTCAAACAACTTCTGCTGTGTAATGTCATGAAGTGCCAGCAGAATCATTTGCTGATTTCCTGGTTGTAAAATTCTATAACCATTGAGCAATATAGTCTTTTGCCCAATTTTTTCCAAGTTAAAGCAAAGCTCAAAACTTTCAACCTGAGTGTTATGAGTGAGGATTTCTGACAGAATAGATCGTAGTTGGGGAATATTCCACTGACCGTTTCCTAGCTCAAAAATTATTTGCTGTTCTGTTTGGGCGGGTGTTACCTGAAAAATTTGATAAAAAGCCCGATTGCTTTTGATAACTCGTAAGTCAGCATTGAGAACGACTAAAGGCTCTGGCACAGTTTCCACAACAGCTTCGGCATAATCAAGAGCAGCTTGCAACTGCTTTTTACTGCGTTTGAGGGCATCTATGTCCATCAACACCATCACCACGCCATCAATATGATTTTCTGTAGTTCTGTAAGGTCGAATTCGCAGATTATACCAACGTCCTTCTTGGTCTTGCGCCTCCAGTTCTTTAACAGTTAAAGTGTCAATCACCTCAATGAACAATGACTCTAAATTAGGAACGTCAATAGTGGAGCGGATATCACTCAGTAGTCGTCCCACATCTGTAGGAATCAGATTTAGTAAACGCTGTGCTGTTGGCGTGAAACGCCGAATCCGTAAATCGTTGCTCAGTATGAGAATAGGAATATTCACACTACTGAGTATATTCAACAGGTCATTATTGACCTTGTGTAATTCGAGATTGCGACTTTGCAATTCTTGATTAGTTGTATGTAATTCTTCGTTGGTTGCTTGTACCTCTTCTTTGGCTGTTTGCAACTCTTCATTAGTGCTTTGTAATTCCTCATTGCTGGAGAGGATTTCTTCATTCGCCACCTTCAGGTGTTGAGTGGTGGACTCATGCTCCTGACTAATCAATTGCAAATATTCTTGAGTTACAGCAAGTTCTTGCTTGGTGGCTGCTAGTTCTTGTTGGAGTCGGAGTATTTCCTCGCTACCTAGTTGTTCTACATTTCCAGGTGTGATGGTCACTTGTGCATTTGTTGGAGCAGGTACATCTTCAAATAAAACAAGAAAGCAGTGAGTTTCCACGGAATCAGGTTGAAACGGAATCACCTCAATGCTGACTTTCCTAGACGACTCGCTCCCTTCCATCTGTAGCTGTTCCTTTCTCACAGGAACATTCTGCCTTTTTGCCTGATGAATCGCAGTACGCAACTCTTCCAGCAGTCCTTTTCGTGCCATTTTGAACAAATTAAAACTGGGATCTCCAGGGGCGGGTCTCAGATAGGGACTGGTTTCCCCTCGAAATTGCAGAATGTCCATATTGTCGTTAATCATCACGCCAACTGGGGCATAACGATTCAAAAGAATCTGGTCAGCCTGTTTATTTAAGTCAGTAATATCCCAAATTTTATGACTCATAGACTTATCAGCAGCTATTTTCGCTACAGGGTAGTTGCTGCTGGCAAAGTTAAAGTTAAGTGGAGTGGGTATTAATTTTTTGGTATAAATATTGTTTTTTCTGTCTGCTAAAGTAAATAAGTTGGAAAATTCTCCTGCACTTTCGGCGATACCTAACATCAAAAACCCAGTGGGCTTGAGACTGTAATGAAAAATGGGCATTACCTGCTTTTGCAAAACAGATTCAAAGTAAATCAGGACATTACGACAACTAATGAGATCCAGATTGGAAAATGGCGGTTCACTGATGAAGTTTTGTTTAGCAAAAATACAAAGTTCCCGAATCGGCTTGCTGATTTGATAGCCGCTCTCTACTTGATTAAAGAAGCGTCTTAGCCGTTCTGGTGAGACATCAACTATTTGGTTTGGTTTGTAGATACCTAAGCGGGCTTTTTCAATTGCTGTCTCATTAATGTCTGTCGCAAAAATTTGAATAGCCCGTTTGGGAAGCACATTCTCCAAAAATTCCATTAAAGAAATAGCAATTGAATAAACCTCCTCCCCCGTTGCACAGCCTGATACCCAGATCCGAATTGGCTCATCAACTGATTTCCCCTTAGCGATCGCCGGAAATACTCGCTCTTTCAAAGCTTGATAAGCTTCCGGGTCACGGAAAAAACTGGTGACACTGATTAAGACTTCGTGGTAAAGTGCTTGCACTTCATCTGGATGATTTTGCAGATATTGCACGTAATCTTCTAGACTTTCCAAGTTATACAGCACCATCCGCCGCGCAATTCGTCGGTTTAAAGTCGTTTGCTTATAATGCGTAAAGTCAACACCATTGGTAGTTAACAGCATTGCAAAGATTGCCGGCAAAGCAGTCTCACTTTTAGAGAGTGGCTCAACTGTTTGTGAAGAAATCGGACGGGTAACGTTAGGATGACGAGCAATAAGAGCTAGTTCCTCAGCAATTTTTTGTGGTGGGAGAATAAAGTCCACATCACCAGTAGCAATAGCAGTATTCGGCATATCACTGAATTGTGCCGATGATTCACACTGAGCAAAGGTGATGCCGCCAGCCGCCTTAATTGCTTCTGATCCTTGTGCGCCGTCTCCATCACTTCCAGATAGGACAACACTGATGGCTTTGCTTCCTCTTTCTGCTGCCAACGAAGTAAAAAAAGCATCAGCAGGCATATATTTCCCATGAATTTTCTCACGGGCTTTGAGTTGCAGCACCCCTTGAGCCAGCGTCATCTTCGTGTTCGGCGCAATAACATATACCTGGTTCGGTTCTACAAACATCCCATTCTGCGCTTCACGGACGGGCATCTGGGTCTCCCTCGCCAGAATCTCACTTAGCAGGCTCTCCTGATTTGGATCTAAGTGCTGAATCAGTACAAATGCCATTCCAGTGTCAATGGGTAAATGATTCAGTAGCTGCGTAAATGCTTCCAATCCTCCCGCAGATGCGGCAATTCCGACTATAGGAAATAATTCATCACTTTTATCTTGCTGCTTCTGTGTCGATGGTTCAACAGCAATAGAATCCGATGGTAATGGCTCAGAAGATTGATGAGAGTTCATTGTATTAGGGAATACAATGTTAGAAAATTTAACTTTCTCTTGTATTCAATAGTTTTACCGCTAGTGTAGCAGAGTTTTTCTCCTAACTTACATTCCCAATTATTTTAGCTTTACTTTAAGGCTCTAACCCATCTATTCAGTGCCTCTTAATCCTAATTGCTGCAATTTCTTTAGTGTCCGTTTCCATTTCTACAACTGCAAAGCCTCTCTTTTCACCAGTTTTCTGGTTCTACTAATTCTCTATGAGCCTGCATAGAGTAAAGCTTGGTAAAACAGAGCTTCAAGGATGAAATCATAACTGGTCAAAGAGAAGATTAGCTCAGAAGATAATTGGGCTAATTCATGTTGAACTCGCTGACGCAGTTAATTTGGATTTGATAAACTTTCACCTTTTCTTCGTGCCATTCACCTCAGTACCAGAAAGCTCCAAAGATAGGACTTCAGCATTTGGTTTAAATAAAACAGAAGAATTAGTAATACAAGGTGTATTTATTAATCCTTGGCGCTTCCATTCAGGATATATGTAATTTTGCAACCAACAGGTAAGCTCCGAAGAATACTTGTTACTTATCTTATTTAATAGCGTTAGCGCACTATTTTTAGATAAAAAATTAAATTCTTCCCCATATAATTCTAGTGGAAAACCAAGATTTTTCACAAGATTTTCATATTCAATTATTTCTGGATTTATTTGCTGTTCCCAACAATAGTTAATTAGAGAAAAACCTGCAATACTTAAATCGAAAGTATCATCAGCAAATATAAAAGTTTCACCGTCTTTATTTGATTCGTAATCAATAGGTAACCAGAAATCTATACAAAAAAACTGATAATTATTAGACATAAGTTAAGCTATTTTTAATAAATATCCTATTGCTTTAACATTTTCTAGGCTAACAAATTCAAGTAAATTTGCTTTACATAGAATCATACTAACCAAAATTGTAGCAATGCTTAGAATCTCAGCTATGTAAAACATTAGTTAAAAATTTATCAGTTTCTAGATTAGTAGAATTCTATATAATCATTGGCTTTCATATCAGACTTAAGATAGGAGAATGAATGCGAAATTAAACCTTTTAAATTGTAATCAAACTTTCTATTTTGAAATAAACAGCTTGATTCCATACTGTTAAAAACAGTACCACTATGCCTATTGTCCTCTTTATCTATCTAAAGGAGTAAACTGAAAGGCTTTATCTAGCTTTTAAGTTCTTTTTTATACATAATATAAAAAAGATTAAAAAATGCAGATGCAGGTAGAGGTAAATCTTAGTCAACAAGCTACCGAAGCGGCATAAAAGCATCCAGTCTTTTAGGCTCTTTTTTTACTCTCAATACGGTATTATTGGAACTTAGATAAAAAACACGGATAAAATAGTCTCAAATATATATACACAAAGGCTTTAACATCTTTTTGCCTATTTTCTTGATATATCTGGGTTTCAGGCTTTTTTAGGCATTTCGCGTATTTTCTTTGCTATGCATGGGTTTGAGGCTTATTTCTTTATCAAAAATGTTTAAATACCGCAAGAAATTTTAGTTTCTGTTAGAAAAGAAAAACTCAAAACTTTTTTAAATCACAGTTTCAGAGTTTCGCTCCGATGATTGTTCTCCGCAAGTGATATAAGAGCGTTAATCCCATCGAGCGATTATAGCAGTTAATTAAAAGTCAGTTTAAAGGTGAGAATCTCTCAAATCTTGACCAATTACGCCAGTGAGTTCAACATGAGTTAGCTCAATTATCTTCTAAGTTCATCTCTTCTTTGACTAGTTAGGATTTGTCTAAAAATACCTGAATATTTTTGTTTGAAAGTTAGATTTAGCAAGCTATTCCAAATAAAATTTGTACAATTTATTTTGACATGATGCCTTATGATTTTATCCTGGAAGCTCTGTTTTACCAAGCTTTGCTCTATGCGAACTCATAAAGAATTAGTATCATATCAAATCGAGAGGCTACTTGTCTGATTGAGGTGCTTCCTTGTTCATAGGCTTGGACTATTTTTTCTCGAAAATCAATGGACTAAGCTTTCATTTTTAGTATTGATGCACTGATTTTAATGTACTACAATTACCCGCAATCTGCTGTAATTCCCAGTCCCCAGTCCTCAGCGATGCGCTGAGTTTCGACTACTTCGACTACTCAGCATAAGTGCGCGGAAATCGAGGATGAGAGGGTGTGGGGTGTAGGGTGTGGGGTGTGGGGAATTAAGAAGATGTTAAACTCCGCCGCGCAACTAAAATTTAATTGTCTTAAACACGAACCTGCAACCCTACCCCCAACAAAGAGCCCTGACAAGGTTTTACATGAGTCTTAGTGCCATTCGACTATGCATCCTCCTATGCATTTGAGCAAGGTAGTTTGAAGTGATTAGAAGATTTATTCTTCAAGAAATGCTCTTCCCAAAATAAAGCTGTAGAAACTTATTGCGGAATGAGAACAATTTCATTAAAAATTAAATTTTATTTCAGGATTTTCACTATTCTCTTTTCACTCAAGGGCAGAGGATCTTGGAAAAGATAGTTAATTTACAAAAACCATGAATAGTGCATCTTCTACCACAGACCTAACTAAAGAGCTTCTTCACATCCAAACTAACACTCTTTTCCAATTGCCTTCGCATCTTTCGATAGTTTGCATTGGTAAACCAAATGACCAAAAACCACCAGATATCGATATTTCAGGCTTACCAGAATCCGATGTAGTATCTCGTCTTCACGCGCAAATTTGGGTAAATGATGATGATTACCACATCACTGATTTGGGCAGTTCTAATGGCACGTATGTTAATGGTGTTAAACTTCAACCGAATATCTTTTGTTCACTACAACCAGGAGACAGAATTTCACTTGGTCAAGGAGACAAAATAACTTTTATGTTTAGGGTAAAGCAGAGCGCTACATCTGCGACAAAAAACCCTACACCCAACTTTGCACAAACTAATATCAGAGTACCTACTAGTAAAGAAGAAGAAAATCAAGTAATTTTTGTTAGTAAACTTATTGGATTAGGGCTAATACTAGCAGGCGTTGCATTTTTAAGTACAAGTATTTATGTAAGCGTCTACTTACGCAGCACACCTGGAATATTGCTATGTATAGGAGGTGTAGTAGCTCTTAATTGGGGTGGACGTGATAATCGTAAACTGGGATGGGTTTTGATCGGAATAGGAATTGCTCTATTCATCGCTAGTGGGGTCGTTATTGGTTCAGTATCCCTTTTTTCATTGCTTTTATCATTTGCAGGTATTTCATGTGGATATCAACTGTTCACAACAGGAAAAGTTTTCAACTTTAATCCGCTTACACTTCAGCAAGTAATTAAAAGATGAGTTTCGTTAACATTCCGTACCGGAAGTTTCTAATAGTTCTAATGTATCCAAGTGCGATTCGCTTTGCCACTGTTATTTAGGCGATCGCCTAGGGCGGGCGGTTACGCCATCGCACTCTATCCCAGTAATCAACTAACATAGATATGTCAGCACTGGCTACCAAAATTTAAAAAGCCATGTCAGAAACTGCCCTCCCTGTAACAGATGTAACGTTCCCACCAAGCCAAGCGGAACTGCCCTACGATGACGGTATCCCAATGGAAAGCCAACGGCATAAAGTGCAAATGGAATTGTTAATTGATGTCGTCGGAACTTGGTTGGAAGACCGAGATGACGGGTATGCGAGTGGCAATATGTTTGTCTACTTCAGCTTGGCACAGCTGAAAAACCAGGATTTTCGTGGCCCAGATTTTTTTATTGTGTTAGGAGTTCCCAAGGGAGAACGCCGCAGTTGGGTTGTTTGGGAAGAAGGCAAAGGCCCTGATGTAGTAATTGAATTGCTTTCGCCGGGTACAGCAGCAACTGATAAAAACGAGAAAAAGCTGATTTATCAAAATCAAATGCGTGTACCAGAATATTTCTGGTTTGATCCTTTCAAACCAGATGATTGGGCTGGTTTCTTTTTGAATAACGGAGTTTATCAACCACTAGCACCAAACGCCCAGAATCAATTGGTTAGCCAAGTATTAGGTTTAGTATTACTACGTTGGCAAGGTAGCTACAAAGGAATTAATACAACTTGGTTGCGTTGGGTAACAATGGATGGAGAATTATTGCCAACAGCAGAAGAAAAGGAACGTCAACGGGCAGATAGAGTGCAAGAATTGGCTGAGCAGGAACGTGAACGAGCTGAGCAGGCTGAGTCACAGTTGCAGCAGACAGCACGAAATTTACTTGAGTTAGGAATGTCAGTAGAACAGGTAGCTGGGTTAACAGGTTTGACGGAATCTGAAATTGAGCAACTCAATACTTAGTAATGTCTAAAGATACTTTTGTAATAGACCAATAACAACTTCTGGTTTTTCCAAATGGGGTAGTACTCCCGTATCTGCGATCGCATAAAAATCTCGAATTGCACTTACATTTAAATTTGCCAACCTTCGTCCTAATTTAACACTAGTAAATTGTGCTTTCTCACCCCAAAAAATGACTGTAGGAATAGTAAGTTGCCGAATATATAAACTCAAGTCAAAGTAAAGGTCACCCCGTAAAAATGCCAAGGCTGAAAACTTGGCATTAGGCTGTTGTGCAGAGATTAAATATGCATTCACCATCTCTTGTGATACTCTTTGTGCTTTAGCAAAGAGAAAACTTTGCAAAAAGTTGCGGACTGCAATTTCATTTTCAGCACCAAAGGCATAAATTAAATTGTCCAGCAACGGTGTATTAATTATCGAAAGCGGAAGTCTGCGTCCCGCACCTTGCCCAAAGTCGTCAAACCCAGAGGGACATACTAGATACAGTGCTTTGAATAAGTTGGGTTGCACAATAGCTAAGCGGATAGCAAAAGCAGCTGTTAAAGAAGATGCTACAACTATTACAGGTTGGCGACAAGTATGGATGATAAATTCTGCGATTGTACTGAGATAATCTCTAATTTGATAATCCCTAACTGGATGAGCTGATTCTCCCCAACCGATTAAGTCAGGGGCTAAAACATGATAATTAGAGGCAAAAGCTGGGTAAACTTTAGACCACTCATACGCAGATGCTCCACCACCAAAATTATGCAAGAAAAGCAGTGGAGGTAAATCTTCAGTATCAGCAATTGTCCAAGGTGCATTCGTTTGGGTATAGTAAACCATAGCCCCCAAGGATGTATGGATGACTTTATGCCCAAAGCCAGGAGGTTGAAACTGAAGCATAAAATTAAATGTGAAGTATGAACTATTAAACGTGAAGGATAAAGGATTAAATTGTTATTTTTATCCGTCTTTATCTCCTGTAATTTGAACGAGTTGATTAAGGTTATCACCGCTGATGTGATATGCTGCCCCAAAACCAACGACAAAACGACCTTCACTAGGAGTTAGCTGGAAAATCCGAAAGTCAGATAAGCCGCGCAAAACCTCAATAATTTCACCAAATCGTTCTTGAAATTGCTCAACAATTTGATTCCAATTGTCAGTTTCACGCTCAATTAAAGTTGCTGTACAAATAAAACTTAAACGGCGACGCGCAAAAATTTGGTTACTCTTAGCTTCATCCTCGATAAATAAGACACTAACATGAGGATTGGCATAGATATTTTTAGTATGGGTCGAAAGACCACTTACGTAAATGTAAATATTCTTAGCATCATCTATTACATAGGGCGCATAACTAGAGTCAGGTATTCCTTGTGCGTTGACGGTGCTAATTATTACACTGTCAACTTCTTCAGGAAACTTTTCGTATTCAGCTTGAACTTTTTCCAGTTGGCTCATAAGGAAATTACCATTGGATGAGTAACAATTCCTTAAGTATCCTAGCGTTCTTGAGTAATAGGATGGCAAAATCAAACCTAAATTTAACCACGGCTGGCAGATTTTTTACAAAAGATGGTGCGCTATTAGTCTGTCACAGAAATACTACAGTCCGAGAACCACAAAACCTCTTTGCATAACTCAAGCTTCAATACCTCCTGTAGACTCGTATTTTCCTACAAAATTACCAACATCAGCACCCGTTTCTGATTTCATAGACTCCCAAATCTCACCTCTAGTTACATCACTATTTTAATATCAGGTAGAAATTTGATAGTTCCAGCCTAATATCTAGATGTATTATCAGAATTTAGTTTAATATTGTTGCCAGCCTCTGTGATCTTCTACACTTTTAAAACTTTTAGATTACGAATAAAAAATAGAAAATGATTGAAAATTGATTAGCGCTTAATATTATCATAATTATTAATTACGAATTATAAATTAGTTAAGATAGACTTAAGAAAGTTGCGAGGACGCGATTGTGAGTGACAAAAATCGTTCTCAATGGGATTTAGGCAGGTTTATTGAAACTCTGACTTACTTTGAGGTAATTCCTTTACTTAACTGGGTACAACAGTTAATCCAAGGTCGTCCGAAGGATAATCAAAATATACCCATTGGAGGAAGAAAAGTGAGTGTAGTTCTAGTGGCAGGTGCGACTGGTGGTGTCGGTAAGCGAGTAGTGCGGCGCTTGCTGGAACAGGGTTATAAGGTGCGATCGCTTGTCCGAAATATCGAGAAGGCAAGGTCAATTCTAGGCGATGATGTTGACTTAGTAGTTGCAGATATTACGAAACCAGAAACTTTAACACCTGTAGTTTTCGCTGATATCCAAGCTGTAATTTGTTGCACAGCAGTACGTGTGCAACCAGTTGAGGGAGACACAGCAGATAGATCCAAATACTATCAAGGTATCAAGTTTTATCAGCCAGAAATTGTTGGCGACACTCCAGAAAATGTGGAATATCAAGGTGTCAAAAACTTAGTAGAAGCAGCAGCAAGATATCTACCTAAAGCAGATGAAAAGCTCATATTTGACTTTACGCATCCATCAACAGAATTAAAAAGTGTTTGGGGTGCAATTGATGATGTTGTGATGGGTGGCGTAAGTGCAAGTAATATCCAATTATTAGAAGATACAGCTTTATTTGCTGGCAATGTTTCTACTGCCAACTCTGGCGGCTTTGCTTCTATCAGAACTAAGAATTTTGATCCACCTTTCAACTTATCGAGTTATGCAGGTGTAGAATTACGCCTTAAAGGTGATGGACAACGTTATAAATTATTTCTGCGGACAGATGCGGCATGGGATGGTGTTGGTTATAGCTATTCTTTCGATACCGTAGCTAACACTTGGATAGACGTTCGTGTTCCCTTTGCAGATTTGATTCCTGTATTTCGCGCAAAAACTGTAAAAGATGCACCATCAATTGACTCCAGTCAAATACGTTCATTTCAACTGATGTTGAGCAAATTTGAATATGATAATGCTTTAAATCCTAAATTCTCAGCTGGTGATTTTACTTTAGAAGTGAAATCAATTAAAGCTTATGGTGGGGAACCTCTACCACAGTTCGTCCTCGTCAGTTCAGCAGGTGTGACTCGTCCCGGACGCCCAGGTATTAATTTGGATGAAGAACCTCCAGCAGTCAAATTAAATGACCAATTGGGAGGAATTTTGACATGGAAGTTGAAAGGAGAAGATAGTTTAAGAGAAAGTGGAATTCCTTATACAATTATTAGACCTTGTGCTTTAACTGAAGAATCAGGGAATAAAGAATTAATCTTTGAGCAAGGCGATAATATTAGGGGAAAAATCAGCCGTGAGGATGTCGCAAAACTTTGTGTGCAAGCGCTAAAACTGGCGAAAGCGTCTAACATTACGTTTGAGGTTAAAGAGGGAGAAAACAATATAAACTCTATCGATTGGCAGAGGTTATTTTCTCACTTACAACCGGATAAATGAATGAAATATCCACAGACTAAAAAGCATACAAAGGCTTTTTAAATAAGTCAGTTATTTACATGAAAAAAATAAAGGTGCTAGTACTCTCTGGGATTTTAGTAATTATTATCTGGCTCGGTTTATTTCCCAACACCGCGTCGTCCCAGCAAATACAATCTCGCATCAACAATCTGGAAGCGGACTTGAATCGTGTCGAGTCACGGTTAAACCAGATAGAATCCCGAATGGGACAAAGCCGCCAGTCTCCGTCGCCAAGAACAACACTTACACCACGACAGCCAACTGGTTCTAGAGGGAATTTATCACAACAAGACCAGATGTTTGATCGACTAGCAACTTTAGTGGTTGAATTGAAGCAACAAGTCAATAAATTAGAGGCGCGTGTTTCTCAATTAGAATCACGTTAGAAACTTCGTAACTTACCCTTATTTTTTAGAGACGTTGCATTGCAACGTCTCTAAACGTGGTTTATATTCACATTATTTGTTGAATTGGTATTATCTGTAATAACATTTGTCAATCCAAATTCGCATTTCTTCCTCAGAACCAAAACAGGCAGAACGTCCTGTTACCGGGTCATAAGCGTGCCAACAAGAAACACGACCACGATGGTCTGATTCATACCAAACTTGCAGGTCAGAACTGCTGCCTATCCATGTGACAAAATGTTGCCAAATTGTTTGGAAAGATAATAAAAAATTAAATTTATTCATAGTGAAAGCGCCTAATCAACAATCAACTATTACTTTTACTTTCACTTAGGAATTTTCAACTGAGAAGGTACAGTTTTAGTAGATTTGTTCTAGTACAGTTATATGCCGTTACAACTGTAATAGTAAAAAATCATTCAACTGTACTAGGTAAACTTGGTAAAAATCGTTTATATTGCCAATATTGACGATTTTCAAGTCATTACGAGTGCGCCAAAATGAACATTTTTTTGGAACGGCAATCACGCAAACCCATTTATTTGCAGATACGCGATCGCATTAGTCGTCTGATTAAATCTGGCGCACTCAAAAGTGGCGATCGCCTCCCCTCAATTCGCTCTTTAGCAGAGAGTTTGCAAGTTAATAAACTCACAATTATTGAAGCTTATAGCGTTTTAGAAGCAGATGGTATTGTTTCTGCTCGTCAGGGTTCAGGCTATTTTGTAAATAACATTTCTCTTCAAAGTACTAACCTAAACCCGACATTTGCTCCAGCTCAAAATGTCGTAATCCCCAAACCCGGAAAGTGTTCGTTTTATGACACATACATTCCGATGAAACAAGCGCAAGCACAGCCAGGAATGATTAATTTTGGCTATGGTGCGCCTCGTCCACCAAAAGATATTACCGCCATTGCCAGACGAGTATTAAGACAAGAAGACGCTGATATTTTCTGTCCCTACGATTTGCCTCAAGGACAACTAACTTTGTGCAGGCAAATTGCTCAAATGTTAGTACATCAAGGGTTAGAAGTTTTTCCAGAAGATTTAATTATTACTAATGGCTCTCAGCAAGGTTTGTCGTTAGCGATGAACTATTATGTCAAACCTGGGGATTGGGTGATTGTAGAATCTCCCACATATTACGGTATTATCTCCATCTTAGAAAGCTTAGGAGCTAGGATAATTGGTATTCCCATGACTGCGGAGGGAATGAATTTAGAGTTATTAGAACAATATCTAGACAGTCATCGCCCTAAATTAATTTACACCATCACGACTTTTCACAATCCTACAGGATTGACGACAACACAAGCTCATCGCCAAGAATTGTTAGCATTAGCCGAAAAGTACGAATGTCCAATCTTAGAAGATAATGCCTATGAAGGATTAAATTTTGAACCTGTACCAGCTCCAATTAAAGCTATAGATAAAAATAATTTAGTGACTTATCTAGGCACATTTTCTAAAACTTTAATGCCTGGGTTAAGAGTCGGCTATATGGTGGTTCCAGGCAAGCATTATCAAGCAATAATCGAGCAGAAATTGCTCTATGACTTTCACACATCCAGTATTTCTCAAACAATAGTCAGTGAGTATCTCGCTTCAGGACATTACCGCCGTCACCTCAACCGACTACGTACAGAAAATATCCAAAGTCGTAATGCTATGCTGCAAGCTTTAGAGCGTGATTTTCCCGAAGAGGCAAAGTGGACAGTTCCTACAGGAGGTTTATTTCTGTGGGTACAGTTACCTGATAATGTTCCGATTCAGGTAATTCGTAAAGAAGCCTTGGCTCAAAATGTTTACCTAGTTTGTCATACGGTATTTTTCCCAGATCAGCAGGGTTATCCAGCTATGCGTCTAGCTTTCTGTCTCCAACAAGATGAGATTGAGCAAGGCATTGCAATTGTGGGTAAATTGCTGAAAAAGCATATTAATCAAGGATGTGAGAAGACTGTTAATTATCAACCGCTTGCTTATAGTATTTAGTGATTCTCTCCTGCATTGGAAATAATTAACACAATGCATCACGTTGTAGTAATTAAAAAAAGACGCGCTGTATTTTAATGCTCTTGATGAACTAAATTTGCAGAGGTTGACGCTCTTTTCCAATCTCATCAAGTAATTTTATAACTAGATTCCGAGTATTCAAGTCAACGTAATTCAAGATTTATTTACAGCAGTTTGTAAGTAAATAAAGTACAGTGTATGAGCTTAAAAGCTATATGTTCAGCCTCTTTTACTTATGACTTCTGGCTCCTAGCTTACCTCGGCTGCGCTCTGCGACCACCGAGCGCAGTCGAGGTGCGACCACCTGAATTCTGCTGTATATGAAGCACTAGCTAACTCATCATTAAAAATTCGATATTGGATAATTTATGTCCATGCTGGTGCGATAGCTATTAATTTTGGTAGTACCTCAAGAAATGTCTGAAGTTGCTTTGCCTTTGTCAGGGATTTCAGAAATCCCATGCGTTTGCTTTAAATCTATGTGTGAATTTATTTGTGAAACTATGTCTAGTCTGTTAAAGGCAAACCCAACTCTACCTCTTCTGAGTGCAGTTATTCTAATACTAGCAATGTTGGCACTATGGTTAATTACACCAACAAAAGGAGCAGTGTTATCCCCAGTCCCACCGTACTTGGCTAATCCTTTAACACGAAAGCTGCCCAAACTCTTACCAAAACTATCTAATGCTTCAATTACGGCATAAAAAACTCCATTTCCAAATGCTTCAACCTGAGTTCCAACTCCGATTATAGGAGAGCTAAAAGTAATTGTTACTGCTCCAGAAGTTTCTCCTGTTGTCGAAATTAGTGCATCACCTGGTGCAAAGTTGGCGGAAAAAGGCCCGTCTGAAGCTGAAGTTTGTTCTGTAATGCTAAATTCTCCAGATGATTTACTGACTGTTACTCCAATACCATTAGAAGACATAACGAAAAAAGGGTTAGTAACAGCACTAAATATCGGCCCTACTGCTCGCCAGTCTACAAAATCATTACTTGCTAATTCTGATCTGTTGGGAATGAATCTCAAATCATTAGCTAGTACTATGTTTGGCAATATTATTACTAGACTAAACAGTAGTGCTATCAGACTAGCCTTGAATAGCTTTTTCATAAAACTTGATTTAATTATGTACTGCTAAATTTAGTCTACATCTTGTATTATTTTTTACTAAAAATTTTTTAACCTTTTTGTGTAGCATCGTAAGACAGACCTTTCCCTAGTTCAAATAGTTTTCCTTTTACTAGAGCATCTAGGGCAAACAAATAATGTCAACAAGAGGATTTTATTCTCAATAAACTCTAAAAGAAACGTAAAAAATAAAAGCGATCGCACCAATAATTTAATGCGATCGCTCTTTATACTTAGATTGAAGAATGTAGCTTAAGCAGCAACAGGCTCCAATAACTTGATGTCCGAGAAGATAAATTCTTGAACTGAGATTTGTCCTCCTGTCTCAGTGCGAATTTCTCGGCGATTCAAGATGAAATATTTACCAACTTTTTCGTATTCATCAGTAAATTCGCTTCTACCACCTTTTTGTTCCCCGGTTTTGGGGTCGTGGTATACAGAGTCATAAGTGTGAGAAAGGTAGCCTTCGCCAGTATCGTGACTGCTGAAGGTGTCAATTGTCACAAAAGTACCGTGGATTAGACGGTGAACATGGCAAACCTCATTATTGCGGACTTTGTATTTATCACCCTCAGCCTTACCACCAACTAAAAGTTCAACTGCACCAGTTCCGTCAGTTTCACCATAGCTAAAAGTATTTGTGCTGTGGGTTTCATCAAAGCTACGGCGGATGCGGTGAATTGCTATCTCCCAAGCTTGTCCGTGAATTGCCTGCTTTGCTTGCTCGTCCTCTACATCCAATACTTCCGCTTTCAGATTGGCATTGACGATAACTTTGCCTGTAAACACTTTATCGTCATACTTATAGGTAATATTTGCAGTGTAACCGGGGAAATTCTTGTCCCAGGTATAGCGGTTCTCATAAGCAGCCCGGAAAAGTTCCTGAGCAGAGAGTTGTGTAACTGTCATGTGCTTCTCCTATCGCTACTTTAAATTAGCGTTATTAGCGTTTTACTTTCCTTGGTATTAGCATAGAAGTAAATGTTGAGGCTCGGATAGTCCCCAACTGGGTACACTTATGTCTAATTCTCTCCACGCCGTATTTCATGCGATCGCCAATGTCCGTAATGAGCAAGAATTAAAACTAGCTCTCATGGATAAAATTGGCGAACATTTTGGCGTACAACATTGGGGTATCTATTTTTTAGACGAGCAACCAACCGCTGAAATTGATGTTTCAGGGATTCCGGCAGTATGCTTAGAAAGCAATCCAGTCGGGCGCTACGTGGTTGAACGTCACGCTCCCGCTCATGAGCAGTTATTATTATCTCCAAGCGACTGGAAGAATTTTTGTTCACGTCACGACCACGAACACGTGATGACGGGGCCAATAGTTTGCGATGGTCGGCTTGTCGGAACGCTTAATTTAGCCCGTGATAGGGGAAATCCTCCTTTTAATGGCAACGATTTAGCTGACTTGAGCGCTTTATGCATTCATTTGTCAGCAAAAATGGCAACCCTACGGGCGAATTCAAAAGTATCCAATTCTCTTGTACCCAATCCTCTAACAGTGCGTGAGTTAGAAATTGCTGAGTTAGTAGCGCAGGGGTTAACGAATGCGGAAATTGGTGAAAAACTTTGGATTACGCAAAATTCTGTCAAACAAGCTTTGAAGCGGATGTTTCGTAAGTTAAAGGTTTCAGCACGTGCAGAAATGGTAGCAAAGCTGCAAGATACGCAGGTTTCATAAAGGATAATTTAATGAGTCACCTGCGCATTCTCCAACCCGGTATAAGCTATACATTTAGCAAGTATTTTGAATTGCCTTATGCCCCATGTGAGTAAAAATAATTATTATATAATTATTAAGCAGCTAATATCAATTTATTTGCTTTCAGCGGCATCTCTGACTTTGATGACTTGAAGTTGCTACCCGCTTTTGATGATTTTCGCAGTACCAGCATTGTTGCTAGCTTGGACGGCAAGGATATTTCGTTTGCAAATTTGTCTGGTGTTCTGTTCAACAAATTATCGGCTGGGGACTTCGTTTTCGCCTAAGTTAGTTCCAATAGTTGAGAAAACGTAGAAAGCCAGTTAATAATTATTGATTAACAATTCTCAATTGAGCTTCCGATTTTTCTTAATTCCATAAAACTCCACCAAAATCAGTTCTAACTCGTAAATAGGAGCAAAATTGATCACAATTAGCGATAAATCTGGTCAAATTACCGCGATTAACATCTTTACAGTTGAAAATCCTGAACAGCAACAGCGTATATTGGATTTCCTAGTGGAGAACCAAGAAATACCCAAGCTTGCGTGCAGGCTTCATATCAGCCAGCCTGCACGCAAGCTTGGACGGTAAACGAGTCATTAACTACGTTCAATGGCGCAGTCGTGAAGAGATGGAAGTAGCGACTCAAGACCAAGACTTTATAGCTATGAAGAAACAAGTTGGAAAGTTTGCACCTCACGATTTCAACTTCTACGAGGTCGTCGTCACAATGGAGGCGTAGTAATTATTTAAATCTAGAGGCGAATGGCACGCTTGAAAAGCTAAAATCCATGAATCAGGCTCTTTGTTGGGGGTAAGGTGTGGGGTGTAGTCAGAAAATAAGAAAAATAGAATGGAAGTGCAAGCATTAATAAACTTCTTGATCACTACACCCCACACCCCACACCCAAAAGCCTTATAAATAATAGGTTTGCCGTTATCTTAGTGCCATTCAATCTAGAGGCTATATCTCCTCGGAATCGTTTATCAGTGGGAAATAGGGAATTAAACCTCTGCGGCATGCCTCTTCCTGAATCTTGCGGAGAGTGTAACGCGCATCCATATTGTGCCTTTGGCACTGCGCTTAGCGCAATCGCAATGTCGGGGGAAGATGTGTATACGGCAGAGGGTGAGGCAGTGGAATTGCAAGAAATGATGCGGCGGTATCCGATGCAGGAGTAAGGGTAAAGGTTCCACACCCACCCAAAATCCTAAAAAATGGTCGAGTGAGGCGTAGCCCGCACTTCTCTACGAGACGCTGCGCGTAGCTTGCTTCCACGTATCGCTAAAGCGAAAGCTCCGCTAACGCGTAGCGTCCCGCAGGGAAGTGGTACGACAAAGCTCAGTGACCATCGTAGACATCGTACTATCTTGAACCCCGTTCGCCTTGGCGTCTTTGCAGGAGAAGGGGCTAGGCATTTGGGCATATATTGCTGAACATAGAGTTAGTAGAATTAGATGGAATTGAAATTCTTACTACAGTTTCATGCAAATGAATCGTTTAACCTATGAACCTTCAATCCGTATTGGTATCGTTGGTGCTGGATGTGCTGGTTTAACGGCTGCCGAAGAATTACATGATATTGGATATAAAAACATAACTATCATTGATGCCAAAAATCGCGTAGGAGGTAAAACATATTCAATTAGGTACGCAGACGCAAGTCTTCAATCACGGGGTATTTACGAGGGTGGAACTGTTTGGATCTTACCTAGTCCCTTGTACAAAAAATACAGAAAGAGGTATGGGATTTCTCCGTCGGTTCATGTGATGCCACGGGTGCAATTATTTGACTTAGCAACTGGCAAAGTTTCTAGCCCGTTTTTAGTGGAGTCCAAATATTCTTTATTCAGTCGGCTCTGGCAGATGAGGAGATTTTTCCAAGAATTAGACAAGTATACTTGGGATGAGGAGCCAGGCTATATCAATCCTGCTTACCGAGCCATGAATGAATCCTCGCCTCAATGGTTTAACAAACAGGGTTTAGATTTTATTCGAGATGCTCTAATGCCTATTGCGAATGCGGCACAATTTGGACATCTGGGACAAGAAGCTTCTACTGCTTATGTGATTCGGCTACTGGCATTATTGAACCGTTGCAGTTTCCTGAAAAAATTGATTCTGAATATGCCTCAATTACAAGAAGGAAATCAAGAATTATGGAATCGTTTAGCGGCCTCCCATAACTTGTGTCTAGGACAAACTATTGAGCGTGTTTCTCGCGGTCAAACAATTCTGGTCAAAACTGCCTCAAATCAGTGGGAATTCGAGCGTTTAATTTGGACTGCTCCTGTAGATGACTTTCTTGGCGTAGCTGATGCTTCTCCTGAAGAAGTAGATATTTTTTCTAGGGTACGTACAATTAAAAGAGCGGTTATTACCTGTAAAGTAGAGGGTTTACCTGCAAACATCTTCTACGTAATCAGAAATACTTTAAATCAGCCTTTACCAACTAGTTATCCATTAGCTATCTACGAGGTTGAGCCAGGCAGTAAAATCTACAATTTTTATCCATTCATGGATGAAATGACAACTTTTGAAGAGTTGGAAGGTAACGTAGCCGATTGTGTCAAAAAGCTTGGAGGTACTCAAGTGACACCTATGGGGCAACCCCTAATTTGGAAGTGGTTCTCTCATTTTTCAGCCGAAGACCTCAAGGATGGTATTTATCAACGATTGGAAATGTTGCAAGGTCGTCATAACACCTACTTTGCTAATGAAATGACTGCTGGGGTGAGCGTACCTTATGGTATGGAATATGCGGCTTATTTAGTGGAACGCTTCTTTATGGTCGAGTGAAGCGATAGCCGTTCGCGCTAGCATCTCCATTGGCACAGCCTCCCGCTCTTAAGGAGAAGGCTTAAGCTTCTCTTCTCTACGAGAGGCTGCGCCAACGAGACGCTTCGCGAACGCTTATCACCTACGGTAGGTGTTCCGCCATCGCCGCAAGGTTAAAAGTTAGAAGAAAAGATAACTTCTATTGCGTTTAATGTTGTTCATTTGCCAACTCACGGACAGTTTAGTTCTCGTTCTGAAGATACATTTATTTTGGCGACGGATGGGCTAATTAATGTTAATGACTTTGATTTGCTGTTGCGCTGCTGAGATGAAACATACTCACAACCCTTAGAACTTCTCGTCTTAAGTGCTTGTCAGACAGCAGAGGGAGATAATCGGGCAACACTGAGTTTAGCAGGGGTTGCTGTGCGTGCAGGTGCAAGGAGTACAATGGTAAGCTTATGGAATGTAGGCGATCGCTCCACTACAATTTTAGTAGGTGAGTTTTATCGTGAGTTATGGCAATTGCCAAGCACATGAAATACACCCCACCCGCGCTGTCGCGCACCCTCCCCTTACCAAGCTACGGTGTACATAGAAGTCTGAAACAGGCTACTCATCTGGGTTTAAGTGTCGGTTTTACCCCACCCTAACCCTCCCCTTTCCAAGGGGAGGGAACTAAATTTCCTCTTTTCCTCCTTTATAAGGGGGATTAAAGGGGGTAATTCGACTTGTGTGTACACCGTAACCTTACCAAGGAGAGGGTTGGGCAGGGTTTATTTTGTACCTAACTGGAGTTGGAAACGCTATAGTTTCTGCTAAAGTTACAAAAGCAGAAGCTCTGCGTCGCGCTCAAGTAACCCTTTTACAAAATTATCCAAACTACAGCCGCCCAGGATATTGGGCTGCTTATGTTCTCGTTGGTAACTGGTTGTAAGTAAGTGGACACAATAAAATATAATACTGTCACTGCGAGTGGAACATAGGCATTCGCCTTGGTCTCGTAGAGAAGTCTTCCCACAGGGTAGCAGTCGCAAGATTTAAGATTGCTGAACTTTGCTCGCAATCACACAATTAACCCTACAGAGTGTAAATGTACTTGTCAAGTTGTTGTTGTTTACTTTAAAGAATTGTTTTTAAGAGCTACAGATAATTATTTTTTTCATCCTAATTAGATAAAAGCAACTACCGCAGGCACAGTGGAATAGTTTAGTTTAGTTTGTGTCTATTCCTGTTGCTCTTATTGCTGCCAATAACGAAATCAAGCTAAAAAGTGACCAAGAATTCAGATTTATCTTGACCACAAACACAAAATAATGAGTGGGGGTTGGTAGTACATTCCCTCGTGATTCCAGCTTTGACTCCCAAGAATTGGCTGGCATCGACTTTGTTGTTGCCTGTTTAAAGTTTGATGGTTGTAGATGAACATAGGAATAATCGAGGCTTACAGTAACGGGTTTTTAGAAGTTGTACCAGAAAGCGACTATTGGCAGATTGTAGCTATACATATCAATGGACAAGCTTACTGTCCCACCCCTCAGCTTTATCGTTCAGAACAACTGGCATTAGCAAAAGCGATACAAATTTATGATTGGATAGCTGAAAACGAACAGCAAATCAGTAATGGGGTTTTCTACTGCTCTCAATTGAAACTTATCCTTTGGCAGCAATCGAAAGTTTCTTAGTTAACCTGGGTGCAAGCTACCGCTAGGACTCCCAAGCGAGCATAATTGTCCTCTCTTACTAACGCAGTGCAGCTAATTGCTCAAACCATCGACAGATGCAAGTTACCAAAGTCTCTGCTGATGTTGGCTATTGAATTGATAGTGGGCGCGTTATTGTAGTTTAGATTTGCGATCAAAATCTAGTAGGCGCATTTGAATAAGTAGGTAATAGAACGCTGTAAACACGGCTGCTGAAAAGATTTGTCCTCCCCAACCATCATGCCAAAAATCAAATGCACTTCTATCCCAATAAGCAACAGAGATTGCCAGTAATGCAATGCGAGCAGTGTTAAAAGTAAAAGCTAGAATGCATCCCAAAAAGCTTATTGTTAATATCTGGAAGCCCTTTAGTCTGTAAGCTATACCTATTAACAGACTAGTCATAACCATCAAGACCATCAAATCAAATCCGTTACAACCCCATCCTATATCTACACTACCTGTAGGTAATTTAACCAATGTTCCATCTACACTGCTTGGATAGCCTATGACGTTAAGTGCTAAATTAACGCTCCAAGCTTGAATGTGATCCATCATTCTTTCAGGAGTCAAGGCTCGCCATATATACGCTGGTAGAATGTGAATACCAGGATAAATGCTTAAACCAATCAAAAAAATTGGACGTAGATAGCGTGTAAAGAATTTTAGCCCCCAAGTGCTAAGGACAATACCTACTAAAATTACTAACCAAGCTAATGCTTGAGACCAGCCTTTGTTAAGACTGAAAGGGAAAAGACCAACTCCAAATAAAATTAAACTATGGCCTAGCCTTAGTTGCATAGTTGAAGGATTTAACTTAATAAGTCCGTTTTTCTGTTGCCATAACTCCTGTAATCCTAAATAAGCCGCAGTAACTGTCAACAAAGGAAATGTGCTACCACCAATTAGAAACTGTATCAGTATCTTTAACCAAAAAAACAAGTAATAGTACAAACCTACAACTAAACCACATAAAACAACTCGATTATGATTTTTACCTAAATAGGTTGACAATATTTTATTGATTGTATGATTATATTTTTTATAGCTATCCAAAGTAATTAAAACCTTATTTTTATAAACTATTAATCAATCTGTATAAAATTAGGGAATGCTCTGAAATTAGTATTTGTTTAAGATCAGTTAGCTAAAGGTTTATGAATAATGTGAATATGTTTCAGTGAGAACGTAATCTTCGTCTCACTGTTTAACTTATAGAGGTAATGAAGTAATTTATTTCATCTCCATTTGCTTTTGCTCTTGGCGATGTTTGCGTATTAAGCCAGCGCCTAAAGCAGCTAGTCCTGGTATTAAGACAGGAACAGGGACGTTTTTATGGTTATATCCTTGATTTGTACCTATTGATTTTGGTCTATTTGGGTTACCTATGTTTGTTGATATGGGATTGTTTGAATTATTTGCATAAGTAGTTCTATTACCTGAATTTTGACTACTGTAACTATTTGAATTTCTAGTCCATCTTGGCCAGGGTATAATCCCCAAAAACCACTGAATGTCCAAAGACTTTGACGCTTTTGAATTCGCCTGTTCGGTTTTAGTTGGACTGTTTTGAGCCAGTACATCAGCTTGAGTAAAAAATATCATACTTGTAGCCATAGAAGTAGCGACTGCTATGCTTGCACATACAGTTTTCAATTTCATAAACTATTATTCTCCTTATAAATTTTTACTTGATAAGTATTTGCGCCCTTAAGTATTTACTTATACTAAAAGGCTAATTATTATTCATCTATCTGTAGAGACAAAATCGACAATTATCACTAATTCTCTGGAGAGACAGCAAATTTCAGGTTTTTTGAACGCTTTTAAGCTGTTACTAACTGTAAAACGCTATATCTTCATTTAGCGCCGTTTTTCTTTAATTATTCATCAGTGGTTTATACAGAAATTAGAACTTTCGTAGTAAAGAACTTAAACCCGTTTATACTCCTACGCCCAAGCAAGTTGCATCTACCAGCGATGCACTGAGTTTCGGCTACTTCCCTACGGGACGCTACGCGAACGGCTACGCGGTTCCTGAGCGTAGTCGAAGGGCAGGACAGGCTCAGCACAAGTGCGCGGAAATTGAGCGAAGTAGAGATTCAACTACCGCCAGTCGTACCCCTCGGGGGAAGCAAGCTACGCAAAGCGTCCCGCTCTTAAGTGTCACACTCCCATAAAAGTATGGGAATTCAGGAGTCAGAATTCTCTATTATTAAGAAATAAGTCCACTTTTTTAGTCAATGCCTAGCAAGATAATTGAAGTCCGAGAGTATACCGTACTTGCTACAATCTGTAATTATCTTCACCTGACCTAAATAAAAATTGTGGCATCAACTACAACTTATATCTACAGTTTAAACGGCAACCTCGCCTCTGAGAAGATTGATAACAATAGTGATGGCATAGTAGATTCAATCATCACCTATAGTATTGTATACGACAGCTATTACAACAATCGTGAGGGTCAGTATACCAAAGTCACCACCTACTTTTACGATGCCAACGGCAACCAGACATCCAGCCGTACTGATAATAATGGTGATGGCACACCGGACTATATTTATACTAGTATATACGATGACAACAGCAAGCTGATATCCAGTAGCACCGATAATAATGGTGACGGCACGCCAGACTATATTTCTAGCAATATATATGATGAGAACGGCAATCTGACATCCAGTAGCACTGACAATAATGGTGACGGTACTATTGATAGTTTAACTATCTTTACATATGACACAAACGGTAGCCAGATAACTACAAGTTATGACAATAATGGGGACGGCACATTTGATGATGTCAGAATCTATACATATGATGTAAACGGTAAGCAGACATCCGTAAACAGTGACAATAATGGAGACGGTACATTTGATTATGTCAAAACCTATACATATAATGCCAAAGGCAATTTAACATTTGAAAGCACTGACTATTATGGTGACGGTAGAGTAGTTATTAATGATACTTATATTTACGATATTTACGGTAAACTTTTATCTAGAACTAGACAAGACAATGGTGATGAGACACAACGTTACAAAGCCACTTATGATAGCAACGGCAGCTTAACATCCAATTTAGTAATCGATGGTGAGGAGGTAACTTTATCTACCTATACTTATGATGTCAATGGCAAACTGACAACTTTCAAAAGCGAATATAGTAACGCAGCAAGCTTTCAGGCAACTGTCTCTACTTATAACTACGATACTGATGGCAATCTGATATCAATAACCAACATTATCAGTGACGGTAATGCCGAAGTTATAGCTAAGTCTGTCACAAGCTATAGCTACGATGCTGATGGCAACCAAACATCTATAAGCTATGACAACAATGGCGACGGCATCCTAGAGCGAGTCAATAATATTACCTTCGATGCTGAAGGTAACCGAATCTCTAACACTAATATCTATGACGATAATGGCGATCGCATAATTGACTCTATCTCCACCGATACATTCGATGCTAAAGGCAATTTGACATCCGTAAGCGTTAAATCTAACGGTGACGGTATAGTTAACTATCTTTCAACCCTTACCTACAATGCTAATGGCTACTTGACATCGGTAACCAGGGACTTTGATGGCGACGGTATAGTTGAGGAAGTTTACAGAGCTACTTACAATGCATACGGTCGCAAATTATCCGAAATCAATGACTATAATAACGATGGTACAGATGACTCTATTGTCAGATATACCTACGATGTCTTCGGTAACCGCACGTCAGAAAGTAAGGACGATAACGGTGATGGCATAGTTGATTCCCTTACAACTTCTATCTACGGACGCATCAGCACCAGCAATGACAACAATGGCGACGGCACAGCTGATGCAATCACCACTTACAGCTACGATGCCAAGGGTCAGCTGGTATCTGAGCAGACTGACAACAATGATGATGGTATCACTGATGCACTTACTACTTACAAGTATGATGCCGATGGCAAACTGATAACTAAAAACTTTGATGCTAGCAATGATCGCATCATTGACATAGTTACGAATTACAGCTACGATACTGCCGACAAGTTGATATCAGAGCAAATTGATAATAATAATGATGGCGTTACTGATGCAGTCACTACATACATTTATGATAGCAGCAGTAATTTATTAACTAAGAACTTTGATAATGGCAACGATGGCAGCATTGATGCACTCACTAACTACATTTATGATAGCAACAGTAAGCTGATATCTGAGCAGATTGATGACAATAATGATGGTGTCATTGATACTTTTGTTAGCTATAACTACGATGATACTGGATACTACCTTATTTCAAAGACTATTAGTAATGATGCACCACCACAGGATTTAATCCTCAACGGTGGCAGTGGTGATGATGAGTTGATTGGTGATGCTGGTAATGACAAAATCTCTGGTGGTGATGGCAACGATGAACTGCTGGGATTAGCAGGTAAAGACATCATATATGGTAAAAATGGCAGTGATGATCTAGTAGGATTTGATGGTGATGACCAACTTTTTGGTGGCAACGGTGACGATCAACTCTCAGGATTTGACGGGAATGACAAACTTATTGGTGACAATGGTAATGATACCCTAATTGGTGGTGCGGGTGCAGATATCCTGACTGGCAGTAATGGTCATGATACATTTGTGTTTGAGAATTTAACAGATTCCTTGCTGTCTAATTTCGATGTTATTAAAGACCTGAATATTGGTGTAGATACTATCGATGCAGCTAATGTCGTGAATACTGCTAATGATGTTATCCAATTTGGCATTATTGACACCTTAACAGAGTCTAAAATTAAAACATTATTGGATACAACTACTTTTGTTGCCAATCAAGCAGCAACTTTTAGTGTAGGTACAATTGATAATTTAATTCAGGGTTTTACTCAGCAAACATTCTTAGTTTTGAATGATTCTACTAATGGATTCTCTGCTGCAACTGATGCTGTTATTGAGATTACGGGTTACAAGGGTAATTTAGGTGTGCTGTCGGTTGTTTAGCGAAGGTTAGCTAAATTCAACTTAAGGGAATTAAACCACACACTTGACTGTTAGGCAAAACGTTAAATCTCCACTCATGTGGATAAGAAACTAGGTTACCTAAATCAATACCGTTGCCAAAATAAGAGCATGAAAAGGTAGGGCGTTTCGTAGTAGAGTTATTGTCTCTCACAACGACAACTCAAAAACCACTCCTCGCCCATGCCCGATATCTTATCATTGTTACAATGCCTCCTGCCGGAGATAAACGCTACAACGATGCGGCAATTGAACCAAATCATCCTGGCAATGTTAGCTCTTAGCGGCAGAGTCACTATGAAGGGAATCTCTCGTTGGAGAAGCATGGGTGGTAGTTACCGAACAATTTTGAGATTCTTCCATACAGTAATACCTTAGGCAACCTTGTTTTGGCTATTTTTTCGCAAGCATTTGTGGCGAGAGCGGGAAGTATATCTGCTGGCTGGAGATGAAGTTGTTGTTAGTAAATCAGGGAAACAGACTTATGTATGGGTTAGAGCGATTTTTTTCTAGCCTGGCAAACAGACCTATATCAGGGTTATCTTTCTTTGTCTTATTATTAGTGAGCATTCAAGGGAGGCAGTCATTTCCTATTAAATTAAAGTAGAACAGGTAATTAAGAGCGATACAGAAATAAATAGCACGTTGCCAATCAAAAAAATAAAATCTCAAGAAAAACGTGGGTGTGGACGACCAAAAGTGAGTAAGAACAAAAATAAAACGGAAGTGGTATTAACGTCTGAGCTAGTACTAATTAAAAAGATGATTAATTCACTATTAGAGTTAGTAGCTAACTTTATTCCCTTGAGGGGATACGAAATACCCTGAAATAGATATAGGGCAACGAGTGTAGCAATTTGTGGTAAAACAAAAAGAGCATTCATTCGCAATAAGCTCTATTTAATGATAATATTACCAGAATTCTACGAGACACACCTCAAGCGAGAGCTTGGACG
This sequence comes from Nostoc sp. UHCC 0302, assembly GCF_038096175.1. NCBI lineage: Bacteria > Bacillati > Cyanobacteriota > Cyanophyceae > Nostocales > Nostocaceae > Nostoc > Nostoc sp. UHCC 0302. The sequence goes on from NZ_CP151099.1 coordinate 2,030,409, forward strand.
TACTGAATACTTATTACTAAAACTCCTTATCTGTTTATTACAATCTATTAAAACTGTTAGCCTTGAGGCGCTAGCGACTGCTTTACCAATACCAATACTATTTGAAAGTAGAAGGAAAAAACTTCAGCGATTTTTATCTTTAAATTACATCAATGTTGAAGAAATTTGGTTTCCAATTATCAAAAGCTGGCTAGAAATAAATTTTCCTTTAAATGAAGTTATTTATGTAGTTATAGATCGGACTAATTGGGGATGCATTAATCTATTAATGATTAGCGTGGTTTGGGACAAAAGGTCTATCCCAATATATTTTGAGCTATTAGACAAGTTAGGCTCAAGTAATTTTGATGAACAAGAAGCAGTATTTAAAAAAGCATTACCGATTTTCAAGGATTATAAAATTGTAGTGTTAGGAGACCGAGAATTTTGTTCAATAAAGTTGGCTAACTGGCTCACAGAGCAGAAAGTATATTTCTGCTTACGCTTAAAAAAGGACGCATTTATAGAAATAGAACCAGAAATTTGGCTGCAATTAAGAGATTTGGGTTTAGCACCTGGTCTTTCCTTCTTTTACCAAGGTATTAAATATACGAAATCTCAAGGGTTTGTTAGCTTTAATCTCGCTACTAAATGGAAACGGAAACGTTTTGGAGTTGCGCCGGAAGAGGGCTGGTTTATTCTGACTAATTTAGATGATTTAGATTCGGCTATTAAGGCTTATAAACAACGTTTTGATATTGAGGAAATGTTTAGAGATTTTAAAAGCGGTGGTTATAATTTAGAAGATACTAATGTATCAGGTCAAAGGCTAATTTCCCTAATATTATTAATCTCACTTGCATACACGGCTGCAACTATATCTGGTCAAAAAATTAAACGCATGGGTGTTCAAAAATATGTAGGCAGAATTAAAGAATCTGGGCGGACAGTTCGCCGTCATAGCAGTTTTTATATTGGATTATATGGGTCTAACTGGGTCGATTTCATGGAAAATTCTTATGAATTGGTGGCTGAGTTAATGACACTAGCTCCTAATAAGCGTAAGTATTATCAACAAGGAGAAAGGGCTATGAGGCTTATTTTATCTGCATTCTAGCCCTTTTTGTCCCCCCTCAAGCTTTATTCCTCTGACATACTTGGTAGTAGATGGCCATTTTGGTAACAATAACGCTTTCTCGATGGCACAACAAGTCAAGTTGCACATAATTTCCAAGTTCCGCTATAGTTCGGCATTATATATCCCTTAAGAAAATCCAGACTCAAGTAAACGCTCTCGTCGTAAATACGGTGAAACATTATGCAACACCTAATTTCTTAGTGTTAATTACCATGTCTCCAGCATTGCTATCACCTTGAGATCGAGTTGTAATTACTATAAATGCCGTTCGCGCTGTGCCAGCTGCGTAAGTCCTGACCCCATTTAGACGAATGCTAGAGGTAGTGCAATCAAATATGGAACGCAAGATAAAACAAAGACAGAATTCCTGACAAAACTCCTTTAATAATGTCTGTACTAAAAATTTTCACAAAATATTGCCTGAAATAATTAATTTTATGTCTATAGGAAGATAAAATGTAGTCAATCTCTATTCAATTTATTCACAATAAACTAATTTTAAAAAATACAAGGCTAATATCAAAATCCCAAAAGTGCATGGAAGTGCTGTTTAACACTTATAAAATGCTACTAGATGCTTAATAAATAAACTGATGATGTAATAAATAATGCAGATGTTAAGACTGTCAATATTGTGAAGTTGGTATAAATATTTAGCTAGTATCAAGCTATTTAAAACTATATATCAAATGTCGTACACCTTTGGATAGATTAACACGCTATCATGATAATTACTACTATCGCTTATATAAAACTTCTATCTTTTTACATATTTTTCACATTTTTATAGTTTAAATAATACTACTTATTTTATGACATAAAAACAATAGTTGTGACAAGAAAAATCTAGAAAAAAGCTTTGCTATTGCTTATTTTTGGGATAAAAATGAAATTAAGGATTAAGGCAAGAGCAAATTTAATCCTGAACAAAGATAACTGCAAACTTCTTTTTAGGGATAAGAAAATGGCTGAAATCAAAATTACCGAACTGCGTCCTACTGGTTCTGAATTGTTTGAAGATTCTGAAACCTTTCTCAAAGAACTCAACGATGACGAAATGACTGTAACTTTAGGCGGTAGCGACAGTCTCCTCTCGATTTCTGCTGACACGGTTGATAAATCTTTCATCAGCGTAGGTGGGGATGTCTCCGTCTCTAAGTAGAGTCTTGAAGTATTTGACTCTAATTGGCAACCAATTTTAATTGCAAACCAGAAAATCAAACGCAATATTGTTTAAGGAGAAAAATCATGGCTGAAATCAAAATTACCGAACTGCGTCCTACTGGTTCTGAATTGTTTGAAGATTCTGAAACCTTTCTCAAAGAACTCAACGATGACGAAATGACTGTAACTTTAGGCGGTAGCGACAGTCTCCTCTCGATTTCTGCTGACACGGTTGATAAATCTTTCATCAGCGTAGGTGGGGATGTCTCTATTTCCAAGTAGGGTCTTGAAGTATTTGACTCTAATTGCAAACCAGAAAATCAAACACAAGATTGTTTAAGGAGAAAACATCATGGCTGAAATCAAAATTACCGAACTGCGTCCTACTGGTTCTGAATTGTTTGAAGATTCTGAAACCTTTCTCAAAGAACTCAACGATGACGAAATGACTGTAACTTTAGGCGGTAGCGACAGTCTCGTCTCCATTTCTGCTGACACGGTTGATAAATCTTTCATCAGTGTTGGTGGCGATGTCTCTATTTCCAAGTAGGGTCTTGAAGTATTTGACTCTAATTGCAAACCAGAAAATCAAACACAAGATTGTTTAAGGAGAAAACATCATGGCTGAAATCAAAATTACCGAACTGCGTCCTACTGGTTCTGAATTGTTTGAAGATTCTGAAACCTTTCTCAAAGAACTCAACGATGACGAAATGACTGTAACTTTAGGCGGTAGCGACAGTCTCCTCTCCATTTCTGCCGACACAGTTGATAAATCTTTCATCAGTGTTGGTGGCGATGTCTCCATCTCCAAGTAGGGTTATTCAATGTTTGAACCCTTATCGGTAAAGACTGCTATTATTTGTCCAAGCGCATGGAACAAATAAGCTCAATCGGAGTTTGAGAAACTCCGACTGAGGATCAATTCTTAAATCCAATTATAGCGGGTCTCAGTTAACTAAGACCCGCTTCTCAAAACTTTTTACTTCCTACTTAACTTTTTCCTAGCTTCAATACCATAAAAGGGCGATCGCAAGGAATAAGATTTTAGTTGCTAACGCTAAAAACCTCACTAATAAAGAAAAGATGGTGAGAACAATGTTTTGCACAATTGTCAAGTCTCTATTGAAATAAAAAAGTAAATTGATTTAGATTAAAGTTTTGTATCATGACATTTGTATTAGGTTCTCAAAATGTTTTCGATTTTTTGGTTGAGCAGGGTATATGTAACGTAGAAGATAAAGCTCATTGTGAAATCGAACACAAATCTGCTAAAAACTTTAACTTATTACTGACCTTGCTGGGCGATCGCCAACTCCTTGTTAAACAAGAGCGTCGTAACCGAGACGGAAATACATCTGGCGAATTTTTGCGTGAGTGGCAGATTCAGGAATTTTTACATCAATTCCCCGAACTAAGCGAAATGCGCTTTTGGCTGTCAGAGGGAGTTTACTTTCATCCTGAATATTCAATTATTGTTTTAAATTACTTAAATAATTATCGTGACTTGATGGACTTCTACGCTACGGAAAATCTCTTTCCTTTGCAGATTGCTACTTCCATCGGCACGATTCTCGCTAAAATTCATCGATTGACTTTCAATAGCCAAGATTATCAAGACTTTTTTTCGCAAAATCAGGATAATCAATCCCTCGATATAGTTACCCATTTGGTACGGAACTTAGAACGGATTGGCCCAGAAATTTTTGGTTCAGTCCCCGCCGATGGTTTAAAATTCTTTAGTCTTTATCAACGTTATGACAGCTTAGGGCAAGCAATTGCTGAACTTGGTTCTTCTTTAGCTCCTTGTTGTTTAACCCATAATGACCTAAAGCTAAACAATATCTTATTGTCTAATGATTGGCAGCAAGCTAAATCTCCTCTGGTACGTTTTATTGATTGGGAACGATGCGGTTGGGGAGATCCAGCGTTTGATTTAGGCACACTCATTGGTAGCTATCTACTGATGTGGATGAAAAGCTTGATTACAAGTAAGACGATGAGCATCGATGAGTCTTTACGAATGGCGACTACGCCTTTGGAATTACTGCAACCTTCTCTTGCAGCTTTGGCGATCGCTTATACTGCTGAGTTCCCTCAAATTTTACAGCGTCGTCCTGATTTCATGCGGCGAGTCGTGCAATATTCTGGCTGGATGTTGATTACTGCTATTCAGTCAAGGCTTCAATATCAAAAGTCCTTTGGGAATATGGATATCTGTATGCTTCAGGTTGCTAAATCTTTACTATGTCGTCCAGAACAATCTATTCCCACAATTTTTGGTATGGAAGCATCAGCTTTAGGTATAGAGTCTAAAGCTATAGCCGTTTAAGGGTGGATGAGAAAAATAAATTCTTGATTCTTTATACTCTAACACTCCTGTATTTGTAGTGAAAAAGACATTATGCAACTATTAGATTCGCCACAAATTCAAACAGAAGCTATTCCAGAGTCATTGCAGACTTCACTGCTTGACATTGTTAATCAAGTAGAAATTCACTCACACTTCTGTATTAGCCACCCAAGCTATAAATCTTTAGAATTACCGCCAGAGGTAATTTCCCGCTTTCAAAATTTACCCTTAAATATACAAAGTAAATTTCTTAACCAGCGATTGTCTACTTTTCTCTACGGTATATATTACAATGCTTCTTTGAAACTTGTCTTAGCAATTGATAGTAGTGAAAATGATTTAGCTGTAAATCAGAATTTAGAAAACAATACCTACTTAGGCGTGGACGTAGCGTTTTACGATTGCCTCCACGAAAGTAACACTACAGAAGGTTACTTTAGCCCTCGTTGGCAAGTAGTTAAACAAGAAATAGATGGTGCATTAGCTGTACAACAAGGAGGTTTGACACTACATATTAATCCAGCAAAACATCTCCAACCAGATATACAAAGTCCTTCTATTGGTGACATGGTTGCCATCAAAATGCCCAAGAATTTAGTGCAGAATGGCTTTTATATGGCGGTTGGCAATGCAGGGCCATGTAATTCAGAAGATGTAGTGCGTGTCTATTTTAACTTAACTTCCGCAGGGGCATTGGCAGTTATGCGTAGCTTAACTACCCAATTAAATCATATTTTGATTCCCTTTAAATTTAAAGCGTTATATAACCCAAAAGACTACGGGCGTTATGATTCGGCGGTACTTTATTTTAATAAAAATAACTACCAAGCTGTTCAATCAGTATTACAAAAGGTGTATATAGAACACCAATCTGATTTTAAACCTGAAGTACCTTTGTTTACCAAGCAATTAGCACCAGGATTGGCGATCGCCGAAGAACCAAACCATAAATTCACCCAGAAAGAAAGTTTTGGCACAAATCGCTGTCAAATAATCGCCAAGGGATTGTTAGAAGCTTGGAATAAAGGAGATAATTCGCCGTCAGTCCGGCTAGAAGAGATTGTGCAACAATTTTCTCTATTGAAAATTGAATTGCACCGTCCTTATCTCAATGCTAACTCTGAAGATATATATACACTTTTAGAAGTATGAAAATTACTAATCTTTCACCCATAGTTGAACCACAATCTGTAAATTTAGAAGCTGAGATTGCCCAAGCTAACAGTAAATTTCCTCAGTCAGACTTGCCTTTTTACCGTAAACTTGGACGGACTGACTTAACAGTTAGTTGTCTAGGATTAGGCGGTGGTGGTCGGATTTCTAGTGAAGATACTCTTTACGCCTTTGAGCAAGGAATCAACTACTTTTTTTACTCTAGCGATTTGCATCAATATTTTTACAGCACAATGGCTGAGACGCTACGTAAATTATGTGGACGTAAATCTTCGGTACGAGAAAAAGTAGTTTTGGCAACTGTTACTTATATTGTTAAGTCTCCAGAGACAATATTTAGTTATTTATTCGATCAGTTTGCCGATTTGGGAATTGATTATATTGATGTATTTTATTGGGGTTGGATTGACCAGCATAATGCTAGTGCTTTTGAAAAGTGTGTTAGTGCTTCTGATGATATTCGTGGGCCAAATACAGTTTGTCAACGAACTATAGAAAGAGTGTTTGGTATCTCAGAACGTCTCAAAAAAATGGGTGCTGTGCGTTACATTGGTGCTTCTTTCCATGACCACGATTTAGCAAGACAATGGTTAAATAGCCCTTGGTTGGATGTTGCTATGGTCAGACACAACGTTGCCCATCGCACCGCCCAGACTAAGGTTTTCCCTCATTTAGATGCCAACGACCCTCATCGACCTGGTATTGTCACCTTTAAATCTGCTGGTATGTCTGGCCCGCCACTGTGGAACCCCCCCGTTGGACTACCCTCTGGATGCTGGCTACCTTCAGTTCCCGATTTATATCGCTATTCTTTAAGCCAGAACTGTGTGGATGTAGCATTAACAGGTTTACGAAATCGTCAGGAGGTTGATGCAGCAGTTGCGAGTGTCCAAAAGGGGAAACTAACGCCTGAAGAATTGGACTATCTTAATCTGTATGGAGATTTGCATCGCCGACGGGTGAAGATTCAAGATATTTCACCAGAAAGGCTATTGGTTAGCAGTTCTAGGTAGTAATAAGCTGTTCTACATTTAACTTGCATAATTAGGGCGGGCAAGATGCCCAACGCCACTTGCTACAAGCCGGGCATTGCCCGCCCAACACAGTGGCTCCCCCACCAAAATATGATGTCATTTCAATATGCAAACTAAATGTTTTTTAGCTGAAAAACACATCTATATAAAACAACAGCCATGCAAAAACATTTGTCAGAAAGCACTCTTAATGGATATGCTCAAGAATTGGCTCCATTATCCATCCCTACAGCAACGGATGCAGATGTAATTGCATATCTGCGCCGTTCGGCTAAGATTGCGGAATTTTTGGCTTTGGCTGAAAGGGAAGCACAAATTTTAGCCGCTTGCAAAGAGTTTGGTATTACTGTGTCAGAAGAGGAAGTACAAGCAGCTGGAGATGATTTTCGCCAAAAACATCAGCTATGGGGAATGCAGGAAACGATCGCTTGGTTAGACCAGCAGCGTATTAGTATGGAAGACTGGGTACAAGGAATTAAAATAGGGCTTTTAGAGAAACAACTGAAAGAATTTTTGTTTGGGCCGAGTGTAGATGGTGAATATATGAGAAACCGCGATCGCTACAAACGAGTAGCGATATCGCAGATTCTTGTTGTAGACTTAGCAACAGCTTGGAAAATTGTCCAGTTACTACGCGAGGGACACGCTTCATTCTGTGCCTTAGCGTTGGAATACTCAAAAGGTAAGACATCGCAAGAAAAAGGTGGATTTGTCGGGACTCGCTTTTTGGTAGAACTAATACCAGATGTGGCTGAAGCTATTAAAAATGTGGAGGAAGGCGAAATTTTAGGGCCTATTCAAACTAAATTAGGTTATCACGTTGTCAAGGTTGAAAAGTGGTTTCCTCTGCAATTAACCCTAGCAGTTAGAGAGCAAATCATGGAATCTTTATTTCAATCTTGGTTGCAGAATAAGTTGAACAATATCGTATATCAAGATTAACATTAGTATTGGCACGACTGAGCTAATATATTGCCATAAATCTCTTCTTTTATCCGGTAGCGCCAGTAAAATTTAACGTGAGTTCGATAACCTCTCCCCAACCCCTCTCCGACGCGGAGAGGGGCTTAAATATCTTTAAATATCAACGAAAATTAAGATTTATAAGCCTCTCTCCTTTCAGGGGAGAGGTTTGGAGAGGGGTCTTTGAAACTCGTTGAACTCACGTAAATTTTATATTATTTAATAGGGTAAGAAATTCTCACCCTATTATTTATTAGGTTTCCTTAATTTGCATTTGCTACTCTTTGCTCATTAACCTCAGTTTGAATATTCTTATCTTCCATTTGAATCACAATTTTCAGTTCTGCTATTTGTTGCTTTAACCAATTCGTAAATAAATCACCTAATATCTTTACGCGCAGTTGCTCATCTAATTGTGGTTGAATTATTTCTTCAACACGAATTAAATGCACGCCTTTTTGGGTCATAATTGGCTTAAGAATTTGTGGTGGTGTGGCAGCAAAAACTGCTGCGGCAATTTCTGGCTTCATTTCAGCCCGACGCTGGATTCCTAAATACCCCCCAGCCCGGCGGATTTCTGGTTCTTGAATGTATTGTCGAGCCAGTTCTTGGAAAGTTATTTCACCTTCTTGTAGAGCATAAAATAGTTCTAAAGCCAAGTCTTCATCATCTAAAATTACTTGATATATAACTGCTCCGGTATAATCAAGTTGGTGTTCGTAAAATATGCGTTCAACTTCGTTGCCAAATAAATGTATTGCTAACTTCTTAGAAAGTAGTTTGGTATATGCTAACTCTTCAAAATCATCCAGAGAAAGATGATGTTTTTCTAGCCATTCCCAAGTATTTTCTGCTTTGAGGAGCTTATTGGCTAGACGCAAACCGTTCGCAGCTTCTTGGAGCTCTTCAGCCTCAGTTTTAATTCCTACTTGATTGGCAGCCGCTTTAATAATTTTACGAATAGCGATCGCTTCCACTATAGTAGGAATTTGACATGAAAATTTTACCTGTTCAAGAATGTCTTTGCTCAAGATATTTAAATCTTTTTCCATTAGGTAACTCTCCAACTATTAACTTGTCTAATACTAACAACTAAAGTTCTAAACCTCCAGTTTGCAACTTTTTAAAGGGGTCTAAAATGTAGTCAATCAGGTGACGCTGGCGGATAATTACTTCTGCTGTGGCTGTTTGCCCTGGAGTTAGGAGAATACGTTTATCTCTAGATTGAATATAAGGACGAGCCAGAGATATTTTTAATTCAAAATTTTGGGTGTTACCTCGGTTACTTTGAGTAACTTTAGAGTCTGGTGAAACCCAATCTAGCCGCCCTGGTACTACTCCATAATCTTGGAAAGGATAAGCATCAAACTTGATTTTTACTGGCATCCCCTCCTTTAAGAAACCGCTTTGAGTGCTGGGCATTTCAGCTTTAAGAATTAAAGGAGTATTTTCAGGCGCGATTTGAGCAATCCTTTGTCCTGGTTGTACTACAGAACCAGGTTTGTCAATGGGCAAGTCAAAAATCATACCATCAACAGGCGATCGCACTATTCTTTGCTGCAACTGAAGCTTTAACGATACAATTTGGCTTTTAGCTTGAGCAATTTGAGATTCTAGAGCAGCAATTTTTGTTTGCAAGTCTTTGAGTTGTTGCTGATTTCTCAGCAGCGCTAGTGTCCCTGTTTGCTGCAAACTCCGATAACTATTTTCCTCTTCTTGCAGCCGAAGTTTGGCTTGTTTAATATCAGACTCTAACTGATTCAGAGTTGTTTGATAACGATTCTGTTCTTCAATTAAACGCAATTGCGATTGTTTAACATCTGATATAGCTTTTTCGTAAACTTGTTTACTTTCTTCTTGTTCTTTTTGGAGTTCATCAACTTGAGTTGCGGAAACTGCACCATCAGTTGTCAGTTTTCTAAAGCGTTCAACTTGTCTGGAATCTATACTTAAACGACTTCTTGCAGATTTTTGAGTATCCTGAGATGCTTTAATTTGTTGCTGTGCTTGATTAACTAATGCTTGTTTTTCTAATTTCTGTAAGTTATATGTACTTTGTTTCGCATCCAGGTTTTGTTTCGCCTGGTTGACTTGAGACATTTTTTCTAAAGCTTGAGATTGGTTTTGCTGCTCTTGTACATTAACTGATAACTGTAGTTGATTTTTAAGGATATCAAATTGCGATCGCTGATTTTGTAGTCCAGAGAGTTTTGCTTCAGCTTCCTGGAGTTGTGTTTGCAAAATATTAGATTCGATATCCAGCAGAATTTGCCCCGCTTTTACTTTGTCTCCCTCTTTCACCCTAACAGATGTGACTCTCCCATCTGTTTGAGAGTCTAATTTTAGAGTTGCACCTTGCGGCTCGATACTGCCCCTTGCACTACCTGTCTCATCTACTTTCGATAACATCGCCCAAGGTAAAGCGATCGCCGTAAAACCTACAAGGGCATACAATAAAGAGCGTGTCCAAACTTTGGGTAAAGCATCTAAGAGTTCTTCGGTGCTATACGACCAATTGTTGGCATCATCAGTTTTACTAACTGTAGTTTTTTCATCCTCAGTTTTGGCGATCGCCGATGATGAATTGCGATATTGGCTTGGCATAAGCAATTCTCAATGCAGAGTTTTCAATAGTGATTAATAGTTACTAAATCAGCTCAACAATCAACTTACTTGTGTTAATTGTTGTTGGTTGAGGTAGTAATAATGCCCTTTTTTAGCAATTAGTTCGTCATGAGTACCACTCTCAACTAAAACGCCGCGATCCAAAACTAAAATTAAATCAGCGTTGCGGACAGTAGACAGACGATGGGCAATGATCAAACTGGTACGTCCTTTCAGAATAGTTTTCAAGTTTTTCTGAATGATGCGTTCCGATTCAGAATCTAGATGGCTGGTGGCTTCATCAAAAATCAATAACCGGGGATTACCCAACAAAGCACGGGCAATTGCTAGGCGTTGGCGTTGTCCCCCAGAAAGCATCCCGCCGCCTTCACCAATTTGAGTTTCGTAACCTAAAGGTAATTGCTGAATAAATTCATCTGCCCCAGCTAAACGTGCCGCCTCGATAATTTCTTCAAGACTGGCTTCTGGGTGAGCAATACTAATATTCTCCCGAATCGTACCACCAAACAAAAAAGTATCTTGATCAACTACTCCTATTTGCTCCCGGAGCGATCGCAAGGCAATACTACTAACATCATGACCATCAATTAATATGTTGCCTTCTGTTGCTGGATATAAGCCTAAGATTAGCTTGGAAAGTGTAGTTTTTCCTGAACCACTCCGCCCTACAACTGCTACTGCTTGTTCAGGCTTAATTTCAAAGCTCAAGTTTTCCAGAACATTAATTTCACTTTCTGGGTGATAGCGAAAAGTGACGTTTTCAAAGCGAATATTACCTCGTAACTTAGATAAAAACTGACGTGGTTGATGTTGTAAATCTTCTTCCGGTTCTGCCTCTAAAACATCATTAATGCGTTCTGTGGAAACAATAACTTCTTGTACCTGATTCCACAGTGCAGTTAGTCGTTGAAAAGGTTGAATAATGTTGCCTAACAACATATTGAAAGCGACTAGTTGTCCTATAGTGAGTTGATTTTGAATCACTAACCATGCTCCATACCATAGTAAACCAGTAGTTATTAACGATTGGATTGTAGAACTAAAAATTTGAAATTGGTTGCCAATTACCTGAGCGCTAAACATTTTTTTAATGAAATTGTTTAGTAACTCTTCCCAATGCCAACGTACTGTCTGTTCTACTGCCATTGAGCGAATTGAGCGAATCCCATTCAAAGATTGAATCAAATAACTACTTTCGTTGGCTAAAGCATTAAAAATATCTTGGTTAATGCGGCGAAAGAAAGGTGTAGCAAACAACGCTAGTAGAACAAATGGTGGTACAATCAAAAGTGCTAAAAAAGCCATTTGCCAACTGTACCAAAACATCAATCCCACATAGATAAATACTGTCAACAAATCTAGAATAATTGACAGTGCTTCACCAGTAAGGAAACGTTGAATTTTTTGATTTTCTTGGACACGAGAAACAATATCGCCAACATAACGCGACTCAAAAAAGGATAAAGGTAGGCGATAGGTATGTTTAATAAAACCTACTGTCAGCGCCACTCCTACGCGGTTAGCAGTGTGATCTAATAGATATTGCCGCAGTCCAGTCATGGCTACGCGGAATAAACCAAATATCACCAATCCTAATCCTACAGCATTTAAAGTTAAAATGCTACCTTGAACAATTACTCGGTCTAAAAGTAGCTGAGTAAATAGCGGTGTTATTAACCCAAAAACTTGAATAAATACACTAGCGATAAAGACTTCTAACAATACTTTCCAATGAGGTTTAACTAACTCTAGAAACTGCCACAATGGCGTTCTTTCTTCTGGAGTTTCTTCAAGTAAAGCTGTAGGTTGCAATAATAAGGCATTACCTGTCCAACCAGCTTTAAATTCAGTATGAGTGAGGCTATGTTGACCGATCGCTGGGTCGCCTACAATTACTCTTTTAGGTGTAATTTCGTACACAACTATGTAATGTCTGCCTTCCCAATGTGCGATCGCAGGTAGAGGTTGTTGTGCTAACTTATCAAGACTGGCTTTAACTGGTCGGGTAGTAAAACCGATGCTTTCTGCTGCTGCTGTTAAACCTCTCAGTGATGCGCCACTGCGACCAACATTAGCGGTATCCCGCAAGCGATTAACGCTGAAGTGCTTACCCCAATAGCGACCAATCATTACTAGGCAAGCTGCGCCACAGTCAGAAGCGCTTTGTTGAGCAAAGTATGGATAACGCTTGCTAAATTGTCCCCATAGTTGCCCGACTTTTACCTTGGGACTAGGAAAATAAGCTCGGCGTAATTCCTGCTTTTGTTTTGTTGGCGAGGTTCGCGGGCGAAATGGAATAGTTTTTCTTTCGTTAACAAATTTTCTTTGAGAAGACTTTTTATGTTGAGTCTGAAAGCCTTCATGAGCAATCACTTTTGAGTCTGAGTCTGAACCAAGAAATTCTGTCAATAGAGGCCATAATTGCCTTGCTGCTTGCCAATTAGAAGTCCGCAGACAGTAGACAATTGTTGGTTGTGTCGCTTGCCAACTACCTCGTTTTCTCGCAGGATAGATGTTGCCTGGAGTCAGTTTGTGACCGTCTGAATGTAATAATTCACCTCGATGCAGCAACCACAGCTTAGATTCTTTGCATAGTGTTGTGGGGACAGAGCCAACTTCTAGATAGTGCCGCTCAAATAGTGATAAGGCTTTGAGTATGGGTTGGGTACTAGTATTAGGAGGTAATTGAGAGTTTTGGAAACACAACAGCAATATGTCAAAAACTTCTGCTTGATGATGTAGGCGATCGCTAATTGCTGGATATTTATTGATTAAAGCTTGTAATACTTCTTGCTTGAGAAAGCAAAGCTTTAAGTTTGTAGAAGCTCTAGCAGTGTAATATCCGAAGTCATCTTCTGGAAACAGCGTCACTTCCCCGAATGATGCCCCTGCTGATAAAGTGGCAATTAAGTTGTCAGAGTTATCCAAAAGTCTGACTTTACCTTCTAGGATAATATGGATGCCTCTTTCTGCTTCTGCTGCTTGCCAAAACTGCTTGGCAATTGGTGGCTCGACTATTTCTGTCACTGCCAAGCAAGTTTGCAGTTCTTCTGATGAAAGCCTCTCCCCCAAGGTCTGGGTAATAAATTCACCGACCTGTTGCTTTGAAAATACCGATACCATTGCTTCTCCTCCACCCAAGAGTTAGTTATTTTATTAGGTTTAAATCAAATACCAATCAAAACTAGCCTCAGAGTTAGATTGCAAATCGCAAATAGTAATGGCTGTATCTTTATCCTTAGTTGATTGTTTACCAGAGGAGTGTTTTTGTTTTGTAGACAATCCTAGTTGTTTGAGTAGGCGGTACATGTGGCGAACGCTTATTTCAATACCAAATTCTTTGGCTAAATGTTTACTTAACCACTGAGCCGTCCAGCATCGAAATGGATAGCCGTACTCATGAGGATTGTGACTCACCAATTGTTGCAAACGTTGAATATATTCAGCATTAACAGTCTTGGGTCTGCCTATAGGCCGTTCATTCCATGTGTGCGCTATACCAGCTTGTGCTACAGCAATCCAATACCGTGCCATTTCTTGGGAACAACCTAATATTTGACAAATTTGAGTTTGAGATTTACCCATATCTGCTAGTAACATGATTTCCAACCTCCGACGGTATTCTGGTTGCAAATCATCTTGTAAATGCTTCAATAGCACCTTACGCTGAAACGATGTTAAATACTTACTACAAGTAAAATCATACTTTTCAAATTCTTTAGGCTTACTAAAATGCTTTGACATTACTTTTACAACCTATGCTTTTTATACAATTTATAATGTTATGTAAAGTAAAAAAGCTACCATTTCTAGAGCAGTTGCATATTCAATTAAACCAAGAAAATTTAGTAAATTTGGTCAAATATCAATATAATTTGATACTTCCCTTAACTCATCTCCTGATAGAGAGAGTTAATATGCTTACTTATTCCTCCGTAAGTAAGGTTAAAAAAAAGTTAACTTTCTAAAAAGATAATTTTATACACTGTGGCTTGAGTTGCTTGACAGCAGAGCGTTCATCTAGTATCAACTGTTCCCAGACGGCAGATTTAAATTCCTGAGTCCATTCTTCTGTAAGCGAGGCGATTAAGTCCCAGGATTGAGCGGCAACGCACTCCTTAATCAGTTCTACATTGCCCATAAGTTTCTCCGCTTCATTTGCAAACAGGGGTTTCGCAGATTTGGAAGATTTTGGCTTGTTGCTGTGACGCTGCCACATCATCTTGTGGACAAGCTTGTGCTACGTCATCGCTCGGCTGCTGACCTGAATTTCTTACTTGTGAGAAATCTGGGGTAAGAGTGATAAGATGTCTGGCATGGGTGGCTTGTAGTTTTTGAGTTGTCGTTGTGAGAGACAATAACTCTACTACGAAGCGCCCTATCTCTTCACCCTCTTCTTTTGGCTAAGGTATTGAAATTAAATCTAATTTTTTGAATTACAAATTACGTTAGCGAGTACTCAAGCGTGATTACGAATTACCCTTCGGGTGAGGCTCTCTGCGAGACGCTGCGCGTATCGCTAAAGCGAAAGCTCCGCTAACGCATAGCGTCTGCGAGAGAAGGCACTAGCCTCTCCCTTTGGAATAAGACTGGACTGCCTCACGAATTATCAGATGGTTTGTTTTCTTGATTAAGAACAGAATTTGCATAAATGGCAAGTTGCGAGCGATTTTTGAGATTGAGGCGGTTGAGAATACTCGTCACATGAGTTTTTACCGTTCCTTCTGTAATATAAAGTTTTTCGGCAATTTCGCGGTTCGTTGCGCCAACGCCTATCAAAGATAAAACTTCTTGTTCTCGTGCGGTAATTTCCGATGACTTTGATGAGGCGGAGTTTTGGCTAGTTGAAGCCGAAGCTGTTTCCGTCACCAATAGTTTATCAAATAACCCCGGCCCAAATTGAGTATAGCCATAATGCCCAAAGCGAATTGCATCTGCTAGCTCACTTGAGGGCATATCTTTGAGCAAATATCCTTTTGCGCCTGCACGCATTGCCCCTGTTAGATAAGAATCATCATCAAATGTACTCAAGACGAGAACTTTAATATTGGGAAAGTTTTGCACAATCAGTTTTGTTGCAGTTCGTCCATCCATTTCCGGCATCCGAATATCCATTAGCACCACATCGGGCTGGAGTGCTGCAACAAGCTCTAGAGCAACTTTACCATTCTCAGCATCACCGACGACCTCCAAATCAGGTTCCTGTTCTAGCATTGCTTTAAGCCCCTGACGAATGAGGCTCTGGTCGTCAACGATTAACAAGCGAATTGGAGAGGATTTATCATGTTTCATCGTAACTATCTCCACAAGGGTTTCACCAGATGTCTTATGAGTAATACAAAATCCGCCTTAATTTATCAAAATTCAAGATTGCTGACATCGAATAAATGTCACGACTTGAGCATGACATTTGTCATCTTCTCAGATGAAATTTTCATGATTCAGACCCAGCATTTTCTAACCAAGCGCGACAGGAATTCGCGACGATCGCAGCTTGAGTGCGATCGCGCACATTTAGCCGAGTTAAGATATGCGTGATGTGATTTCTAACTGTCCCTTCAGACAGGTGAAGCGCTTGGGCAATTTCTCGGTTGTTTGCGCCTTTTGCAATCAATCGTAAAACCTCTCGCTCTCTGTTCGTCAATTCCGTTAACCCTGGCGCTAATGGTTCTGCTGAGTTTGGCTGCGTTGTTGGCGTTTCAGCAATCAATTTCTCTACAATTCCAGGCCCGAATTGGGTATAGCCTTGGTAAATTGATCGAATCGCCTGAGCGAGTTCATCGGCGGGGGTATCCTTTAATAAATATCCCTTCGCTCCAAAGCGCAGTGCTTCTGCAACATACTCAGTATCGTTAAACGTAGTCAGAACTAAAACCTTAATGTCTGGAAATTGCTGACAAATCAACTGTGTTGCTTTTACACCATTCATTACAGGCATTCGGATATCCATTAGCACTACATCAGGTAATTGGGCGATTTCTCGTAAAGTTTCGAGTTGCTTAATCGCGCTAAGACCATTATTTGCTTCACCAATCACCTGAAGATCGGGCTTCGTTTCCAGCAACGTCTTTAGACCCCGCCGGACAATTTCTTGGTCTTCTACAAGCAGCACTCGAATTATATGTCTTGGATTGGGCATTGGGCATTGGGCAATAGTTTTCTTCCCCTACCTAGTCCCTAAGAAAGTTAGCAACAATCCGACAACCAGCACCCGGTTTACTGATAATTTCTAGCTGTGCGTTTACTGTAGCTGTTCGTTCTCGCATCCCTTGGAGTCCGTATCCCGCCACGGCTTGATCTGACTCAAAGCCTTTGCCGTTATCTTGGAGTATCAACGATAGCCCAGAAGCCGTTGTTTGAATTTTGATCTGAACAGCTGTGGCTTTGGCGTGTTTATAAATATTGGTCAGCCCTTCCTGGACAATGCGATATACGACATGATTTACTGAATCAGAGAGCGGTTGTGATAAATCAATCTGGCACTCTGGTAAGACATCGGTAAGGTGATAGAATTCCTCAGCAAGGTAGGCGATCGCACCTTCGAGTAATTGTCCGTGGAGTGGATCTGAGCGAATTGCAGAAACTGATTCACGCACCTCCCGCAGAGCTTCGGAACCCAATTTTTTCGCTTCTAATAAAAACGATCGCGCTCGATTTGGATCAACTTCCCAAAGCGTTAGCACTGTTTCCATTTGCACATTTAGCGCTACGAGAGAATGTCCCAGCGAGTCATGGATGTCACGCGCTATCCGATTGCGTTCTTCTAGCGCTACCATTTCCTCAATGCGTTGATTCAGCGCCTTCTGCTGGTCAAGCGATCGCCTCAGTTCTGCTTCTGTGTCCTGCAAGCGACGATTTTTCTCATGGAGTTGTAGTTGTAAGCGGCGAAGTTTGAGTTGATGCTCCATTCGGGCGAGAACTTCCTCAATCTGAAAAGGTTTGTGAATAAAATCAACGCCCCCAACCGAGAAAGCTTTTACCTTATCAAAGACTTCATTCAAAGCACTAATAAAAATGACGGGAATCTCCTGTGTTTGGGGACTAGACTTTAGGCGCTGGCATACTTCATAGCCGTTCATTCCAGGCATATTAATATCGAGCAGAATCAAATCTGGAGGTTGAGCCTGTATGCCGATCAACGCCATAGAACCATTGGTGACACTCCGAACTTCGTATCCTTGCTCCGCAAGCATTGCTGATAGGAGGCGAAGATTATCCAGGGTATCATCAACGATCAGAATATCTCCCTTGGCTGATTGGCTTAATTCCATACTTCTCAAAGGGTTAAGAGAATCGGCAATTATCAACCTACTGATAACGCATTCTATAGAAGATTGTGGATTATAAGTTATACAAAAATAAATCTGTGTAACAAATCTATTGATGATATTTTGTTACTTCAAAACTGCTAATAAATTTACATTTATTTATATGGTTAGCTTTATATCCGTCTGCCTACTTAAAATAGTGTTATTAAAAGTAATTTAAATCAAGCTGACTACGTAATACATTTTACTTTTACCCACTTTAAATAATTTTTTTACATTTGACAAATAAAGTTAAAAACTTATTATTGACCGCTTGTTAGCTTGACATAAAATATTTAAAAGGAAGTAGTATGTTGCCAGAGTTACCTTTGTTCTAGAATTGCCGTTCAAAACTCAACATAAGCGCGTAAATTATCTACATCTGATAGATAAATGAATATGTTCAAGATTCTCACCATATTTACCATTTTTTGACCTTCGATTATTGCGAAATTTAAACTCTCCTACAATTGGGTGTGTATTATTTTTCAATCTTGCCCTCGTAGGTAGTATCATCTTAAATGATTCATCTTCTATATTATGCTAATAAAATTTATCAAACTTCATAAGCTTCTGAGTAAATATTTTTACCCTAGCGTTGCTGTTTAATTTAAGGAGTTCGGACAATGCGTCCTCTCACCCTTCAAGTTTCAAAGCTTGCTAAAAGTGTGCAGTTGCACCACATACTTGTAGTGCCATTTATACTGCAAATTTCTCTAGCTGTAGGGCTAACTGGGTGGCTATCAATACAGAATGGGCAACGCGCAGTCAATGAAGTTGCAATCCAGCTCCGAAGTGAAATTATGGCTCGCATCCAACAGTATCTTCAAACATATGTTGAAACGCCTTATAAAATCAATCAATTAAATGCTAATGCCATCGAACTGGGTGAACTTAATGTAAAAAATTTATCAGCATTAGAACAACACCTTTGGTATCAATTAAAGACGTTTGATAAAGTAACAGCAGTTTACGTTGGGTCGCAATATGGAGAACACGTTGCGGTTGAAAGAGCGGATGATGGTCGGTTTCAGGTGAAACTTTCAGGGGAGTCCACTGGGCATGAGATTCGGATTTATGCCGCAGATCAGCCGGGGCATTACACTAACCTTTTAAGATCCAAGCCTAATTACGATCCGCGGACTCGTCCTTGGTATCAATCGGCAGTTCAGTCTAAGACAGCGAACTGGGGTGGAATTTATAAACTGTTTGCTACGCCCAAATATGTGCTGAATGCCAGCTTACCGATTTATGATCATCGCGGTAATCTGTTAGGGGTTGCTGCCGTAGATTTTTCACTCACTGGAATCAGTCAATATCTGCGGACTCTGAAAATCGGGCGATCGGGCGAAACCTTCATCATCGAACGCCGCACAGGATTGCTGGTTGGCAGTTCCGCCACTCAACAACCCTACGTGATTACAAATCCAGCAGCCCCATTCACATCACAGAATCCTGTTCGAGTCAAGGCGATCACAAGCAATGATATCTTGACGCGACGCACCGCTGAATATTTGCAGCAACGCTTTGGAAATTTAACCCAGATCACTGAAAAACAACAACTTGATTTTGACATTGAGGGTCAACGGCAATTTTTACAAGTTGTGCCAATGAAGAATGAGCAAGGGTTGGACTGGCTGATCATCGTGGTCGTTCCCGAACGGGATTTCATGGATCAAATCAATGCGAATACTCGCACAACAATTGTGCTTTGTCTGGGTGCGTTTGTACTCGCAACTGTACTGAGCATTTTAACAGCTCGCTGGATTACACAGCCGATTCACCGACTGGGGAGTGCAGCAAAAGCGATCGCAGCAGGAAATTTAGACCAAAGAGTTTCTGTCAAAAGTACAACCGAGCTAAACTCTTTGGCACAGTCTTTTAACCAAATGGCGCAACAGTTACGTGAATCCTTTTTAGCCCTAGAGCAAACCAACGAAGAATTAGAAAGGCGAGTCAAGCAACGCACGATAGAACTCGGCGAGAAAAATGCCCAACTTCAGCGGGAAATTCGAGACCGTCAAAAAGTAGAGGCAGCACTGAAAACATCTGAGGCAGAACTCCGGTTAATGTTCGCTGCCATGACCGACATGGTAGTGGTTTTTGATGCGGAGGGTCGTTACCTAAAGTATGTGCAAACGAAGTATGTGCTGACACAATCCTTTGCTTACAAACCTGATATGGATCGCATTGGCAAAACAGTTCATGAAGTTTTACCTAAAGAAATAGCCAATCTAATATTTGATGCTATTCAGCAAGCGTTGGAGCTGAGAGAGCAGCCCAGAAATCCTGATGGAAGTCGCAAGAATGTTTTCGTTGAATACCATTTGTCGGTGAAGAATCGAGAAACCTGGTTTTTAGCTAGTGTCTCCCCATTATCTGAAAATGCAGTACTTTGGGTTGCTCGTGATATCACCAAGCTCAAAAAAACCGAAGCCGCGCTTAAGAAAGCTAAAGAAACCGCAGATGCTGCCAATCTAGCCAAAAGCCAGTTTCTCTCCAACATGAGCCATGAACTACGGACTCCTCTTAACATTATCCTTGGCTTTACTCAATTGATGCTGCGGAATCGCTCGCTCAACTCGCAGCAGCAGGAATATCTGGACACGATCAATCGCAGTGGTGAAGACTTACTAACTTTAATTAACGATGTGTTGGAAATGTCCAAAATTGAAGCTGGTAGAGTCATCCTTAATGAAACAAATTTTGACCTCTACGGGCTTCTAGATCGACTGCAACAGATGTTTGCTTTGAAAGCTCGGTCAAGAGGATTACAACTCATTTTTGAGCGATCGCGTACAGTTCCTCAATATATCTGTGCCGATGAGAGTAAATTGCGCCAAGTTCTCGTTAATCTGTTAGGAAACGCAATTAAGTTTACGCAGATAGGTGCAGTGACGTTGCGTGTAGCAACTCCTAGCCAAAATATTACAGCGGAGGAAGCTATCACCCTGAACTTCAGCGTCGAAGATACGGGTTGCGGTATTGCTGACTCTGACTTTAATCGCCTATTTGAGCCATTCGTCCAAACGGAGGCGGGACAGAAAGCTCAGGAAGGTACTGGACTTGGATTACCCATCAGCCAGCGATTTGTACGGCTCATGGGCGGAGATATAAAGGTAAATAGCACTGTAGGAAAAGGCTCAATTTTTACGTTTGATATCCGAACTAGTGCAGTAGTTCTGGATACCTTGCCAACGCCTGCGCCGAGTCGGCAAGTTATCGGTTTAGAAAAGGGACAACCCAGCTATCGCATTTTGATTGTTGAGGACAAACTAGAAAATCGGCGGCTTCTCGTTGACTTGTTGACCCCCATTGGCTTTGAGGTGCGGGAGGCAGTAAATGGCCAAGTCGCGATCGACCTTTGGCAAAGCTGGTCGCCTAACTTAATCTGGATGGATCTGCGGATGCCAATTATGAACGGATTTGAAGCAACCCAGCATATAAAAGCGGCAGGCGCTCAAGCTCCGGTGATTATCGCTTTGACTGGAAGCGCATTTGAAGAAGACCGCTTAACAGCTCTATCCGTAGGCTTTGATGACTTTGTGCGTAAGCCATTTCGGACGACCGTGATTTTTGAAAAGATGGCTGAACACTTGGGCGTTCGCTATATTTATGCTAATGAAGTGGAAAATAGGGAAGGAATATCTTGGCTTTCTAATGCTTCATCCTTGACACATGATTTGCTAACAGTTGCAGATTTAAGCGTAATGCCCAGCGACTGGATCGAGCAACTGCATCAGGCGGCGCTCCGAATCAATGCTAAAGAAATCCTCATGCTGATTAAGCAAATTCCTGAGCAGCATGATCACCTGATTAAGGGGTTAACCAATCTCGTAGACTGCTTCTCTTTTGAAGAAATTATTGTATTAACTCATCGCTAGGGTAGCAGAAAGCAGGGTATCATTTGTATTAGCTATTACGTAAAATGCTCTAATACGAATTCTTTCAATGAAAGTAACATATCGTTCATAGTAGCGCTTAAGCGCTACTACAAGCCTGATTTAATTTGTCATCATATTTTAGATAAACGGTATAAATTAGACTTCCGCTAACATTATTTTTGATGATCATCTGCTCAGGCATTATGGCTGTCGCTAGGTAGTTTAGGACATCAACTGAACATAAAACCCAGACACCAAAAGACTTTCAAACTTATTCCCTGTTCCCTGTCCCCTGTCCCCTGCTATATTTATGGTTCACCAATCAACATAAAACCTGCCCAATCTAATGGGTGGGGATATTTTTTCATTGTGGTCAACATAGCTTGCCGCAGTGCATCTGCCTTATCAGGGTGGCGCTGGATTTGGCGATAGAATTCAGTCATCAGTAAAGCAGTTGCATCATCAGGTACTGACCATAAAGAGACTATTACACTGGGAACTCTCGCAGCAACCAAGGCACGGGATAAGCCAACAACTCCATCTCCAGTGATCTTGCCTCGCCCGGTGTTGCAAGCACTGAGAACGACTAATTCAGCGTTCAATTTGAGGTCAAGAATTTCACTGGCGAAAAGAATACCATTCTCTTCTGTTGAGGTTTGCTCCTTCGCTGTGGGATCGGGAGCAAGGGCGATCGCACCTGGTATTCCTAATCCGTGAAAGTCGCTGAGTAATCCGTGGGTTGCTAAATGAACTATCTTAGAACGGCTCATCTGTTGAATCACCCTTGATTTGTTTGCGTTTTCACCAATCAGGGCTGTTGTGTGAAAGATTTGAGCGATCGCTTTGGCTTCACCCGCTTGGTCTAGAATTTTTTGCGATAAATTCAAACGTTTTTGGTGAAAGGCGATCGCTTTTACATACAAGTCTGCCCCATAATAAGCATTCCCTAAATTTCCTAATGCCTGGGCTGTTTGAGATCGCTCATCAACTAAATTCCGGTTGCTTGCTGATTACCCAATACAGCAGCGATTGCCTTCTCTTCTCCTCTAGAATCGTTCGTGAACTAGACGCTGCACGGTAAGCCTTTGCGTAGCCGTGTCGCTTTGCGAATCATGTACCCCTACCCTATGATGCTACGTCTGAGAAGGGCCTTACGGCACTGCGCGGAGCACAATCGCTCTGGATTTTAGATTCTCTTTCCAACTTCTCAGAAAACGCAGAGATCAGCTTTACTCCTAGCAGACTAGAAAACCAATACTTTTTCTGTTCTGTCAAGCTCTAAATGACATCTACTATATTTGCAAGTGCCGGAGGCATTCGCTACTAGCACAATATGAAAGAAACATATTTTTGTGAGTTTTCTGAAAACCTTGCTGGATAGGGATTCTTAAATGGGTTTCTTAAGAGTCAAGCTCTGTTGACAATTTGTAACAAACTTGTTATATTTATTTACATAACTAAACAAAAAAGAAAAAACTATGTACACTACTGTTAATGAAGACGGCATTCTCAACAACTATGCAGCTGAACCCAAGGTGTACTATGCTGAGTACCCTGCAATTTGGGAACAACGCAAATACCTTTTACAAAGTGTGTTCGCTACTTTAATAGTCACAACTTTAGTTTTGATTGCTTTTAGCGTGAGCTAAGACTTTTCGACTTCAATATAGCTATATCTCATCGTCAATCTCCCCCTCGCCTCAGCTTACACAGCTGGGGTTTTTTGCACTGATAGTATAAATTACATTATTTAAGTATTAATGCGTAGCGTGTACTTTGCACTCGCCCTTCGCCTTGAGCTCTGACGAGAGAAGGGCAATGCAAGGGGTTAAAAACCCGCACGTTTATCGTCCCTTGCACAGTTTCAAAGGAGAAGATTTAGTAGTCTTCTCCCAAAGGGAGACGCCTGCCGTAGGATGACCGTTCGCCAGTATCAACTAACTCCCAATCTGGAGTGTCTGAATTTAAGGAAGAGGTTCTTTTATGATGCTCTTTTACAGTTTCTAATCTTCAGCTCTCAATTTCCCTGATTTGATCCTCGATAAATTCGCTCCATCTGCTCTGGAGAGAGGCGTTTCATTGGAAACCACTCAAATGCAGGAATAGGTTGTTTTTCTGGAGAATTAACGTCATTTTGCTGGGTTTGAGGCGGATGGGCTACTACATTAGTATTTGGAAACTTATCCAAGCGCGTCTCATTTATCTCTGATTCTGGAACCTGGGTTTGAGGCAAGACATAGGCGTGCTTCTGCGGATCGTATGCTAAAACTTCTCCTGTTTCAATATGATAAATCCAAGCATAAATGTTCAGTTCCCCCTGATAGAGCTTAGAGTGAATCACCGGATACGTTCGCAAATTTTCAATTTGGGTAAGAACATTTTCGGCAATCATAATTTCTAGCAGTTCTTCGCCGTCATAGTGACTGTAGTGGTCTAGAACCAGTCTTCGGGTAGCCTCCGCATATTTAAGCCAATCATGCACGAGCGGCATTTCATCGCTCAGGCTGTGTAACTTCATTAATCCTTTCATTGCGCCGCAATGAGAGTGACCACAGATAATAATTTGCCGAATATCTAAAGCTTGAACAGCATATTCAATTGTAGCTCCTTCACCACCATTAGTTGCCCCATATGGTGGAATTATGTTGCCTGCATTGCGAATGACAAATAATTCACCGACTTGGGCTTGTGTAATTAGATTTGGATCGAGACGCGAATCGGAACAGGTAATAAATAATACCCTGGGCTTTTGCTCGTGTGAAAGTTGCTCAAACAGTTGTTGATGTGCCGAAAAATAGCTAGATTTAAATTCACGTAGACCTTTAATTAATTTCTTCATTACCAAGTTCCACAAATATTCGTGTGTTAGGAGCCAAATTAGAGAGCGGATTGAGGAAGTAAAAAGCGATCGCTTTTCACGATTTTACAATTGAGAAAGATTACTCTATCATAGGTCAGCTTAGTGCTTGAAATATCCTCTCTGATTTACTCCTGTTGATTTTTTCGCCTTGGGAACTCCGTTCGTTAGCAGGTCAAGTTACGACAAGAGAACCCTAAAGGCGAACCTATAGACTATTACAATATATTACTAATGTGTACAAATATAAAAAAAGTGCTAGTCACGATTGGAACTGGCGCTAGTTTTGTGTAAATTTCAAACAGGACAATTGGCTATTATCTGCTAACTAGAGCAATATTCAGCTTCAAATACACTAAATAGTTAGCTAATATCACTTTAGAGAGATTGATTCTATTTAGGATTTACCCAAAGCGATAGAAGACATCAGCAACATCAGGATTTGTTGCATTAATTAATTGAATTGAGATTAATACCCCATCCCTGACCAGCAGTGTCTCCACTCCAAACAAAGAATATATCTCGCCCATATCTAAAAGGAGTTTGGAAAGTGCCATTTACAGGAGCGCTGTAAATGCCTTGGTTATTTAAATCTTGGAAAATCACTCGACAAAATTGTTTGTATAGCAACTGAAGTATATGTTAGGACGTTAAATGAATAGCTATATCAACTCTCTCCCGAAAATTTTCGATAGTACCAACGCAATTAATCACACGTGCGATGCCTGCGGCAATCACAAAGGGGAACGTTTATGCCAAATTTTAATATCATGCTCACCTTAATAATAAAGTAAATTTTTACCTTTTTCTTGGAAGATCAGAAATATACTACTTACCTGCATCAACTAATCAGATGGACATAATTAAATACACTCTGAGTGAATATCAGATGCCTACTGCTTGGTACAACATCCAAGCTGACTTGCCACAAGCCTTACCACCAGTTTTAAATCCTGGTAATGGTAAGCCAATTACATCAGATGATTTATTACCTCTATTCCCATTGGCACTGATTGAACAAGAAGTTAGTCAACAAAGATGGATTGAAATACCAGATGTAGTACGCTCTATTTATTGCCAATGGCGACCGACTCCTCTTTATCGCGCCCGTCGTTTAGAAAAAGCTTTGGATACACCTGCCAAAATTTACTACAAGTATGAAGGTGTTAGTCCTTCTGGAAGCCACAAACCGAATACGGCAGTCGCCCAAGCATACTACAACAAACAAGCTGGGGTCAAAAGACTAACTACTGAAACCGGAGCAGGACAGTGGGGTTCATCTCTAGCATTTGCTGGGGCGCTATTCAACCTAGAAGTCTTAGTTTACATGGTAAAAGTCAGCTACCAGCAAAAACCTTACCGTCGAGCGTTAATGGAAAGCTACGGTGCGAAAGTAATTGCTAGTCCAAGTACTGAAACTCAAGCAGGACGCCAAATTCTTGCAGAACATCCCAACAGCACAGGCAGTTTGGGTATTGCTATTAGTGAAGCTGTGGAAGTCGCTGCTGCTGATGAAGAAAGTAAGTATGCTTTAGGCAGTGTTCTCAATCACGTACTCCTGCATCAAACTGTGATTGGGCAAGAAGCACTTACTCAGTTAGAGATGGCAGAAGATTATCCTGATATTGTAATTGGCTGCACAGGTGGAGGTAGTAACTTTGCCGGAATTACCTTTCCATTTCTCGGTGCTAAACTGCGAGGCGAACGAGATATACAAGTAATAGCTGTCGAACCAGCTGCTTGCCCATCATTAACTCGTGGCAAATATGCTTACGACTTTGGTGATACTGCTCAGTTAACTCCACTGACCAAGATGCACACTTTAGGTAGTGGATTTGTACCTGAAGGCATCCATGCCGGTGGTTTACGTTATCACGGTATGGCTCCCCTAGTCAGTCATATTGTGAATTTGGGATTAGTTCAATCACGTGCTGAACACCAACTCGGTTGCTTTGCTGCTGGATTAACTTTTGCAAAAGCAGAAGGAATCTTACCAGCGCCAGAAGCAAACCATGCAGTCAAAGCAGCGATTGATGAGGCAAAGCTTTGCAAAGAAGAAGGAAGAAGCAAAACTATCCTGTTCAATCTTTGCGGTCATGGACACTTTGATATGCAAGCTTATATCGATTATCAAGCTGGACGGCTTGTGGATACTGAATATAGTGCTTCCGAAGTGGCAATGGCGCTCGCAGGATTACCTGTAGTTAACTAGTTACTTATAATTTATCTTGTGCTGTCAGTGCTGAAGCACAAGATAACACCATCGGGGGCTGATATGATGTCCGGTAAATTATCCATAGTTAAGCCGCCAGGTCAGACCACCAGTGAAAATTGGTTAAACCATATACACAATCAGGCTGGTCAATCCAATTAAAAATTAAAAATGTAAAATTAAAAAAAGTGACAAAAGAAGACTATTCAGCAAATGCGTGGTAATTGTTCTCCACTGAGCATATCAACAATTCGAGTAGAACCGATTTTACTTTTTATTGTCACCAGTCCTGAAGATATTTGTGTGACTCTGCCAATAATCTGGGTTAATGTGCCGGCAGGGTGCAAATGCATTACTTCTAGCGCTTTTTCAACATCTGCTTTTGGGATAAACATGACAAACCGTCCTTCATTGGCGATATAAAGGGGGTCAAAACCTAAAATTTCGCAAGCACCCTGCACATCTTCACGAATGGGAATCGAGTTTTCATCAATTGCAATTTCAACTTTTGCTGCTTCAGCAATTTCATTTAATGCACTTGCTAAACCCCCACGAGTTAAATCTCGCATACAGTGAATTTCTATTCCAGATGCCAACAGTGCGAGAACTAAATCAGCAAGTGGGGCTGAGTCACTTTCTATAGCTGTCTCAAATTCTAAACCTTCTCTAACTGCCATAATCGCAATTCCATGCCGCCCAATATCTCCATTCAGCAGTAGAACATCGCCTAGTTGCACGCTTTGAGGCGCAATGATTTGGGAATGCTCGATAATGCCAATACCTGCTGTGTTAATAAAAATGCCGTCTCCTTTACCTCGATTTACTACTTTGGTGTCACCTGTTATAATCTGCACTTTGGCGGTTTTAGCTGCTTGCTGCATAGATTGCACGACTTGCCAAAGAGTTTGAGTTGGCAATCCTTCTTCGATAATGAAACCAACACTCAAATAAAGTGGGCGGGCGCCGCACATTGCTAAATCGTTGACAGTGCCATTCACTGCTAAAGAACCAATATCACCACCTGGAAAAAATAGTGGTTGGACAACGTAAGAATCTGTTGTCAAAGCTAACTGTTGTTGCTGAATGGTAAACCTGGCTGCATCGTGCCGGACATTTAGGAGCGGGTTATCAAAAGTTGCTAAAAACATCTTTTCAATGAGTTGATGCATTAGCTTGCCACCCCCACCATGTGCTAGCAGGATGTTAGGATACTGGGTTATAGGAATGGGACATGATAGTGAGAAATTTTCCATTATTTATATTTATATAATGTTTGCGATTTGCCGATAGCGATAGTAAGCTGCACATGATCCTTCTGATGACACCATCGGCGCACCAAGGGGATGTTCTGGAGTGCAATAGCTACCAAAGGCAGGGCATTGATGAGGTTTTTTGACTCCTTGTAAAATTAACCCACTGATACATTGAGCAGATTCTTCAGTTTTCTGATTAGCAAGAGGAAAACGTTTTTGTGCGTCGAATTCAATATATTTCTGGCGAAGCTTTAGCCCACTTTCTGGTATTTCGCCTATTCCCCGCCATTTGCGATCGCCCCTCGCAAATACTTCGTTGATCATTTGTTGAGCGGCTTGATTTCCATCACGGCGGACTGAACGAGTGTACTGATTTTCAACTTGCGATCGCCCCTCTTGTAACTGTTTCACACATAAGTACACGCCTTGCAAAATATCTAATGGCTCAAATCCCGTAACTACTATAGGGACGTGATATTTTTGCGAGATTGGTTCGTATTCGGTGTAACCCATCACAGTACAGACGTGTCCAGCTGCCAAAAATCCTTGCACACAATTATCTGGTGAAGCCAGAATAGCCTCCATTGCTGGAGGTACTAGGACGTGTGACACTAGTAAGGAGAAATTTTTTATCCTTTGTTCATGTGCTTGGTAAATAGCCATTGCTGTAGCAGGTGCAGTGGTTTCAAAGCCGACTGCAAAGAATACAACTTGTTTGCTGGGATTGGCTTGAGCAATTTTCAGCACATCTAAGGGCGAGTAAACAATACGAACGTCTCCCCCATTCGCCTTAACTGTTAATAAATCTCTTTGTGATTGATCAGCTTTGTTTTCTGTTTGTCCTATTTCCTTGCTGCTCCTGCTTCCTGGCACTCGTAGCATATCGCCGAAGGAACAAAAAATCACTTCCGGAAGTGAAGCGATCGCGATTGCTTGATCAATTAACTCCACAGGGGTAACGCAAACAGGACAACCAGGGCCGTGAATCAGGGTAATTTCTTGAGGTAAAAGCTCATCTATGCCAAATTTGACAATAGAATGAGTTTGTCCGCCGCAGATTTCCATAATCGCCCAAGGTTGGTTAGTAATTTGTGCGATCGCTTGTGCATAATGTTGCGCGATCGCAGCATCACGATATTCATCAACGAATTTCATAGTAATAAATTAAAACTTTTAACCGAAGTAATATGATGTGTCATGAGCAGCTTTCCATTCAGGTTTATAACTAGCCAGCGATCGCATATACTGGGCGCGTTCAAAAGCACTGGGATTTGGGCAATGCTTTTGACTCATACTTCCCTGCATTTGCTGTACTGATTCGTATTCGTATTTTTGCATCCATTCACGTATTTCCTGCTCTATGACTCGAATGTGGTTAATACCATGTCGTAGCAGTACTGAGCAAAGCATCGTAATCTTGGAACCAACCATGAGCATTTTTAAAGCATCTTCGCCCCGATGAATACCGCTTGTTGCAGCTAAATCAGCATGAATGCGACCGTAGAGAATTGCAATCCATCGCAGAGGTAATCGCATGGACTGGGGTGTACTTAACAATACATTAGGTTCAACATCCAGAAGATTGAGATTAATATCCGGCTGGTAAAAACGGTTAAATAGAACCAAAGCATCAGCACCCGCCTCATCCAAACGTTTTGCTATATTTGCTGTATTTGTGAAATACGGGCTGAGTTTGACTGCTACGGGGATAGTTACTACTGCTTTGACTGCACAAAGAATATCAATATAAGTCTGCTCAATTTCACTACTTGTTAGTTCCATATCGGTAGGAACGTAGTAAATATTCAATTCTAGTGCATCTGCTCCTGCTTGCTGAATTTGTTTGGCATAGTTTGTCCATCCACCGACAGATGAGCCATTGAGACTAGCAATAATCGGAATGCTCACCTTTTGCTTGGCTTTGTGGATATGCTCTAAATAAGTTTCTGGCCCCACCCGAAAGCTAGTTGAGTTAGGGAAGTAAGTTAAGGCTTCAGGAAAACTTTCAGTGCCTTGGGTGAGGTGATGGTGGAGTTCATAATATTCTAGGCGCAACTGTTCTTCAAACAGCGAATGCATAACTACTGCTGCTGCACCAGCATCTTCCATACGCTGGATGTTATCAATGTCCTCAGAGAGAGGTGATGCAGAGGGAACAAGAGGCGATCGCAATTTCATTCCCATATAAATTGTAGTTAAATCCATCATCTTTACTCCTGTTTTTAAGATTATGTAGAAGCTTGTTTTTTTCTGTGCAAAATCTTCAGTAACTCAAACCAAAAAATACTGAAAACTCCTGCGGTTAAACAAATTGCCAAATCAATTGGATGTAGGATAGAAAAGCTAAACAGATGCCGTAAAAAAGGCAAGTAAAGTACAAAAGCTAGAAAAACTAACGCCCCTCCTAACACCCACCACAAAGCTATATTTTGCAAATTTACTGGGGAGTTACTGCGCGTAGCTTGCTTCCCCGTAAGGGTACGAGAGCGCAACATCTCCCAAATGGTTTGTGACCAAGAGCGATTGGTCAAAATCAAGCTGAGGTTAGCAATGATCAGAGTAGTAAAAGTCAAGGCGCGGGCATCTAGTTCTCCCTGACCTCGATATAGAGCAGTAACAAATACTATTAGTAAAACTAGTAATATTCCTACACCTTGCAGCAATGCTAAACCCAAAGTTTGCTTGCTAAATAGCGGTTCTTTAGGATTTCGGGGGGGACGACGCATCACATTGGCTTCAGGTGGCTCTGCTTCAAAAACTACTGAGCAGGCTGGGTCAATAATTAAGTGTAAAAAGGCAATGTGAATTGGTAATAATACTAGTGGCCATTTAAACAACACCGGAATTAAAGACATACCAGCAATGGGGACATGAACTGCTAAGGTATAAGCCATCGCTTTTGTGAGGTTGTCAAAGATGCGGCGACCGAGTTTAATAGCTGCAACGATGGATGAAAAATCATCGTCAAGTAATACTAAGTCTGCGGCTTCACGGGCTACATCTGTGCCTCGCCCTCCCATTGCTATGCCAATGTGGGCTGATTTTAATGCCGGGGCATCATTCACACCATCGCCTGTCATAGCGACAATTTCGCCATTATTTTTTAAAGCATTGACCAAACGTAGTTTTTGTTCAGGTACAACTCTGGCAAAAATATTGACTGTCTTGATTCTCCGGGATAATTCAGCATCATCCATCTGATCTAGTCCTGATCCAGTAATGACTTCATTTGTAGACATCAGACCAATTTGACGAGCAATATTTTGGGCAGTACTGGGATAGTCACCTGTAATCATGACTACTTGAATGCCAGCGGTGTAACATTCCTGGATAGCGCTTTTCACAGTTGGACGAACGGGATCGGCTAAACCTACCAATCCAATAAACTGGAAATTGAAATCATGTTGCTCTACTGGGAGGTCTGTGTACTGGAAGTATGCTTTAGCTACACCCAAAATTCGCAAGCCAGCGCTAGCCATCTCATTAATTTGTTGAGATAGGTGCTGCATCTGTTCTGAAGTGAAATGACATAAATCTGCGATCGCTTCTGGTGCACCTTTGGCTGCAATGATGTAGTCTAAACCATCAGGTGACTGCCAAACATGGGACATAGCCAGCAATTGTGGCGATAGTGGATATTCACGAATTAATTGCCAGTCGTCATGTAGATGTTCAGTATGTGCTAAATAATTATTACCAAGGTCTTTAAAAGCCTTCTCCATTGGGTCAAAGGGGTCTTTTTGACTAGCTAAAATACTAAATTCGACGATTTGATGGAAAGTTTCTGGTAGTTCCTCCCGTTCGTGTAAGCTGAGTTCGTAAAGCTCATTTTCTGCGAACAACTGGCTGACTGACATCTGATTAAAAGTCAGCGTACCCGTCTTATCAACACAGAGTACCGTTGCTGAACCTAATGTTTCCACAGCAGGCATTTTGCGTGCTAAAACGTGTTTTTGCGAAATCCGCCACGCACCCAAAGCCAAAAAGATTGTCACCACAACGGGAAATTCATTAGGCAAAATCGCCATTGCTAATGCTAAACCAGCTAAAAACCCATTTAGCCAATTACCTCTGGTGATACCGTAAACTATGACAATGACAGCGCAAATGGCGATCGCTACAACAGCGAGTTTTTTCACCAACTCTCCGGTTTCCTTTTGTAATAAGGTTTCTTCCGGACTCACTGTTTGCAAAGCTTTACCAATCTTGCCAATTTCCGTATATATACCAGTGGTTTGAGCTTCGGCGATACCTTGACCTTGAACAATCAACGTCCCAGAGTAAACAAAAGGCAAGTCATCGCCACCAGGACGCGCCATTTCTCTTCTACTACCCGCAACCTTGCGTACTGGTATCGATTCACCTGTAAGTAGAGATTCATCAACTGTGAGGTAAGTAGATGATAAAAGTATGGCATCAGCAGGGACGCGATCGCCTTCAGCCAAAACTAGAATATCTCCCCGCACAACTTCACGACCGGCAATCCGTTTTTGTTTGCCATCACGAATTACCAAAGCACGCGGGCTGGATAAATCGCGCAGTGCTTCTAAAGCACTCTCTGTTTTATGCTCTTGATAGAGAGTGATACCCATAATAAAGAACACAAAGCCGAGTAGAATTAGTGCATCTTGCGCCTCACCCAAAAAGACATAAATCGTACCACAAGCAACAAGTAGCAGAAAAATTGGCTCTTGCAAAACTTCAGAAGCCAACGCCAAAATACTACGTTGCTTACTGGAGGGCAATTCGTTATAACCTTCTCTCTTCAACCTATAAGCGGCTTCTTGTTCAGAAATTCCAGTAATAGTTTTGAGGTCAAGTTGATAACCCATATTTTGTTTCCTCGATTTGGGTGAGATATATCGTGAAATCCTCTATTTATCTTTCTTTTGCGCGGCAGTCGCTACAAGTTGGGGAACCCGCCCAAAGCGCTGCCTTGTCTTTGCGGTTCGTTCAAATATTCTTTTAGGTTGTGAATAAGTTTTACACAGAAACACAGAGAAGAAAGATTAGGAGAAATCTTGAGTATTCAATAACTTCTTGCAGCCAAATATTGATACATTTGCCAGCGGGTTTTTACATCTGCTTGAGCTTCTTTAAGTAGCTGCTGTGCCGCTTCTTCGTTACTCTTAGTCAACATTTTGAAGCGGTTTTCTAGATACATATATTGCTCTAGCGGTAACTTTGGTGTGCGTGAATCAAGTTGTAGTGGGTTTTCTCCTTGCTTAATGCGATCTGGATTAAATCGATACAGTAACCATTGACCTGAATCAACAGCAGCTTTTTGATTCTGCATTGCTGTACTCATGTTGATACCGTGGGCAATACAATGGCTGTAGGCAATAATTAGCGATGGTCCTTGATAAGCCTCGGCTTCTAAGAATGCCTTGAGGGTGTGTTCATCTCTTGCGCCCATTGCGACGCTGGCAATATAGACATTGCCATAAGTCATCGCCATTAAACCCAAATCTTTTTTAGGTGCAGCTTTACCCCCAGCCGCAAATTTGGCTACAGCTGCTTTGGGTGTGGCTTTGGACATTTGTCCACCTGTATTGGAATAAACTTCAGTATCAAGAATGAGAATATTAACATTGTGTCCACTGGCTAAAACGTGATCTAGTCCTCCAAAGCCGATATCGTAACCCCAGCCATCACCACCAATAATCCAGACACTCTTTTTCACTAAGTAATCAGCAATACTCAGGAGTTGCTTGGCTTTGTTTGTCAGTGGTGATTGACTAGTGATAATTGCTTCTAACTGTTGCTTCAAGATAGCAATTCGTTCGCGTTGTTCCCAAATATCAGCCTCGTCTTTTTGTTCGGCATTGAGGATACTATTTGCCAGTTCCTCACCCACATTTGTTGCCAGTTGTTTGAGTAATTCAGCGGCAAATTCTGCCTGTTTATCAATTGAGATACGAAAACCAAGTCCAAATTCGGCGTTATCTTCAAATAACGAATTTGACCAAGCTGGCCCACGTCCTGCGGCGTTGTGCGTCCAAGGGGTAGTAGGTAAATTACCGCCATAGATAGAAGAACAACCAGTGGCGTTGGCAACAATCATGCGATCGCCAAACAGCTGTGTTGCTAACTTAATATAAGGTGTTTCGCCACAACCAGCGCAAGCTCCAGAAAATTCAAACAATGGTTCTTGCATTTGCTGTTGGTTAATATGAGTCAGTTTTAGATGACTTCTATCTGGATTGGGAATATCCAAAAAGAAATCCCAATTTTCCCGTTCTTGTTCGCGTAATGGTCTTTGCAGTTCCATGTTAATGGCTTTGCGTCGTAGTTCTGATTTATTCTTCGCCGGACAAACATCTACGCAAATACCGCAACCAGTACAATCTTCTGCTGCAACTTGGATAGTGTATTTCAAACCTTTCCAATCGTGGTCTTTAGCATTGGTACTCTTAAACATTGATGGTGCATTTTCTAACTGCTGCGGTTCGTAAACCTTACTACGGATAACGCTGTGAGGACACACCATCACGCATTTACCACACTGAATGCAGACATCTGTATCCCAAACGGGTATTTCTTGGGCAATGTTACGCTTTTCCCATTTCGCTGTACCAGTGGGATAAGTACCGTCTGCTGGTAAAGCACTAACTGGTAGTTCATCCCCTTCACGGGCAATCATTTTACCTAAGACATCACGGACAAAAGCAGGTGCAGTGTTAGGGATTGGGGATTCGGAAAACTCTTCCCCAGTCCCTAGTCCCCATTGCCCCTTATCCCCAGAGGGGGCCCCGAGTTCCCTAGTCCCCACTTCATGTAGATTCTCTAATGTGGTATCTACTGCTTTGAGGTTCATCTGCACAATTTCGTCACCTTTCTTGCCGTAAGTCTTGCGGATGGACTTTTTGATTTCTGCGATGGCTTCTTCTCGTGGCAGTACACCCGATAAGGCAAAGAAACAAACCTGCATTACCGTGTTAATTCTTCCAGCCATGCCTGCTTGACGGGCAACTTTATAGGCATTAATTACATAAAATTTCAGACGCTTTTGAATAATTTGCTCTTGTACTGATGGCGGCAGATGATGCCAAACTTCATCCTTTTCATAAGGAGAATTCACTAAGAATGTTCCGCCTGGTATAATGTCTTTTAGGATAGGAAATTTTTCAATAAATTCCCATTGATGGCAAGCAACAAAGTTAGCTTTACTGATTAAATAGGTCGAGCGAATTAATTGTGAACCAAAGCGTAGGTGCGAAACTGTGACAGAACCTGATTTCTTAGAATCGTAAACAAAATAACCTTGAGCATAATTGTTTGTTTCTTCTCCAATAATTTTGATTGAGTTTTTATTAGCGCCTACTGTACCATCTGCACCCAAACCATAAAAAATTGCTCTAACTATTTTGTCTGGTTCAACGCTAAATTCGGGGTCATAATTCAAGCTGGTGTGAGTAACATCATCGTTAATACCGATGGTAAAATGATTTTTTGGTTCAGCCGCAGCAAGGTTATCGAAGACGGCTTTAATCATCGCTGGTGTGAATTCTTTAGAAGATAAACCGTAACGACCACCAACTACTTGAGGAGGGGAAGAGAGAGACACGGGGAGAGTGGGGGAAATGCTTTGCCGTGCTTTCGATGCTTCATAAATTGCATTTACCACATCTAAATAAAGAGGTTCACCAGATGCACCAGGTTCTTTGGTGCGGTCTAAAACTGCTATAGAACGGGTAGTTGCTGGCAATGCGGCGACAAAGCGTTTGGCATCAAATGGGCGATATAGCCTTACTTTCAAAACGCCTACTTTCTCGCCACGGGCGTTGAGGTAATCTATTATTTCATGTCCAGTCTCACAACCGGAACCCATCAGCACAATAACTCTTTCGGCTGCTGGGTCGCCGTGGTATTCAAATAGTTGGTACTGTCGCCCAGTCATCGCGGCAAATTCATCCATGACTTTCTGGGTAATGTCTGCACAAGCGAAATAGTAAGAATTTACAGTTTCCCTGGCTTGGAAGTAAACATCAGGGTTTTGTGTTGTACCGCGCAAAACTGGTTTTTCGGGGGTGAGGGCGCGTGAACGATGGGCGAATACTAATTCATCGGGAATGAATTCTCGCAAGTCATCTTCTGTTAAAGTTTCTATTTTGTTAATTTCGTGGGAGGTACGAAAGCCATCAAAAAAGTGTAGGAACGGTATTCGTGATTCTAAAGTTACTCGTGTTGCTATTAAAGCAAAGTCTTGTGCTTCTTGGACTGATGCGGCACAAAGCATAGCAAAACCAGTGCCACGCGCTGCCATGACATCGCTGTGGTCGCCAAAAATGGAGAGGGCTTGTGCAGCTAGCGATCGCGCGGCAATATGAAATACTGTAGGTGTTAATTCCCCAGCAATTTTGTACATATTTGGGATCATCAACAATAATCCCTGCGATGCTGTAAATGTGGTTGTTAGTGAACCAGTTTGCAAAGCACCATGTACAACACCAGCCACACCTCCTTCACTCTGCATCTCTACTACCGAGGGAACAGTACCCCAAATGTTGCGTTTTCTTTGATTAGCCCAAGCATCTGACCACTCAGCCATTGGTGAAGAAGGAGTAATGGGATAAATAGCAATGACTTCATTGAGTCGATAGACGACTTGGGCAACAGCCTCATTGCCATCTATGGTTGCAAATGTTCTGTTCTTCATCTTCTTGCACCTGTGTAAGTCTCTAAGGGCTAGTAATGACTAAGCTGAATCTACTTTTGACATTAGGATAAGAAGTTGAGAAACTTGTGAAGAAGTAAAAGGGATTGGGGACTGGTTGAGCGCTTTGTTATTAAAACGTTTATTGTGCAACCATCTTTGAAAAAATGATTCCTTGCGTCAAGCTAGTGGAGGATAAGTTTAAGTTTGCAGATTTTGTAAGTAATTCAGTGTCTCTTGTACTTCTTTGGTATCAAGGATACTAAGAGCGAAGCCGATATGGACAATTACGTAATCATCAATTTTTGCTTCGGGAAGGTAAGCAAGAGATACTTCTTTTACTACTCCACCAAAGCTAACTTTTCCTGTTCGCATTAGTGCTTCTGCTTCATTGATACTGACAATTTTTCCTGGGACTGCTAAACACATTGGTTTTTACTCCTGATTTATTAATTCACGGGAAGCTGCCATTAATTGTCCTAGTGCAATACCTCCATCATTGGGTGGAATGATTTGATGCCAATAAGGGCGAAAGTTCTCTTCTTGTAAACGGTAAATAGTTCTCTCAGCCAAATAACGATTTTGAAAACAGCCGCCTGTTAACACAATTTTTCCTTCACCGACATACTTTGCTATAGCAATAGTAATTTCAACTAGTGTATTATGAAATTTAGTTGATATATGCCCGATTGCTAAACCGTTATCAATATCTTCGAAAATTCCTTTGACTATCAATGCCCAATCAACAACTAATGGTGAACAATTATCTATTTCTGAAGGCTGAATAATTGTAAATTGATAATATTCTTTGGTTTGAAAATGTGAAATGGCAAATTCTAGCTCCATTGCTGCTTGTCCTTCAAATGAAGACTGTTGACGTAATCCCACTATTGAGGCGATCGCATCGAATAGCCGACCCATACTAGAAGTTAGTGGTGTATTCAAATGTCTTTTGAGCATTGGTTGCAAAACTTCTAACTCTTGAGGGTAAAAAGCTTGCAATGGTGCTAACTTTTTCATTTTAAAAAGTGTGTCTCCCCAGAGTTCATAAAGTAAACCTATAGCTACACGTCTGGGCTGCTTAATCGCTTTTTCGCCTCCTGGAAGAGGAAACATCCGCAGATGAGCGACACGTTGAAATGATGTTTCTGTAATTAAAAGAAATTCACTTCCCCAAATTTTGCCGTCTAGCCCGTAACCAGAACCATCCCAAGCAATACCTAATACAGAACCTGAAAGCTGGTTTTCTGCCATACATGAAAGGACATGAGCATAGTGATGTTGCACGGAGATGATAGGAACGCTCAAATTGTGTGCATATTGGGTAGAAAGGTAATCTGGATGTAAATCACACGCTACAACATCAGGTTGAAAATCGTAAATTTTTTTGAAGCTGTCAATTACATTTTTAAACCTATCAAAAGCCTGAATTGTATCTAAGTTTCCTATATGTTGGCTAATTAAAATTTGTTGATTAATAGAAATAGCAATAGTATTTTTTAAATGTCCTCCCACAGCCAGAATATTAGATTTGGTGTTAATTGGAATTGCTAGAGGAGCATAGCCACGGGCGCACCGTAACACCATTGGACGTTCCATGAAAACACGTACAATCGAATCATCAACAGGATGGTGAATTGGGCGATTGTGAATTAAAAATATATCTACAATTCTCCCCAAACGCTCAATTGCCTCAGATTCGTCTATACAAATTGGTTCATCAGCAAGATTGCCACTAGTAGCTACTACAGGAAAATTTAATTTCGCCATAAGTAAATGATGTAATGGCGTATGGGGCAACATAATACCGAGATTAGGATTACCTGGGGCGACATCAGCAGCAATTTGAGATTTAGGATTTGGGATTGGAGATTTCTCCAGCAGGACAATAGGGGCTTGAGGCGATCGCAACAACTGTTCTTCTAGATTTGAAACTTTGCAATGTGCTTTGACTAACTCCAAAGTTGGATACATCAAGGCAAACGGTTTTTCTGGCCGTTGTTTGCTAATACGTAACTGTCTTACGGCATTTTTACATCGGGCATCTACTATTAAATGAAATCCGCCTAATCCTTTAATAGCAATAATTTTACCTTGGCAAATTGCATCTGCTGCCATTTGCAAAGCAGCGTCATGGAATGCTAAAACATTACCTTCTCTATCCCATAACTCTAAGTGAGGGCCGCACTGAGGACAAGCATTCGGTTGCGCGTGGAAACGGCGATCGCTAGGATTATCGTACTCAGCTTGGCAAGTATCACACATTACAAAGTTTTTCATTGTAGTGTTGGGGCGATCGTATGGCAAGGCTTCAATGATGCTGAAACGAGGCCCACAGTTGGTACAGTTTGTAAAAGGATAGCTGTTTCGGCGATTTATTTGTGTAAATATCTCACGCAGACAATCTGAGCAAGTGGCTATATCTGGTGAAATTAGGGCTGTTTTTTCACCACCAATACTGTTACGAATCTCAAATTTTTGATAGCCGATGGGGTTAAGAAATATAAATTCTAGCTTTTTAATTACAGAATGCGAAGGTTTTTCTTTTTCAATAGATAGAAGGAATATTTCTAGTTGGTTGTAACTACCTTCGGCTTCAATAAAGACACCTTGAGCAGAATTGTTTACCCAACCTACAAGTCCTAATTTGCTTGCCAAGTGGTAGATGAATGGACGAAATCCTACTCCCTGGACAATACCTTGGATCGTTATTTGCAAGCGTTGTTTGTCATGAGTCATTTGAAAGCATAGATGTAATTTATGTGATATCAATTTGGGCTTTGACTACAGTAGGATCGTCTGTGCGTTCGATATGAAAACCAAGTTTTTCACAAACTTTTTGCATGGCATAATTGTCAGCCAAAATATCAGCTGTGACGGTGCTGAGTTGCTCATCTCGACTAACTTGCAGTAACCGTCGCAGTAACTCGGTTCCTATACCCTGGCACTGATAGCGATCGCATACCACAATAGCGAATTCTGCCTCATTCGTACCATGTATTTTACTTAACCGACCGACTGCCAAAATTTTCCGTGTTTGCGTTTCAGGATTTTGATATTCGGCAATTAGGGCTATTTCGCGATCATAGTCAATAAAGCAGATGCGTGTTAATCGTTCATGGGCTACTCTCGACTGGAGTTTAATTAAGTGGAAATAACGAAAATAAACACTTTGCTCTGAGAGTGTGTTGTGAAATTGCACCATCAACGGTTCATCTTCTGGACGGATAGGACGAATGGTAACTGGAGTTCCATCTCTCATCGTCCACTTGCGAACATATTGTGTAGGATAGGGTCGAATCGCTAACTTTGGTAGTTGCTCCTCCTTAACATTTGGTTCGTGCAGGATTATCCGTGCATCGAGGGCAATCAATTGCTCAGATGAAGCTAGCAACGGGTTAACATCGATTTCTTTAATCCAACGCTGTTCTACCACTAATTGGCTAAATATCACCATTAATTGTTCAAGGGCAACCATATCAACACTTTTACGCCCTCGAACTCCTTTGAGCGCTTTGTAAATCTGCGTTTGCTCCATCATGCGTCGTGCTAAAGTGGTATTGAGGGGTGGAAGTGCGATCGCGCGATCGTGAAAAACTTCGACTAGTTGTCCACCTGTGCCAAAAAGCAACACCGGGCCAAATTGTGCATCCAGACTACTACCGATAATCAATTCATAACCACCCATTTTTACCATTGGCTGCACCGTTACACCCAAGAACAGTTGAGTAGAGACGCGATTCATCGCGTCTTTACAAAGGTCGTGTTGTAGTTTCTCGTTTAAAGAGGATTCAATTGTGCGGTAAGCGTGTTGTACAGCTTCAGCATCTTTTAGATTTAACTGCACACCGCCAACATCGGTTTTATGAGTAATAATCTCGGAAAACAGCTTTAAAACAACTGGATAGCCAATTGTTTCTGCACATTGAATTGCTTGATCCTCGCTCTTAGCAACACAAGTGGCGACCACCGGAATACCATAAGCAGCTAATATCTGCTTTGATTCAAACTCTGTGAGAATAGTTCGCTGTGCCTGACGTGCTGATTGGATAATTTTTTCCACACAGTTACGGTCTGGTATCCCTGATGAGGAATCAAGTGCAGGCATTACGGGAGTTTCATAGATACCACGCAAGTTATAGCTAGACTGCCACATATAACTAAACATCCGAGCAGCAGTGTCAGGGTAAGGATATGTGGGGATATGGTGACGATTGAGAATCATCTCACCTGCTGCTACATCTGCTCCTCCCATCCAACTAGCAAGGATGGGTTTACTAGCCATCTGCGCGTAGGGTTTCAATTGCTCGGCTGTTTGGGTGGGGTCTGTCATTGCTTGAGGAGTGAGAATCACCAATAAGCCGTCACTGTTGGGATCTTTAGCAGCAATTTCCAACGCTTGGGTATATCTTTGTGGGTCAGCGTCGCCCAGAATATCAATCGGGTTGCCGTGGCTCCAATGTGTTGGTAATAGTTGGTTAAGGGATACGCTTGTTTCTTCAGAAATTGTGGCAATTTCTCCACCAGCAGCAATCAGAGCATCGGTAGCAAGTACCCCTGGCCC
The DNA here is from genome assembly GCF_038096175.1 of Nostoc sp. UHCC 0302. Classification (NCBI taxonomy): domain Bacteria; kingdom Bacillati; phylum Cyanobacteriota; class Cyanophyceae; order Nostocales; family Nostocaceae; genus Nostoc; species Nostoc sp. UHCC 0302. Next base: position 2,071,571 of record NZ_CP151099.1, read on the forward strand.
ACCTGCGTTAGTTAAAATTGTCAGACGTGGCCCTTTGGGACGGGGTTGTTTTGCTAATACTTCCGCCATATCGAATAAGTCAGAGATGCTATTGACGCGCAACACCCCACAACGCCGGAAAGCTGCATGAAGAACCTCATCACTTCCTGTAAGTGCGCCAGTATGAGAAGCTGCTGCCTTAGCTGCTGCTTCAGTACGTCCTGCTTTAATCACAATAATCGGTTTAGTTAAAGCAACTTCCCGCGCTGCTGACAGAAATGCTCGCGCATTCCCAATTGATTCCATGTAAATAACAATACTTTTAGTATGCGGGTCATCACCAAGGTAGTAAATCAAATCTCCCCAACCCACATCCAGCATTGAGCCAAGGGAAACAAAGGCGCTAAAACCAACGTTTTCTCGAAAACTCCAATCAAGGATAGCAGTGCAAAGCGCTCCACTTTGACTAATAAAGCCCACATTTCCAGGACGCGCCATTGTACTGGCAAAAGTCGCATTCAAACCTGTGCGCGGACTCATCACACCTAAGCAATTCGGCCCAATAATCCGCATTTTGCCGCGATGCGCTTGCTCAAGTATTTGCTGTTCTAAGGCTACACCCTCAGTACCAGCTTCTTTAAAACCAGCACTGAGGATAATTGCACTTTTCACACCTGCATCCACGCACTTAGCAATAATGTCTGGGACTGTTGGTGCTGGGGTGGCGATAACTGCCAAATCAACTAGTTCTGGGACATCAAAGATAGTTGGGTATGCTTTGATTCCCAATATGCTGTGCCGCTTGGGATTGACAGGGAAAACAGTTCCACCAAAAGGATTGCTAATCAAATTCCATAGTAAGGTGCGCCCAACACTACCAGTTTTTTCGCTAGCACCAATTACAGCAACACTTTTTGGGGCAAAAATAGCATCAAGGGGGTTAGCTTTTTCGGTTCGTAAAATATCATAGGCGCGTTCGACGGATGACTGGGTAGGTTTTTGCATGAGTTGCTATTACCTGTGGTGGAAATATATTTTAAAGAAGTAAGCTAAAATTTTCGTCAATAATTTGGGTAATTTTTTGTAAAGCGATCGCCACTCCAGTCTCGGCAATTGGTGATAAGCTGTAGCCTAATTCAAAGTTTTCTCCTGGGACTTTTATCCACCAAGCTGGTGGACAACGACCGTAAATAGCTTGAGTCAGAGCAAGAAGCGATCGCGGATCGGCTGTATGTCCGGCGATGACGTTAAAAGATTCAGGTGAAAGCGATTGTACTTGCACCTGCGAACTTTCAGACATTAAACAAGCATCGATAAAGATTGCTAAATCAGCATCGGCTAAAGTTTCAGCAAGTTCAGGAGTGAGTTGGTGGACAGCAAGAGATTTCACGTTTGATAGTTGCAATGCCTTAGCTACTCGCTGCCCAATGCCATCATCACTACGCAATTCATTACCGTAACCAATCGCGATCGCCTCCGGCGGGGCGTAGCCCATCGCATTGTAAATCATACTTTTTAGCTATCTAATCCTGTTTAGAAGTTAGGTCAAAAACTTGAGGAACTTGTGAGGTAAGATTTGAACCAATCCTCACAAGTTCCTCAAATTCTTTTTCTAACTTCAAGGTATAGATGCTCAACTATTGCATTAATTAGCTTGAAAACTCACTGCCTTATTCAGATGGGTCGTAATTATCGCCAGAATCTATATTTGAAACAACAATCGATCAAGTAAAAAAGATAGACATCCGCCAAAAGTAGTTAAAAATTTTTGAACTTGTAATTGCTTAGGAGGTACAGACTATGAGTACCATTGTCCAACGCCAAAAAGAATTCAATTTTTTTGATTTATGGGATAGGTTTTGTAGCTGGATTACTAGCACAGAAAATCGGATTTATATTGGCTGGTTTGGTGTGTTGATGATTCCCACCTTGCTGGCTGCCACCACCTGCTTTATTTTGGCTTTTATTGCTGCTCCTGGCGTAGACATGGATGGCATACGTGAGCCAATCATGGGTTCACTGATGGATGGTAATAACTTAATTACAGCCGCAGTTGTGCCGACCTCTGCTGCCATTGGTTTGCACTTTTATCCTATCTGGGAAGCTGGATCAGTAGATGAATGGCTCTACAATGGTGGCCCATATCAATTGATTGTGCTGCATTTTCTTATTGGTATTTGGTGTTTATTAGGGCGATTTTGGGAACTGAGCTATCGTTTAGGAATGCGTCCCTGGATAGCAGTTGCCTATTCTGCACCCGTCATTGCCGCTACTTCAGTTTTGCTAGTTTATCCCATTGGCCAAGGTAGTTTTTCTGATGGTTTACCTTTGGGAATTGCTGGAACTTTCCACTTTATGTTAGCTTTCCAAGGCGATCATAATATTCTCATGCACCCGTTCCATATGTTGGGTGTAGCAGGTATATTCGGCGGCGCACTGTTGAGTTCGTTGCATGGTTCTTTGGTGACTTCAACGTTAAGTCGGAATACTGATGAAAATGAATCAATTAATGCCGGATATAAATTGGGTCAGAAGAAAGTCACCTACAATTACTTGGCAGGACACTACGGCTTCTTGGGACGGTTGTTGATTCCTACCTTTGCTAGTAAAAATCATCGTGCTTTCCATTTTTTATTAGCAGCATTACCAACAGTAGGTATTTGGTTCGCAGCGATGGGTGTATGTTCGATGGCATTTAATATCAATGGCTTGAACTTTAATCATTCCATCTTAGATAGTCGGGGTGAAGTAATTAGAACCAACGCTGATGTGCTGAACCGTGCCAATCTTGGTATAAATGCAATGCACGCTCCTAATGTCCATAATTTCCCTTTAGTTCTGTCTAGCGGTCAACCGATTCCAGTTAGTTAAAGATTGCATCCATCCATTTTTATAGTTGTTTTCAACCTGCCTGTGATTATGATATAAGCTAATATTGCAGGCAGGTTTTTGCAGTGGTGAGTTATGGAAAACTTGCAGGTTGGAGAGAAGATAGTAAATGAGTTTCGGCTACGGTAATCATGAGACAAGCTGTAAGGCGGTTCTATGTCTAAAACAAATTCTCAACAGATCATTAATACTGCCGTTACTCTCGTAGAGAGGTATGCAGAGGGGAAACGCAATTTTAGTGGCGCGAACTTGGGTAATGCCGACTTGCAGGGTGTTGATCTCAAAGGAGCTGATTTCAGCTACGCTGACTTGAGTGAAGCTAATTTAAATGGTGCTAATCTTAGAGGCTGTGACTTCAGCTTTGCAAATCTCAGTCAAGCTAATTTGCAAGATGCTGATCTTCGGGGAGCCTTATTGTTTTCCACCGATCTCCGTCAAGCTGAGTTCAAGGGAGCGAAACTGGAAAAAGCAGATTGCGATCGCAATACTCATTTCCCTCAGAATTTTGATCCAGTGCAAGTGGGATTGCAGATTAAAGAGAGGTAGAAGTATAGGCTAAGTAGGATGGCGTAAATAATTAAAGGTTTGTAGTGAGGTCTGAAGCCCTCACTACAAACCAATTTCATTCAATATTTTTACATTAGTTGCTATAGTTTGAATTATTCTCATCGGCTTACTTACACAACTCCTCGGTTGGGCAGATAATCTTACTGATGTTTCCTAATCTCGCCAAACTTCATTAACAATGCTCCCATCTTTCCCAACTAATTGAATATGCAAGGGCATTTGTCCGGCTGCATGAGTTGAACAACTTAAACAAGGGTCAAAAGCTCTGATTCCCGCTTCAACACGGTTTAACATACCTTCAGGGATTTCTGAACCGTGAATAAAGTGTCGTGCAATTTGTGCTACTGTGCGATTCATTGCCAGATTATTCTGACCTGTGGCAATTACTAAATTTACTTTCTGAAGTAACCCATTTTCATCAACTTGATAATGGTGAAATAATGTACCGCGTGGTGCTTCACTTACACCTACTCCTTCTAGTTGGTTGATGCCAGCATCAGCACGCAATTTTTTAGACATTAAATCTGGGTCATCTATTATAATTTCTATGCGTTCAATGCAAGCCAGAATTTCAATTAACCGGGCGTAGTGATAGAAAAATGATGAAGTGACAGTGCCTTTACCTCTGTCTCTAAATTCTCTCAATTCTGCATCAGCTAAAGGTGTACCAATATGACTGCAAATATTCAGACGCGCTAGCGGCCCTACCCGATAAATACCACTATCTAAACGACAATAATCGCTTTGGTCAGGATAACCTAAAGGGCGGTAGTAGGGAGACTTTAAATAAGAATCTGGTTGAACTGCTTCACCGATAAATTCTTGATAATGAGTTGGATCAAGCTTATCAGCAATGATATTCCCGGCGCTATCTACAAAACGAATATGTCCGTCGTAGTTCTCCCACAAACCATCAGGAGTGACTAAACCCATAAATAAGCTAGGAAAATTCCCGAAGGTTTGCACTTCTTTTTCATAATCATTGAGTAAGCCTTTAAATCTACCCAGTGCATCTAATATTGTGGTGCGTACTTCTGGGATACGGTTCTGAATATGAGTGCGTCCTTCTATCGATAATGGTTCGCGGACACCACCAGGAACCGCCCATGATGGGTGTATTTTTCGCCCTCCTAATTGTTCAATAATCTCTTGTCCAAATTGACGCAAGCGAATTCCGCCACGCGCCAGTTCAGGTTCGGCTGCAATTAAGCCAAATAGATTGCGTTTTTCGGGGTCGCTATCCATTCCTAATAATAAATCTGGGGCGCTGAGGTGAAAGAAACTCAGGGCATGGGATTGGATAATTTGTCCCAAATTCATCAAACGACGCAGTTTTTCGGCTGCTTTAGGAATTGTAACTGCAAGGATGCGATCGCCTGCTTTGGCAGAAGCTAATAAATGACTCACCGGACAAATTCCACAAATTCGCGCTGTAATTCCTGGCATTTCCCAAAGCGGACGACCCTCACAAAACTTCTCAAAACCACGAAACTCTGTGACATGAAAGCGAGCATCGCTTACTTGTCCTGTATCATCCAGATAAATACTGATTTTGGCGTGTCCTTCAATGCGGCTAACTGGATCAATAATTACTTTTTTCATAACTATATCTACTGCTTAGCTAAGATAGGTTTAAATCAAGATAATAAATTGAAATACCAACCAATGAAATCAGCTTTCTAAGCAGTTTTTACCTTCTGTTTTCTACCTTTTAGAAAGCATTTATAAAGTAAAAATAAAATTACTGTAGTGGCGTGTGAGGCACATATTTCAATATAGTTGGTTACAAAAAGTTTTGGTCAAGCGCCTAACGTACCGTGTTGTATAGCGGTGCGTTAGGTTAATGCCACATAACACACCCTACTGGCGTGACCGGATTAAAATAGTGGATTAATAAACCGCAGAGGCGCAGAGAAGCCAGTGCGTTGCGGGGGTTCCCCCCGTTGTAGCAACTGGCGCGACACAGAGAGAGAAAAGAAAATTGTCTTAATGTTTTATGCGCTAAATTAGCCCGGTCACTCTACTACTTAAGCGAGCAATTTAATATATTGAGGAGCTTACCCACTACACCAAGTGTCATAGATTCCTTTCGCTTCTGGATATTCATCACAGTATTCTTCAAAAGCTGTTTTCAAAACTTTCTCTGCCCGCTGATGTGCTATCTCGGCTTGTAATTCCTCGATTACATCCCAAGCCGCAGCACACTCTTCTGAACGGATACCTTGTTGATCGCAAACGGTACGAGCTTTTTTAATTTCGTCCTGAAGCTGTTGTTCTAACAAGAGAATATAGGGTTGCTCAAGAAAGTTACTATTAGCTAGAATGTCAGCCAGGGAAATGATGCCCAGTAGTTTGCCTTGAATAACAGGCGCTCTCTGTAAATTATGGTCGGCAAATAAACGTGCTACGTATTCTAAACCCAGGTCAGGATTGACAACGATACAAGGTTTGGTCATCACCTCATAAACACGCGTACTACAAGGATCTTTAGCATAAGCAATCACTTTATAGACAACATCTTTTTCGGTAATAATGCCGTAAGCATCCTGTTCATGGTGACGATCTACTACCAGCGCTTTCCAGTCCCTTGCCCTTAAGAGTCTAACTGCTTCAGCCACCGTTGCTGAACTGCGAATCGTAGCAACATCTTTAGTCATAATGTCAGATGCTTTCAACATAATTCTCTCCAAATTTTTAATGATCCTGATGCAATACAGGCTATTGAAAGAGGCAGAAACTCTTTAATATCTGATGTGTGAGTCCTGTATTTTGTACTCACTTTCTTACAAACTGCTATAACTGCTAAAAATGTGAGCTTTCTAAGTTTCCTTGTAATTTATTAGTCCTGTTATGCATTTGCATCCATTGAAAAGCAGTAATGTTTAATAATAAACCCACAAGGAATAACAAGATCATCAAGGCTATCTGATACCAGAAAACTGGCTGGACAAATAAATCTAAAATCACGTGTAGTAAGTTCATGATGCTGTAAAAGATAGTTAAGCCAAAATGGATCATGCGATAACGCTTGGAATCAGTAAAAGCAGTGGCAATAATTGCCAGCATTGGTAGTACAAAAAAGCTTAACATCAACCACATAATTACAGAAATATCATTGATGTTTGTAGCTTTTTGAGCTTCGACAACAGATAAGCCATGAAAAAGCGGCATTAAGCCTAGTTGTGTATGAAATAGTATTCCTAAGAGAAATACTGTCCAAAGAGCAATGATTCTTTCTCGATAATTAACTGCCATATTTGCTTATGAAATTATTTTGTAAGTGCTTTACCTTTAACTTAGATAAAAAAATCTGAGTAAATTGTGAAGTTAACCAAACTTGATAAATTCACGTCCTTCTAGCTGCGGTTTTTCTCCTCTTAAGAGTGGCTCTAAGACTGCTTTAATCCGAGTTGCTGAAGGTGGACATCCTGGTAAATAAATATCAACTGGTACTACTGTATGCACTGGTATCACACGATCTAGTAAGGTTGGTACAATACCAGGCTCATGGGGAATTGTGCCGTGAATGTCGGCTGCTTCGATGTAACAACGCTGGAGAACTGGTTCGGCACTACCTAAAGGGTTGCGTAAAGCAGTAACATTACCAGTAACAGCACAATCGCCAAAAGAGACAAGAATTTGCGATCGCTCTCTTACTATCTGAATCATTTGCAGATGATCTTCATTAGCAACTGCACCTTCAACTAACACCACATCCACCCCTTGAGGATATTCTTTGGCATCAGCAAAGGGACTATAAACTAAATCTACTTGTACTGCTAAATCAATTAGCCATTCATCCAAATCGAGGAAAGACATATGACAGCCAGAACAGCCGCCTAGCCAAACCGTAGCTAATTTTAAACGAGTCATTTTCTTTTTTTATGAGAGTATAAATGGATAGCAAATAAATGATAATTTGACCTTAGCACTCAGGACTTTAGTGCAACTTCTTGCCATTCTTGTACAACGTATTCGGGGATTGAGATATTAATGAAATGTTGTGTATCTACAGGTATACTAATTAACAAACTTTGAGTGGGCAATTGAGGTAAAATATCCTTAAAGTCATACTGACCGATAGTTGGTGCAGGTGCTTCATCTAGGAAAATATCGGGAGCAGTCAATACTTTACCTGTATCGCTAGTAATCTTCAGAGGGAAAGGATGGAACAGTTCTTGAGAACCAGGAAATCCCACTAATCGGAGATTTATTGAAGATATTTTATTGCTATTAGAATGAACTCGCTTGAAAAGGACAACCTGCCAATAATTTCCCAATTCATCATTTAATTTTTGTTGTGAGCGATATACTATTTCTCCAGGCGCTTCTTCTAATTGAATAACAGCAGCAATCACCTGTTGAGATATGAAGCTTGCTAAACCCACGTATATATATATTGTTAATATTCCTAGCAATAGGAGCCACCAAAAGGTTTTTAAGATGCGGCGTAACATTAGGTTTACCTCGTTGTGCTAATTCATGATCAGTAGCTAAAGAAGCCATTGCTGCTTCTCCCGAGCTGTAATCAGGAAATCAAGTTTGGCGCGATCGCGTTTCATTTCACCGACGCTCGAACCTTTATCAAAAAGCGCACCTGTTGGGCAAGCATTAACGCATTTGCCGCAAGAAGTACAAGTATCTGAGGTTCCCCAAGGCTGATTTAAATCAGTGATTACATGAGAATTCGTTCCTCTACCCGCCATATCCCAAGTGTGCGCTCCTTCAATCTCGTCACAAACACGGACGCAACGAGTGCAAAGAACACAACGGTTATGGTCAACACCAAAGCGATCATGAGAAACATCGACTTTGCGATCGGGAAAATGATAATCCAAACGCACGTGATCCATACCCATCTCAATCGCTAAGTCTTGCAATTCACAATTACCATTAGCTACACAAACCGAGCAAATGTGATTGCCTTCAGCAAATAGCATTTCGATAATTGTGCGACGATATTTTTGCAGGCGATCGCTATTTGTCTCAACTTCCATACCTTCAGTAACTTTCGTCACACAAGCAGGTTGGAGTTTATTACTGCCAGCAATTTCTACTAAACAAAGCCGACAAGCCCCCACATCTCCAACTCCTTCTAAGTGACACAAAGTCGGAATGTGAATTCCTGCATCCTGCGCTGCTTGGAGAATAGTTTCCTCCTCACGGGCGCTAATTAACTGTTCATTAATGGTTAAAGTTTTTACTGCCATTTTCACCTCGCTTTTTGAGTCATTCATCAGCACAAGACTGATTCTTTTGAGTTACTCAACGAAACTCAGCCCGCTTAATCTTTGCCCGAAAGAACTCTGAGTAACTCTCTGTCCCAAACCACCAGCCTGCACTTATCTGAGAGGGAATTGTAAATCCGCCAAAAGTCTGTTCTTTTTGAAATTCTCCACCAAAGGGAATGTAAGTATAGCTACCGTTTTCCGTATGTTCTCCCCAACGTGGGAAAAAAACCTTCAGCAGTTTACCGTCAAGGTCTGTAACCAGTGTCAGCGTTATAGGCTCAGCATTAACTTTCAAACTAGCTTGGATAGTTTTCTCATCAATTGCCTTCCAAGTTACGTTGCGTTGAGGTAGCAAAGCAGAAGGCAGCCAGAAAAATTCTCCTGCGAATCGTCCAATAGCAGAGCGAGTAATATCAGGACTGTGGGCATTTACTAATGGAATCAATCCCCAAAGAGCAAAGCGCATTCGACCTGAGTTGTTTGCATAGTAATCTACTCCCATAAATTTAAACAAACCGCTACCAATAACTGGTTTCCAAACAAATCCTTTTAGTGCTGAGGTAATCTGTTTGGCTCGCATCGGTATCCACGGTTTATCCTGCGCCATCCTAAAACTGCCACTCATTTCCAGGCTGACAGATGAAGCAAGAGGAGTTCCCGGCGCAATGGCATGGAAAAAGTAGCGTTGCACAGGAAGAGGCAATTCTGCAACCATGTCTTTAGTGAAACGATCGCCTGTTGGCACTTCTTTAAGCGATCGCCAAATCCTATCAACTTCTTTTTCATTCCTTACCTGGATGATGACTAAAGTGATGAATGCGATCGCCAGCATTGCACCAATGCCAAAGAAAATTTTGGTAAACATTTGCCCCACCTATTTAGATATGGCGGTTTCTTTAATCAAAGCCAAGTACTCATCACGGAAATAACGCAAAGTACTAAATACCGGATTGGGTGCAGACTGCCCAAGACCGCACAAGCTTGTATGTTTCACCATGTCACATAGTTCTTCTAGCAATTCCAAATCAGCAAAGGATGCTTTACCTTCGCTAATCTTCGTCAACAATTTATATAACTGCACCGTCCCCACCCGACAGGGAATGCATTTACCGCAAGATTCGTCCATGCAAAACTCCATGAAAAAGCGTGCGACATCCACCATGTTGGTAGTTTCATCCATGACAATCATGCCGCCAGAACCCATCATCGAACCAAGTTGAGTGAGTGATTCATAATCCACTGGACTATCAAAAGCTGATGCTGGAATACATCCCCCAGAAGGGCCACCAGTTTGCACTGCTTTTACCGCACCGCCATTCGGTACGCCACCACCCATTGCTTCTACAATTTGCCGCAGTGAAGTTCCCATCGGTACTTCTATCAAACCTGTATTACGGATTTTGCCAGCCAAGGCGAAAACCTTTGTACCTTTGCTCTTTTGAGTGCCAATGCTGGCAAACCATTCAGCACCTTTGCGGATAATAGGTGCAACATTGGCGTAAGTTTCAACGTTATTAATTAAAGTAGGATAGCCCCATAAACCAGACTCGGCAGGATAGGGTGGACGGGGATGAGGAGTACCGCGTTTACCTTCAATAGAAGCCATTAAAGCAGTTTCTTCACCACAGACATAAGCCCCAGCACCGATACGAATATCAATTTTGAAATCAAATCGAGAATCGAAAATTTGACTGCCTAAAATATCAAGGTGTTGCGCTTGACGAATTGCAGTTTGCAGACGGTTGATAGCAACGGGATATTCTGCCCGGATGTAGATGTAGCCTTGGTTTGCACCTATAGCATAGGCTGCGATCGCCATTCCTTCTAAAACGCGATGGGGATCGCTTTCTAGAACGCTGCGATCCATAAATGCCCCTGGATCACCTTCATCAGCATTGCAAATTACGAACTTGCGTTCTCCTTTTGCTTTAGCAACTGTTGCCCATTTCAAACCTGTAGGATAACCAGCACCACCACGTCCCCGTAAACCACTGCGAGTAATAGTATCTACTACCTCGCTAGGAGTCATCTCCCGCAAGACATGGTAAAGGGCTTGATAACCTTTGGCAGCAATGTAAGATTGAATGCGTTCTGGATTAACTTTGCCACTGTTTTCTAAAACAATCGGCATCTGGGATGTAAAAAATGGATGCGTTAAATCACCTTGTTGGACTGTTGTTTCTCCTCCATTGAGAGCGGCGATAATTGAAGGTGCAGCATCAGGTGTAACTTTCTCGTAGAGTGTACCTAGACTCTCTGCTTCGTGAATAGAATCTTCCCTACTCCCCACTTCTACTAATGGCCCTTGACAGCACAAACGCATACAGCCAACGCCACGAACTTCCACTGTTTCAGTCAAACCTTCTGCTGTTACAGCCTCTTCCAAACGCTGTTTGACTACTTGTGAATTGGCAGATAGACAACCAGCTGCAACACAACAGCGAACTTGCACAGGTTTCTCTGAAGCAAGTTCTTTTTGGGCAATTTCAATTAACTCAGGTAAATCCATCTTGCAACCATCCTTTGATGCGAACGCATACTGATTCAGGAGTTTGATTGCCTAAAACAGTGCCATCAAACACTACAGCAGGTGCAATTCCACAAGCACCTAAACACCTTGCTGTTAGCAGTGAAATTTGACCATCTGCTGAGGTTTCACCAGCGTGGATGTGGGCGGAGTTTTCTACATTTGTCAGGATAGCTTGAGCGCCTTTGACGTAACAAGCCGTACCCGTACACACCACACAAGTATGTACGCCATTAGGTGCAAGTGAAAACAAATGGTAAAACGTGGCAACTCCATAAACTCGACTAGGCGGCAGTTTGAGATTGTGAGCGACGTAAATCAATACATCCTTTTCTAAATAGCCAAAAAGTTCCTGTGCTTTATGCAATATCTCAATGAGTGCATCTTGTTGATACTGGTAGCGTTTGATAGTTGCATCAAGCATCTTAAAGCGCTTATCACCGCGAGTTACGGAGGGTGTTTTTGCGGCGTTTTTAGTTTTAACAGCAGATGCTGAATTCATGGTTTGAGCCTCTGGTCTCTTCAGGATGTTCTGCATCTCACAACTAGAATGATAGGAGAACAATTTGAGAAACTTGTGAGGACAGTAAGTGGATTTTCGGCGTTGCTGGATGATGTAATGATTTTGTCACGCTAGACGCGAAGGCATAGAGAATAGATTTTCAAGGCATAGAGAATAGATTTTCAAAGATGTTTATCTGCAATTAAGCAATGCCTAAAGCTAAAATCCTTGCTAGGACTCTTTGTTGGGGGTAGGATGTAGTCAGAAATTAAGAAAAATAGAATAAAAGTGCGAACATTAATAAACTTCTTGATCACTACACCCCATACCCCACACCCTACACCCAAAAGACTTATAAATAATAGGTTTGCCGTTATCAAGCGTGCCATTCGCCTAATACCTTAGTTAGATCCTCACAACTTCCTCAGATTTTTGACTTAACCTCAACATATAGCCAAAACAGGGTTCAACAGCGAGGTAGAAGACAATATTTCTTCTGCCTCCTACCTCCTGCCTTTCTTGTTGAGGTGTCATTACCATGCAAAAACGACTTGGGATTCTGACTAGTGGTGGCGATTGTCCTGGACTCAATGCTGTAATTCGGGCAGTTGTAAACCACGCCACCCTCACTTATAACTGGCAGGTAGTGGGTATTCCTTATGCGACTAGAGGGCTTTTAGAGAGAAAGGCAATTCCTCTGAGCATACATGGTCTAGACCTACGTGGCATTGACCCCTTGTTGAATATGGGAGGCACGATTCTGGGTAGCATCAACAAAGGGGATACTCTAGCTCATGTTGACGAGATTATTGCAGGTTATCATGCTTTAGAACTAGATGCCTTAATTGGTATTGGTGGAGATGGCAGTTTAGCAATTCTCAACCAACTGCAAAGCAAAGGAAATTGGCAGTTTGTTGCCATTCCGAAAACAATTGATAATGATGTAGGCAAGACAGAAAGAGTAGTTGGATTTGATACTGCTGTCAACACGATTGTTGATGCCCTAAATCGTTTGACATTTACAGCTGCTAGTCACGATCGCGTGATGATTGTCGAAGTCATGGGACGCCACGCTGGTCATTTAGCACTGCACTCTGGCATTGCAGGCGGGGCAGATGTGATTTTGATTCCTGAAATTACCTACACAATTAAAGGTGTGTGCGAGCATTTGGCAGAATTACGCTGCTGGGGACGCAGATTTGCAATTGTAGTTGTGGCGGAAGGCGCGCAAATAGCAGCCGATTCATCTAACTATCCATCCTGTGAAAAGCCATCCTGTGGTATGGGTCAATATATTGCCGATGAAATTCGCCGTTGCAGTAACAATCAAATTGACATTCGAGTTTCCGTTTTAGGACATATCCAACGAGGTGGTATTCCTTCAGCTTTAGACCGTTTGGTAGCAACAGCTTTTGGTAAAGCTGCGGTAGATTTATTAGCTGATGGGCAATCTGCACAGATGGTAGCTTGGCAAAATGGACAAGTTGTAGCAGTTCCTTTAGAGGCAGTCTTGGCTTGCAGTCCATGTCTTGTAGATCCCAATAATTTCTTAGTGCAAACTGCGCGATCGCTCAGTACTTACCTTGGCAATCTCACTCCGGCGATCGTCAAAACGCAATTTAATGACACTTTGTAAAAAATCAAGTTCAAAGTTATGCCAATTTGAGAAAAGAATATGACAAATAGATCATCTGTAGAGACGCGATTCATCGCGTCTTCACCCAAGGATGTGTTGCAATCATTAATTGAATTGGTATTACCTGACATTGAACATTAACGTTTTAATTGCTAGAACCCTTGATTTTTAAAGCTATTTGGGGAATGAAACAGCCCTGCTTGCCAAGGGGGATTTAGGGGGATCTACGACGATTTTGGTTTTGTTCCAGAGATGTGTGTACACCGTAGCCTTACCAATGAGGGATGGCGTTAGCCGGGGGTGAATTTTTCTTATAACTCATTTAGGATTGCTATAGATGGATAACTTGATTCCAATTAAGAATTCTACAGATGTCATCAACTAATTCTTGGGGTAGACAAGGCTTAGTAATTACCCCTGCTACTCCTAAATCTCTCAACTGCTTTTGTTCGCTAGGTTGAGCTTTAGCTGTCAGCATAATAATAGGAATGTCACAGGTTGCAACAGTTGCCTGTAGCTGCTTAAAAGTAGTTGGCCCATCTATCTCAGGCATCATTACATCTAGTAAAATGGCATCAGGATGCTCAGATGCTGCAATTTTTATTCCTTCGCTACCTGAAGATGCTGTTAGTATATCCCAGCCAGCCACTGATTCTAACGAGATTTGAATAATTTCCCGCACACTATCTTCATCATCAATTATCAATAGCCGCTTTTTCATCTTTTTTACCCTTTGTTTTTCTACAGATACTTTTATCAATCAAAACACTAGTATTGATTAGTAAATTATCTTTTGATTGTGATTTCAAGTAATAGGATTAGAAAATTAGTCTAATATCCTAATAACAAAATATTAACCAATGATTGTGAAGATTTTGTGAGGAAATAAAAATTTAAATAAAACCAATAGAACTAGTAGTAAAAATATCTCACAACCCAATATTATTTCTAGGTTGCTAATTAGTAGCGGTAGGTTGAGCAAGATGGTAATTTTTGAATAAGAATGAATTAATTAGGAAATATCTAATAGTAAAATAGGAACCTTGTTGGATATTTATCACAGGATTCTGGGGGCTGTACTACAGCCGCGTCTGAGTTAACAAGACAGCTTTTGAGAAGATGATAATCATTTTCAATAGCTATTTTTCCAGATAATCCATTGGTTTTGCGAAAGGATTACGCTTCTTCACAAAATCCTCACAAACTTTCTATAAATTAGTACAAGGAAATAGAAGCAAGGTCGTTTTTAGAGTTAATTTTTATTAGAAATACTAGCCCCTACTGTTGTGATTACTCTCAAATAAGCATTTAGGTGAGATATGAATAAAGAAAAAAATAATACACAGCTAAAACCTACAATGCTTGCTAAATGCCCAACTGGTATTCAAGGTTTAGATGAAATTACTTATGGGGGGTTACCACAAGGAAGACCAGTACTACTTTGTGGTAGAGCAGGTTGTGGCAAAACACTGATGGCAATGGAATTTTTGGTACGGGGTGCTACCTTATTTGATGAACCAGGCGTATTTATGGCCTTTGAAGAAACTGCTGAGGAGTTAACCCAAAACGTTGCTTCCTTGGGGTGGGATGTAGCAGAACTAATCAAAGAAAAAAAATTAGTAATTGACCACGTTCAAGTTGAGCGCAGTCAGATTCAAGAAACAGGCGAATATGACCTAGAAGCATTATTTATTAGATTAGGCTATGAAATTGATGCGATCGCAGCTAAAAGAGTAGTCATCGACACACTAGAAGTATTATTTGGTGGTTTAGATAACGCTGCGATCGTGCGAGCCGAATTACGGCGATTATTTCTGTGGCTTAAAACCAAAGGTGTCACAGCTATCATTACCAGTGAAAGTGGAGAGAATAGCCTCACACGACATGGTTTAGAAGAATATGTTTCAGATTGTGTCATCCGCGTAGAGCAGCGTGTCAGTAATGAACTTTCAACCCGGTGGTTACAAATTATTAAGTATCGTGGTTCTAGGCACGGCTCAAACGAGTATCCATTTTTGATTAAGGAAGATGGTATTTCCGTTCTCCCAATTACCTCTGTCGGCTTAGATTATCCAGTCACAACCGAATGGATACCTAGTGGTATCAAACGCCTCGATACCATGTTGGGAGGACAAGGTTTTTTTCGTGGTAGCAGTATCTTAATTTCCGGTACGGCGGGAACTGGTAAGAGTTCATTTTGCGCTCATTTTGCTGATGCTACTTGTAAAAGAGGAGAAAAATGCCTTTATTTCGCCTTTGAAGAATCTCCCCAACAGATTATTCGCAATATGCGTTCTATTGGTATCGATTTAGAGACTGCGGTTAATAAAAAATTACTCAAATTCCAAGCCTTACGCCCAACGTTTTATGGTTTAGAAATGCACCTTGTGAATATGCTGAGTACAGTTAATGACTTTCAACCTAATGCAGTCATTCTCGACCCCATATCTAACTTAACTTATGGTAGTAGCGATATTCAGATGAAATCTTTTATGATGCGCCTGATAGATTATCTGAAAACAAAAAATATCACAACAATTTTTACAAATTTAAATGAAGCTAATAGTGCTTTTGTAGAATATACAGAGATAGGGATTTCTTCATTAGCTGATACTTGGATACTGCTGCGAACTGTAGAGAGTAATGGTGAGCGCAATCGTTTAATTCATGTACTTAAATCTCGCGGTATGTCACACTCTAATCAAGTACGAGAATTTATTTTAACTACTGAAGGGCTACAGTTATTAGATGTGTATTTAGGGACGGAAGGTGTACTCACAGGTACAGCAAGAATTATACAAGAAGCTAAAGACAAATCTGCTGCTATGGCCCGCCAACAAAAAATTGAGCAAAAACAGCGTGAGATTGAACGTAAACGTTTACTGACCGAAGCACAAGTCAAAGCTATACAAGCTCAATTTGAAATTGAAAAGAAAGAAATTGAAAGGTTAATTTCTCTCGAAAAGACACAAGAACAAGTTTTATTAGATGAACAAAAACAAAGATTACATTTGCGCCAAGCTGACACATGAATAGAGATTTTTGTTACGGTTAAATATATGAATCCCCTATCTCAATCTAGCCATACAGTAGAAGAAATTTGGGAGTTACGGCTATATGTAGCTGGACAAACTCCTAAGTCTTTAAAAGCATTTGCCAATCTGAAAAAAATTTGTGAAGAATACCTAGAGGGTAAATATCGTATTGAAGTAATTGACCTCATAGAAAATCCCCAATTAGCTAAAGGGGATCAAATATTAGCTATTCCAACTTTAGTGAGAAAATTACCTGAGCCTGTTAAGCAAATAATTGGAGACTTATCTAATACTGAAAAAGTCTTAGTAGGGCTAGATTTACGTAAATTAAATATTACAGAAGAGTGGCCATGAATAATTCAAACCAAACTAACGATAGTTCGCATGAACTAATTATAGAATCTACCGAAGATTTTGAAAAAGCGCTAGCAAATACAGACATACAAAAATATGTTTTACGTTTGTATGTAGCTGGCAATACCCTTAGATCAATGCGTGCTATTCAAATGCTGAAAAGAATTTGTGAAAAATATTTAAAAGGACGCTATGAAATGGAAATTATTGATATATACCAACAACCTGAGATTTTAGAAAAAGACCATATATTTGCTGTGCCTACTTTAATCAAAGAGCTTCCGCCACCTTTACAACAGTTGATTGGCGATTTAACAAATGTTGATAAGGTGATCGTTGCTTTAGATATTTCTTGAAAAAATCCTGAGATTCAAAGATAGCTCAAAATTATTGGTAACTGAACAACTATACCTTTTAAGTATTCCTCTATTGCTAAAGCTATAGGTAGGAAATACACGGGAAAGTTATTTTTATCTATCAACGAGTTGAGGGTATTGTACCATCAATTACGAACTACGAATTAGTAATTAGTCGGTGAATAGGTGATTGTAGTGAAAACACGCGAAGAACTTGAACTAGAAAATATAGCTCTACGTAATCAAATACAGGTCTTAGAAGAGACATTTAGAGCTATTAGAATGGGAGAGGTAGATGCTTTAGTTATATCTAGCCCTCAAGAAGAACGAATTTTCACTTTGCAAGATACTGATTATCCTTACCGTGCTTTTTTGCAAGAGATGCATGAAGGCGCTGTGACTATAGATGAGCATGGAACAATTCTTTACTGCAATCACCCTTTAGCGGTAATGCTCAAAAAGCCACTAGAGAAAGTAATCGGCTCTAACTTTGAAGATTACATAGCGCCACAAGAAAAACAGGTATTTCAAGGATTATTTCGCCAAGCAAAGCAGGAATTTTGTCGAGGAGAAGTTTACTTAATTGCTGAGGATGAAACTCAAATACCTATTTATTTGTCTTTTAAGCCATTGCAAATAGATGACGTAGCCGTTACTTGCATAGTAGTAACCGACTTAACCGAGCAAAAACGTAATGCAGAAATTGTAGCGGCTGAAAGACTAGCAAACTCTATTCTCGAACAAGCAGCCGAAGCTATTATTGTTTGTGATCAAAGTTGGCAAATTATTCGTGCTAATCAAGTAGCACAGCAACTGTGTGGGAAGAATCCATTATTTCAACAATTTGATTTGTCGTTTCCGCTGCAATGTCATCGTTGCAGCGGCTATCAAAAAATAGAAGAGTGTTTATTTACCAATCAATTAGCAAATTGCCAGCAAAAGCAAGAAGTATTTTCAGTATCTAGCTTGCTACAAGGTCAATGTTTTCAAGGAGTAGAAGTATTCTTAAACCGCGAAGATAGTAGCGAATTTCATTTACTGTTGAGTGCGGCTCCATTATTAAATTTAGACAAGCAACATATTGGTAGTGTAGTGACGCTGACAAATATCACAGAGCGCAAACAGATAGAAGAAAAAATAGCAGAGATGGTAATCCGTGAACAAGCTGCTCGTGCAGAAGCAGAAGCAACCAAAAATAGTTTATCTAATATATTAGAGAGCATTAGCGATGCTTTTGTAGCTATCGATACTAATTGGTGCTACACCTATGTTAATCAAAAAGCAGCAGAAATTTTTGGGAAGAAAGCAAAGGATTTAATTGGTAAAAATATTTGGCAAGAATCTCCCTACATACTTAGTCATAATTCTTATAATGATTATTTACAAGCTTTAAATGAGCAACGTTTTATTCAAGTAGAAAAATTTTATTCATCGAGCCAACGCTGGTTTGAAAAGCGCATTTATCCTTCTTTGGAAGGTATATCAATTTTTTTAAAAGAAATAACTAAAGAAAAACAGACTGAGATTGCTTTACAAGAAAGTGAGGAACATTTAAGATTAGCTTTAGAAGCTTCTCAGATGGGAACTTGGGATTGGAATATTCTGACTAACCATCTCAAATGGTCAAGCCGTCAAGAGCAATTATTTGGTATAACTCCGGGTAGTTTTGCTGGTAACTATGAAGCTTTTCTCGCCTGCCTCCATCCTGAAGATAGAGGAGCAATTCACCAAAAAGTAATTGATGCTAAAGACAATAACTCTGAATATTATGTAGAATTCAGAGTTATTTGGACTGATGGTAGCATTCATTGGATTGCAGGAAAAGGAAAATGTATCTATGACGACGAAGTTACAGCAATACGGATGCTTGGTACTTGTTTAGATATTACCCAACGCAAGCAAGCGGAAGCTGCTTTGCAACAAGCAAAAGCAGAATTAGAAATTAAAGTTGCAGAGCGAACTACTGAATTATCTCAAGCAAATTCACACTTACATAGATTAATCAACATTCTGACAGCAACTATTAACCAACAAACAAAAACTGAAGCTCAACTACGTGAAGCAGAACGCCGTTGGCGTAGCTTATTAGAAAATGTGCAGTTGTTAGTTATCGGACTTGATAGAACAGGTAAAGTTGAATATATCAATCCTTTCTTTTTAGAATTGAGTGGGTATACGCAAGAAGAAATTTTAGGTAAAGAATGGGTTGCCAATTTTATTCCGCAGCATCAGCAAGATAATATACAAAAGGTTTTTGTAGAAACGTTAGAGGAAGAATTACATTCTCACTACCAGAATCCAATTATTACGAAATCTAAAGAAGAACGCGTAATTGCTTGGAACAATACGTTACTACGAGATTCACAAGGCAGAAAATTAGGTACGATGAGCATCGGTGAAGATATTACAGAACGCTACGCATTAGAAAAAATCAAGAATGAGTTTATCTCAGTTGTTAGTCACGAATTACGTACCCCCATGACTTCGATCCAAGGAGGTTTAAGCTTATTGAAAACTGGTTTGGTAAAGCTTGATTCTGAACAGGCTAAGCGGATCATTCAAATTGTGTCAGACAGCTCTGAACGCTTAGTCAGAATAGTAAATGATATTCTAACCTTAGAAAGGTTGCAATCAGGACAATTCACTTTAAATAAAGAAAAAACTAATGCTACTGAGTTATTAATAGAATCTACAGAATTAATGCAATTAATAGCTAATGAATATGGGGTTAATTTATCAGTTTTACCTCAATCCATTGAATTAACAGTTGATAAATATCGGATTATCCAGGTACTAACAAATTTGCTGAGTAATGCGATTAAGTTTTCACCTAAAGGGTCTAATGTATTAATAACAGTAGAAGAAATCAAAACAAAAGATGGTCAAGCTTCAGATGCATTATTTAAGGTACAAGACCAAGGTAGAGGGATTCCTGCTAACAAGTTAGAATCTATTTTTGAGCGGTTTCATCAAGTGGATGCTTCCGATTCTCGTCAGCAAGGTGGAACAGGTTTAGGCCTGGCTATTTGTCGCAATATAGTAGAGCAACACAACGGGCAAATCTGGGTTGAAAGTCAAATAGGAGCAGGTAGTATTTTTTACTTAAGGCTACCTTTATAATTTTGTCTTTTTTATCATAATAAAATCCTAGTTCGTAAGTGAGCCGTCAAGAAAAATTCAATGGAACATTTTAGTCTAGACAGTCCACTACATTAAAATTCCTGGCGTTGCTGAATTTGAGTATGAAAGTCAAAAATTCAAACTCTCAAACTCTTATTCTCTGTGCCTCTGCGCGACGCCACTTGCTACAACGCGGCGGCACTTCCTTCAAGCCGGCAAAGCCGTCCAACGGAGTGCCTTGGAAACCCGCGCAACGCAGTGGCTCCTCTGCGTGATACAAATTCATATCTTTACTCAGCAATGCCATTCATATTCTTATTATGCAACGCCAACTTATCTATATTTGCAGTATTTTTCTGTAGATTATTTAGCCACACCCTCACAAGTTCCTCAAATAATCTTTCTATAACCATAAGTGTGAGATGACTATCAATACGGTTCGCATAAGATCCTCCCGCCTACGGCTACCCCCTTAAAAAGGGGTAAATTAAAGAATATAGCTCCTTTAAGGAAGTAAAGGAGGAAAATAGCCTCCCAATTTATCGGGGGGTTGGGGGGATCTTTTCTTTGAGCGATAAACAAGCTAACCGAACCTTATTGAGACGACTATAACCCTCGCGATTAGCTTGATAAAAGGAAATTTTCCATGCCAGAAGCACTAGTTAATCAACAAACTACTCATCAATTTTCCCAAGAAAACGCCTTGGTATTACCTTTAAACCAAGTTGGAATTGCAGATATATCTCTAGTAGGTGGCAAGAACGCTTCTTTGGGAGAAATGATTCAGCAGCTTGTACCTAAAGGTATCAAGATACCCACAGGTTTTGCTACTACAGCTTATGCTTATCATTATTTTATCTCTTCAGCAGGTTTGGAACCTAAATTACGGCAATTGTTTGCAGATTTAAATATAGAAGATGTGAACAATCTCCATTCTCTTGGAAAGCAAGTACGAGCTTTAATGCTACAAACTCCATTTCCACTAGAATTGCAACAAGCAATTACTCAAGCTTATCAAGACCTTGAAGAACAATATGGTACTAATACTGATGTCGCAGTCCGTTCTAGCGCCACAGCAGAAGACTTACCTGATGCTAGCTTTGCCGGACAGCAAGAGACCTACCTCAATGTCCACGGATTGCAAGGTGTACTAGAAGCTTGCCATAAGTGCTTTGCCTCAATCTATACTGACCGTGCTATTTCCTACCGTGAACTCAAAGGCTTTGACCACTTTAGCATAGCCCTCTCGGTAGGCGTACAAAAAATGGTGCGTTCTGATTTGGCAACATCTGGAGTGATGTTCTCAATTGATACTGAAACAGGTTTTCAAGATGTAGCATTGATTACTGCTGCCTATGGTTTGGGAGAAAATGTAGTACAAGGTGCAGTAAATCCTGATGAGTATTTAGTATTTAAACCTACCCTAAAGCAGGGATATCGCCCAATTTTAGAAAAGCGACTGGGTACAAAAGAAATCAAAATGGTCTACGATACTGGGGGATCGAAATTGACCAAAAATATACGTGTTGCGGCAAGCGATCGCCTAAAATATGCCCTTAGTGATGAAGAAATTTTACAATTAGCCCAAGCTTGCTGCCTTATTGAAGAACATTACTCACAAGTCCGTGGTGTCTACACACCAATGGATATTGAGTGGGCAAAAGACGGTATTACCAATGAACTTTTTATCGTGCAGGCGCGTCCCGAAACAGTACAATCTCAGAAATCGAAAAATGTTCTCCGCACTTATCAGTTACACCAAAAGAGTGAAGTGTTGAGTACAGGGCGGAGTGTGGGTGAGATGATTGGGCAAGGTAAAGCCAGAGTGATTTTAGATGTGCATCAAATTAACCAGTTTCAACCTGGAGAAGTGCTAGTCACAAATCGCACCGATCCCGACTGGGAACCAATTATGAAACGTGCTAGTGCAATTGTCACTAACCAAGGTGGGCGTACTTGCCACAGTGCAATTATTGCTAGAGAAATAGGTATTCCGGCAATAGTTGGTTGTGGTAACGCCACCACTGTATTGAAAACAGGGCAAGAAATTACTGTTAGCTGTGCAGAAGGTGAAACTGGCAAAATTTACCAAGGTTTATTGCCCTATGAAGTAACAGAATTAGCATTGGAGAAATTGCCCCATACTCATACCAAAATTATGATGAATGTGGGCAATCCAGAAGAAGCATTGAGTTATGCTGCTATCCCTAATGATGGAGTGGGATTAGCACGAATGGAATTTATTATTGCTAATCATATTAAGACACATCCACTAGCATTAATTCACTTTGATGAATTAGAAGATCAGTTTGCCAAGTCTCAGATTGCCGAGTTAACTGGCCAATACGAAGATAAAACCGCGTACTTTATCGATAAACTAGCTCAAGGTATTGGCGCGATCGCAGCTGCTTTTTATCCTAAACCTGTGATTGTGCGCCTGTCAGACTTCAAGAGTAATGAATATGCTAACCTTTTAGGCGGCAAGCAGTTTGAACCCCAAGAAGAAAACCCGATGCTGGGGTGGCGTGGTGCTTCTCGCTACTACGATGAACGCTACCGTGCAGGCTTCGCTTTGGAATGTCTAGCGATGAAGCGTGTACGTGATGACATGGGTTTAACTAATGTAATTTTAATGGTTCCATTTTGTCGTACTCCCGAAGAAGGTCAGCGCGTGCTATCAGAGATGGCAAAGCATGGTTTGGTGCGGGGAGAAAACAGTTTGCAGGTCTATGTGATGTGCGAGTTACCAAGTAATGTGCAATTGGCTGATGAGTTTTGTGAAATCTTTGATGGGTTCTCAATTGGCTCGAATGACCTGACACAATTAACATTAGGAGTAGATAGAGATTCTGAATTAGTAGCGCATTTATTTGATGAACGTAATGAAGCTGTGAAGCGGATGATTGCCAAAGCTATAGCCACAGTTAAAAAGCACGGGCGCAAAATAGGAATTTGTGGACAAGCACCCAGTGACTATCCAGAATTTGCTCAATTTTTGGTTCAACAAGGTATTGATTCTATCAGCCTTAACCCTGACTCTGTATTGAAAACTCTTTTAAAAATAGCAAGTACGGAAGAAGGTAGTTCTAGTCAGGTAATTTAGCCATAGCTATCTCCTGAGCCACAGTGAGTATAATGATTATTTTGCAAAATTAGGAGCGATCGCAGCCATGATCAAGAGAAAGGCAATCTCTAGCAAATAGCTGATACAGACACTACGATTCAGCAAACCATCCCACAGATAACCTTTATGTTGGGGAGTTGGACTGCGCTTGAAAGTATAAGTCCAACTCCCGTAGATTTTAGGACTCAACAAACCATAAGTATTAATGAAAATGGACTCAATTTGAGCAATGCGGGGATAAAAACCACGCTGAAAATGTTTCCATTGACTTTCAAGAATCCAGAAAAATATGGGTATAGCACAACCCATAATAGCAATGGTAATGGCATTTTGTTTTTCTTTTAACATCAATCCTAAAACAGCACTAGTACCAGTAATACCCAGCGCTTTGATGATCCAAATCTGCTTATTATAGTCTTCGATAGTAGTTTGCAGAAAAAAGTATTCCTGTTTGAGCAAATCTAGTTCAAAATCATCTAGCGGACTCGAATGAGATTCAGTAGATGGTGGTGTAGACATTGGTGAATACTGAGTTCACTGAGACTAAAATAGAGTTAATTTAAAAATGAAAATACTGGTTGTTTTTTAACCTGTAATTACTGGCCATTTAAATTATTTTCCATTTATTAATATTAAAATTTTTGGCAGTATTGATAATTTATAAGACTAGCAATATCATCTACCTTTAAGATGTAAAGAAACATGGATAATTTTTTTTAGGCTATCGGGAACACCAGAATAATGCCCTTCGGCAATTTCTCCTAAAATCTTTAATAAAGAGCCTGGATAAATCATTATTGATAAGTCGTCTTTAACAAGACAGGCAAAAATAGCTAATTCTTCGAGTAAATATCTAGATGACAATTCTACATAACTATCAAAATTTTCAGTATTTTGTTCAAAGTGCCGAAGGACAAACTCTTTCACAGAAGATTTAACTGAATTGGCAAAATTCTCATTCTGTCTAATAATATTTTTTAATTGTTCATAATATTTAAAATAATCTTCTGTTTTTTGTATTTCTGAGCAAAAGATTACATTAAAAAGACAGTTAGCAGTGTAATTATCAAAAACATAACTTGCATTATCTACATACTCTCTTCCTAAAATTAGTGCCTTGTTAAGGGACTGTTTTTCATTTAAACCTTGATTTATTTGTAAAGTAATTCGATGTATGCTATCACCAATCAAAACAGTGCATTTTTTAAAATGTTTACTAATCCAATCCGTCATTCCTATTAATCTTGCTATGGAAAAATTTTTACTTTCTAAACTTATCCCTAAAAAACAATGTTCATATATATCAAGTTCATGCCTAGCAACTTGTGGGATAACTGCTGCAATTTCTACCCGATATTTTGGTCTAGTCGAAAATACTATGCCCTTGTGAGGATTGACTAGTTTTTCAAAATCAGCATACTTCATTCTAACCAAATGAGCATAAGAATAAGCGTAGAATGCAACCTCTTGATTTTTAGCTAAATCTTGCCACCAAAAAACCTCCATATTGTAAAGTTCCCCGAAGGGAGGAAGTGTCCCAAATTCGCAATAGGGGAATAAATGCTCAAATTCTTTCTGCTGAAGTAATCTACCTTTGTTTATATCTAAAGCTGCTTGGAGAGAGCCTACATTGGCTTGTAAACTGGCTGGTAAAAGAGTCACAGCTATTTTTTGTCCGTCAATTTCTACTAGTACAGCTTCAATTAAATCCATTCCTAACGTATATTTATATGTTGTAAGTTCTTGTGACGTATGAGCAAGTGAATAATGAATCGTTTTATATTTAATTTTGTGAAAATTGAGGAATTCTTGAAGTTGCTGGATAGACATAAGCAAAGTAAGGTAATTTATTAAGAAATCAAATTTTTAAATATCAACTTAATATAACCATAACAAAAGTTAAACTAGGAAGAACTATCTGTGTTGTCACACACCTTTAAATCTTTTCGATTATGAGAATTGTTGGCAAAATAGTCCTTGAGCCAATTACGCCCTCTTGCCAAAAGACGCTCAAAATTTTCAATTGACCATAGCCGAACAGTTCCATTTACAGAACTTGTGGCTAGCATCTGTCCATCGGGGCTAAAACTAACACTATAAACCGCTCCCTCATGGTCTTTGAATTCTTGCACTAATTGCCCCTGTAAGTCCCACAGACAGGCTGTACCATCGGCAGAACCAGTGGCTAGCATCTGTCCATCGGGGCTAAAACTGATACTCCAGACCCAGTTTTTGTGACCTTTGAATTGTTGTAATAACTTACCTTGCAAATCCCACAGGCGGGCTGTACCATCGGCAGAACCAGTGGCTAGCATCCGTCCATCGGGGCTAAAACTGACACTCCAAACCCAGCCCTTGTGACCTTTAAATTGTTGTAATAACTTACCTTGTAAATCCCATAGGCGGGCAGTATTATCGGCAGCACCAGTGACTAGCATCTGTCCATCCGGACTGAAATTGACGCTCCAAACTGGATTATTGTGTTTAAATTCTTGTAGTAAGTTGCCTTGCAAGTTCCACAAGCGAGCTGTACCATCCTCAGATGAGGCAGTAGCAAAATACTTACCATCTGGGCTAAAACAGATGCTCCAGACCCAGCCTTTATGACCTTTATATTCTTGTAGTAAATTGCCCTGTAAATCACACAGATGGGCAGTACCATCTTCTGAACCAGTGGCCAGTTTCTGTCCATCGGGACTAAAACTAACACTCAAGATAGGGCCATCATGATCTTGAAAAGGATTACCAATAGCATTGCCTTGTAAGCCCCACAGGCGGGCAGTTTTGTCAGATGAGCCAGTGGCTAGCATCTGTCCATCTGGGCTGAAACTGACACTCCAAACCAAGCCCTTATGACCGTTGAATTTGGCTAAATGCTTGTTTCTTGAGTTCCACAGGCGAACTATGCCGTCAGCAGAGCTGGTGGCGATGTGTTGCCCATCGGGGCTGAAACTGGCACTCCAAACAAAGCCCTTATGATCTTTAAATACAGCCAATTGATTACCTTGTAAGTCCCACAGACGGGATGTGCCGTCAGCAGAGCAAGTGGCAAGGTGCTGACCATCGGGACTAAAACTGACGTTATATACCCAACACTGATGGCCTATAAATTCTTGCTGTAGCTTGCCTTGCAAGTCCCATAGGCGAGCAGTACCATCAGATGAGGCAGTAGCAAAGTGCTTTCCATCAGGACTAAAACTGATGCTATAAACTGTAACCCCATTGACTAGAAATTTATCCCAAGAGTTATTTTGTAAATCCCATAAGCAGACATGACCGTCAGATGAGGCAGTAGCAAGGTACTTTCCATCCGGTGGACTAAAACTAACGCTCCAAATCCAGCCCTTATGAACTTGGAAAGATTCACCAATCTGATTACCTTGTAAGTCCCATAGGCGGGCCGTACCGTCGGCAGAGCCAGTAGCAAGATATTTACCATCAGGACTAAAACTGACACTCAAAACCCAACCCTGATGACCTTTGAGTTCTTGTTTTAAGTTACCCTGTAAGTCCCACAGGTAGGCAGTATGGTCAGTCGAACCCGTAGCAAAATACTTACCATTGGGGCTAAAACTGACGCAATAAACCCAGCCCTGATGACCTTTGAATTCTTGTTTTAAGTGACCTTGTAAATCCCACAAACGGGCAGTATTATCTTCTGAGCCAGTAGCTAAATACTCACTATCAGGGCTGAAATTGACGCTATAGATAGTTGTTGGGTGTGCTTGAAATTGATTCTCCTCTCTGATGTTGTCAAGAATCTTCTGCAATGTAGCTTTTAATTGGGGAGCGTGACAATTTTGGGGTAACAGTCCATCTTGAATGTTATTCTGAAACTCTTGTCCAGCACGCATCGCTGTCAGTAATGCTTCTAACTCAGAAGACTCAAATTGTAGCAAAGCATCTTTCGCCATCTGCTCAATTTGTTTGATTTTGCGTTGACGCTGTAGCCGCTTCCAGATTGCTTTAGCCAAAACATCTAAGAAAATTTCATAGTAATCAGCAGCTAGTGGGCGGATAATTCGAGCCTCGCCTTGACTAAGTTTATTTAGCCATTGATAAACCCTTTCTATCTCAAGTTTTTCAGTTTGGTTTGGTTCTGCGTTAACGTAATCACATAAATCTTTGGCTTTGAGAGCAAGTTTATCACCAGATGGTGTAACTAAGTAGTAAAAGAGACGATAAGAAGTATCAATATTGAAATCAGTCTTGAAATCTTCCAGCTTTTGATCGAGATGATCTTGGACAATTTGCTCTGATTTGCCTAAGTTTATATAGCTTTGTTTTTCTAGGCTGTGAGAAAGAGATTCACCACTTATTTCCTGTTTCCATAGACGCAGCATTACCAGTTGGAGGTAAGGAGTTTCAAACCTCTGTTCTGACTGTGCTTGCGAAAGAGCTATATCATCCAAAACTGCTGTAACTAAGTCTAGTTCAATACTGACTAATTCATCTTTGATAGATTGAATAATTGTAGAATCGAGCAAATTATCTACAATAGGTTCTTTTTTGACAAAACTTGAGGATATGTGTAAGTAATACGGGCATAATTTAACTATATCTTTTTTAAAGATATTAAGTTTTTGAATAGTATTGCTGTGAAGACAAAGGAGCAAATTAATATTTAATTCTGGATGATTAATTGCACGAAAAATTTCATCTAAAAATAATTGTGTTTTATCTGTAGGAGAAGGGGTTAAGTATTCCTCGAACTGGTCAAGGATAATGAAGATCTTAGCACTCTCATCAATATTAATAAGCTTTGTCCATGCCTGTAAAGTGTCAGTAAATGATAAATCTAAGTGAGGAACTTCGATATTTACTATATCTTTAATAGATTTCTTAATTTGCAACAATAAATTATCTAATGGTTTGCCTTCATACCAACAATTAAATAGGGTAACTGCTAATTTTGGCTTGCCAGATGTTTGCATATTTTGTTCTGCTGCTTGATGCAGATAATAAGCAACACCATCTCGCAAAATTGTACTTTTACCTGCACTACTGTCACCGTAGAGTACGGTTAACTTTGATTTACACAAGTTATCAAGGATAGTTTGCTGTCGGTTATATTCAGCAATTGGTTTCTCAATTGCATCCTGTGCTGATTGGCGGTTCAGATGTTTGATTGCTATACGATTGTCTAATAAGTTACGGAAGATGCGACCTTTAAAATGGTCAAGTTTAGACAGGGCATCTTCACGAATAGAAATGAGGAAATGAAGATTCAAACTAGAGTTATTAACAGCTTGAGAAAATTCATCAGCGAAGGTGTCTTGAACACTATCGTTGAAGAAATCAAAATAGTCCTCGAACTGATCTAGGATAATAAATAACCTACCGTTCTCATCTTCTTGGTGAACAATCTCTATCCAAGCCTTCAAGATATCGGTAAAAGAAGGTTGTTCTGGATTTTTAGTAATAGCTTTGAGTGCTTGCTCAAATTGTTGCTTAATTTCACGTGGTGATTCAGTATCGAAAAGACTAGTTATTTCTGCTTCCAATTGTTTCTTGATCCCTGTCAGTGGATCTTGCCAAGACAAACTATCATCTAATTCGCCTTTCAGTGGAGGAAAAACGATCGCACCCCACCCTGGCTTACCAGTTGTTTCTTGGTTTTCCAAGGCAGCTTGACGCAAATTATAAGCAACACCCGCCCGCATGAGCGAACTTTTACCTACACCACTAGCCCCATAGACAACTGTCAGCCTTGAAGCCCACAAATTTTGAATCACTATTTGTTGCTCTTTTTCTCGCCCAAAGAAGAACAACTTATCTGTTTGTGAATAAGGAATTAGTCCTTTGTAGGGTGCAGGAATCTCAATGCTATCACAGTACATAATTTTCTCTTATTCTCAGTTTTTAATGTTTACTACTGTTTTTTCAGTTTGTTGTTCAATTCATCAAAATATATTTCTAAAGATATTTCACTCATGATTTCTACATCTTTATTCTTCCAAAGGAACTTATCCAAAGCATCAGGTTTTGGGTGAACTGCCCACCATGTTTGTGTCTTCCTTTTTTCTTTCTCTGGCAACAAGCGGTGTAAAATGACACGCTGATGCCAATAGCGTAGGCTATATCCTAAAAACCAAATATGGCTGTTGTTGAGTTTGCCTAACAGATAGCTTGGCAGTAAATCCACAGGTTTGTTATCGGCATAAGCTAAATAGTCAATAAAATGATCTTCTGTGATCGCAAAGCTTTTTCTTGGGCGTTCTGGCAAATCAACAGGGCCATAGAGTTTTAAGATGACTGGACGCTCATTGAGTGAAAAGTCTGAATATTCGTTAGCAGTTCCTGGCGGAATCGGTTTTAGTTGACCTATTTGAACTACTGGTGAATCCTTATTTCCCTCAATTTCATGTTCAAATCTTTGATGGACAAACTGTTTAACAATCTGTCCTTCGCTATCTTCAGCACCTGCCGTATAAGAAACTAAATCGAATGGCTGCTTGGCATTTATAAAGGCTTGTTCTAGTGTTCTGTCAAAATTGGTCGTTACTATTAGTTGATAACGAGTTTTTTCACCTAAACTTTTAATCCTAGCGGAATAGCCCATCTCATCCATGAAACGAGGAAGTTTAGCTAAGAACTGATGCAATCGGTTAGGTTTGTATTCTTTTTCAGTGATGGCTGCGATTGTCTCTTTGATGTTCTCTTCACCCTCACTCAGAAGATTGAAGTATTGCGACACATTCTGAAGATCCAGTCTAGTTACAAATTGTGTCATAATTGGACAGTTAGCAGGCAAATTTTCTTCGTCGCATAACGGACAACGCATTCTCTGTAAGTATTTATGGCTTCTATCTAGGTAAGCAGCGACTTCTACACTAGTAGGTGGATAGTCACTGTTCAGGTTCCATTCCCACGGTTTGGGTGCCAAATTTGGATCTTGTGAGCGATCGCATAAGTTAATATCTGCTCCCAAGAAAGGAATGACTAAGCCATTTTTGATTTTGGGAATTAGCCAATCGAAGTGTTGTTTAAGCGTGTTTTGTATTTCGTCTGGCAATATTCCAATACTTGGGATATTTCGGTTTCTAATCTCTTTTTTTGGAAGTTCAAAGGTGATATACCCATCCTCATGGGACTTTGCTGTGTGTTTGCACCAGTAGTTGCCATTATCATCCCAGAGGCGCAGATATACGATTCCTTTATTAGTTTCAAAATCAAGGTGTACAAAATTGTAACCATTGTGATAACCACGGTTGCTGTAGCTGGAACCAGCTGGAATAATTACACAGTTTCCTGTTGTCCCAGTTACTTGATAAGCTTTAGCTTGATGCTGATGACCGCATAGAAGAAAATGACACCCATCGTTGTCTTGAAGACGTTGTGTGATTAGATCGCGTTCAAATTCAGCTAGCAATTCTAACGGATGATGCAGCACCGCAATCCGAACCTCATCACTAGCTATTTTGTGGAGGGCATCATACAATTGAGGTTCTCCAACAATTAGTTTTCCATCATCATTTACTTCTCCTCTTTCATTTACCCGCCCAGCCATTAAAGCAGAGTTTAGACCAAGCAATGCTACCCGCTTTCCATCGATCGATAGCCTGCGGATACTGCTGTAGTCAGGTTGAGTCTGATGTGTGTATTGAGTAACAAATTCTCTATAGGCTTCAAAGGGTTCCCGCAGGCGATCGCATTTTTTTTTGTTCGTCAGCCAATCTTTGACCTGCTCATTAGACTCAAAGGGCTGGAGGATAGAATTTGGTAGCAATTCAAAGGCACTGCGATCGAGGTCGTGGTTGCCTGGTACAATAAACAGCTGCTCGGCAGTTAACCCAGTTGCTTGAAGCACAGGCTCGAATAAATTTTCCCACGCTGCTGTATATTCTTCCTTTTTACCAGCGTGAGCCACATCACCACTAAAGATGATGAAATCAATCTTTGCCAAGTCTGGACTGATTTTCTCCCGCTCCTCAATATCTCTAATTAAGGCATCACGTACAACCTGCCTGTCAAATTCTTTCCCCTTCTGATGCCAATCTGAAAGATGAAGCCAAGTCATTCCCGCCATTTTAATTTCTCCCTAGAGGAGTCAAGGGTAATTGGGAATTAAGAAGAAAATTTTCCCTATTACCCTTGACCAGTATTTAGAGGATCTGTTCTGCAACTTCTATTTGTAATAGCGATCGCACATTTTCGATTTGATTGACAATAGTTGCCACCGACGAGCCAGCAAACAACAGCCCTACAGCCGCCGGGGTGTTATTTACCAAAGTAGCAACCACTGAACCAGAGTCACCACCAGCCGAAAGATTGGTAGTAACTATCTGATCCTTGAAACGGGCTGTCCTCCCGTTACCATAGCCCACATCAATAGTGGCACTAATCGCCGTAATTCTACCGCTTGTGAAGTTTGTGGTGCGTCCAGTTATTATTTTATTTCCTCAATAAAATCGGTTTTATATTTAATACTATGTCAATATTCGTAAATTTTATTTACCCCAGCTAAAGTTTCTCTAATCGATTTACAAGGTATTCCTAAATATTAGAAAATAACTTAATTTAAGTATCAACCTATAGATGTAGTTTTCAAGAGAGTTTCTATCTATCTAAAGAAGAGTTTTAGGCTCATATCCTACGTCTTTAAGATGAGGATAATTATACTAATTTGAACATGGAGTAGTTGTAAAATAGACTGGATTAGAATTCATAAAAATTATAGAAGAGGCTTTTACCTATCTTTAATTTTGGAATAATTTCCCCATACCTCTTATCTCGCAGCCACCTGTTGATAAAAATCTGATCAAAACTGAAGAATATAGACTGCGTACACTTCTTAAAAATTTCTAACTAATCAATAATTAAAAACCAATAAATACCTATTAAATCCACGAAATTTTGTTTAAAGCTAAGAAAAATATTCCTTAGCAATACATACCCGTCGTTGAGCAAGTTCTACGGCAATCTGTCGTGGTAGCCTGTCTGTTTGGGTAGCTCGTTCTAACACTAGCGTCGTATTGTGGCAAATTTTCTCAGCAATAGTCTCAAAAGCTATTGTCTGATTTCCACCATCATACTCAACCGCAGCACAGATTATGCCCCCTGCATTGGCAATGAAATCAGGTACTACAAGAATATTCCGTTGATGACATATCCTTTCGGCTGTTTCCTTGAACGGGATGTTAGCACCTGAGACCACGAGGTGAGTTTTCAAGCGAGCAACATTATCAGCATGAATGACATCAGGTCTGGCGGCTGGTATCCAAATATCGCATTCAATGTCAATAACTGCGTCCCGGTCTAGCTTGTCTCCTTGTGGATAGTCAATGACACTCTTACCAGAATTTTTGAGTTTGATTAACTGCTTTACATTGATTCCTTGAGGATTAAACAGCGCCCCTTGAGAATCTGCTACTCCTACAAGTAGCGTCCCTTGAGCAGCTAAGAAGCGAGCAGCGTGTTTGCCGACCGAACCAAAACCTTGAATTACAATACGGCTACCTTTTAAATCGAGGTGGCAAAACTTACTGGCAACTTCTGTACAGACACTAAGACCAAAACCAGTAGCACCAATTTCATCTAAGGGGATACCACCCATTGCTCTTGGTAGCCCAACAGCCCGACCAATTTCTGACTTGACCCAAGCCATGCACTGTTCATCTGTTCCCATATCGGGGCCGGGGATATACTCAGTAATATCCTTGATGGCACGGGCAAAGGTACGTATCAAATGTTCTTTATCTGCCAAGGGCTGTTTTGGGTCAGCTAGAATTGCAGATTTGCCGCCACCGTAGGTTAACTCAGCAGCAGCATTTTTCAAGGTCATGGCTCGCGCTAGTCGAAAGACTTCTTCTGTAGTCACATCTACTGCCATCCGTACTCCACCGATCGCAGGGGTACAAGCAATATTATCAACTACGACGATCGCTTTTAAATCCGCTTCTCTTTCGTAGATGTGAATAATCTTGGCAGGGCTAGATCATCAGCAAACCGAAAAATATTATCCATTGGGATTGGGGATTGTCTTAATTACGAATTACGAATTGGTACAACTCTATCCTTTGCCTGGGCCACCACTTAAAATTACTAATGGTGATTTCTCCGCATAAGCGCCTACTACAGCATTCACCATATTCAACCCGCCAACACTGTAGGTAACAACCGCTAAACCCAAACCCCGAATCCGGGAGTAAGCATCAGCAGCAAAGCCTACACAGGGTTCGTGTGTCATCACAATGGGTCAATCTTGCTGGCTGCTAGTGCATCAAATAGCGTTAGGGCAAAATCCCCAGGTATGCCAAACGCGTGTTTTACGCCCTGCTGGTATAAGATATCAAATATATGCGGTGCTAGTTGAGGCATTTTCTACCTCTCCAAAGACTGTTTTCTCAGAACCGACTATCAGCAGACAACTAATTTCCAGGTTCTAACACTATTTATGCATAGTACCGTCAGGCATAATTGTCCCAGTTAAAAAAGCTTCACTCATATCTGTTGCATTTAAATTCGCCCCAGTCAGGTTTGCCTCACTCAGATTGGCATCGCTTAAATCAGCACCACTCAAGTTAGATTCTCGCAAATCAGCTTTCCACATTCTGACTCCGCTCATTTTTGCATCACTCAAATTTACACGCTGCAAGTTTGCCGCACTGAGTGAGGCCATATGCAAAGTAGCATCACATAAGTCTGCGCCACAAAGATATGCACCACTCAGGTCTGATTCATTGAGGTTGGCAGTTGTCAGTGTAGCTTCACACAAATCAGCACCACTAAAAATCACTTCAGATAAATTTGCGTGTTCTAGGTTCGCACCTTGAAGATTGGCTTTACACAAATTAGCTCCACTCATAGATGCTTTTGCTAGGTTAGCACCTCTTAGGTCTGCTCTACCAAAGTCTATACCGCCCAAGTGAACACCCTGTAGGTCTGCTTTTGGTAAGGCAATACCGTGGAAGTTCCGTTCTCCTGCTGCATATCGATTTAGAAGTTCTTTAACGTCCATAACCTGAAGTTTTCCGTAGTTAGCTGAAAATGCTGTTAACAAAAAAACTAACGATATATATTGAAAAATTAAGCTGAATTATGTTCTCAATTTCAAGAGTAAAGGAAAAAGATGAGGAACTTATGAGGAAGCTATACTGTTTTGGATTTGAAATTTTAGATGCTGAAAGATTTACTGGTCATAGCTTTTAGCGCTTCATTTGGCGAAAATCACAATCACAACTGCTGTATTTATTAAGAGCAAAGATTCTCGGTGTCAACTCAGCTTTTCGCAGTATCAGCCATTGCCCCAGGCTGACAATGACACCAAAGATAACACCTGCGATAAACGAAGCTTATCTCCTATGGAAACGCTAGCGCGAACGGCTATCGCACACAGAATAATATTGTCTGGAAATCTGAACGGGTCTGCTCTCAAACTGATGATCAATGGCACAACAATGAATGAAGAGAGCAATAAGCCAAGGGACAAGCCCGCAACGCTTATTAACGCCCAGTAGCGACCGAGGTAACCCAAGCGAAACTGCAACACCCACTCCTGAATGCCAAACATTGTCATCCAAAACACGATCACCTACGGTGGGCGTTCCGCCATCGCTGCACTCACGTAATCAAGCATTGGTCGTGTTTTACCCGTGTATTACAGAGGGGAATTAACGTGAAATCGGGATTTTGGGAAGTTGCAACTATTATTTTGATAAGGTGCGATCGCTGAAGGCGGATTTTGGGTTTCAATCCCTAATAGGGATTTTGGGAAGTTGCAACGTTGCAGCCAAGTTTGGGTCTTGGCAACTTTTGGTGATCTTGGTTGGGGTAAGGCAGAAGGAGGAAGAAGGAAAGATATAATTAAGATACTTCAAACTTCGCTCCATCAAACATTTGAGGGATAAGCCTCAGCAAGCCCTATGTCGGTGCTAACTCACTTCTTACCAGATTCAAACAATCTGAAACTTGAGAGTTGCCTTGTTGACGAAATAAAAACTCATCGCTAATAGTATCGCTTGCTTATTTCACCCCATATTTTAAAAATTATTTACGGGACATTATAATAATGCCAACTAAGATGAAACTTACGGCAGTTACCTGTTTAAATGTCAAACTTTCTTTAAATAACCAGTGAGAAATAAAAGTAATTGAAATGAATACAATTCCTTGAGAAGTTGGGACTACTATAGAAACTGGGAGTTGATCAAGTGATTTGGTTAATAGGAGCAAACCTGTGCAGTAAGCAATTAGAGCAGTAAGAAACCAAGGAGAAGCGATAGTTACAAGAATGCTGCTAGAATTATTGAGAGCCAAACGTGATTGTTTGAGTAAAATAGTACCAATGCAGTTACAGCAAGCAGATACAGCAACTAGTAACCAAGGTTGGTCTAAAAATTTAATCATTAGTATTTATCCATTGGTTGAAAATTTTTATCTATCTAAATTAGTTATTGCTGCTAGTTTATTTATCTCACTATAAATCTTGTATAACGCCCTCCTTCACAAACTTAAACAAGGGCATACAAGTTCCTTAGCTTAATCAGCTATTTCATAATTTGTTAACGTGCCACTAACAGTAAATCTCTTATTCAATGCTCAAGCTCATCTTTATCTAAAACTGGTATGACATTAAATTTTCGAGCATTTACCTGTAAGCATATCTTTTAAAATTATCGAATATTCAGCAAATGAAATATACACTGTTTGCTCAGACATAGGATTTTTTTGAGGAAATGGTCGAGTGTAAGTATTAGACTTAGAGTGATGTAATGAATGTTCTAAAGAATGATTATTGGTAAGAAATAAAAAGCATTTTTCTAAAACACCATGTGGTTTCAAGTTCCTATTTTTTAAATTACGCTCTTCTAACTTTCCTTCTACAATTAGGTTGCCATGTTCTATCAGTTCACTATGATGAATCATTAAAGATCCCATCCAACAGGTAAGGGCATAAGGAATTACAATTTGAAGCAGATTTACTTTTAATAGTAAATGAGAGCTATAACCAATTCCGCCCCAAAAAATAGCCCGCATTAAAAGAGAAACTCCTAGTTTTTTAAAGGAGTACTGCTTTTTAAGTTTTGGCTCATGCAATATTTTAAAATTAACCACAAGTACAAGAAATATATTTCCTAAAAATACTTCACAAAAGTTATAAATAACTCGAAGAGAACGCTTTTTAATCTCTCCTAAAGGATAAAACTCTATATCTTGATAAGTATTTACTTGAGAATGATGAGAAGGATGCACTATATCAAAAATTTGATGATCGAGAAATATCATCCAGGATAAAACTGAGTAAAAAAACTTATTGTGAATGCCAGGTAAATATTCATGCCAACATTCATGCATAAACAGTGCTAACAAACAAAAAAGATAACCTCCTGGGAAGACGATTAAAAAAAAAGGCAAAATATTTGCTGAACTATATATATAAGGAATAAAAAACAAATAGATAAACCAAAATAATGAAGCAATAAAAAGTTTAACAGTCTGGGAGTATGGAACTTGGCTGCTAGTAA
The DNA here is from genome assembly GCF_038096175.1 of Nostoc sp. UHCC 0302. Taxonomy (NCBI): domain Bacteria; kingdom Bacillati; phylum Cyanobacteriota; class Cyanophyceae; order Nostocales; family Nostocaceae; genus Nostoc; species Nostoc sp. UHCC 0302. The sequence continues at coordinate 2,108,357 of NZ_CP151099.1, forward strand.
TAGTCTTCATATTTTCATGTCTCACAATGATAGTGTTTGTAGTAATACCTAAAAGACTATTTATAAAGTAAATTTTAAGTAGGGTGTATTAAGGCTAAAGCCTTAATACACCGTGTTACAAGGCGGTGTGTTAGGCACTTTGATGATTTTTTTGTGACAAATCATTTGGAAATATGCACCTAACACAATGCCAGTTACTTGTCTTCTTCCCCCTTAACTTTTACCCAAAATATTGTAAAACTGCATTCTATAAATTGTCTATTAGAAATAGCTGACCTCAAGAAACTCATGTTTTTCATAAAAGTTTATCGAACCAAAGATATTGTTTCAAAAAAAACATAAATAATCAATATTTATGCAACAACTTCTGACTTTTCTCGGAATACGGAAAAAGAGGAGTGGTTGCAATACCCCGTTAACAGTGTAAATAGCGATTTTATTGATAAGTTGTCGTGAAGCGATTTTGAAGAAAAGGTGATCACCGAAGACATCCATCGATAGCTCATTGTAAGATGGGCATATATACAGAAATCCTTATAGCGAACTCTCATTATTCGATTGTGTCCTTTTAGGCACATCAAACACATTAATCGCCCCCAGAAGGGGGTATTTTTCTGGCGGTAGTGGCTCAAGCAGTGCCTCGCAATATTGGCCTGTGTTAGCGTCTGGTACAAATATCAAAAAATTGTAAACCAAAGAGCCATGTTTAGCGATCGCCCAGCAGACGCTTTTCGATTGGGGCATGGCTATGAGTATTAGGGACTTCCAAAAAATAAATTATCCAAAATTATTTGTACATTTTTAGGGGCGCAAGGCCTTGCGCCCCTACGATAGGATGTTTTTTAAACTGGAAGTCCCTTAGACGGGTTGAGCGTTTAAACAAGCCCCTTCTCTACTCAAACGTGGAGAATCGGCTGATTTACTTGACCAAATGCAAACTTTGAGTCAAAACATTCAGTGGCGAGCGCCGCTAAACTATAACCTCCGAGATTCAATATTTTACCAAATTCCATCAATAAGGACGATTAAGCTATTCTCAAGTAGCAGCAATGAAAATGCCTATTGGCAGTGGTGCTATCGAGAGTTTAATTCGCCAAGTAGTTAATCTAAGGCTTAAAGGTAATGGCAAGTTTTGGTTGTTGGAAAATGCCGAAGCAATATTACAGCTCGATGCCAATGGGCTGCGGGAAGTTGGTCTACTTTTTGCAACTCTATTTTGACGGTTAGGCTCTATCCTGCTTAACCCAAGTTTCTTGCGTTGCACCCTTCATTTATCCAATCATTAGCTATCTAGCAACTGCTATAACAATATTTCGTCAGCATCCAACGCTGATAAGGGATTTTCTGTGTCTATCCATGAAACTTGCGCTTCTAGCTTGTCACAGCACTCACGCACTAAACGTAAACCAGCATCTAATGGCAGTTGAGCAGTTGTTGGGGTAAACTCTTGTAATATCTCGGCTTCTATCGTTTGATAGCGATCAAGGTCTTGGCTCAGTTTTGCCAAAAAATTTGCTCCTTCGCCAGTGTCACTCATAGCAAACTGCAAAATTGAATCGACGTAAGCCTTGACTTTGGGGTTTTTGATTCCTTCTGTAGCTGAGGTATAGAGCAATTCACCACTGAGATATTCAAAATCTGGTACATGAAGGCGATCGCCTACTAATTCAAATATCTGCATTCCTTTAGCTGGTCTCACTGTTAACTTCTCGCTCCTAACTCGATGAGCTGCATTATCGAGCAGTGTAATTACAGCTAAAATAACTGAAGGATAGTTACTATCTATACATCTTATTTCAACAGTGCCGAGTTTGTTGAGTCTAACTGGATTCCAAGCTGACTTAAGTAAGCTGCCTCCCGCTTCTAAAAACAGGTGAGGTTCGATTCCGGCTTTTTCCATCGCTTGCAGCCAAGCATAGTAACGAGCGAACTGCTGCTCAACTAAACCCTCAACACTCTCGGCATAAGGCATGAGTCCGCCGACAGATTGTAAATTAGTATAAACTCCTTCCCAGCCAAAGGTTTCGCTACCTCGATAACGAATTGTATGCGCGGCTAGCCCGATCGCCTGTCCTTCATAAAAGGGACACGCCCGTGTCAGAGAAATAAGGGCTGAGTCGCAAGCTGTAGCTAAATTGTAGATATTGAGTAGCTCTTCTCGCTCTTTTGATGTCGAGTTGTATGATACGGCAACACGAGGGTTAATTACTCCAGGCGGGACTTCCAAATGCAGATGTGTGCCAGTACATTTGCCGGCGTGCAAAAATTTTTCATAGCCGACAGTCCGTGCTTGGATATGATAATTAGGGCGATCGCGCATCACTGGCATGATATGCAATGGATAGCTAGACAGAGGATAAAGCCGTAAACCCATCTGTCGCGCTACAGCAAGCGCCAATTTGAGATTTTTAAGATAAACTCTTGCTAGTTCTGTACCACTATAGGCAGGAGGTGTATTGATCTCCACCATACTCTTGACGAACTCAGGCACAAAGTAACTTGGGTTTAAACCTTGTGCTTGCGCCATTAAATGACAACCCTGCAAAAACTCATCAGCGCGATCGCTCAGATGACCAACTTCATCTACCAGAAAAAACTCTTGTTCAAGACCGATACGACGCTTTACTACATCCATATCGTTAATAAATGTCTAGCTTTGCTTCTAAGGATAAGCTGACACGGGGAACATACCCCTACTAGCATTTACAAAAATTTTTGCTATGGCTTTAAGATTGAGGACTAGGAAAACATTCCGTCATTTTTCCACCCAATCCCTAATCCCCAGTCTTTTTTACTTGAGGTAATGCGTAAACCATTCACTCGCCAGTTGTGCTGCTGCTGCTAATGTACCTGGTTCTTCAAATAAATGGGTGGCTTCGGGAATAATCTCCAACCGTTTTAGCGATCGCAACTGTTCTAGTGCATCCTCATTCATTGCGATCACTGGCATATCGTAACCCCCAACAATCAACAATGTTGGCGCTTTGACATGAGGTAACACTGAACCAGCTAAATCCGGTCGTCCACCACGAGAGACAATAGCCTGGACAACTTCTGGACGTTCTGTAGCGGCAACCAAGGCTGCGCCGGCTCCTGTACTAGCACCAAAGTAAGCAACTTTTAGGTGTCGGGTGTCTGAGTTATGTACCAGCCAATCTGTAGCGCCAACTAACCGCGATGCCAACAAACCAATATCAAAGCGTAAATGTCTTGTCCGCAGGTCAATTTCTTCTTCTTCCAGAGTCAGTAAGTCAATTAATAAAGTTGCGAGTCCTGCCTGTTGTAAGACTCCAGCAACATAGCGATTGCGGGGGCTGTGACGGCTGCTACCACTGCCATGAGCAAATAAAACTATGCCCGTAGCACCCTCTGGAATCACTAAATTACCCTCTAAGTTAACCTCACCTGCTGTCACTGACACCAGATGTTCACGGGGGTGCTGTGTTAATGTTCTATCCATAAACTCAATCTCCATTTATGAGTCAAGTAGCTCACCTTTTGCCGCCTTGTTGTTTAGAATGTGAACTCTACTTTGAGGTTAGAAACAAAATGTGAGGAAGACGTGAGGAATTTTTTAATCAAATGACCCAAAAACTTAGAAGATTAATCCAAGGAGTAGTTGAATAAGTTAATATTTCGGAAGAATAACTCAGTTATTAGCCAATAACAAACCCATTGCGATCGCTTCGTCTAAATCAATAAAACAATATCAACCACTTCCTCACAAGTTCCTCAAATTTTTCTTTTAATTTAAAAATGGTGGCACAACTCTTTTGCAAACAAGAAAGATTCTGCCACCATCTCCCCAGTAGCTTGCTACATCCAGCCCACACTGAGGTTAAAGCTGCAAGGGTAGCAATCAAGTTGAAATATCAAGTTTTAAATTACGAATATTGGAGGCAAAGATTATGCCGATTACTCGTTGGGAACCGTTTCAAGAAATTGAACGTTGGGAGCCTTTGCGGGAGATTGAGCATCTGCAACAACGGATGAACCGCCTGTTTGAGCGGATGATCCCCAGTGGGAATGGAGGAGTCTCTGCACTTACCTTTATACCCTCCGCCGAAATGGAAGAAACTGCTGACGCAGTTAACCTCAGACTAGAAATTCCGGGACTAGAATCTAAAGATTTGAATGTGGAGGTTACTGAAGAATCTGTTTCGATCAGTGGCGAACGCAAGTCTGAAACCAAGATGGAAGAAAAAGGCATTATGCGCTCTGAATTCCGTTATGGCAAATTTGAGCGAATCATTCCGCTACCTGCTCACGTTCAAAACGACAAAGCGCAAGCTGAATACAAAAACGGTATTCTTACCCTCACCTTACCGAAGGTTGAAGGAGAGAAGAAAAAAGCCGTCAAGATTAACCTTAGTTAGTTTGCTGCTGTAAAAGCAGGGAAACAGGGTGCGGGGATGAAATATCCTCCCGTCTGCCCCGTCCCTTTTTCCTCTTCGTCCAAGGGCGAAGAATTCACCGATATCTGTCACCGTATACAATTTTTTGTGCAACTTTCAATACTAGTATTTTCAAAACGGCAGAAGGACTGGAAGTCAAATTGAGGACTGAAAAAACGCTCATACCAGCCAGTTCTGTAACCTAAATCTTCAAATCACAGCTCTACCCCTTCTCTGTAAAAGGAGGCAAACGAATGAAATTACTCTCTATTGTGGAACTCGAAACACTAGCAAAACAACCTAGAGAAGTCTGCGTATCTATTTTTCTACCAACTTGCCATGCAGGGGCAGACACACAACAGAATCCAATTCGGTTTAGGAATTTAATCCGAGAAGCTGAAGAACGCTTGATTGAAAGTGGTTGGCGCTCTGAAGATGCGAAAAACTTACTCGCACCAGTCCAAGAAATAGATGAGTATGAATTTTGGCAACATCAGAGTGATGGTTTAGCAATCTTCCGCTCCCAGGACATGTTGCAGTATTACTCTCTACCTATAGATTTTGAAGAATTAGCAATTGTTAGTAACTGTTTTTATCTTAAACCTCTATTTCCCCTCTTTAATAGCGATGGACACTTCTATATCCTTGCTATCAGCCATAATCTGATTCGGCTATTAGAAGGCACACACCATCATATTGAAGAAATTGATCTGACTGGTGTGTTACCAAGTTTGGAAGAGGTATTGCGGTTTGAAGAACCAGAACGGCAAACCCCTTCCCATACAGGAACCCCAGGAGCAGTAAGTAGAAGACGCACCGCTCCTGGTGGAGTTACTGTATTTCATGGTCATGGTGCAGGTGATGAGGATGAAAAGGAAAATCTCAGCATATACTTCCATCGGGTAAATGAGGCGTTGCAGGAGTTATTAAAAGAGGAACACGCTCCTTTAGTGCTGGCTGGAGTGGAATATCTGTTGCCGATTTATCGAGAGGCGAATACTTATGGTTATCTCCTAGATACTGGTATAACAGGGAATGCAGAACTACTGGCAGCAGAGGAATTACATACCCAAGCTTGGGAAATAGTGGAACCATTATTTTTACAAGCACAGCAAGAGGCGATCGCTCAATACAGGGAACTGCTAGGAACTGGAAAAGCCTCCAGCCAAATTACGGAAACTATTCCGGCGGCTTGTCAGGGACGAGTTGACAAGTTAATTGTCGCTCTCGGTCAGCAGCAGTGGGGTACTTTTGACCCAGACACCCAAACGGTTCATGTGCATCCCAATGCAGAACCCAACGACGAAGAGTTATTAAATTTCGCTGCAACCCAGACTATCTTGAATGGCGGTATTGTCTATGCACTTGAGTCCGCAGATATGCCAGATAATACACCATTAGCTGCGGTATTTCGCTATTGATGGAAAGTAGTTTTGTAGTAATGATCTTAGCTTTGTTTAATCACTCTGGGAAAAAAATAAGAGCTAATTTCCTAATTGTAAATAGCAAAGAAGTGAAGTTATGAAGAACAAAAATTTGATTTATGGTCTTATAGGGTTATTGAACAGTAGTGTTGTTGGAGGATTCTTAATAATCAATAACACGCAAGCTCAGTCTCCAACTTTACAACATAATACTCATCATCCATCTTCTCAGGTTACTCCTTCCCAACAAGGGATGATGGGTGAGGTTGATCAGCATTTCATCACAATGATGATTCCTCACCATCAGCAAGCAGTGGAAATGGCTAATTTAGCTTTAACGCGTGCTAAACATCCTGAAATCAAAAAACTAGCTCAAGCCATTAAAACATACCAATCCCGTGAAATTCAACAAATGCGAACTTGGTATAAGGCATGGTATGGCAAAGAAGTGCCTGTTGCATCAATGTCTGGCATGAGAATGATGGGAGGACAGCACAGTATGAGCCAGGCTCAGAATCAAGGAATGATGGCAATGTCTATGCATCATGATATGAGGGGCATGGATGTAGATTTAGAAACCTTGAAAAATACTCAAGACTTTGATCGGGAATTTATTAGCCAAATGATTCCTCATCACCAAATGGCTGTGATGATGGCACGTATGGTTGCTAACAATAGTACACACCCTGAAGTTCGCAACTTAGCTCAGTCCATTATTAAAACTCAAACGGCTGAAATCACACAAATGCGGCAACTTTATCAGGCTTGGTATCAGCCTGCTCTTAGACAAAATCTCAGGAAGACAAAATTATGAAACTGAAACAGAGAGGCATTCTATTAATCATCTTGATTGCGATTGTTAGTGTGTCTCTATCTAAAACACTGGTGCATATTCTAACAGAAGTATGGTGGTTTGATACTGTCGGGTTTTCAGAAGTATTTTGGACAAGGTTAACTTGGCAAATTCTCACTTGGATTGTCACTTTTGCTTTCTACACGCTGTTTCTCTGGGTAAACTATCAGATTGCTATGCGCCACACGCGGCATAGTTCCTTTCGCTTTTTTGAAGACAGCGCATTGGTTGACTATGCCGATAAATTTGCCAATTTCCTAGCTTTAGTGTTGATTTTGTTCATTGGGTTTGGTGCAGCGAGTGCTAGTACCTCTGCGTGGGAAACTATTCTTAAGTATCTGCATCCTACTAGTTTTAGCGATCGCGATCCGATATTTCAACAGGATATTGGCTTTTATGTCTTCCAGTTACCGCTTTATGAAGCTATTCGTAACTGGTTGTTATTCGCTTTTGTCTGGGGGCTGATAGTATCTTTTCTGGTTTACTTCCTCAAAGGCATTTTTACACTACGGCAGAACAATGGTCGAAATCCCCTCTATAGGAAAGCTAAAAACCATTTAAGTCTGCTATTGGCGGGAATTGCCACATTGATTGCCATTGATTTCTGGCTCAAACGTTACAGCCTGCTTTACTCAACCAATGGTGTTGTGTTTGGTGCTGGTTACACTGATGTCCATGCACGGTTGTTTGCCTACTGGGTGACAAGTATCATTGCGTTAGTAGTAGCAGTTCTGTTGCTTCTCTCGATTGGGCGGAGAAGTTTTGCTTTACCTATGTTGGGGATTGTATTATTTTTTGTGGCTTTAGTATTGCTCAACGGTGTTTATCCTTGGTTTGTCCAACAATTCATCGTTGAACCGAACGAATTAACTAAAGAAAAGTCTTACATCGCCAACAATATTAAATTTACCCAGAATGCTTATCATTTGCATGACGTGCAGAAGCAAAACTATACAGCCGTAACCCAATTAAATCGCCAAGTTTTGCAGTCAAATCAGCCAACTATCCGCAACATTCGCTTATGGGACTACCGCCCACTTTTGAGTACCTACCGCCAAATTCAAGAGATGCGCCTGTATTATCAATTTCAGAGTGTGGATGTAGATCGCTACACCCTGAATGGCAACTACCAACAGGTGATGCTATCGGGAAGGGAATTGGCTTATTCTCAGTTACCCCAAGAGGCTAAAACTTGGGTTAACCGACGTTTGAAATATACCCACGGCTACGGTTTGGTGATGAGCCCAGTTAATCAAGTCACCTCCGATGGTTTACCGGAATTGTATATCAAAGATATTCCCCCCATCTCTAAGGTGGATCTACAGGTGAGCCAGCCGGCAATTTATTATGGCGAAAAAACTGATAACTATATTTTTACTGGTACAAAAACCCAAGAGTTTGACTATCCTTTAGGGGATGGGAATGCTTATACTAACTACAACGGCAAAGGTGGCGTACCAATACCAACGATGTGGCACAGGCTAGCTTATGCCTACGATTTAGGTAGCCTTCAGATTTTAATTTCCGATTACTTTAATCAACAGTCGCGTATCCATTACTACCGATTGCTTCAGGAAAGGGTAAGTCATGTTGCGCCATTTCTGCACTTGGATAGCGACCCTTACTTAGTAGTAATTGATGGTAGATTGCAGTGGATTTTAGACACTTATACAGTGAGCGATCGCTATCCCTATTCTGAACCAGTAGCCCAGACTATGAACGCCGCCGAAATTCTCAAAGGCGGAAATATTGAACAGATTTTACATCGTGATATCAACTATCTCCGTAACTCAGTTAAGGTATTAGTTGATGCTTACGATGGCACAATGCGGTTTTTTATCGTCGATGAAGCCGATCCCGTACTCCGTACCTACCAAAAGATTTTTCCTCACCTATTTGAATCCAACACGTCAATTCCATCTGAGGTGAAGAATCATTTTCGCTATCCGCAAGACCTGTTTAAAATCCAGGCGCAGATGTATCTTGTTTACCACATGAACGACCCAGAATTATTTTACAACCGGGAAGACTTGTGGCGCTTGCCCATCGAAACCTATGAAGGAAATGAACATATCATGCAGCCTTACTACATGATTATGCGCTTACCAGGAGCAGCCAAGGAAGAATTTATCCAAATTTTACCGTTCACCCCTGCCAACAAAGACAATATGATTGCCTGGATGGCGGCACATTCTAATAGCAAAGAGTACGGTAAGTTACTGTTATACGAATTTCCTAAGCAAAAACTTGTTTTTGGCCCTCGACAAATTGAGGCACGAATTGACCAGGAACCGCAAATTTCCCAGCAGTTTACTTTATGGAGTCAGGCAGGTTCTAAAGTGATTCGTGGAGATTTGTTAGTGATTCCTATTGACCAGTCTTTACTCTATGTTGAACCAGTATATCTGCGGGCAGAACAGGGCGAGTTACCTGAACTGAAGCGGGTAATTGTTGCCTATGACAAAGCTGTGGTGATGGAAGAAACTTTAGAAAAATCTCTAGCAGCAATCTTCGGTGGTGTTCAGGAACAGGAGCAAGTACCTAGCCGCGTAACTGGAGAAGTTCCAAATCTGGCTAAGTCTGCTTTAGCTACTTATCAAAAAGCACAGGAGGCATTACGGCAGGGAAATTGGGCTGAGTATGGACGTTATCAGCAAGAATTGGAGGGAATTTTGCGGAAATTGAATCAGGGTAGTAATACTAATTCGTAATTTGTAATTCGTAATACTACTACGCAGAAGCAAGCTACGTAATTCAAAAAGTTGGTTTGATTGTTTTATCAGACATCAATATTTATCTGTTCTATCTGTCTAGCGGCTTTATCCCATAGCTTGGCTGAAGTCTCATCTTGCCAATTATTTCGCAAATTTTCTGCTTTTTTATGACATATTCGCTCTAACATCTCTAAAATTGCAGCTAATGACAATTTATCGATTAACGTTTCTAAAATATCCATATATTCCTTGTGCATAACCTATATCTCCTGAGAGTTCTAAATATCTTATGACCATACAATCAGGAACCTCGTCTAGCCCCCAAGTGTTTCCAAAGAGAGGAACTTTGGCATCAAGACAAAAGCGGGATCAGATTCTTTGATTATGCACTAAGTAAGCCTATGAAAAAATTTCAATGCATGTAAAGAAATATAAAACTAAGCAATTTGGTGCTTTAGTGTGCGGCATAATACACCATAAATTTTAATTTTATTAACATATTTTGACATATTGTTGACTACTTAATTATTATCTGGTAATAGCATTAAGAATTCTTACGTATAACCATCGAGATTCTGTTAGAATTAACAAGCTATCTAGTTTATTAGAAGCTCCAATTTAAAGCAGTTATTGCTGACAGATGAAAAACAAAAAAATGCCCATCCGTGCAATAAAACTATGTTAATATATAAGTGAGATCGATCGCAGGGAACCTCCAACATAGATGAAACAAAGTGGCAACACCCTTTACTGAAAGTTAAGGTAAGAGTAAAGCCAAACCAGGATCTAGGAAGATGCGACTATGAGAGGTTCGAGTGAGGAGACTGCGAGACGTGTAAACCCAAGTTGGTTGTGGAGGAAACCTTTGTATAGAATAGACAGTGATAGCTGAAGGGTCTGGTTGCGAACAACTAGACCCTTCAGTTTATTTGTAAGCAAGCATTCAATATTTATCCTTTGACAACAGCAACGGGATGCAGACGCGCTAATTTACTACCAATTCCCGCTTGGCTGATACCAATTCACGAAAATCTTGATACATATAAATTTCTCGTAGGGACACGGCATTGCCCGTGTCCCTACCAAAGTATTTGTATCATTCTTAAAGTGAAATGATATGACTACATTTACTACTTGGCTGACATCTTTGTATGCTTGCGGTGCTTCCTCTGCTAAACCGGACATAGAACCAGCCCGAATGCTAATGCCTTCGTGTTCCAGTTCACCCTTGAGGCGATCGCCCCGAATTTCTCGCTTGGCTTGATGCCGACTCATCACCCGTCCTGCACCATAACAACTCGAACCAAAGGAAACTTTATGAACCCTTACCTCAAACTGTTATTTTTTGTATCCATCTATTAGAAAAAAGTGGACGTTTTGAGAAGCGCTAGGGAGTTTAAAAATATTTAGCGCCTGCGGATAAAAATAGCTTTGCGGAATTCTTCTGCTCCCAGCAGGATAGGGGGACAGGCTAGCAATAGCAAACATTGCCAGAGAGTCAGAGGTGTAGTACCAAAGATATGTCTCAGAGGAGGGATATAAATAATTGCCAGAATTAGCAACCATTCTATAGCAATGCCCAACCAGATCCAACGGTTGGAAAAGAACCCCAACCTAAATATGGAGGTTTGTTCAGAACGACAAGCAAAAACGTTTCCATCTTGACAGGCAACGATGGTTGCTAATGTCATAGTAGTAGCCTGGGTATAAATGGCAACTGTGGTCATATCTGCCGAGTGAGACAGAATAGTGGGAGTAATAGCTTGCAACTGGGCAAGTCCATAACCATTGCTCCACCAAACAATAAAAAAAGCTAACATCGCTAAAGCAGCCTCGATTAATCCCAGAAAACAATAGGCACGCAGAAGTAGGGAGCGATCAAGCAGGGGTTTAGATTTGGCACGAGCGGGTTGCAGCATGATGCCTGCTTCTGCGCGTTCTGCACCGAGTGCCAATGCAGGTATCATGTCCGTTCCCAAATCAATTGCCAGAATTTGCATGATCACTAAGGCTGGAGGAATTTTCAACGCTACCATTGCCAGGAAAGGTACTAACTCAGCCACGTTCGATGCCAAGATGTAAGTCATGAACTTACGAATATTTTGATAGACGGCTCTACCCTGCTCAATAGCACTGACGATGGTAGCAAAGTTATCATCTGTCAACACAATATCTGCCGCTTCCCTCGCCACATCAGTGCCGTTCATGCCCATAGCAATGCCAATATTAGCCGATCGCAATGCGGGAGCATCATTCACACCATCCCCTGTTACAGCTACTATTTCGCCTGAGTCTTGGTAAGCCTGTACTAGCCGTAACTTGTGTTCGGGAGACATCCGAGCAAACACCAAGCAGGAACGATATTGCAAAATTTGCCGCAGTTGAGCATCCGAAAGATGACCCATATCTTCACCAGTCACAACCCGCACCTTCTCGTTTGCTAGACCAATATTACGGGCGATCGCTTCGGCAGTTAGCCCATAATCTCCTGTCACCATCGTCACTTTGATCCCGGCTGTACGGCAACTGGCGATCGCGTCTCTCACTTCTGGACGTGGGGGATCGAACATTGCCACCAGACCAATGAATATCAAGTTTTGCTCCAACTCCTGCACTTGTTCCTTTAGTAACTGATCATCACCTGGACGAGCAGCAACCCCCAGTACCCGAAATCCCTGTCTGGCCAAGTCATCATTAGCTCTCACCACCATGTCCCGGTCAGCCTGAGTTAGAGTCTGAACTGTTCCTTCCCGCAGGATAGACTGGCAGTGTCGCAATACTTCCAGTGGCGCTCCTTTGGTGAAACCGAGATAGGGAAATTCATTTGCCCACAACTGTGAAAATTGCCAGTTCAGCACCACCGTCATCATCCGTCTGCGAGAATCAAAAGGGATTTCCCGCAAGCGAGGAAACTGATGTTGTAGTTGTTCCAAGTTCAACCCGGCTTTAGCCGCAGCAACCAGCAGCGCTGCTTCTGTGGGATCGCCAATTTCTTGCCAACGGCTGGGTGCAGTGAGATGAATCAAACGAGCATTGGAACAAAGGGCAGCCCCTGTTAATAACAAATTCAACTGCCAAGTGGCGGCAAAATGCTCAGGAATGAGAAGTGTACCGTTTGTAGGGTCATAGCCTGCACCTGTGACTTCAATTAGCAAAGGGAATGACTTGTTATTTTTGGGTTTTTCGCTGCTACTTTGCTGTTGTGAGGGAACCCATAGATGACGTACCGTCATTTCATTTTTGGTTAAAGTTCCTGTTTTATCTGTACAAATGACTGTGATTGCACTGAGAGTTTCCACCGCAGAAAGGCGACGGACTAAGGCATTGCGTCGTGCCATGCGCTGTACTCCCATAGCCAATGCTAGGGTGACGGTTGGTAGCAATCCTTCAGGAACTAGCGCCACAATAATCCCGATCGCAAAAATGAAGCTCTCTTTTACCTCCATGCCTACTAACCAGGCAGTGAGAAAGAATACAATCACGCCCATACCCAAAGCGATCGCTGTGATTAGGCGCACAATCTGGGCAACTTGTACTTCTAAGGTGCTGGGTTCTCGCTTCACCATCGTGGTCAGGTGTGCGACTTGTCCAAACTCCGTCTGCGCTCCAGTAGCATAAACCACACCTATTGCTCGCCCCGATGAGACGCTAGAGCCAGCTAAAACCAAATTAGCGATTTCCCCCGGATGAACCTGCTCTTGCAAAGGCTGTTCCCCAGGATGCAACAAGGTTTTGCCAGCACGAATTGGTACAACTTGGCGGGGATGTACAGGGTCAGGATTACGAGCAACTGGTAGAGATTCCCCCGTGAGAACTGAGACATCCACGTAAAAATTATCAGCAGATACTAGGCGTGCATCGGCAGAAATGCGATCGCCTTCTTCCAGTTGCATGACATCACCCCGGACTAACTCTCTTGCCAGTATCTGCTTCAATTGCCCATCTCGGTATACGCGCACTTGTACTGGCAATACTTTTTTCAATGCCGCCAGTGCTTGTTCTGCTTGATATTCTTGCCAAAAGCTAAAGACAGCGTTAATCCAGATAACAGCCCAGATTGCCCAACCCAGTTGAGGCGTGTTGGACAAGAATGCCAAAATTCCCGCACTCCATAGCAATAGTGCCATAAAGTGGGTGAGCTGATCAGTGAAGCGGAGCCACATTGGACGATGAGCAGTTTCTGGCAGTTCATTTGCACCATAGCGCTCAAATCGTCGTGCTGCGTCATTTTCAGTTAAACCATTGATATTAGTTCCTAGTGACTCATAGACGGATTCAATGGACAATTCCCAGATTGGTTGATGGAATGACACCATACTTTCCAAACCTTGTACTGCATTCAATCACATAACTTGATTGCACTTTTTTCGGTCTAATTTTAAGTCCTGCCTTTTGTACCTCACTTACTTGCAAACTACTGGAAAAAAATCTCACATCTTGACTTTTGTATTCTACCTGTTAGTTCCAATCTTTACGTTTCAGCCTGGCACATCTATACATTTATTATGTATATCATTGAGCAACTGTTCAAATTAATACTTAACACAATGTCCAATTCAGTTTTCTTTCTCATCAGGAATGTCTCCCTCAAAAGGTTGAACCCCTGTAGCTGGATAATCATCATCCTTCGGTGCAAAAATTCTGGCGGCTCCACTTGAGATGTAGTTAATGATTTGTGCAGGAACTTCTTTAATTGACTGAAAAAACTGTTGTAGTTTTGTCGAGATTGTCATAATATTGATTCCTCATTTGACTCACATCATAAAAAAGCAATTTATTAGCCGATATTAAGAGATACTAGAAAAATCCTCTCCAAACTGTTGCCGTGTAAGCCGTGTAATAGGTTTTCTCCAAATTAGTCCTTCACCACCTAGCAGATGATCTGCATCAATGGGTTGTTCTACTATTGATAGAAAAACCTGAGTTTGAGGCTGTTTTTTCTTGAACTATCTTTTTAGCCAGAGAGTAGCAAGCTAAGTAGATATTGGAGATGAACAATGATTAGATTTATCTACATTCTCAATTTAGAAAAATAATTTGAGGAACTTGTGAGGAAATTGTCGAATGGAGAAAGGTTATACCAAGTCTAAGTAAGTGTGCATACAGCTGTAGAATAGAGAACATGGAAGATTAAAACTCTAAAGTCAGCAATAGCACGCCCTTTCAACCTAGAAGTTCATGAAAGTGCTGAGTATTTGTCAAAAAGCTTGAAAAATGCGCGGACAGTTTTTGAGAAACAACGTTTACAAATGCTGTAGTAAATAAAAACAGAACAAGTGACGCAGCATCAAGAATTGAGCCGCTTCCTTGGTAGAGATGGGTCAACAGTAACACGGTGGTTGCAAAGGTATCGGCAAGGAGTACTACCCAAGCTTTTAGAGATAAAAGCTGCGTTAGGGGCGAACTGGTGAAGTACTTTAGTAAAATTTCATACAACTTTGTAATAACTTCAAACTTTTTCTTCTGTATATATAAAATTATAAGATTACATTCTTTAGAGACTCGTCTACGAGCTTGTACAGGAATGTCAAATTTAAAATTCTAGGAAAATCTTCGGATGAAATTAGCAAAGCAGCTTGGTATTGTCACTGTTGGTATTAGCCTTTTTTCGACTGCTATCAGTGCTAAACCAGCACAAGCAGCTTTTGTAGGAGCATACGATACTGCTAACTGGACATTAGTTAACACAGATACTGACGGATTCGTAGACAATAGTAAGTAGGTAGGCACCGAAATTTTCTACTATGTAACAAAATCTTAAGTTGATAATCTAGAGCTAAATTTTACACGATGTGTGTTGTGATTGTTTTTTTTTCCTCTAGCTTGAACACCATTGATGACGGCGTAAGCGAGATCTAGCTCATCATCAAATGCTTGCCCGGATAACTCATCTTTCTTGAGATGTTGCCATTCCAATTCAATTGGATTCATTTCTGAGCAATATTTCGGGAGAAAAAAGATGTACAAACCCTGACTTTCCCATTTTTTCCACAATTGTTGAACTTCTTGGCAGCGATGTATTGGCCCGTTATCTTGCACAATCACGCTGATACGTCCAGTTTCTTGGGCTTGTTTGGCTTCTTTCTCCATCATTTCTATATAAGATTTACGGTCAACACCACCGATAACTAAACCGTAAACAAAACTGATTAAAGGTTGGAGAAGCCCGATAATACTTAATCTGCGACCACGGCGTTTAGTCTGTTCTAACCGTTTTTGCTCACCTCTAAAGTAATATGTATAACTAGGTTCGCTCCACATACAGAACCCTGACTCGTCTAGGTATTTCAGGTCTATTTCACCAGTGGCAGCAGCTAATTCCAACATGTCTAGGTCTGCTTGCTTGTTTGCTCGTGCTACTGGGTCTTGTTTTCCTTTATGGCTTTTCCTTGTCCGTTTCCAATCGACCCCCTTTTTTTGAGTACCCGTCTTAATCTGTCGGCACTCATCTCAACGTTGCGTTCTGTTTTCAACTTCAAAGCTAACTGAGAACTATTGTATGTGCGTGGCTCGTTTCTGAGGCATTCTTCTAAAAATATCATGTCATCCTCAAGCCACTTTGGTTTCCCCCCTCGCCCAGGAGATTCCCAAAGCCCTTCTGTGCCCAGTTTTTGCCATTGATGCAAAACTTTTGTGACTGTTTTTTTGTGACAATCAAAGTGATCTGCTATCTTCTCTACATACCAACCATGTGCATTTAGCCTGATTATTTCCGCCCTGTCTTTGACTTTCTGTGGTACATCCTGTTTTCTCAGATTTAGTAAAGTTTGGTCTTGCTCAGGAGTCAGAAATACCCTTAAACGCGCACCCATACACCAACTACCTTGTAGATGCATTATCAGTCTTTACATATCTTAACATAGCTGACTTTTTTGGCACCTACCTACTTAGTTCGCCCGAACAAATACAACTGTTTAGCGGGAATAACGGATCTGACGAACCTGGAACAACTGATTATTTGGTCAAAGCAGTAACTGCGGGAACCGTAAACTTTACATGGAATTACTCAACTGCTGATGACTATGCTATTTACGACGGGTTCTCTTTTGTGAAAAACGGCAGTGTCACAGATATTTTCTCTGAGATTACAACAACAGGGCAGGGGGCTTACACCACCATAGTTGCCGCAGGGGATGTATTTGGACTGAGATTAGATACACTAGACAATAAAGGTGGTAGAGGAAATGTAACAATTTCCAATTTCAGCGCACCTGTACCTGAACCTTTTACTATTGGTGGTTCATTAGTTGCTTGCTCCTTTGGTTTGTGGATGAAACGTAAGCAAGCAGCTTCCCAAAAGGTGACTTAAAGCTTTTTCCTCAAGAGCAGGGCGAGGTAACAAGTATCTTTAATGCAACCTTTGAAGTCAACAATCACATATTCCACTGGCAGATGGTTTATTTTATTAAAGGGATATCTCTGCATTATCGAGAGCAACTAAACCATCTTCCGCTTGAGTATATACATCTCCCCACGACATCGCTAGTACAATCCTCTGTTTCCTTGCCCAGCTAAACCAAGCATTCGGAGGTTAGTTCTCAACACCGTCGGGAATTGTTACCCCAACGTGTTGAGTTATATTTAAGATCAATTAAGTCTCAAATTTAAGAGTTAAAAAAAACGGTAGACCATTAATTGCTCTACCGTTTATATATGTTGAATGCGGTACTCAAAAGTCAAGTGATATTTTTCCTTGTTTTCATGTCAAGATGAATTTTGGGTATTTATTTCTCCACAGGTGTTAGTTTTAAAGGATACAATGGCTCAGATCCATTTAATTGCCAAATTCTAAATACCAATACAGCAGCTACAGTTAGCCATAGGCAAGAGAATGATAAAGTCATTCCCGCCACAGGATTAGTTTGCCAATAAATTGCGGTCACCACTACAGCAGATAACCAAGGGCCTAAAATAACTACAGGAACAGCAGCACCTAATCTCCGTTCTACAGTAAAAATCGTATTCCAAGTATCCCCTAAAGCCAGATGTACCACAAACAAAATTAAAGGTAGCACTAAAAACTGGTGATTCATTTGCTGCCAAACCAAGATAGAAGAAATTACCCGCAAAACGGCAATTATCATCCAAACTATGGGAAATACTAAAGGTGGAGGAGACCATCTTGGCCTGATTACCTGGTCATAAGTTCGACGAGAGCGGGTATTATCTAAAAGAGAAAAAATTCGTGAGCGGATACTTAATATAGCAAAAAATAATCCAGTCAATAAAATGCTAAACCAGCTGGGAAAAGAAGAATTTTTATCAATCAATATTACTAATTTTTCCATTCCAAACATCATTAAAATCATGACTGCTATTTGTAGAATAGTCCCTAGTTTATAAACTAAAACTGCTCTAATATCTAGTTCTTTTGTAGTAGCTATTAATTTATCTGGGGACTGTTGTTGATTAACATTAACAGTCTTTAAACCCATCACTATATTGACAAATTGTTCAAGTATTCCACTATTATTGGATTGATTCATAGTTAAGAGATTGTGCGTGGTTTCTAATTAGTAGTAATAGGTCATTATATGATACAAAACTTTGATACAAAGTTTTCAAACCACTGCACTTGCTAGTCCTCCTAATCAACCAGCACTCCATCCACGACTACAAAACCCCAGTGCAGAAACTTCACCAGCAGTTTTTTAACGACAATTTGCTCTCGCTGGGTTATCATCCCAGCATTCTTTAGCCGAAAGCTTAAGCTTCTCTTCTCTACGAGAGGCTGCGCCAACGAGACGCTTCGCGAACGCTTATCGCAGCCGATACATTATCCCAACAACGCTTAACTGTGCGTTGAATTTGGATTCCTCTGCTTTTCAATTTATTGAAGCAGCGCACTACCGCTGCTAAAGCCCCAGTTACCGACAGATGCCTGGATTTGTGCTTCTTGACTGGGGTATGAACAAGCGATCGCCCATTTACTCAACGAAAAGGTAAATGTCAGGCATATGTAACCTATTTTCTCAGATAACGAACAATATTTGCTAAAACTAGAATACCTTTACTTATTGTGCTAAGTTTGTTGGCTTAACCGAGGCTGCTATTTTTCAGTTGCTGTATTTAGCTAAATTGTAATTATTAAATTGACATTAAATTTTGAGAGCTTTTAATGATGAAATTTTCTTATCTGAGCTTACTTGTTGTAATTAGTATGTTTACTGTCTCACCAAGTGCTTATGCGAACCCAGAGAATTTTCCAAATATCACAATTGAAGACAATAAAGCTGCGAATTTGTTGACGCACCCAGCCACGATTAATACTACATGGAGTAATCTTAACGGACAGACTAATAATCTCAAACAAACTGCTAACTCAATTTCGGTAGTGCAGGAGCAAGGATGCAAAATTAACCCGCTTGAGATTATTAATAAACCAGACAGTTTCTTCAAGCCATGTCAGCAGCAAACAAATAACCAAAGTCCTCAACGTACTGAGCCAGTTGAATATCTCAAAGTTCCGCGACTCGACTCTGGTATTAGTGTGACGGTCACTAAATTTTGATGCAGGGGCGCACATCTGTGCGCCCTTATCAGAGATGCTGGTAAGTATCAAAGTCTATACAAAACTGGCACAGACAAACAATGAATCAGCAGCAACCTAATTTAGACCATCAAACTGTATTTGATCAGTTGTGGGGAATTACAAACGAACTTCGCCAAAAGCTAGAGGCTCGTTTTGATTTACAACCAGATCCTGCAACACAAAAGTTTCAGGAATACAGCAGTCATGATGGCAATATCAAAGGTTCACTCACCACTTTTTCGGGAGGAGAAATTGATTGGTTAGTTCATTCGTGGCTAAGAAACCCTGAAAAATCTTTTAGCACGATGCGTCTAACGACTTGGTTGAAGTCGGATATCCAAGTTCCGCATTTGGCAATTGAGTTTACTACACTTCCATATATTCTTTTTTATATAGATTATATTCCCCGAACTGATCCGTTAATTGATCTCAACTATCTTGATCGCTACTATGAGCCAGTTAATGAGACATTCTTGAAGTTGCAGACTAATACAAATTTAAAGTTATTTACTAGCAGAAGTGTATATGTACGCTTGATTCAATCACCAATCAGCTTGTGCTTCACAGGTGCTGCGGCTGTTGACACCATAGAACTGACGCGTACAGTTGCACACGAAATGCTAGATCGCTGGTTAACTTGGGTAGATGAAGCTGAAATAGTGTCTGAAGATACTAAGAAAGCTTTGACTGAACGTGATTTGTTGCTGCGCCGTCACAGTGCAGAACGTGATCCGGGGAATCAGGTAGCAGCAAAGATGTTAGGAGCAGAATTAACAGATAAACTTGTGCGATCGCTTTGGGGTGGCGATCGTATCCTATGATGTAGGGGAATTTGGATAGAACGAAGAGCATGGCAGATAAAACTGATTATTTCGACTCATTTCGAGCCTTGGCACTCCAAGTTACCTGTTATGCAGTCAATCAGGCACGCGATCGCCAAGAAGCTACTTCGCTAATCCAAAACTCTATCAATCGCTTGGCACAACAAATTGCTGCCAGCATCGCTTTCATTGGCTTTGATTGTCGTTTAATTGTACTGCCAGAATATTTCCTCACAGGTTTCCCAATGGGAGAGTCTCTGGCAGCTTGGGCAGAAAAAGCCTGTCTGGAAATGGCTGGTGCTGAGTATGAGGCACTCGGCAAAATCGCCCAAAAACATAAAATATTTTTAGCTGGTAATGCCTACGAACTCGACCCTAACTTTCCTGGATTATACTTCCAAACTTGTTTTGTAATTGACCCTTCTGGCACGGTTGTCCTGCGATATCGGCGGCTGAATTCTTTGTTTGCCCCAACTCCCCATGATGTTTGGGATAAGTATCTCGACTGCTATGGCTTCGAGGGAGTTTTCCCCGTAGCTAAAACTGAAATCGGTAACTTGGCAGCTTTGGCATCAGAAGAAATTTTATATCCAGAAGTGGCGCGTTGTTTAGCAATGCGCGGCGCAGAAATTTTTTTGCATTCGACATCAGAAGTGTATAGTAAAAACCTTACGCCTAAAGATGCAGCTAAAATAACTCGCGCTGTTGAGAATATGGCTTACGTAGTTTCAAGTAATACCGCAGGTCTCGCTAATAGTTCTATCCCCATTGCCTCAGTCGATGGAGGTTCTAAAATCATTGACCATCGGGGAATCGTTTTAGCCGAGACAGGTGCAGGCGAAAGTATGGCAGCTTTTGCAGAGATTGACCTAGCTGCATTAAGACGCGATCGCCGTCGCCCAGGGTTAAATAATTTACTCTCACGCCAGCGATTTGAGCTATACGCCCAAAGTTACCATGAGTCACACTTCTACCCTGCTAATACTATGCTCCAAGGAGAAGTAGACCGCAAACACTTCATCCAAACACAGCAAGCAACCATCGAGCGCTTAGCCAAACAAGGGATAATTTGAGTGGGAGAGTGGGAGAGTGGGAGAGTGGGGGAGTGGGGGAGTAAGAAACAAATGACAAATGACAAATGACCAATGACCAATGACAAATGACCAATGACAAATGACAAATGACAAATGACAAAACCAATAGAAGTCCGCAACCCCCGGACTGGCAAATTTGATTACGTAATTATACCGCAGCCTCCGAAGTTGCTGGCACAGCAATGTAACCGGATGCGGAGAGCGCAAGTTCGTTGGCAGCAACTAGGGTTGGAGGGTAGAATCGATGCCTTACAGCAGTGGAAGCAAGCTATATTATCTCGACGGGAACAGCTAACAGAAGCTTTGGTAAATGATACGGGGAGATTGTCAATCTCAGTACTAGAAATAGATTCTTTCCTCTCTAGTATTGACCGCTGGTGTGGGTTAGCACCGGAGTTGCTACAAGAATCCGCCAGAAACACCGCCATTCCGTTTATTGCACTGCAACAAACTTCAGTTCCTTATCCTCTAGTTGGGGTAATCAGCCCTTGGAATTTTCCGCTGTTACTCTCTACAATTGATACGATTCCGGCATTGCTAGCGGGTTGTGCTGTAATTGTCAAACCGAGTGAGATTGCGCCTCGCTTTGTAGCACCTCTGCTAGCAGCACTCAACGCTATACCCAAATTGCGCGATGTCTTAACTTTTATTGAAGGAGCGGGCGAAACTGGAGAAGCTCTGATTGAATGTGTAGACTTGGTATGCTTTACAGGTAGTGTGGCGACGGGACGAAAAGTAGCAGAGGCGGCTGCTAAAAGATTTATCCCAGCTTTTTTGGAATTAGGGGGAAAAGACCCGGCGATCGTTTTAGAATCAGCCAATTTAGAATTAGCAATCTCAGCAATTTTATGGGGTTCAGTCGTTAACACTGGGCAATCATGCCTTTCAATCGAGCGAATTTACGTTGCTGAATCCATATTTGAAAAGTTTTATCATCAACTAGTAACCAAAGCTTATCGTCTTGGGCTAGCTTATCCCACAGTTGAAAGTGGAGAAATTGGCCCGATTATTGCTGAAAAACAGGCAGCAATTATCAGCGACCATCTCTTAGATGCAGTTGAAAAGGGAGCAGTAATTCACTGTGGTGGTGTAATTGAAGACTTAGGTGGAGGTTGGTGGTGTCGTCCAACAGTTCTCACTCAGGTCAACCACACTATGAAAGTGATGACCGAAGAGACTTTTGGCCCTATTATGCCAGTGATGCCTTTTTCTACAGTTGAGGAAGCTGTGTATTTAGCGAACGACTCAATTTATGGATTGAGTGCTGCTGTTTTTGCATCGGAGACAGAAGCGTTAGCAGTTGCTCATCAAATAGATGCAGGTGCAATCAGTATTAATGATGCAGCACTCACCGCTATCATGCATGAGGGAGAAAAAAACGCCTTTAAATTCTCCGGTCTGGGAGGGTCACGCATGGGTGCGGCGGCTTTGAAACGGTTCATGCGAAAAAAAGCTTTTTTGATTAAAACTAACGCTACTAATGACCCTTGGTGGTTTGATAATAGGGAGTGACCAATGCCATCATCACTATGCAACTCATTACCGTAACCAATGGCGTAGCTTACCGCCGTACTCCTTTGGAGAAGCAAGCTACGCAAAGCGTCTCCAAGAGTTGGCATCGCATTCTCATTCTGTTCAAAATATTTGTTTTACCAGGGGCGATCGCTTCTGCCACAGTTTTGTCTACGATAAACAAAGCACCTGGAAAAATTTTGATAGTTTTGGTTCACAACACAAGTCTTTGAGACACCCTAGAGAGCATGAAAAGGTAGGGCGCTTCGTAGTAGAGTTATTGTCTCTCACAACGACAACTCAAAAACTACAAGCCACCCATGCAATGATGCGGCGGTATCCGGTGCAGGAGTAAGGGTTCTGTATCTGTCCAAAATCCTGAGAAATGGTCAAATGATGTGAAGGAAATAGTTTGGTTTTTTCACCTCGTTCTACTTATACCAAGTCTAAATGAGCGTGCATATAAATGTAGAATAAAGAATATGGAAGATAGAGACTCATGAGGAACCGATGGCACGCCCTTTCAATCTAGAAGTTCAAGAAAGTGCTGAGTATTTGTCAAAAAGCTTGAAAAATACGCGCACAGCATTTGAAAAAGAGCGTTTACAGATGCTGTGGTGGATAAAAACAGAACAAGTGACACAGCATCAAGAATTGAGCCGAAGATTGGGCAGAGATGGGTCAACAGTAACACGGTGGTTGCAAAGGTATCGGCAAGGGGGATTATCCAAGCTTCTAGAAGTAAAAACTGCACCAGGAGCAACTCCTGTAATTCAAGGAGAAATGCTTTCGGAGTTAGTGTCAAAGTTAGAATCCCTGGAGGGATTTAGTAGTTATGGGCAAATTGTCGAATGGATAGAGCAAAAATGGAATGTGCAAGTAAAGTACAAAACAGTTTATAGTTTAGTACGCTATAAACTAGGGGCAAAACTAAAAGTACCTCGACCCATAAGCTCGTCTATTGATGAGCAAGCTATAAGCCTTTTTAAAAAAACATTCCCTTAGCCTTGGTAGCTTTACAAAACCTATTGGGTGGCGGAAAACGATTACGTTATTTGTGCCAGGATGAGACCAGATTAGGTTTGAAAACCGAAACTGGGCGAGTAATTACGGCACGCGCAAGTCAAGCCCATAGTTAAGGTGCAGTGGCCAAGAAAAGCATATTGGCTTTATGGAGTAGTTGAACCCATATCAGGATGGCATTTTTGCCAAGAATATTCTCATTTAAACAGTGAAAATTTTCAGAAATTTCTTGATTCCCTTTCTCTTGAATTAGGCTCAGATATGGCCTTAATACAAATGGATAGAGCCTCAGCACATCAAGCCTTAGCACTCACTTGGCCTGAAAATATTATCCCAATTTTTCAACCATCTCATAGTCCTCAACTTAATCCTATAGAGAGATTATGGCAGTTTATTAAACGCCAGTTCAAAGGCGAGAACTTCTCAAATTTAGACCAGTTGCGTCAACGGGTTCAAGATGAATTAGCTCAATTATCTTCTGAGTTAGTATCAACTCTTACAAGTTATGATTTCATTCTTGAAGCTCTTTTTCATCAATCTCTATTTTATGCAGGCTCATAGAGAATTGGTATTAGCTCATACCTTTGTTAATAAGCATCGCTCTTAGTTAACAAAACTTTTAGAGTTTTTAGGATTAAATTAATATCGTAGGTAATAGACCACTTACGTTGGTATTCTAAATCCATGTGAACGATATCTTCAAAGTCTTTGATGCGGGAGCGGCCATTAGTTTGCCATTCGCCAGTGATGCCTGGTTTAACATTCAACCGTTCCCAGTGATAATTTGAATAGTGTGTAACTTCATCAGCAGTCGGAGGGCGGGTGCCGACAAGGCTCATTTCCCCTACTAACACGTTCCAGAACTGAGGGAGTTCGTCTAGGCTAGTGCGACGGAGAAACCTACCTATACGGGTAATCCGAGGGTCATTCTCATTTTTGAATATCTGATCGCTTTTAGCTTCATTCTTGACTAGATGCTTAAGTCTATCAGCCCCGACTGACATAGAGCGGAATTTCCAAATCCGGAAGGAACGGCCATTCAAACCACAGCGAATTTGACAATAAAAGATAGGGCCTGGGCTATCTAACTGAATAGCGATCGCAATAGGAATTGCTACAACTACTGTAATCGATAACCCTACAACAGCACCCAAGATATCAATGATCCGCTTCGCTTTACTGATTACAGAGGGATGAATTGGAAGTTTAGCTTTAGGAGCAGCGTAGGTATCATCCATAACATTTAGATGAAAATGTTGGGAAGTAGAGATTTTAGACATGGTAATTACAGTTTCTATTGGTTAATTTATGAATTGAGTCGCTTATACATTTACTTATTTCAGTTACTTAGATAAAAGCGGAAATTAGATAGTCTAACAAGTTAAGAAAGTCAGTATATAACCAGAAAATCAATTCTTGGAAATCTTCGTAGTCACAGTAGCGATCAATACTTCATGACTGAGGATTGAACATCGTGACTACAGCATCATAATTCTCATAAATTTCAAACACTGAATCCATCTGAGTCAATTCAAAGATCATCCGAACAGGTGCTTGCAGATTACAAATTACCAAATGACAGCCACTAGAACGTGTAGCCGAAAGCCCCTTAACTAAAGCGGCTAACCCTGAACTATCCATAAAATCTACTTTGACTAAATCAATTACCCAAAGATGGTTGGGGTGAGGTACTAAGCTAGATAGCTGTTCCCTTAAAGTATTACTGTGCTTCCAATTTAAGCATTGCTGAGGCTGAATCACAATCAATTGGCATTCTTGTGTGAGAGTCATATGTTCTATAGGTTTAATTAGCACTCAGCTTAATTAAGTATCTAAAAAGCTCAATATAAAAAGCATGATAGATGCATAGGTTTACCGCACTACATATGCTTGTCTCGCTATATTGAAACGATAATATTACTTAAGATGCCTGATCATTTGTTATTTTGTATTTATTAAATTTCTGTTGCAGAACTAGTCCAAAAAAGGGCAATCCTTCTATTAGATATCTTTTCCACAATCTTTTAGGTTCGGATGCCATTCTATATAACCATTCAAAGCCTAAATCACTTATATATTTGGGCGCTCTTTGTACGTTACCTGCTTCAAAATCAATAGTGGCACCTATGGCTAAAAATATTCTAATATTTGGTAATTGATCTCTGTATTTATATATCCATTTTTCTTGTTTTGGTGCGCCTAATCCAACTGCTAATACTGTGGAATCTGAACTATTAATCATCTCAACTATTCTTCTGCACTCTGCCGCATTATTTTCAAATCCAAAAGGTGGTGAATATGTGCCTACAACCATATTCCTCTGAACTTTAGCATTGATTCTCTCTTGAGCTTTAATAGCTACTCCCTGAGCTGCACCTAATAAAAATATTTTGATTGTTTCATTTTGTTTATGGAAATTATAAAATGCAGGAAAAAAGTCAGAACCGGAAATTTTTTCTTGGATTGGCTGACCCAAAAAACGAGATGCATACATTAGAATTTGACTATCACATAGTTTGTAATCAGCAGTTTTATAAGCTTCAAGAAATTCATGATCATTTTGCAATTTCATTATGTGATCTACATTAGGAGTAAATACAGTACCAGATGTCAGATTTTCTAAAACTTCTGTTGTCAAAATATTGTCAATCTCAACATTTAAGAGATGAACCTTTTGTGCTTGCTCCCTCTCCTGTTCAAAGGATTTTCTCTGACGCTTGAAAAGCTGTACTGGAAAAAAATTGAGTGTTTCTGATGAGAAAATGCGATCAAGGCGAATCTTGAAGAGACTATTTTGGTGTGCCATATAATTTAATGCTCGCCATCTAAGTTGAAAAATCATGAAATGCAGAGCATTGCTGAGGTTTTCTGCTCACCGATATATACTTCTTACAACGTTACGTCTGGGTGATATCAAACCGTACAATTGCTGGTAGTATAAGCAATGCCTACGACTAGACTGAAATCTTTATCTATCAAAGCTTTTGAGATATGTGCATTACTTTTAACCTGTAAGCAGCATAAAAGATTTGGTAGGACTTGAGATTTGTTTCACAAGATTTAGTAAAGACTTATTGAAGTCTTCGTATACTTTCCTACGCAAATACCGTTAGAAAATACTATCTGATGGCTACTTGGAGTATTTTTTATACAGTATCCTAATGATAAATAAATTTATCCAGCTAACTATCCGGTTGGTTGTAGCGCACAGATAGTCTAAATTACATAATATGTTTATTGAATAATGAAAATATTTTGATAATAGACCTCAAGCTATCACTAAGATTCTACAAAGAGACACCATGATGTTTCCTACAGTCTTAACTTAATTAAGACAATTGAAGTAGGCAGAGGGCTTTTATGAGCAAGCTTCAAGGGGATTCAACCCCTCCTGACTTGGAGCCACTGAACGAGAGTTCAGTGGGGGTTTTAAACCTTTGTTCTCTTTAGTCACAGCAGTAGTTAGGGGTCAGTTTCCTCAAGCCGGACTGCCCCCTAACTGCTGCCTTCATTGGTAAAATTTTAATTTGGTAGGTAATATTATTATCTATAAATATTGTCTTTCCAGTTAGTTGTGAGATACACAATATCTTTTAATTAATCTATAAATTCTATGAAAAGATATCGAATTATGGTTATTGGTAACAATGTAACTACTGTTCAGCGCGTCAGCAACTATTGCCTAAAACAAGATGCAGAAGTTTTCCCATATTACTATATTCCCACGCTTGAAGAGATAACTTTGTTTGCACCTCACGTATTGATATTATGTCTGCCCATATCTAATAAATTTCAGCACGAAGTACCTCAGCCTTATATTTTATGGTCAGAACAACCCATGAATGACAGACCGCCGCTGGCTACTACTTTTACAGAATTATCTGCCTGTTTACAGAAATTTCTCTAAGCTCAAATCAATCCTTGACGTACAGCTAAAGCTGCTGCCTGGACACGATCATCAACGCTAAGTTTGTTGAGAATCATACGTACATAAGACTTGACGGTTCCGAGTGAGAGGTAGAGCTGGTTTGCAATCTCCTGGTTTGAGTGTCCTTGTGCAATAAGTTTCAAAATCTCGCGTTCACGATTACTGAGAATCGGTTCCGCCATTACCTTAGATACAGGAACATCGGGAGTGACAGCGCTGGGCTTGAGCATCCGAGCGACTTTTTGAGCTATTAAAGGATCTAGATAAGCACCACCTTGAAGTATCAATTGAATGACGGCGATAAGTTGTTCCCATTCAATGGTTTTAAGACAGTAACCATCAGCGCCAGCTGCAAGCATTCCCATAACTTGGGTGTCGTCATCAAAGGCACTCAAGGCTAAAATACGAGTGTTTAAGCAGCTACTTTTTATCTGCTGGGTGGCTGTAATTCCATCCATAACTGGCAGATCAATGTCCATTAAGACTACATCTGGCTGGAGTTGAGTAGCCAATTCAACAGCCTGTCCACCATCCAATGCTTCACCAACTACACTAAAACCTGGTTGAAGGCTAAATTGACCTTTCATTCCTCGGCGGATTAAAGCGTGGTCATCAACCAATAGAATCCGTACAGTTTTCTCTTCGTCAATCTTAGGCATCACTCTTCCTATATCTAGTAGTATTCTGTTCACAGTTCCAATCAGCATTTTTGATAGCAGTTGGGAGAGTAAACCAAAAGGTACTTCCCTCTCCAATAGAGCTTTTCACACCAATTGTTCCTCGGTGAGCCTCAATGATTTGACGACATAAGTACAGACCTAGCCCACTTCTTCCACGCTGATTTCGTCCTTGAATAAAGCGGTGAAATAGCTTTTCCTGTTCTTGCGGTGCAATTCCTGAACCGTAATCACGCACCGAAATCTGCACTTGTTCTTGTCCACAAGCTGTGATTTCAAGTAAAATTTCCCCTTTAGGTTTACTCACCCGCACAGCATTATCTAGCAGGTTTTGTAGAACACGTTGAATTTCTAATTCATCACCGTAGACGGTTGGCAGTGATTGAGAAATTTTACAAACGAAGGCTAATTCACGTGTAGATGTTGCTTTTACCTGGTCAATTACTTTAATTAAAATCTTTTCCCAATTTAAACGATCGCAACTTAAGTGATCGCTTCGATTTGCTTCATAACGGGAGACATCCAAGAGGAGTTCCACAAGCTTTAGGAGATCCTCGTTAGCTTGACGATACTCTTCAAATACTTCCTTCCAAGTATCGTTTACTGGGCCAAAAGCCCCTCTGCTCATACAGTCTAGGGTGTTGCGGGTAGCAAGCAAAGGAGTCCGTAGGTCGTGAGAAAGGGCAGACATTAGGTCTTCAAGCTGTTGGTTACGTACCTCAATGTTTTGTTGACGGTGACGTGTACTGTCAGCCATCGCGTCAAGAACTCCAGCTAGTTGACCGATTTCGTCTCTAGAAGAATAGCTGAGTTGGACTTCCATTTGTCCCGCTTGCCACAGTTTGCTTACCTCTGTCAATCTGTGTAATGGAAGCTTGACTCGTCGATGCAACAACTGAAGATTTAAACCTGCTCCCAACAGGATGATTAATGTGCTGAAGGTGTTGATGGCAACGTTGATATCATATAATTGCTCTAGATAATTTTTGCGAGCGCTCAAAAGTATTTCTTCGTGCTGAATCAATTTCCTAATTTCGTAGCGTAAGGAATTGAATAAAGTATTTTCCGCCGGACTATAGGTGCTGACAGAACCAAAAAGCGCTTTTTGGTTCAACTTGCTTTGCCACTGGTTATAGAGATATCTAATTTTATCGAGTTGCTTGATTTGAGCAGGATTGTCTTTGACAAGATTGTACAGATTGTTGAAGCTGTTGTAGAAATTGGACTTATTCTTGCCGTTATCTCTAGTGCTGATTTGTCCTTGACTAGAATTATCTAGAAAACCTCTTTCCTCATCTATCGCAATATTGAGTAGACGTTCTCCTTCTTTCTCTATCACAAGAGTACGAGTTACCCAATCAAATGCTTGATGATTGAGGTACGCCATCAAAATATTGAAGCCTTGCTGTCCAAGTATTAGTAACACCAGTACTGAAATGCTAGTGTGCAGAGGCGTTAATAAATTACTTTTCCTATACCATTGAGTTAGGAAACGTAGCAAACTCATATCTAGCACTATTTAATACATCCAAAATCTTGATCTAAATAATATTGAACATTGACTTAGCATAATCATTAAAAGTTGCTATACTCCAACGCCTTGATTGGCGCTAGAGTTCGATATTATTATTCATAACCTAAATAAATTATTTATATTGCATACAAACGTCCCTATATTTTTATAATATAGCAGTAATCATTCATTTTGTAAAATAATAGTAATTATTAAATAAAATATTATTTTATTAGCTATGTAAACACAAGATTTACTGGTCTATTTTTTATAATTTATTGTTCTAGTTTTCATATACAAAATATCTTTGTAGTATAATATTTTTAAATAAAATCTAGTTGACACTAACTGAATGCTAGACTATTTATACTTTTAATATACAGCAGAAGCCATACTATAAACATATTAATTTAAGTCATTAAATCACTACAGTTCTTGCCATACCAGAGAAATTGGTATTTCAGAAATAAAAGTTTTTGGTGGTAAGCTACGTCGTTATGAAAAGTCACTTAAACATATCTAATCTAAAAGGTCATAGTCATTGAGCTTAGTTATATTTTTAAATTTTTGTTTACAACATAAATTGTCAGTAAAGTTATTAGCTACCGTGAATACATCAATTGAAATATGAGTTAGATTCTCAATCATATTCTTTGTAAAAAAATAATAGCATGACACTAAAGAATTAATAGTATTTTGGGAAAAAATTTATGATTTTCCTACTTTTCCCACTTTTCCCACTTTTATACTTAGAAGTACATCTTAGAGGTCATTTATAAAGTGAATTTAAGGTGTACCTTATTAACTTGCAAAGTTCTGTATTTTATTTTTTACGGATTTCCATAATAGATTCCCTTTCCATTGGTACCAATAAAGACTAGTCCGAATTGCTGCCAACTAGCCTCCATTACATTAGGTTCATTGCCGATAGGTTTGTGCAGAGTGCTAATGTTTATCCATGTTTTTCCTCTGTCTAGAGATCGAAAAATTCCCTCACCCATGCGAGTAATCTTGCCATACAGATAGAGTGCAGGAATTTTGCTTCCCTTCTGTGGCTTACCTAACGCAAATAGGTAAGCCCTCTCCACCTCAGTAATTTTGTCAAACTTCACACCTCCATCGGTTGAGCGATAAAGCCCCTGCCAATCGAGACTAAGCCAGACTTCGCCATTAACCCCTGAAACCGTTTTGAGCATAGACCAACTTTCTGAAGGCAATGATGAGTTCACAATGCTAAAAGATACGCCCCCATTATTACTACGGTATAACTTGCCGCGGCTGTAGTAGTAAAAAGTGTTGCCATCTACTTTGTCAGCTACGAGTGGTTGACCCCAGTACCACGTCCCTTTAGGCCCGTTGGGTAATCCTGATACTTTGCTCCAGGAAGATCCGCCATTGTTTGTGCGAATAGGCTGTCTTGCTTTGAGAATTGTGACAAATAGATTTGAGTTAGTTGCTGACATGGCTACACGTAACGGTATTACGTTCTGCGGAAATGAGGAAAACTTTTTCCATGTCAGCCCTCCGTTTGCCGAAGTTGCTCCGGTGTAACTATTATTCCATCGGTTACCACCGACACGCACCAACTGTGAAGGATTGCTTTCGCTGTAAGCAAGACTATAGGTGTCCTGAAATCGGGGACTATTTTCGCCGCCAAACTGTGTAGATGGATAGGCATCTAATCCATTGCTGTGGTTGAACCCATCCACATCAGCAACACCGCTTAACAATACAGAGCCACTTGGAGGGGAGGCTAGAGCGAAGCTCACTAGCTCCTCATGTCCTTTTTCATAGTTCGACCAAACAGATGACTGTGCATTGATGTTGTCTGTCTGCCATGTTCCAAACCAGTCTGTTAACCAGACTTTGCCAGGAGTTTTTGGATCAAATTCAATAGCTGAGGTTGCAGAGGCAAAATACCACTCAGGCCACCACGGCACTTGAGGTTTCAACGTATGCTTTTTCTGTTGCCATGTAGCTCCACCATTAGTAGATTGAAATATACTGGTATCATTTTTTGTGCAAATATACTGGTCATAAACAATTAACACGTGATTGGAGTTATTTGGATCTACAGACAGGGCATTGAATTTAGTTTTTGTGTTATTTGGTGTGATATCGCTCCAGATGCCGTTTGCATATTTACTAACACCTGACGTATGCGTTATATACAGAACGTCGTCGTTAGCAAGAGCCATTCGATTCACTTGTGATGGACTTTCTGGTATTTTGCTCCAGGTAACACCCGCATTAGTGGATTTATATATTCCATCTCCATAGGCATTGGCATAGACTAGACCAGAAACTTTTTTGTTAAATACAAGACCTGCAATTCCAATATTTGCTTCCGGCTCTCCAGGAAAGGAGCTAACTTTGTTCCATGTAGTACCCCCATTTGAAGACTTCCATAGCCCATCCAACCGCGAGCCAAAAAAAATAATATTGGAATCAAAGGGATTAACGGCTAGCCTTTCTCCTAGCCAACGTTGAGTTTCATTGCCGCCCATTGGTAAGTCTATTTTCAACTGAGTCCAGGTTTTACCGCGATCGCTTGACTTAAAAATTGTTCCTAATCCTCCCCAACTAGCAGTATACTTGCCTGCTGCTATATATACAATGTTTGAGTTATTCGGGTCAAGTGCTAAGGCTTCTCCCCCGTAGTAGTTACTATCTTGCAGCCGAAAGTGGTCTGTTAGTGGAATCCATTCGCGATCTTCTGGATTCCAACGATAAAAGCCACCAATGTCAGTTTTGATGTATGCTAAGTCCCGCTCTAGCGGATGCAAATAAACACCTGTGACATAACCACCTCCGCCGATAGAAACATTAGTCCAGTGATAGTCTGATGTAGCGCTGCAAGCAGGTTTAAAAGGTGTAAGTGTGACGACAACAGCCAGCACAATTATAGCAATGCAAGTACTTTTGCCTAAGCAGAAACGGCGATCGCTCATAACGATTGACTCAATTCAACATCTCAGTCATATTCTCAAAACCAAATTTTGACAAATGCGTGTCACCTGGATTTGTCCCAGATAACTTTCTACATCTGTTCTTGCTTTAGATATTTAGCTTTTCAATGAGACGACAGGTAGGGTAAACCAAAATGTAGTACCCTCGGCAGTCTTTTCGACGTTGATAGTACCTTTGTGAGCCTCCACAATTTGATGGCATAAGTAGAGACCTAAGTTATCCATATTATGGCGGCCACGTCCTTGAATAAAGTTCTTAAAAAGCTTTGGCTTGTCTAAATAAGCAATATCTAAGCCATCGTTTAGCACTGATATTTTTACTTTTTCAACACCAAAAGATGCTACCTCAAGGATAATTTCCTGGTCTGGCTTACTAACTTTTACAGCATTATTAAGTAAAGTCTGCACAACTTGTTGAATCTCAAGAGTATCACCACAGACAATCGGCAGTGAAGAAGCAATTTTATATTTAATTGTACATTTTTTTGTCCAAGTAGTATTGCTGCGGAGAATGGTTTCAACAAAAATGTCTTTCCAGTTAAGAATTTCGTACTTCAGACTTTTAGAAACTTCGGTTTGATAGCGAGATATATTTAACAGAGTTTCGACCAATTTCACAAGGTCTTCGTTAGCTTGATGGCAATCTTCTAAAATATCTCTCCATGTGTCGCTAACAGAACCAAAAGCACCACTTAGCATAGCGTTCAGAGTACCACGAGTGGCTAGCAAGGGAGTACGTAGATCGTGTGAAAGGGCAGAAATTAGGTATTCAATCTTTTGGTGATCAGCAGTAGTTATACGTTCTAATTTGTATAAATTACGCCTTAATTCCAGTTGAGTCATGACTTGACGACTCAACGCTTGCAATGCTTCGAGTTGTTCTGAAGTTAGTTGTCGTGGTACACGGTCAATGACACAGAGTGTTCCTAAAGCATATCCTTCTGGTGTTATCAGCGGCGAACCAGCATAGAAGCGAATATATGGGTCAAAAGTTACTAATGGGTTGGTAGCAAAACGCTTGTCGAGTAGTGTATCTGGAACAATCAAAGTGTCGTTGGGCTGCAAAATGGCGTGGGCGCAAAATGCCAGATCACGGGGAGTTGATTCACTGTCTAATCCGACTTTCGATTTGAACCACTGACGCGACTCATCAATTAAGCTGATCAAAGCTATGGGAGTACCACAAATTTGTGCCGCTAAACGGGTGAGATCATCGAAGGCAGTTTCACAAATAGTATCTAGAATCTGATATTGGTGTAAAGCTTCCAGCCTAACGTTTTCATTTTGAGCCAATGTAGCTTTCATTAACTGGGTTATTATTTTCTATGTATTGCTTCGCTTTCTAACTTGTGATCGTTGGTGCGAGCATAGTCATCTTAAAAGCGAATAATATCATCTTCTCTCAAGTATTCTCCATTTTGCACTTCAATCAAGACTAACGAAATAACTCCAGGATTTTCTAAACGGTGATCTGTACAGTGAGGTACGTAAGTAGACTGATTATTGCTTAATAATACTTCGTAAATATTTGTAGTTGGGATGAGGCAGGACGCAGAAGGGAAGAGAGTTTTAGCCTCATTTATCTTTATTAACATAACGTGAGTTCGATGACCTCTCCCCAACCCCTCTCCGATGCGGAGAGGGGCAAAAATATTCTTAGTTTTCAACGAAAAAATCAGGGTTTCAAAGCCTCTCTCCCTCTGGGGGAGAGGTTTGGAGAGGGGTTTTTGAAATCTGTCGAACTTACGTTAACATAGTTGCGTTTGTTCCCACCGACTTACTTAACTTAAATATTAGTGCAGCTAATAAACTTATAATTGCGTTGCAGACCAACAATTATTGAAGTTTTTTAATAAAATACCAGTTAATTTTTAGCATGAAGCTTTGACTGTATGTACGCTACGGCTAAATGGATAGTCATGTGGATAATTTTATCTCTATACTATGTTGCGGCTTTTACGGAATTCCATAGTAAATTCCTTTACCATTAGTACCGATAAATACTAGTCCGAATTTCTGCCAGCTAGCCTCCATTACATTAGGGTCGTTACCGATGGTATTGTGTGAATCGTCAATATTTGTCCATGTTTTTCCTCTGTCTAGAGATCGAAAAATTCCTGATGCTTCTTGGCTCGTTGAGGTGACTATATTACCTACGCGATTGATTTTGCCATATAAATACAGCGCTGGAATTTTGCTTTTTGTCTGTGGCTTACCAAGCGCATATAAATAAGCTCTCTCCACTCCGGTAATTTTGGTAAAGTTCACACCGCCATCTGTTGAGTGATAAAGCCCGTGCCAATTGAGACTGAGCCAGAGTTCTCCATTGACCCCTGAAACCGTTTTCAGCATAGACCAATTTTCTGAAGGTAATGAAGAGTTCACAATGCTAAAGGATTTAGCCCCATTGTTACTACGGTATAACTTGCCGCGGCTGTAGTAGTAAAAAGTGTTGCCATTGACTTTGTCAGCCGCCAATGGTTGACCCCAGTACCACGGGCCTTTTGGCCCGTTGGGTAATCCTGATACTTTGCTCCAAGAAGATCCGCCATTGGTTGTGCGGATTGGCTGATCTTCGTTGATAATTGCAACAAACAGATTTGAGTTGGTTGCTGACATAGCTACGCGCAACGGTATTATGTCTTGCGGAAATGACGAAAACTTTCTCCACGTTAAACCCCCGTCTGTCGAAGTTGCTCCTGTATATGTGTTGTTCCATCGGTTTCCACCAACACGCACCATTCGGGAAGGATCGCTTTCGCTATAGGCAAGGCCGTAAGTATCTTGAAACCGGGGACTATTTTCACCGCCAAACTGCGTACAAGGATAGGTATCTAGTCCTTTGCTGTGGTTAAATCCATCCACATCAGCAACACCGCTCAACAACAAAGATCCACTAGGAGGTGAGGCTAGAGCAAAGCTAACTACCTCTTCATGTCCTTTTTGATAGTTTGACCAGACAGACGGCTGGGCATAAACATTGTCTGTCTGCCATATTCCAAACCAATCTGTTAACCAAGCTTTGCCAAGAATTTTTGGATCAAATTCAATGGCTGAGGCTGCTGAGGCAAAATACGAGTTAGGCCACCAAGGCACTTGAAGTTTTAAAATATGCTTTTTCTTTTGCCATGTAGCTCCACCATTAGTAGATTGAAATACTCCACAATTATTGGTTTTGCAAGCATACTGGTCATAAACGATTAAAATGCGATCAGGGTCATTTGGATCTACAGCTAAGGCATTGAATTTAGTTTCTATATTAGTTGGTGTGATATTGCTCCAGACGTTGTTTACATATTTGCTCACACCTGATGCGTGCGTTACATATAAAACGCTATTACTAGCGAGAGCCATTCGATTCACTTGTGATGGACTTCCTGGTATTTTGCTCCAAGTAATACCCGTATTGGTAGATTTGTATATCCCGTCTCCATACGCATTGGCATAGACTAGACCAGAAACATTTTTGTTAAATAAAATACCTGTAATTCCAATATTTACTTGCGGTCTTCCAGGAAAGGAGATAACTTTGCCCCATGTCGCACCAGCATCTGAAGACTTCCATAACCCATTCAACCGCGAGCCAAAGAAAATAACATTGGAATTAAAAGGATTAACGACAAGTCTTTCTCCTAGCCAACGCCGAGTTTCGTTGCTGCCCATCGGCAAGTCTATTTTCAACTTAGTCCAGGTTTGACCGCGATCGCTAGATTTAAAAATTGTTCCCAATCCAGCCCAACTGGCAGTGTATTTGCCTGCTGCTATATAAACTATATTTAGGTTATTCGGGTCAAGTGCTAGCGCTTCTCCCCCATAGTAGTTGCTCTGTTGTAGTTCAAAGTGGTCTGTTAGAGGAATCCATTCCTTATCTGCTGGATTCCAACGATAAAAACCACCGATGTCAGTTCTGATGTAGACCAGATCCCGCTGTCGTGGATGCAAATAAACACCTGTAACATAACCACCTCCGCCGATAGCGACATTAGTCCAGTGATAGCGTAGTGTAGCGCTGCAAGTGAGCTTAAAGGGTGTAAGTGTAACTACGATTGTCAGTGCAATTATAGCTGTACAAGTTGTTTTCCTGAACAGTATCCAGAAAGGGCGATCACTCATACCGATTGACTAAATCCAACATATACAGCGAATTTCAACTAAGTAAAGTACACTACCTAGACCTAAAAGCTGGGTATAGCAAAGTGCTGAGTATAAACCCAGTTGCTTCAGGGTTTTGAGCAATTAACATAGCCCTAACCTGCATGACTAGAGTTGTATAAAGTCTACTTTAATCTCTGAATTCTGCGGTAACCACTGAGAATTAACTACAACCAAGTGGATAGCTTAATGGATAATTTTATCCTATTCCATAGGATACTGTCTGCATCGGTGCAATCTTAGCCATCAGATAGTTTTTCTTATTACTACTTCAAGAAGATACTGTGCTGAGTGTTGCAAATCAAGTCTAAAGTTAGAAATGTATGATTTTGGGAGTAAATTTAGGCGATCGCACAACTAAATATAAGCTATTTCGTTCAGCCAGTTACCGACTTTAGAGGATTTTAATGACTAATTATATAGAAATCTCTGAACGTTCTGGCAAAACAGTAGTAAGCCGAAAACGTTGGCAACGTTATTTACTTCTAGGTCTGGCTACCAACGTAGCTTTCTGGGTTTTAGCCTTTCTTTATCTAAAGATTACGCCACCAACATATAGCAGTGAGTCAGCTATTAATTTGCCTGGGGTAGGGTCGAACACAAACTTAAATTTACCAGATATTGGTCAAGCTTCTTATGAAAATTCATCTCCATACTCTTCTAGTTCTTCTCAAGATCCCAGAGAAAATTATAAGTTTATTGCTGAAAGCGAACCTGTCTTGAAAGCAGCAGCAGCTCAGCTTAATATGTCTTTAAAAGAGTTTGGTAGTCCGCGGCTTAAGGTAGTAGATAATACAACGATCGTGACAGTTGAGTTTAAAGGTTCAAGTCCTGAAGAAGCTCGAAGTAAATCATTAGCTTTTTACAAAGCTCTTGAAGACAGACTTAACCAACTGAGAATTCAAGAAGCTATTAAACGAGACGCAGGTTTCCAAGTAGCTCTTAAATCTTCGCAGAAAAAATTGCAAGTCGCGCAGACGAAGCTTTCTGATTATAAAGCGCGTTCGGGTTTAAACTCTGAAGAGCAAATTAAGGATCTAACAACCAATATTGAACAGCTACGCAGACAAAGAGCTGAAATAATAGCTCAACAACAGCAAGCTAGTAGTCGTCTAAAACAATTATCGGCTAATTTAAAATTATCTGCTGGGCAAGCTACAGATGCTTTTGCTCTGCAAACAGATCAAATATTTCAACAGAACTTAAAAAACTATAGTGAAGCTAGCGCTGCTCTGACTGTTCTAGAATCTAAATTTCTGCCTAATCATCCGACGGTAATCGCAGAAAGAGCTAAACGAGATGCTGCGGAGTCAGCCTTGCTAGCTCGAAGTCAATCTATTCTAGGACGACCAGTCAGTTTGTCAAATTTAGGGCAACTAAGCCTTAATAATACTAACTCTGGTACTGCTTCGCGTGAAACTCTCTTCCAAGAATTAATTACAGTTCAGGTAGACCAAAAGGGACTCACAACTCAAGCTCAAGCAATAAATCAACAGATAGTTCAGCTTGAAAATAGACTCAAAAAACTAGCACAGCAAGAGTCTTATCTGGATGCCCTCAAAAGGGATATGCAAGTTGCCGAAGCAGTTTTCTCATCTACTTTGGCCAGACTGGATCTTGGCAAGTCGAATGCTTTTGGTTCTTATCCACTAGTTCAAATTGTCGCAGAACCTAGTTTATCTGATACTGATAGTCCTGTTACACCAAAAAAAACATATGTTTATCTAGGTGCGGCTGCTGGCTCCATTTTTTCAAGTATCGGGATAACGTTACTCTGGCTGCGCGATCGCAAACGTCATAATTCTGATGTAATTAGAACTAAAATCAAAGCGAACAAACGTTAAAAAATATTTAAATTATTAAATATCATCTCCTATTACAAACATTTGAAATTATCAATTTGATGCGGCCTCAAAACTTAGAAGAAAAAGTAGTTTGGTATTGCTTAATAGGCACATATGGTCTTTACTTTCTGGGAGCTTGTTACTTTTCAATATCTCTAATTGCATGGTTTCTAACACTATACTTATGTAAAAAACTTTGGAACCAAACTGAAAATACAGCAACTGAAGACAAAATAACCATTCCTCCTAGTGTATGGATATGGATTATTTCTATGTTGGTCATAGAAGTTGCTTTAATTATGGGTCATATAGATTTTGATTTAGGAATACCTAAAATAATTACCTCCTCAATAAACTGGGCAAGGAATTGGGCTTATCTTGCATTATTTCCTCTGATTGGTTGCCTTAATATCCGTCCCAAACTACTTTACCGAGGAGTCTGTATTGTTGGCTTACAAAGCCTAATTATGATTCCAATTTTCTACATAGCACATGAGCTACATCTACCAAATGTTTTATATAGTTCTCCACTGCGATTTATCGGGGGTAATGATGTAACATTTTATAGTGTACAACTTTATGTATTTGAAGATGGCAATGTCAATCAAATTCGCTTATCATTATTTGCGCCTTGGCCTCCAGCATTAGGATTGGTAGGCTGTGTCTATTTTTTGCTTTCATCTCAAGAAACTAACAGAAAGTGGCGGTTAATTGGTATGCTCGCTTCTGTCGCTATGATTGTATCTTCAGTCTCACGCTTAGGTATTTTGTGCCTTGCTACAGTTCCAGCAATAACTTGGATTTTAGTAAATTTTATTGAACCTAAAGTACAACTTGCAGCAGGGGTAATTAGTCTATTCACAGGTATGTTTGCCCCTTTTGTTATCGATTCTCTCAAAATATTCAAAGAACAGTTCTCACAAGCTCGAGCTGACTCTTCTCAACTTAGAGAAGTTTTAGGCCGCATGGCTTTGGCAGGTTGGAAAGAAGCTCCTATATGGGGTCATGGAATTATTGCTCCACGCGGAATACCATTTACAAAATTTATGCCTATTGGCACTCATCACACTTGGTTCGGTCTTCTGTTTGAAAAGGGAGCAGTAGGTTTAATTGCATTAGCATTTCCCTTATTATGGAGCTTTATAGATTTACTATATAAAGCCTATAAAAACCAAACTGCCAAAGTAGCTTTAAGTGTACTCTTAGTTTTGTTTTTATTTACTTTTGGCGAAAAAATAGAAGGCTTAGTGTACCTTTATTGGCCTGGTTTGATAATAATGGGTATTGCATTCAAACAAAAAATTTAGTTTTGCATCGATGTAGTGTTGTTAATTCTCTCAAACAATTAACTTTATTTAACTCAGTGAAATGCTAATTAATAAGTTAAAACAACAATTTTCAGGCCAATATATTCGTAATGTTGGTTGGTTAGGAGGAGCAGAGTTAGCAAATCGTATTTTCCGACTGGGGACAACAATTACTTTAGCTCGTTTATTAAGTCCTTATGATTACGGTTTGGTAGCAGTCGTTCTTACAACTAATGAATTTGCCACCGTTTTTACCCTCAAAGCTGGGATTGGGTCTAAGATTGTTCAAGCTGACGAACAAGAGGTAAAACTTGTATGCGATACATCGTACTGGCTTAATTGGATTCTATGCGGCTCAATTTTTATTATTCAGTGTATTGCTGCCTTTCCAATTGCTTTGTTTTATGGAAATAATCAACTTATTTTCCCTATCTGTGTTGCCGCTTTAGTCTACTTAATGTTCCCAATTTTTATGATTCAGTCTGCACTGATTCAAAGAGAAAGCCGACTAAATGTTACAGCTTTATGTAATGTTATTCAATCGTTAATTGCTAATATTGCAACAATAGGTTTAGCTCTCTTAGGATTTGGGATGTGGGCTGTAGTTTTACCCATTGTCTTATCAACTCCAATATGGATCGTTATTAGTTATATGAATCATTCATGGCGACCTCCTAAGTCTTTCAAACTTGAGCGGTGGCAAGAAGTTACAAACTTTGGTAAAGATATACTTGGCGTTGAATTACTAAATAAGCTAAGAGCTAATATAGATTACTTACTTATTGGACGTTTTCTAGGAATTAATGCATTAGGGATATACTATTTCGCCTTTAATGCTGGATTAGGAATTAGTCTGAATGTAATGAGTGCAGTTACTTCAGCTTTATTTCCTTATCTTTGTGAGGTTCGTGGTAACTTCAAGCAGTTAAAGGAGCGATATTTTAGTAGTCTCAAATCGACTGCTAGCTTTACAGTTCCACTCATTCTTCTACAATCGAGCTTGGCACCATTTTATGTGCCAATAATTTTCGGACAAAAATGGGTGACAGCAATTCCCATCTTGATTATTATCTGCCTTTCAGCTCTACCGCTCACGCTTTATAATCCTACTTATTTACTACTCAACGCTATAGGTAAAACCCAGATAAATCTCTACTGGAATCTAATTTATACTGTGTTATTCGTAATTTCTTTACTAGTAGTGGTACACTGGGGAATCTTTTGGGTAGCTGTAACAGTACTGATTTGTCAATTAGTGGCGCAACCTGCATTCAGCATTTGGGCTATTAGATATTTATTTGGGCAAAAATCATCTTTCTTAGTTATAAAGAAACCATAAGTATAAGTGGGTTTACTGTTGAATTATGGTGTTTATAGCCTTAGAAAAATTCGCGCTAATCGTATGCAATACTATATATAATAAGAAAGCGAGTTTTCCTATCTAAATTTTAAATTATTTGTAGGAATTTATCATGAATATTAAACCTTACGACAACATTCTCCAAACAAATGACAACTTCAATAATCAGAATAAAAAAGAAATTTTTTTTACTGTCAAGTTGGTAACATCTGGATTGACAGATATGCTGTGGCAGCTATCACTTCTATATAGAATTGGTAAATTATGTGATTATACTTATATACATACGTCACTTGCCTATGAGAAAAGATACGAGTTAAACTTTCCAGGAAAGATTCTTAAAAAGATTGAGACTACTGTCAACAAACTTCTGAAAATTGACAGATATTCTGATAAGATTAGTAATTTTCTTGGTTTTGATAAATGGGAACAGAATATAAGTAATAAAAAATTTATTAATTTTAAAATTATTGAGATACCTATAGATGAAATTTATTATGAAGATAAGATATCTAATATTAAGCAGCTAAAAGAGTCTGTTGAGAAATTTATTACCGAAGTAACTCCATCTTCAAAAAAAGTTATTTACTGTTTAAGATTTAGACCTCAACTATATGAAGATCGTCGTGCTTTTAGCCTAGACGAATTACTAAACAGTGCAGATCCAGAAGGAATTATGCTTCAACCACTTAAATTACAATTATCTGAAAATTATTATAAAGCTAGACAAAACATACCTGTACATATACCTTTCAATTCTCAAACAATAAAAATTGTGATACATCTAAGGAAAGGTGATAGGATGTTGATCAATCTAAATAAAAAAATAATTGGAGTTTTTAGCACAAAAATTAAATTTTTTAAAAGTATAAATGACTTGGATGAATGGGAAATGGAGAACTACTCCAACTCTAATAATACAAACAAGGCTGAGACTTTATTACAAAAATTATTTTCTAGATACGGTGAAGAAAATTTTTCTGTCATCGTAATGTCGGATGGCGATGAAAGAACATTTCAAAACATCAGACACGCGATGTTTAAAGGTGAAATAAAACTGAGCAAAGAGGAAAATAGGCAATTAAATAATCTGGAAAGAACACTAAATAAAGAGTTTGAGATTTTTTCTAAGTACTCAAATGTTTATACTCTTGTAGGTGAGTCCGAGAAAAATACATTTGAAAGTATTCATGCAATAGTTTGCGCTGATATCATCATTAAAACCTCGGGAAACTTTGCCTGGGTATTACACAGTCTCTTCAAAAGACAGGATCGCTCTTCAACCGTAATTCAATTGGGTCAAGACGATGATCTAGCCATTGAGAAAATTGGACTATGTTTAACAAACAACATTTCAATACCTAAAAATAGCTAAATATTTAGAATTGTAGAACAAGGTGGCTTGTACTTATGGCAACTTTCACCGCTAACTGCAAGCGGATAGCCAAGTGGATAATCCTTCACTTCGTTGGATGATACCAGATTTATGTGCGATCGTAACCAGCAGGTAGTATTTTGATTGTTATATCAGAGATTAATGTACTAACAGTGCAATCTGAGAACCTGACTGCAATAAATTAGTCTTAAAGATGAAAAAAGTTTCTGTAATTATTCCGGTTTATGGAGTAGAGAAGTACATAGCTACTACCCTGCAATCGGTTCTTGGACAAACTTATAAAAATTTCGAGCTTCTGATTATCGATGATGCTTCTCCTGACAAGAGTGCAGAAATCTGTGAGCAATTCATAGACTCCAGAATTAAAATTATTCATCAAGCAAATCGAGGACTAGCTGGAGCTAGAAATACTGGTATTCGCCATGCCCAAGGAGAATATCTAGCATTTTTAGATGGAGATGATCTCTGGCTACCAGACAAGCTAGAAAAACATATTGCTCACTTAGAAAACTCAACAAATGTAGGTGTTAGCTTTAGTCGCTCGGCTTTTATCGATCAAGATGGAAAAGCTTTAGGTACATATCAGATGCCTAAGCTTAAACAAATCACGACACCTTATTTACTTACTTGCAATCCTGTTGGCAATGGTTCGGCAGCAGTTATAAAAAAAGAAGTTTTTGCAGCAATTAAATTTCAAGATAATCTTTACGGAACTATTGAAGATTATTATTTTGACGAACACTTCCGCCAATCAGAGGATCTGGAATGTTGGATTCGTATTTCTATTAAAACTAATTGGCAAATAGAAGGCATTCCTGAAGCCTTGACTTTATATCGAGTGAATTCAGAAGGGCTTTCAGCAAACTTGCTCAAACAATTAGATTCTTGGGAAAAAGTAATTGAAAAGACACGCTCCTATGCTCCAGAAATAGTTACTCAATGGGAAACACTAGCCAGAGCCTACCAGCTACAGTATTTAGCTCGTAATGCAGTTCGTCTACAAGCAGGTTCTATGGCTGTGAAACTAATTAATCGTGCTTTAGTAAGTAACTGGCGTATTCTTTTTGAAGAGCCACGCCGGATGCTTTTAACCTTAGCTGCTGCCTATTTTCTTTGGCTTTTACCCCAGACTCTTTACAGTTTTCTTGAGACACTTGCTTTAAAGAATACAGGGACTAGCCAAAAACGCCGCATTCTTCAAGACCAGCTGTTGAACAGTCAAGAAGGTTGCACATAACTATTAGGAAGATTCACCATGAATAAAGTTTCTATTATTATTCCAGTTTACAACGCCGAGAAATATATAGCTGCAACACTTCAATCGGCTCTCGATCAAACTTACAAAAATTTGGAGATTTTAATTATTGACGATGGTTCTCCTGACAGAAGTATAGAAATTTGTCAGCAATTCATAGACCATAGAATTAAAATTATTCGTCAACAGAATCGAGGATTGCCTGGGGCCAGAAACACTGGTATTCGTCATGCTACAGGAGAATATTTAACTCTTTTAGATGCTGATGACCTATGGTTGCCAGAAAAATTAGAAAAACATGTTAAGCATCTAGATAATTCACCTCATGTAGGGGTAAGCTTTAGCCGCTCTGCTTTTATTGATGAAAATGGACAACCCTTGGGTATTTATCAAATACCTCAGATGAAGGGAATTACTCCAGCGCTTGTTCTTTGCCGAAATCCAATTAGCAATGGTTCGGCAGCAGTGATAAAAAGAGAAGTTTTTGAAACGATTAAATTCCAAGACAATCTTTATGGTACTGTTGAAGACTTTTACTTCGATGAGCGATCCCGTCATACTAATGGTGATTCTACAGATGTTGAATGTTGGTTTCGCATATCTGTTAAGAGCGATCTGGAAATAGAAGGCATTCCTGAAGCTTTAACTTTATATAGAGTAAATTCTGGTGGATTATCAGCAAATATACTCAAGCAGTTAGATGCTTGGGAAT
Organism: Nostoc sp. UHCC 0302; assembly: GCF_038096175.1. Taxonomy (NCBI): domain Bacteria; kingdom Bacillati; phylum Cyanobacteriota; class Cyanophyceae; order Nostocales; family Nostocaceae; genus Nostoc; species Nostoc sp. UHCC 0302. The sequence continues at coordinate 2,152,837 of NZ_CP151099.1, forward strand.
TGATGCTTAGTAGGGCACGTTTATATGCTCCAGAAATAGTTAATCAATATGAAACACTGGCTAAAGCCTATATTTTGCGGTATCTAGCTCGTAGGGCAGTAACTCTGCAAGATGGTGCAATGGCTGTAACACTTGTGAATCGAGCCTTGCTAACCAACTGGCGTATTATTTTTAAAGAGCCAAGCCGCACATTTTTGACCTTGGCCGCTGCCTATTTTCTTTGGTTATTGCCTCAGTCCCTTTACAGTTCAATTGAGGCTATTGCTTTAAAAACCACAGGTGCTACTCAAAGACGACGCATTTTGCAAGGCTAGGAGCGTGTTTTAAAACTTGCTTGAAGAGCTGATAATTTGAGAAGACAGCCGCATTACCTGATTTGGAATTTATCATCAGTCGCCCTTGGTATTTTGAAGCAAACTTAACCGCTTCATGGGCAGTTTTGAAGGCTCGTAGATCCATCCCTTAGCTGTCAATCAGTGGTGCGGGTGTAAGTAGTCCCATCGGTGAGAGATTAACCCTGTTCTGTCACTTTGGGAGAAACCAGTACCTGAAAGCCTTTCGGAACTTTACTTTTGGTTTTTTAGCTACAAATTTTAGTTTCTATTAGAAAAGAAAGGCTCAAAGCTTGATTAGATAAAAGTTTTAGTGTTTCGCTACGATTATTGTTTTCCGGAAGTGACAGAACAGGGTTAAGATAAAGCGTATTTTATCAATCAGTTAAAAAAAAAACCTTCTTGCTGACGGAAGCGTAGACGCGGAGCGGCTTGTCGCCAGACATCGCCATCTGTCTCTTCTGTATGGTCATGGAATAAAATTTGCTGTGTGGGAAAGGGTAAATCGATGCCGTTTTCGACTAACGTTTTCTTAATTGTAGAAGAAAGAAGATTGCAAAGACAATCAATGCCAGCAAGATATTCGGCAGGAGGACAATGAATCCGTTAATCATTCCCTGAACTCTGTCCCAGAGTGCGGATATATCTGCATTCATGATCTTACTTGCTTAATTAGTCAACTTAATAAGTATGTAAAAATATCCTGATATTTAACTCCACCTTTAGTTAGTTTTTCCTACCTATAAATAGGATGAAAAATTTATTTTAGGGCAAGATAATAGGATTTTAGATATTATGAAATAGGAAGTCGAACTGTAAATGTACTACCTAGCCCAGGTTGACTTTGAACGTGAATATTGCCTTTATGCGCTCTGGCGATCGCGATTGCGATGGCTAATCCCAAACCCGAACCGCCAGAGGTGCGAGAGCGTAAGCGCAGCCCGCCGTAGGCATCGCGATCTACTCGGTAGAAGCGATCAAAAATTCGCTGTTGATGTTCAACAGCAATACCAATTCCTGTATCTTCAACTTTAATCATGGCGTAAAGCTCACTTTTTTCCAAAAAAACCGTGACTTTTCCACCGCTAGATGTAGCTTGAATTGCATTGGCAATTAAGTTGGAAATTAAGCGATAAAGCTGTTCTTCATTTCCCATCACATACAGTTTTTCTGAGACTTGCACCTGTTTAGAGAGATTTATTTTAGTTTCTACTGCCAAAAATGCTAATTCCTCAATTAAGTCGCTAATTAAATCATTCAAACAGCAAGACTGATATTCTCCTGTTAGTTGTTTTTGATCTATCCTCGTTAATAACAGTAAATCTCCTACTAATTGTGATAGTCGCCGATTTTGGCGTTTGAGTACATCTAAAATTCCACCATTGGATTTTGGTTCTTGCTGTAACTTGATAGCAGCTTCAATAGTAGAGTACATTGTTGCTAAAGGTGTGCGAAACTCATGGGCAGCATCAGCAGTAAATTGTTGCATTTGTTGGTAGGAAAGATATACAGGTTGCATTGCTCTTCCTGCCAACCACCAACTAGACAACCCAACGAAAATCATGGAAATTGGCAATCCCAACACCAAAGTTAGCCTTAAATAAGTAAGATGTTGTTCTAAATCAGTGATACTACGCGCAACTTGTAGATAACCCGAAACCTGGTTTTGAGTATACAAAGGTAAAGTGATTTCGCGGTATCGAGTGCCAGAGGAATCTGTTAATATTTGCCAATGCTCTAATGCTGAGGTAATCGAAAAATTGCCAAATTCCATGCCCCCACTAGCAAAAAGTTTTCCTGAGCGATCCAATAAGCGTATATAGTAATTAACTGGATTCGCCGCCTCTGTGATTGATTTTTTAATAGATGTTCTTTTAGGCAAACAACTTGTCTGATCCACACATAATTCTAAAGAAAATTCTTTAGCAAGGCGTTGTAATTGTCCGGGTTGTTGCCAAGCCGGTTCAATACTTTTATGGAGTGCATTTGCGACTGACTGCAATCCTTGGTCTATGGTTTCATAGTAGGCATGGGCAACCACACTATAAACCCCCAAACTAGATAGCCCTAAAATACCGCCCATGACGAGGGTATACCAAGCTGCCAGGCGCAACCGAGTCTGGTAAAAGATGGGATTGCGTTCCATATTTCTATAACCTTGTTGAAAGTGTCGCTGTCGAGTTAGCAGAAATCATCTGCCTATTTCCGCAGGCGGAATATTGAGACGATAGCCCACACCATAAACAGTTTCAATTAAAGATTCGTTCTCTTCTTCTCCTAATTTGCGTCTCAATAAGCGAATTTGTGCTGCTACGACATTGCTAACTGGTTCTGCACCAATTTCCCAAAGCTGATTAATAATTTGGTCGCGGCTGACAATTTGGTTAGGATGCCTCATGAAATATTCCAACAATTGAAATTCCTTGACAGTTAAAGAGAATACTTGATTTTCACCGTGATAATACTGACGAATAAGTTGATGAGTGCTGTAATTGAGAGTCAGGCAACCTACTTGTAAGCTTCGGGGTTGGACTTGAGGTGTCAGCGTTGTTCCTACGTAAGAGGATCGCCGTTGTAATGCCCGCAATCTTGCCAGCAGCTCTGCCATATCAAAGGGTTTAACTAAATAATCATCTGCACCGCTATCTAGACCAATAATCTTTTCCTCCATTCGGTCTTTAGCCGTTAGCATTAATACAGGTAGAGTTAATTGGCGCGATCGCAACCATTTACACAACTCTATCCCCGAAATTCCAGGCAGCATCCAATCAAAAATCGCTAAGGTATACTCAGTCCAGCCAGTTTCTAGATATTGCCATGCCTGAGTACCATCTAGAAACCAGTCAACTATATACGCTTCATGGCTCAGGACTTGTTTGATTGCTGCACCTAAATCTGCTTCATCCTCAACTAATATCAGCCGCATAGTCAACCCAAAGCTAAAAGCCTTCTTTAAATACGCTTTCATAAAAAAGTGAAATAATTATGAAATTTGGATTTTACTCTAAGACTGATGTCTGCATAGTTTTGAAATCCATACAAAAATGAAATTTTAATGAAATCTTTCTCCTTCTTAAGATGTTAATATTTGTTACCTCAATAGTAGGAAGCAAGCCCCGCAGCTATCCCTTAAACTAATTTCACAACTATCAATAACATAGTTGCGACAAAAAATCTTTGGTTTTGGTAAGAATATGACTCAACTTTGGCTGTGGGTTGCCTTTATTGGCATGGTCATCGGTTGTATTTATTTTGGCTTAAAAGCATCTGCCATGAGGCGTAAAGAAGGGATGGAATTTCCCCTCGAAAGCTTTTTCATTACGCTTTGGGCAGCAGCATTCTACCTGACAATGATTCTCGGCGAAACAGTAACGCCTATCAATGGTCAAACAGTTTTCTGGGGGCGTTACATAGACTGGGTAGTGACAACTCCATTGCTCTTGCTGGAACTAGGTGTGATTGCCGGATTACGCCCTAAATTGATTGCAGGTGTGATGGGGGCCATCGGTGAGAGGTTAGAATAAAGTAAATTTTGTCAATCAGTTAAAATACTCAAAAAAACTTTAATGAAAATGATAATCGTGCGTGGGGGAGGGGAAGGAGGCGAGCGACACTCGCCTCCTTCCTCTCTATTTGATTATCATTATCTATAAGTTTTTAACGGCTAAAATGTGAGGCAAAAAAGTATTGTAACGAGAGAATAAATTTTTCAAAAGTGAGTTTCATTATTATTGTAAATTCAGTAATCAAATGCGGTAATGAAAAGTGCTTGTTGACTACTATGCCCAAAGCTGCAAAACGAAACTCCGACCACGCGCAAAAGCATAATACTCCTACCATAGATAATGAAGCGATTGCGTCGCATTTAGAAGAGTTACTAACTCCAGCTATCTTTGCTCAACAAAAATACTATAAGCAGTTAGGTTTACGAGATAGAATTATCAACCTATCCTTCATGGTAGCAGCAGTATTAACTTTATTGTGGCGACAAGTTCCTGGAGTTCAAGAATTAACAAGGCTTTTAGCAAGAGAAGATTTATTGTGGTGTCGTTCTAGAATAATTGCTCAACAATCTCTTTCTGAAAGATTTTTAGTATTCCCATCTGAATTATTTGAGCGAGTATTTAAAGATTTACTACCTCAGTTACAACTTAATTGGCAACGACGGCTGAAGCGACCACTTCCTGATAGTGTTAAATTTGCACTTCTTAATTTTGAACGAATTTGGATAGCTGACGGGTCTACATTAGAAGCCTTATTCCGAAAGCTAAAAAGCCTAGAAGACTTGAAAACAGGTCAATTAGCAGGAAAGATTTGTACAGTTATTGATTTAGTCAATCGCTTACCTATTGAAGTTTGGTTTCACACTAATCCTGCTGCATCAGAAACTAACTTTGAAGCTCCATTGCTGAAACTACTACCTGCTAAAACTCTGATCTTACTTGATAGAGGTTTTTATCATTTCCACTTTTTACAACAACTCATTAACCAAGAAGTTCATTTTATTACTCGTTTAAAAGCCAAAGCATCTATTAAGTACTTAAAAATTTTCAGCTATGACCATTCAGTTAAAGACCGATTGATTCAACTTGGAACTGTTCGTCGTGGTGCACCAGTGCTTACTTTACGTTTAATAGAAATTAAGGTTGGTAAAACTAGCTATTCTTATATTACTTCTGTCCTCGACCCACAAATCTTACCTCCTTACGTTGTCGCAGATTTATATCGCCGAAGATGGAGAGTTGAAGAAGCTTTTTACGTGGTCAAGCGTTTATTGGGACTGTCATATTTATGGACTGGTTCTATTAATGGTGTGAAGTTACAAGTGTGGGCAACTTGGCTCTTTTATGCAGTATTGGTTGACTTGGGAGATGCGGTTGCAGACGAATTATCTTTGCCATTTGACCGCATTTCTTTAGAGATGATTTTTCGTGGTTTATATCATTTTAGTGTCGCCTATGATAAAGGTAAGGCGGATGACCCAATTAAGTACTTCGCTGCCAAAGAAAATCAAGATTTAGGAGTAGTTAAAGCCCTGCGAAAACCAGTCTCCAAGCTGGATTTATCGCCTTTTCCCGCACCCTCTTGACAAAAGTGCAATCACTCTAACCTCTCACTGATGGATGGGGGCAGATATTTTCATGATTGTCACTGGTTTTATCGGCGCTGTTGAAGCTCCGCCCTACAACTATCTTTGGTGGGTAATCAGTTCGGGTGCTTTCTTAGCTATCTTAGGATCGCTGTTGACTGAATATTCTGCTAGTGCTAAGAGACGAAATGGCAGAGTAAACAGTTTGTTTCAAACTCTGCGAAATATACTAATCGTTTTGTGGATTTGCTATCCGATTGTTTGGATTCTTGGTGCTGAAGGGTTCCGTGTCATCAGTGTTGGCTGGGAAACCTTATGCTACGCAGTTCTAGACTTATGTGCCAAGGTAGGTTTTGGTTTTGTGGTTGTGTCTGCTGGTAATGAAACTTTAGCCCAAGCCAGCAACAGCGATCGCATCATGGAAACTACTCATTCCTATATGCAAAGTGAGGAAAGAGAACGGAGTCCTTATTGATAATATCCTTTCTCTTGAAGATGGCAATGGTTGATGACACCAAAGTGCGAAAAATTGTTAACTCTGAAAAGATCCGAAGGGCAAATCTATGCAATACGCTACATAAAAACAATCAAAACCCTGCACGCCGACATTAAAGCATTGTCAGATCAAAATGCACAACTGCAATTTTGACTGGAGCAATTTAACTTAAACAAAACTGAAATATGAGACAAAGCAGGGGAACACAGCGAGAGGAAGAATTAGTGAAATCCCGTTCCCGTAAAGTTGATAGCATCTTTACATAACAATGCTCACTTATCCGATCCTAGCCAAGTCAAGGTCGCACGCCTAGAGCACAGTGGACAAATCATACCAATTTGAAAAAAGAATATGACAAATAGGCCATCTGTAGAGACGCGATTCATCGCGTCTTCATTCAAGGATGTGTTGCAATCATTAATTGAATTGGTATCAGTATTATTCCTAGAGTGTGTGAACCACAAGTGATTGAGTTGAAAGTTGAATAGGGAGCGTCAAGCTAGAGCCTTAATTAAATCAAAGCTCTAGCTTGAAATTTTATATTGTGCTGATTTTTTTCGTGATTCAACAATAATATTCTCGATAGGAATAGCTTTATTTTTAAATAAAGCCACCACGCTGATAAGCTTCATCCATTAGTTCAAACGCTAGTGCTGAAATTAGTACACCAGCACAAAAACGATAACTGCGGCAATAACCCGTTGAGGAATCTTGGCATAGTAACCTACTGCGGAACCCAGTAGCAGCGCTGAACCACCCACCAAACCCCAGAAACCCGCTTTTAACCAAAGTGGAAACATGATTAATTCGTAATGACGCTCGTTCGCCCTTGGCGTGCCATAGGCAAGACTCGCTAACGTAGTTCGTAATTAAAATTCTTGGCTTAGGTAGCTTGCATTTCTCCACCTTGAGGTTTTGATAGTGCTTGTAATTCTTCCCAAGAATAGTGAGAGGGTAATTCAATTGGTTTGTGATCTGCTCCTAATCCTAACCCTACTGTTGGTTGGAGTTCTTCAACGAATTCTTCAGCATATCCTGCCAGTTCATTGGCTGCAACTCCAAGTGCGATCGCACCTGCAACGCCACCAATTGCAGCACCAACTTTACCACCCATTGAGCGACCTAGTGCGGCTCCGGCAATTCCGCCTCCGGCTACTCCCAATCCTGTTGCAATAGGATGAGTATTTGGGGGCGTTTGATTTTCATTTTCTTGGTTAGAAGTAGAGTGTTCTTCGTTCATAATCTGTTTCTCCTTGAAACTATAATCAGCATAAAATTACTTCTGGCTCAGGTGTACCAGAAGCCACAGAGCAAAGCGTTCTAGTCCAACCAACAGGGCAGTGATGCCCACAGCTAGACCAAACAAAACTAAGTTATTTTCATTACCAGCTTTTAAGGCAAAGCTTAAGGATGTAGAAACGGCTGGAGGATGCATCACATCTAACAGGATCATCAGCACAATGGTAACGATCATTGCAGTTCCCCCAGACACATAACCCGAACCTAACAGCATGAATGTTATAAAACCGATTCCAGCTGCCATCATTTGGGAAATGGCTAGAGTTCGCACCGTATTTGTACCGTGCTGGGGATCGAGATAAATGAGAAAGGCACTAGAAGCGAGAGACGCAAACAATAAACGCTGGCGGGTTAGTACCTCTACTAGTGCAAACACAGACAATATAACTAATGTCGGCGCAGTGGCTAATACCAACTCACCCTTCCAATCGAGGCGGCGGCGGAGCGAGCGATTTGCACCTTCCAAAGGTTTTAAGCTGGAACGATGGGATTTCATCGTATACTCCTATCTAGTTCCGGCTCCGATGAACGGCGTTGTTCTCCTTGCTGAATCTCTCGCTCTAAGAAATAATTCAGCAAGGTTCGCAGCAAAACGATCGCCCCCAAATTTAAAATATCCTGGCGGGTGGGTGCTACTGCTGTCCGCAAAATATCGCTGGCAACAGTGAATTCTAACCCCAATGCCAGCACTCGACCCAATTGTAGACGAATTCCTTCTGTGGCATCAAAATGTTGTTTGGAGCGAGAGAACAACAATCGCAAATAAGTAGAAATACCTCGGATCACTGCTCCGCCAATCACAACTGCTGCGGCAATTTCTGTCCCTGCTGCCAAATAACCAACAATGACTTTGAGCCATGTCTCTAGAGGAGTAGTTTCCCTGCCCTGCCCTCCGGCTTCCACATTCAAACTCAAAAGCAGAACTAGCCCTAGTATGAGGGCTAGGGGTAATATTAAATTAATTAATGAATCTTGTGATGCCTCTTTTTTCATAGCTTTCTAATTCAATCCTTCAGCTATGCGTTAGCGTACCCTCTGGGATCTTGCTACGAGGAGCGTGTGCTTTGCACCCAGGGCTGCTGCAAGCATATCGCCAACACGCAATGCATTCGCCATAATCGTCAGTGTAGGGTTAGCACCGGAATTTGACGGAAAGAAACTACTATCTACAACATAAAGATTCTCGACATCATGGGTACGGCAATTGAGATCCAGGACTGAGGTTTTGGGATCTGTGCCAAATCGACAACTACCGCATTGATGGGCAACTGCTTGTTCAGGTATATGAGTGCGAGGATAAATGCTAAATGGCAAGACATGTTTAGCAGAGTGAGGGATTGACTTGAGTACAGATGTCCATCGGTGAATTAAGCGATCGCTTGCTTCGGTATTGTTCAGTGTATAGTCAACATGAATCTTGTCGCCCACCACCCGAATCCGATTATTTGGGTCTGGTAAATCCTCTGTTTGCAACCACCAGCCAACCGATCGCTCGGCCAGCAAATGGCGCTCAAAATGAGGAATCAGCTTGATAAATGGAGCCATCAGTGGCGGTGCTTCTCCGGGAATCATATCGGCAAGTACATTACCTGTATTCTGCACCATGCCCATCGGATAAGGGAAATCTGGCTCTCCCCAGTAAAAATCGTTGACAGCGATCGTTTTTTGAAAGTTGGCGTGATTCACCTCTAGATGTATGGAAACTATGGCTGTTTCCAGTTGCTTCATGAAATTCCGTCCCACCTGATCGGAACTATTGGCTAATCCGTTGGGATGTTTGTCATTAGCAGAGTGTAACAGCAAAGCAGCTGAGTTGACAGAACCACAGGCAACAACCACAATATCGCTTGTAAACCAATGTTGCTCTCCTCCAATTTCAGTTTCTACCTTCGTAACCTCTCGCCCTGACTCACTGGTATGTAGCCGCAAGACTTTAGTATTAGTTAAAAGAGTAACATTGGCATACTTTTCACGAGCCGGACGAATGGCGTTGACATCAGCATCGGCTTTTGCGTGTACAAGACAGGGGTATCCATCAAAGGTATCGCAGCGAATGCAGGGGCTATTTAGGCGATCGCTTTCATTGAGCTTTAATCCTAGTGGTAAATGAAATGGGTAGTAACCCAGTTCCCGAATGCCATCAGCAAGGGACTGCATATCTGGCTCATGGCTGACTGGCGGATAGGGATATGGTTCGCTGCGAGGTGGTTCGGTGGGGTCTTCTCCTTCCTGTCCATGCACGTCATACAGCTTTTCTGCTTGGGTGTAGTATGGCTCAAAGTCTTGATATTTCAAAGGCCATTCTGGAGAAATTCCTCCTTTATGAATTACCCTTTCAAAATCTCGCTCCCGGAATCTAATTAGGGCTGCACCGTAGAGTTTGGTATTGCCACCAACCCAGTAGCCTGTTTGAGGACGAAAGGCTTTACCTTCCTTGTTATACCATTGCTCATCAGTATGGTAACGATGTTTTTGATAGACTTCCTCTGGATTCCAGTTAGCTTTCTCTCTCGGTAAAAAGTCGCCTCTTTCCAATACTAGAATTTTTTTACCTGTGGGTGCAAGGCGGTGGGCTAATGTACCTCCACCGGCTCCTGTACCGATAATAATGATGTCGTAATGTTCTGTGATGCTAGTCATAATTGATAATTAGTAGTTTCATATTAATTACGGTTTAATTTCTTTGATGCCACAAACTAATTTGGCAATAGTTTAAGTTACTTTATAAGTTTTATCAAAATTTAAATATCTCTAAAGACAGATTCTTATGCTTAGACTAAAGCTTTAATTACAATATTGCTTCTCTCTAATGGATTAATATTTATTTATATCTAAAGACAGGTTAATATTTCATTTCAATTTCATTTTTTCTTTCTATTATGTGAATTAGCCATATAATCTCTTTACAAGATTAACAAATAAATTTAACTTGGCATTTTTTATCAAGCCAGCAATTTGATTGTCTTAAAAAATATTTAATTTTTAACACACATACTTTTGTTTTGAACAGAAATAGTCTATTTTGATGCAATCTATATCTATGGTGCAATGTTATTTGATATTAATAAAATAGAATTGACTTTATAATAATTAACTTCAATGTTGTATTTAGTAACTGATGAAAATAGCTAGAAATTTTACACTCAGTTTGTAGCACGACACCAAGTATACATTTACAGTATTTTTGTATTAATTTAAACCTGCTATTTATCGTCAGTAGCCAAGTTAAATAACAGGAGATTTCTATGCCTGAAGCTATTGAAATTTATGACGATCGCCTGCGTGCTATTGTACGCCCAGGAGCCTCAGTTCAAAAGCTTGCCACAGGTGCAGTCCATAGCGAGGGGCCTGTTTACTTTCATGAAGATGACAGTGTTGTGTGGAGCGATGCTCACGGCAACCGCCTGTTGCGGTGGAGTCCCACTGACAATGTGACTGTCTTACGAGATCCATCTGATTACCAAAGTGGTAATTACCGCGACTTGGAAGGTCGTCTAGTTGCGTGTTCCTCTGGTTTGCGTGCTATTATCCGACGCGAACATGATAGTGAATGGAAGGTTTTAGTCGATCGCTACCAAGGCAAACGCCTGAATAGTCCAAATGATTTAGTAGTCAAAAGTGACGGCACAATTTGGTTCACCGATCCGCCTTATGGGATTACCGAGCCAAACCAAGGTTACGGCGGCGAACAGGAACAACCCGGAAGTTATGTGTATCGCTTTGACCCGGCAACAGGTGAGATTTATCCTGTAGTAACAGACATGGTGCGCCCGAATGGGTTGGCTTTCAGTCCAGACGAAAGCCTTTTGTATGTTTCAGATACAGCTGCCTTTAATATTCCTGGGGGGCCTCATCATATTCGTGTCTATGAGGTTGTGGGCAATCGCTATGTAAAGAATGGGCGTGTATTTGCAGTCATTGAGCCTGGACAACCGGATGGACTGCGGGTTGACGAACATGGCAATGTTTTTACTAGTTCTCAAGACAGTGTGCAGATATACGCCCCCGACGGAACTCGCTTAGGAAAAATTTTTGTACCGGAGACATCAGCTAACCTGACTTTCGGTGGTAAAGAAAGCGATTCCCTTTCAGGGACACTTCGTGAACGCTTATTTATCACAGCCGGTCATTCCTTATATGCTATCGACCTTAATACCCGTGGTGTACAACAATGATTTATAAATTTGCGATTGGTGTAGTAATCGCTTTTTTCCTAGCTGCATTTAATTTCTCACAGCTAAGTCCACACTTGTTCAGTTCACTTTCTCCTGTGTATCCTGACGGATTTCCAGGATTGGCATTTTTACTTCTCAGAGTTAGCGTTGGCTGGTTGTTTATACTACACGGCTATCCCAAGATAACGCATCTTCGACGGTGGGCTGAGTCTCTAAAAATGCCTGTCTTTCTTTGCTTTTTATCAGCTGCATCGATGTTAGGTGGCGGAATTTTTCTGATTATTGGATTCCTCACACTCTTAGCAACTTTGCCCATTCTCTGCTCAATGATTTTTGCAATATATTTGCATATATCTGGAAGTAAGCCTTTTGTAGCTCAAGATCCATACTTAATTCCTCAAGAACAGTATCAGGGTGCTTTAGGACAAGGTGAACCCCCAAGTTGGGAAAAGGCTTTTATGTATTGCGTTATGCTGATTGCGATCGCGGTTTTAGGCCCTGGTGCTTATTCGCTGGATGCTTTGATTTTTGGACGGTGAAAACTATGCAACTGAATCACCAAAACAGTGCTGAATTTTCATCTGTAGTCATGAGGAAGTCATGGCATGAAGTCGCTTCACAGGATCAATATTGGCGTAGCCCATCGTAGATATCCTTTTTTGACACAATAAATATTGAAATGGCTGCGAGATAGTCGCAGCCCATATTCAAATAGAAAAGGTTAGTTTATAGGACTAGTACCGCTTCGCGTAATTCGTAATTCGTAATTATCGTTGCGTAAGGGTTTTAGACATTTCAAATGGTCTGTTTATTTCCGCCCTACTGTACTAGCCCTTTCAAGGTGAGCAAAAATTTTGCTCAAAAAATTCCTCTTTAATCTCTTGACTCTGTGTTCTCTGCGTCTCTGTGGTTAAATAAATTACTTTTGAACAAGTCAAGTAAATCATCTTATCTTAAAGATGCTAAAGTCCGCTGTCCAATTATTCCGTCTGCTTTTAATCCTTTAGACCTTTGAAATTTGATCACTGCTGAACGTGTCTTGTTATCAAAGACACCATTCACATTTCCGGTATAGAATCCTTGTTGCTTTAAAGCATTCTGAGCAGTTTTGACTGCTTCTCCCCTGCTACCTACTGTGAGTACATTACTACGCTTAACTGCTGTACTATTAGACTTGCGTTTGGCATTAACCTTGGGAATAGCATTAGGCTTTTTCATGGTGTTGCCTTGCTGAGGATTTTGTGCAACCTGAGTAGCGGCAGCCAAATTGTGGCTTTTATTATTGGTTAAAGAGTAACTAGGCAAAGCAGTAGTTAGAGTCAGAGCAGGGATTAAAGCAAATACTTTCCAATTCATTCTCTTATTCCTTTCAAACTATGAGAGATTTTGCAATTTTAATTTGAAGAGTCATGCTATGAAGGCTTGTACCTGATAGTGATTCTCTTCGATCAACTCTGGTGTGTGATATTTGCTATAGAGCGAGTCTATTGCCTATCCCAGAGCTATAGCATCACACGTTATATTGACAGAGTTATTGCAAAAATGTGATAAGAGTGTGACAAAAGCATGACTAATTCATGTGTCGGTAACAAGCAATATAGCGTGTCCGTCAGGATCTTTAACTAAGTAACCCTTGTGATCGCAACTTCCACTAACCGTAAACTGTACAATCCCTGACGATACAAATCGAACTCCATTTGACCGTAGTATCTCTACCGTCTGCTCAAGATTATTTACAACTAGCTCAATTTGGATATGTGCAATATCGCAACTTTTCCAGTCACTCGGCATTGGGCGGCCTTTTCCAGGCAAAATATAGTCTAATAGTTCAATTCCTACACCATCTTGAATAGGTCGCAGTGCTGTAATTTTGACTTCAGCTCCTGGTAAATTATCCAAGCGAGATTGGGTTGCACGCCAGTTGAGACTGCGGCTATCAATTTGCATTCCCAGGAGGTTGCAGTAAAAGTGTAGACTCTGCTCGGTATTGGAAATAGCGATCGCACTATGGTCAATTCCCAAAAACAAGCGATGGTTTTTCTGATGCCATTTCTTTTTTCCTTTATCAGGCGGAAACCAAATTAACTCTAAATCATGACCATCAGGGTCTTTAAACTTGAAGGCGCGGACACCACCAGATGCTTCATTATCAACTGGTATTGTCTGCGGTGCAACAGAAATTGGTTCAACGGGAAATGAACGCAAGTGAGCATAAGCGCGATCCATATCACTCACTACAATCGCCAGATGTTGAAACCACAAATCATTACTTTGTGAATCGCTGGGGATGGGTTTACCCTGAATATTAAGATACTCCATCAACTCGATAAGTTCATCACCTAATCGTAAAGTTACAATGCGAATTTTTGCCCCAGTCACACCTTCTAAGTCGCTGTAATCCTGTCCTTCAACAGTAATGTCAGAAACTAGTTCAAACAAGAGTGCTTGTGTATAAAATTCCAAAGAGCGATTGCAGCTTGTTACTGTTAAGTAAATAGCTCTAATTCTATGTACTTGTACATCGGTTTGACTAGACATATTTAGCAGCCTTTGTACTTATAATTAACGTTCTCTTGAAGGAGATTATGTCAGGGTTAAAAGCTTATTACCACTCCCCACTCTTTATTTACTTTTCTCCTCATCTCCCAACATTTTTAATAATTTTCTGGCAACTAAAGCGCCTACAACTCCTGCACCAACTACTTCCACTGCTTGCACGACTTTTTTCCCTACATCGTGAGGGTCAAGGTGGTGATGGAAAATCTCTTCATCCACCCATTCTGTTGTTGCTTGAAAGTCATGAATTGGTGTTGGCAATAGCGTTAAATAAGTGCCTTGACGGATTAAATGCCCAGATTCGCCTGCAACTTCAAAAACATTGAAAAGGTTAGCAGCAGCATCATTTAACCCCAATTTTAAGAGAGTTCCGCGTATATTTACCTTTGCTGGCTTAAGGTCTTCTCCGAGAGCGATCGCTTTCAAATTCTGGGCAATATTAGCTCCTTGTTGATAAGCAACTTGGGCTGTAGGTGGTAGCGAATTCTCCTGAACTGCTGCACAATCACCGCCCGCAAAAACTTCTGGAAAGTCGAGCAATTGCATGGTGGGAGTGACTAGGGGACGGTTATGATGATCTCGATGTTCTTTGGGAATTGGTAAGTCTTGAATTAGTGGATGAGTGGAAGTACCAGCTGTCCAAATTGTGGTGTATGTTGGCAGTATGTTAACTTGATTATTGCTCTTATATTCAATTGTGTTAGGGTGAACAGCAGTGGCTTCTGCTCCCGTAAGGATTTCAATTGGTATAGTACGTTTTTGTAATTCTTTCTCAGCAATTGGACGTAGTGGATCGTTAATATCGCCATCAAGGATTTTTTGACCATGATTGAGCAATACCACGCGAATTTCACTCGAATTGCCTCCTAAAGCGCTATACCAATGTGGGAGGAAATCAGCTAAGGTTGTCGCCATTTCTACACCACTTGCACCACCACCAACTATGACTACTGTTAATAGTTTTCGGCGTTGTTCTACATCTTCCGTTTGGATGGCTTTTTGCAAACAGTCACGTAAATGACGGTCAAGAGCGATCGCATCTGCTTGCGTCCAGAAAGGAAAGGCATTTTCTCTAGCACCTTCAACTTGATGATAGCCAGTAACACTGCCCAAAGCTAATACTAAGTTGCTGTAGTTGTAAGAGTTTCCCGAAGCTAATTTAACTTCCCGTTGGTGCAAGTCTATTGATTGCACTGTATCTTGCACAAAGATGACACCACTGCCTTTAAGTAGTTCCGAAAAGCGAGGAACTACCTGAAAGCTATCCATCTCGCCATCGAAATATTCATATAGTAATGGCTTAAAGCAAAATCGCTCATCTTTATCAATCAAGATCACAGAACGAGGATAGTGTTCGTGAGCTAAATGTAAGGCTGTAAATAACCCGGTAAAACCACCACCGATAATCACAGTTTGATAAACTGGACTGTTCATAAAATATTCTCCAAACTCTTGATAAAGAGTGTATAGTCAGGATTTTTGCCAGAAGTATATTGATTTACAAAAGACTAATCACTGATTTGCTATACGAATAAAAACAAAGCAATTAAAAATATACTGATAATAAGAGCGAATGCAATAGCATATTCAACTCTCCGACTAAAAAATCCTACAGCAGCAATTAGAGCGATCGCTAGCCCAATAATGCCAGCATATTGCTCTTTTTGTAACCCGCGTGCAATTAGTGGATCTTTACCTGGTGCTGGAGTTTCTTGAACTGCTTTTGGTGCGAGTTCTGAGGCTGGTATTTCTTGTAAGAATAGATTCATCAAATTACTCCTTAAAATACTGACATTTCTGAATTTTTTACGCTCGCCAAAGGTAGAGAAGTGAGAAAAGAAAGACCCAAACTACATCAACAAAGTGCCAAAACAGAGTAGTCGCACTTGTTCCGAAGTGAGTTTTATTATAGTTGCCTGGAATAAATGAGCGAATCAGCATAATTATCTGAAGCACAACACCAGCCAGTACGTGTAGACCGTGGAAACCTGTTAGTAAGTAAAATGTCGAACCAACTAATCCTGTAGTAATCTTGAAGTCGAGACTTTTCCACTCAATTAGCAGACCAACTAAGAAGTAGCTCCCCATTGCGATCGTTATTAACCATAGCCAACGAAATTTCTTGAGTTGATTACGCTTGAGGGCATTTTCTGCTGGTTGAATGACAAAGCTGCTAGAAAGTAATACTACCGTATTAATAACCACAATTGTAGACAATTCTGGCCCAGAAATACCGGGTGGTAGCCAGTTTTTAGTAGTCAGTCGTAGAGCAACATAAGTAAAGATAAAACTCAAAAATATGATGCTTTCTGACAGCAGGAACACGGTAAATCCGAACATTCCTTTACCATGATGATCTTCATGACTACCGCCACCACTTGGTAGGAAGCGCTGTAACCAATTTGGCAAGCGTCGCCGCCACAGATCAAAACGGATAGGACTTTCATCTATATGAATAGTGCGACGTTGCATAATTCGTAATACTCGCCAAAGGCGAGAAGCAAGCTACATAATTCGTAATTAAAATTTGTCTAAGAGGATGTTTGAAAAGTGGTGTGTTGTGATTTTAATCGAATTATTACCCCCCTTAATCCCTTCTTATAAAGGGGAGAAACAAGAAAATCCGGTTCCCTCCCCTTTATAAGGGGAGGGCTAGGGTGGGGGAAAAAATATTTGATACATCAATCATGACTTTTCAAACATCCTCTAACTCCTTACTCATTGTTATTAGAATTTTCGATTATTGAGTACTTTGGATTGCCGTAGTCATAAGGAGGTCTTTTGACAATTGGAATCTCTTCAAAGTTATCTCGCGGAGGTGGTGAAGAGGTTGTCCATTCCAATCCAGTAGCGTGCCAAGGATTATCAACTGCCCGCGGGCCGTAAAGCCAAGAGCCTACTATGTTAGCAATAAAAGGTAGTGTGGATGCTCCTAGTAAGAATGATGCCAAGCTAGCGATAATGTTCCATCCTTGATATTGTGGATCGTAGGAAGAAACTCGGCGTAGCATTCCTTGTAAACCTAATGGGTGCATGGAGAAAAAGGTAATATTGGCAGGAATAAAGGTCAGCCAAAAATGTAACTTGCCCCAACCCTCAGCATACATTCTTCCAGTTATTTTGGGAAACCAGTAGTAAATTGCCGCGAAGATTGCCATTGTAATCGTGTTAAAAACGATGTAGTGGAAGTGTCCCACAACAAAGTAAGTATTATTAACGTGGATATCAAAGGGCGTGGCAGCAAGCATTACACCAGTAACACCGCCAAAAATAAACATGGCTGCACCTCCCATGGCAAACAGCATTGGTGTCTCTAGATGTAGTTTGCTCCGCCAGATAGTGGCAGTCCAAGCGAAGGCTTTAATACCGGTAGGTATGGCAACTAACATTGAAGTAGCCATGAAGGTCATCCGCATCCAACCAGGGGTTGCACTGGTGAACATGTGATGTGCCCAAACGAAGATGCTGATAAAAGCAATACCCAAGGTTGCGAGCGCAACTGACCGATAGCCAAATAGGGGATTGCGAGAAAATGCAGGCAGAACCTCCGCAAAAATACCGAAGGCTGGTAGTGCCATGATATAAACTGCTGGGTGAGAGTAGAACCAAAATAGGTGTTGATAAATGATCGGATCGCCATTCCCGTCTGGTTTAAAGAATTGTGTACCGAAGGAGAGGTCAAACAACAGCAGGATCAATGCACCCGTCAAAGCAGGTAAATTAATTAGTTGCAATAACTGGGCGCTGAGAACCGACCAAACAAACACAGGCATCCGAAAAAATGTCATCCCTGGGGCGCGCATCCAAAAGATGGTTGTCATAAAGTTAACAGCCCCCATGATTGAAGAGATACCTATTAAAACTAGGCTGACTATCCAAATAAATTCACCGTTAATCAGTCCACCGCCTGGAATTTGCAGACTAATTGGCGGATAAGACCACCAGCCAGATTGTGCAGTGCCGTTTGGGACGAAGAAGCTAGATAGTAGTAAAAGACCTGCGGGTGGCAAAATCCAAAAAGAGATGGCGTTGAGCAAGGGAAAAGCCATGTCCCGCGCTCCAATCATTAGTGGTACTAAGTAGTTAGAAAGACCTGCATTGAAGGGAATAATCCACAGGAAAATCATGATTGTCCCGTGCATGGTGAACAAACCATTATAAAGCGGGCGATCGACCAGATTTGATTCTGGGGTGAGTAACTCAGCCCGAATCAGCATCGCCAACAGTCCGCCAATCAGGAAGAACATGAAGGTCATCACCATATACTGAATTCCAATCACCTTATGATCGGTGTTGAAGGTGAAATATTGTTGCCAATTATTACCCTCTTGATTCTGGGAATTTTCCGATTCTCGATCCCCGGTAATTTCTTGACTAAAATCATGTGTCATTATTTTGCTTCCTTTTATTGGCAATGCCAGGTTGAGCAGGTGTGACGGTGTTCCAGCCGCTATTAAACAATGTTTTTGGTGGTTGGATATTTTCGGCAACTGCCTGATTTGCTGGAGTTTGTTCGCTATTAGCAGTTTGCGTGAGCCATTGGTTATATTGATCTAGGGATTCAACGTATACATCCGTTTCCATTAAGGCAAAGTAAGTACCGCTAAATTGAGAATCTTTCAGCCGATATTTGCCTGAGCGAATCGGTGTTAGCACAATATCAATGTCGCGCCCTGGAATAATATCCTGCTTTAAGCGAAACTCAGGGACGTAGAAACCGTGGATTACATCCTGCGCTTGCAGATTTAAGCGAGTGCTACGATTGATCGGCAGATGCAGTTGATTACTAGTAACATTATTTGGATAACGAAAAGACCAATCCCACTGCTTAACGAAAACATCAATAGTCTCAGATGCAGGTTTAGGGACATCGCTGACGGTTGCAGCATAAGCAGGTGCAGATTCAAGGGGTGTATGCAAATGCACGATTTGCTTTAGACCTAAAATATTTAACTGCTGATAAATATTAAAGCTTTGAAAGGCAATCCACACTACTAACAAAGTTGGGGTTGCTGTCCACAATATTTCTAGCCTCGCATCACCTCTAGAGGGGTGTCCCTCGGTGTAGTCTTCTGGTGGGGCGCGATGGAAAGCGATCGCATAAATCATGATGCCAATTAGCCCAAGTAAGATAAATGCTCCAATTGAGACTAAGAAGCTAAATAAATCATCTACCCGTTGTGCTTCTGCTGTAGCTTGCGGAGGCATCCAAGAAAATGCCTGCTGCCCAATCCACCGACTGACGACGAGCAGCACTGCTACATAAACCGCTATTAATACATATTCAAAAACACTAAACATAAAATTCAATAAATTCTCGTTTAATTATTTGTTGTAAACATTTTTAGAAATGGTATTAGCAGCAGTAACATGAATCCCAAATTCTTCTCCCAAATGCGCCCCCAATGTTCCGTGGACGAATAATATGCCTAGCATCGCAATCCCTGCTAACAAGTAACTCCACTGCACCTGTCTGGAAGCATCCTTCCGCCAGCGATAGCGTTGCAAACCTCTCCATACAGTCATGGCGACAATGATCCCCAACAGCAAAACGCCACCCAAACCATGTAAAAGCATCGTCCAACCAGCACTCAATCCCCAGGCACTCTTTTGATCGACTGGTGGATTTGCTAACAGTAGCTCAAAAAAACCAGCCGCAACCGTGAAAAATGTAATAGCTGCTGCTGCTATGAGGTTGTACCAGCCGACATCAAAAAAGGTAGAACGGATGGCAGCCAATCCCAAAAATTTGAAAATTGGTTTTTCTAAAGAAAACAGCACTCCTGCTATATCAAAGATGATGGCAATGATAAACAAACCCAGCGTTAGATGCACTAACTGGGGATGTACAGGAATCTCGTAAGGCAATCCGTTAGCACCCAGCCGCAATCTCAACTGCTCAATCAGTTGCGGGTTCATGGTGAAACTCCCTGTTTCATGGCTTGAACTACAGGTTCTACGTGCAACCCATACACCCAAAACAGTTTACTCCCTAAATACACTTGCAAAAACACTAGGCAGACTAAAAATGTTGCAGCCCCCAAGTAAACAGGTGGTACTTTTCGGGGGCTGCGGTTGCGAATCACAAAACGCCAAGCAGCGATCGCCGCAACCATCGCCCCCAGTGACCAACCCAAGACGGTATGATAATTCAGTGTTGACTGGGCTGCTTTCTGGGCTTGGGCTAGTCCTGCTTCAAATTGACCAAAGATAATCGCGATGAAAATTGCGATCGCAGCAACAAACATATTCCAGAAACTCACCTCAAATAAACGCACGTTGCGGGTGAAATAGCCTAGAACATCACAGAAGAAAGAAAAAAACACCATCGCAATCACAAAGTGAACGATAATTGGGTGCAAAGGATCGGGGTATGGTAAATTTTGGCTATTGAGAGGTAAGGCAGACATCGCTTTTTCCTTGGGGTATCAGATGCTGTGATTACTTAGATATTTTGTAAAAATAAAATTCAGTATTGACTGTTTGAAGATTTTTAATTTTGCAGATGCTGACAAGATTTAGAATTCATAACAATCAATATCTAAAAGATAGAGCAAAAAGCTACTATCTTAGGGATGACTTATCTAAAAATAAATTATGATTTCTTGTTAGCTACATCTCTCTAATTTCCAATTTTATTAAAAAAGGCAGATAGTAAAAGAAATTTGTTAAATTTTATCATCAATAATCATACACACCTGAAAATATGCATCTCTACAAGATTAAGAAATAACTTTAGTAAATAGTTACTTATCATTAATCAAACTCTTGTATAAACAAATCCATGTCAAAAAATTGAAATTATTATAAAATCTATCTCCTGCTTAAGAAAGACATGCAACTGACTTCATCCTTTAAAGATTTCATCCAATAATGAAATCGTGATGAAATTTTTATCGTTCTTTCGGTAGAGATATTTATTATTCCAATGGCTAGAAGCGTTCATTCTTGCAAACCTCTAAAGTAATGCCAGAATCACCAAAATAGCTGTCAAAAATTAAACACATAAGCAAAATATGTAATTAGTATAAAAATTTCAACGTAGGACAGCTTGCTTAAATTTGGATTAAATCATAAGTTTTCAATATCAGCTATCCTCAAACTTTGCAAATGAAAATACATAGCAAAAATTCTGAAAAAGTATTATGAGTTATTCCCCTTACCTACTTAAAGGTCAAAAAGCACTTGTGACAGGTGCTAGTTCTGGAATTGGTGAAGCGATCGCTCGCTATTTGGCTGCATCAGGTGCAGCAGTAGCTATTAATTACCATTCGGAAACTGAATCAGCCCAAAAACTTGTCGATGATATCAAAGCTGCTAATGGTGAAGCATTTGCGATTCAAGCTGATGTCAGCAAAGAAGACCAAGTAAAAGCAATGTTCAGCCAGATCCTTAAACAATTTGGCACTATTGATATTTTAGTAAGTAATGCGGGCATTCAAAAAGACTCAGCATTTATAGATATGACCCTCGAGCAATGGAATGTAGTGATTGGGATAAATCTAACGGGACAATTCTTATGTGCTAGGGAAGCCGCAAAGGAATTCTTGCGTCGAGGTGTGAAGCCTGATATTTCTTGTGCGGCAGGTAAGATTATTTGTATGAGTTCCGTACATCAGGTAATTCCTTGGGCTGGTCATGTTAATTATGCTACGAGCAAGGGTGGTATAAATATGATGATGCAAAGTATTGCCCAAGAACTTGCTCCTCACAAAATTCGCGTTAATAGTATTGCTCCTGGTGCCATCAAAACTCCAATTAACAAATCAGCTTGGGATACTCCACAAGCAGAGGCAAATTTACTAAAACTAATTCCAGCGAAACGTGTGGGAGATGTAGAAGATATCGCTAAAGCAGCAGTTTGGTTGGCTTCTGATGACTCTGATTATGTCAACGGTACAACACTGTTTGTAGATGGTGGTATGACTTTGTATCCAGGTTTTACAGACAATGGTTAAGATAATTCGTAATACTTTTCTACGAGAGGCTGCGCCCTAAGCGCAGCTATGCCGCAGGCTTTACGGCTACGCGGTAGTTGAGCGTAGTCGAAACTCAGTACAAGTTCGTAATTCGTAATTAAGTTTTGTAATCGGTATTTAAAAAGAGCCACAAAACTTTCCGCTTGTTGGAAGCGGGGTAATTAAAACCACAGAATTGGTTAATTGAGAATGCCTACAAAAGTTATTGTCAATTCGGGTTTGATAACCATTAACGATGGTTCCTCTTTTTTAGTAACGGCTAGTGATGGTTCTATCGACGAAAATTTACCTCAAGGTTTTTTTGTTTGGGACACACGGCTAATTTCTTATTACGAAATTTCGGTGAATCGCTACCGACTTTCGCTGCTAGCCTCTAGCAATATCACCCATCATAATGCACTTTACCAATTTACCAACCCGCCACTTCCTATTATCAATGGCACTCTACCTGCTGGTAGTTTACTTGTAACCGTTGGGCGCGACATTGTAGAAGGTATGCATGAAGATATTGATATAACTAACTATTATAATGAAGATGTTAAGTTTCAATTAATGCTAGCTGTGCGTTCTGATTTTGCGGATATTTTTGATGTCAAATCACAGCAAATATTGACGCGAGGTGAGACACAAACCAAATGGGAAAATGGTGTACTCACTACTGAATATTGCAACGGCTCATTCTTGCGAGGTATTGTGATTGAGCCAATTTGTGGTAATTCTGAGCCACGCTATGCCAATGGTCGTTTAATGTTTGATGTGGTCATCGCTCCTGGAAAAACATGGCACACTTGTGTTAATTTTACAGCCTTAGCCGATGGAAATATCTTCAAACCTCAAAGCACCTGCGCTGTGCCTCACAATACAAAAGCGGGAAAGGTTAGGGATGAATTTCTGATGAATGCGACAAAGTTGCGCTCGTCTAATGCTGAAATTGCCGAATACTATCAGCAAGCGATCGCAGATATGGGAGCGTTGCGGATTGAGGTGGATGATAATGGACATCAATTTTGGATGCCTGCTGCTGGTATTCCCTGGTTTGTTGCTGTTTTTGGACGTGACTCAATAATTGCGAGCTTGCAAGCGATCGCAGTTTATCATGAATTTGCCCGTGGCACGTTAGTGAAACTGGCTCAACTCCAAGCTACTGAGTTGGATGATTGGCACGATGCCCAACCGGGCAAAATGCTGCACGAAATGCGGCGCGATGAGTTAACTACATTAAACCTACTTCCATATCATCCCTACTACGGAACAGTAGATACTACCATCCTGTGGATTGTTACTTTAGCTGAAGCCTATAACTGGAACGCTGATGTCAGTATGCTTGATGAGTGTCGAGCGCCACTGGAAAAAGCCCTAAATTGGATTGACAAATACGGCGATTTTGACGGGGATGGCTTTGTTGAGTATTTAACTCATTCATCAAAAGGATTACGCAATCAAGGTTGGAAAGATTCGGGTGACGCAATAGTTTACCCCGATGGGCAGTTAGCTGAGCCGCCAATCGCTTTGTGTGAAGTCCAAGGCTACGTTTATGATGCGTGGCTGAGGGCAGCTTTAATTTATGAAGTGTGGGGCGAAAAAGAGCAAGCTAAAAAGCTGCGTCAAAAAGCCGAAGAACTTTATCAACGATTTAACGATCGCTTTTGGATGGATTCAGTTGGCTTTTATTGTTTAGGATTAGACGATAAAAAGCAGCAAATTCAATCAATTGCCTCAAATCCTGGTCATCTGCTCTGGTCTGGTATTGTCCCACAGGAACGAGCAAAAAAACTTGTTAACCGACTTTTTCAACCAGATATGTGGTGTGGTTGGGGTGTACGGACTCTTTCATCTGAAAATCAGGCATATAACCCAATTAGTTATCAACGGGGTAGTGTTTGGCCTCACGATAACTCTATTATTGCCGCCGGATTAAAGCGATATGGCTATCACCAAGAAGCTAATCGCATTGCTGAGGGTATCTTTGCTGCTGCTAGTTATTTTCAAGCTGGGCGAATGCCAGAATTGTTTGCAGGAATTGAACGTCAAGATAATAACTTTCCCGTACCTTATCCAGACGCTAATATACCTCAAGCTTGGGCTGCTGGTTCAATTTTTTTACTTATTCGTACTATTTTAGGACTCAAAGCTGATGCTTCAAAACAACAGTTAAAAGTACAGCCGAATCTACCAGATTGCTTACCCGATTTAGAACTCACAAATTTGTCTGTAGGAGACGCTACGGTGGGATTGCGCTTTTGGCGCGATGGCGAACAAACTCAATGGGAAGTTACCCATCTCGATGGTGAATTAGAAATTTCTACATAATGATTATTTACTCTTATGGCAACTGATTCATCTAATAAAACTATATATGCGGCGATGGGGGCTAACTTAGCGATCGCTATTACTAAATTTATCGCCGCCTCTATTACTGGCAGTTCCGCTATGATATCTGAAGGGATTCATTCAGTGGTAGATACTGGCGATCAACTGGTACTTTTGCTGGGAATTCGGAGAAGCCAAAAGCCAGCAAATGATCGCCATCCCTTTGGTTACGGTCTAGAACTTTATTTCTGGACTTTTATCGTTGCTATCCTCATCTTTGCCCTTGGCGGTGGGATGTCAATTTATGAAGGAATCACTCATTTAATTCATCCCAGCCCTTTAGAAAACCCAATGTGGAATTATATTGTATTAGGTATTGCAATATTATTGGAGAGTTATTCTTGGACTGTAGCTTTAAAAGAGTTTTTGCCAACTAAGGGTAAACAAAATTTCTGGCAAGCAATTAAAAACAGTAAAGACCCCACAGTATTTACAGTATTATTTGAGGATACTGCCGCAATTTTAGGCTTATTCGTGGCCTTAATCGGAATCTTCTTAGGACATTTATTTAATAATGTTTATTTTGATGGCATTGCTTCGATTATTATTGGCATTATCTTAGCTGTTGTAGCAGTAGTGCTAGCGAGAGAAAGTAAAGGATTATTAGTTGGTGAAAGTGCCGATCCTCAAACCATCGCCAATATCCGTTCTTTATCAAAAACAGAACCAGGAGTGAAAGAGGTTATCCGGGTGCTAACAATGCAACTTGCTCCCAAAGAAGTATTACTCAACTTAGAAATTCAATTTTATAACAATCTTACAGGTGAGGAAATAGCCTTAACTGTAGAAAGTTTAGAAGCAAAAATTACCCAAAAGCATCCTGAGATTAAACAAATTTTTATTGAAGCTAAATCCTTAGCTGCTGCTCGAAAAACGTCTCAAACTTCTCAATAAATTTTAATAAAAGAAGTATTAATTACAGCACTAAACTGCACAACAAATTATGATAAAAATTCTTGGTCAAGGGCAGGCTTTTGGCTCACCGGGTATCGCTCCTCGATGGACTCATGCTAATAAAGATGGAGTCGGAACAGCTTACTCTACCTCTAGTAACATTTGGTTTACTATTTGGAATGGTGTTGTCACTGAAGTCTACCATCCCACAGTAGATAAACCCCAAGTTCGGGATTTACAGTATCTAATTTCTGATGGAAAAAACTTTTTTCACGAAGAGAAACGCCATCTCGAATCAAAAGTTGAACCGATGTGGACTCATGGTTTAGGATATCGCATCACTAATTCCGATCCACAAGGGCGTTATGCTGTAATCAAAGAAGTGATTGCTGACCCGCATTTATCCTGTATTTTACAACGCACAAAGTTAACAGGAAATAGCGATTTTATTTCCCAACTCCAGCTATATGCTTTGTGTGCGCCGCATCTGGAAGTTGGAGGTAGAGGTAATAATGGTTACGCTGTACAAGTTGCTGGACATCGTATTCTCACAGCCGAGAAACAAGGAACATGGTTAGCGCTGGGTGCAACAATTCCCTTTACCCGTCTTTCTTGTGGCTACGTCGGTGAAAGTGATGGCTGGACAGATTTAGCTGATAATTTTCAGATGGATTGGGAGTTTGACAGTGCTGTAGATGGCAACCTGGCGTTAACTGGAGAACTAAATTTAGACAGCACTAAAGAGTTTACTTTAGGATTAGCATTTGGCACAAATCTGCACAACGCAATTTCTACACTGTTTCAGTCACTCAATATTCCTTTTGAACAGCAGAAACAGCTATATAACGAACAGTGGAAGCGATGTCTAACGACAAGCCGCTCCGCGTCTACGCGCAACGGCATCCACTCATTAGAAAATGTTTCATACGATGATGGGAAGTTGTATCACAACAGCGTTAGTCTGTTGTTGGCACATGAAGACAAAACTTATCCCGGTGCTTTAATTGCATCTATGGCTATCCCTTGGGGTGAAGCCAAAGACGACCAAGATCAAGGAGGATATCACCTTGTCTGGACGCGGGATATGGTTAGCAGTGTATCAGGTTTAGTGGCTGCTGGGGAAACAGATACAGCAGTGCGATCGCTAATTTATCTCGCCACGAGTCAGCAGGAAGATGGTGGTTTTCCCCAAAATTTCTGGGTTGATGGTAAACCTTATTGGACAGGTATCCAGCTTGATGAGGTGGCATTTCCCATTCTGTTAGCATGGCTATTGCACCAGCAAAAAACTTGTTTAAACTTTGATATTTATCCGATGATTTTACGGGCGGCAGGTTATTTAATTCGTCACGGCCCAGCTACCCAACAAGAACGCTGGGAAGAAAATAGCGGTTATTCACCATCAACATTAGCATCTAATATTGCCGCCTTAATTTGTGCTGCTCAATTTGTTCGTGAACGTGGGGATGAAGCAACAGCAAAGTTTATCGAAGAATACGCTGATTTTTTAGAATCTCATATCGAAGCTTGGACAGTTACTACTGAAGGAACTTTAGTTTCTGGCATCAAACGCCATTACATTCGCATTACTCCTACAGATATAAATAATCCTCAACCCAACGAAAATCCTAACCAAGGAACTCTTTTTATTAGCAGTCAACCACCTGATGAACCGTCAGAATTTCCCGCTAAGGAAATTGTTGATGGTGGGTTTTTACAATTAGTACGCTATGGAATTCGCAAACCTGATGACCCGATTATTGTTGATTCTGTCAAAGTAATTGATGCAGTTTTAAAAGTTGATACACCTGCTGGGCCTTGTTGGCATCGTTACAACCACGACGGCTACGGCCAGCAAGAAGACGGCAGTCCTTATACTGGTTATGGTAAGGGACGCGCTTGGCCTCTCTTGACAGGAGAACGGGGACATTATGAGTTAGCTATTGGCGGCGATGTCAAAACATATATCAAGGCGATGGAAGGATTTGCTTCAGATACTTGTTTACTACCCGAACAGGTTTGGGATGAAGCAGATATGCCTGAAACCCATCTGTATTTAGGAAAACCAACAGGTTCTGCAATGCCTTTGATGTGGGCGCACTCAGAGTATATCAAGATGTTGCGGTCAAATCATGATGGTCAGGTATTTGATTTAATTCCACAGGTGGCGAATCGATATCTAGGCGAAAGACAAGAGTGTAAATCATTTGAAATGTGGAAGTTTAACCGACAAATAGAGAAAGTTAAAAAAGGTTATACATTGCGAATTCACGCTTTAGCATCTTTTCAATTGCACTGGTCAGATGATAATTGGCAAACTGTCAAAAATACACCTGCTACTTCTACAAAGATAGGAGTTAGCTTTGCAGATATTTCTATTTCTGATAATCAGGAACAGCCAATCAACTTTACCTTTTTCTGGATTGAAAGCAGCAAATGGGAAGGACACAATTATACGGTTAAAATTGCGTAATTCCTAATTTCTAATTCGCCTTTCAATACATTTCGCATCAAAAAGAGCCATTATTATGCAGAATAACTCATCACCCAAACCAACAATTGAATATTGGCACGTCTGGACTGACAACGACGGTATAAGTCACCAATCCCGTTGTCAAATTGAAGACTTCATAGAAAAAGGCATAGCCCCGGATACCTCACCGCAGTGGCTTTCTAATTTGAAGCAGTCCGGTGCTACAATCACCTTTACTGTGCTACCCGTAGGATGGGTTGGTAACTGGCATGAGAACCCTAAACCCCAGTGGATCATACCTTTGTCGGGACGCTGGTTTGTGGAGACTATGGACGGTCAGCGAGTCGAGATGGGGGAAGGCGAAATTTCCTTTGGAGAAGATCAGGGTACGAAAACAGACGCGCAAGGTCATAAAGGTCACTTATCTGGAACAGTAGGCGATGCGCCAGCTGTTTTAATAATGGTGCAATTTGAAAAGACTCCGACTGTAAACCAATCTTGTCGATTTAGGTAAGTAATACCAATTTGAAAAAAGAATGTGGCAAATAAACCATGTTGTAGAGACGCGATTCATCGCGTCTTCACCCAAAGATGTGTTGCAATCATTAATTGAATTGGTATTAAGTTAGTAGCGGGTAGGACTAGCGTTACTTCAACTTCAGCCCTCTTTACGGGAGTGAACAACTTTCCTAGTATGTGGATATTTGAGGGATTGACTGTGATGTAGTGTCCAAAATTTATTTTAGTAAATCCATATTATTGGTGGTGGACACCTACGAGAATCTTTGATATTTCATACCAACTTAACCACCGCCGGAAGGTGAAAACTATTAGGCTAACTCGTACAAGTAGCATAATTAACAAAATATTTGTAACTTCCCTAGCAGTTTATTTACTTAATGGTTGTTACCATAATATCTACTTCGGTCTATCTAGCAAATAGATAATCCTCGTAATGGTTTCTGAATCTGATTCACCAGCGCTCATAATTCTATTGTAGAAGTATGAGCGCTTTTGCTTGGTGATGAAGTTAGTTACTAGCGCTGGCTGGATTAATGTGAATTAAGCTTTGTCCAACGATGTAGATGAGCCTGTAATACTCTTTAATATTGCTGAACTCACTTAAAATGGGGCTAATCTACTATGCTTCCAAATCCATTTCAACGTCGTCATCGTCATGATCATAAGGGATATCATCCAAATCTATCATTTCTGAGATTTCTTCTACTTCATTAAGATACTGAGATTCTTGAGGTTCACGCTTGATGAGGCGGCCATTCGATTTGAGCCATTCCAAAAGCACAAACTCATTACTTGAAGGAATTACAGCAGCTCGCTGGTTCCGAGGCTCTTCGCGCAAAGGACTTGTAAGCATAAAAAAACTCGCTTTTAATTAGGGGTTACTGTGCCAAAACGGAAAAATGATTCTTTCATGTTCTGATTAGCGACGGGAATTTCTCTTACGTTGCCTGTGTCTAGCAACTTCTTTGCGCTTGTGCTTTTCTAGTGGCGTTTCAAAATGACGATGCTTCTTCATATCTGGAAAAATTCCGGCTTTGGAAACTTCTCGTTTAAATCGACGTAAGGCAGACTCAATGTGTTCATTGTCGCCCACTATTACTTGAGTCATTATCTTCTCCTACTAAACTGACTTAATCAATGGCTGTTTGAAGAGAACAGTCCAAAAAAAGACAGACACCTTATCTGAGCTAAAGACTCGCTTGTAAAATTTTTGTTTTAAAGTTTAGTAACGGTTACGTCCACCGCCACCTGAATATCCCCCCCGGTTACCACCAAACGAACCTCTGTCTTCCTTGGGTCTAGCTTTATTTACTTTCAAATCACGTCCCATCCACTCAGCACCGTCTAGAGCTTCAATTGCAGCGGTTTCTTCAGCCTCTGTACCCATTTCTACAAAAGCAAAGCCGCGCAACTGTCCGGTTTCCCGATCGGTAGGAAGTTTAACCTGCTTTACCGAACCATATTCTGCAAACACAGCAGTTAGACTATCTTGTGTAACCTCATAAGAGAGGTTGCCTACATACAATGACATAGATGATCTCCGAAATCATAAGTGTGCAGAGATTTAGACTTGGGAGAAATGTCTGTCATCCTAAAAACAAACGCTGCAACCGAATTTAATTCTCATTTACCATCTTAGCGGATCATTTCGTTTTTAGTTTCCGTAACCTCGGATAATAACTTTAAGGTGTGACTAGGTAAACTGGGCTTGATTGAGTCAAAGATGAATGATTCATAACCCAAATAAATATTTCCAAATATTTTATATTGATCAAGTTGGTTAAATTAAAAACTCAAATTTAGTTCTTGCTGGAACTATCAACTTTTTTAAAATACCTCATCCCCGTTGCAGAGTAAGCAGATTTTTCCTCCTTCCGGGCTAACATTGACTTGGCAAATAAATTTACATTCATTTACAAAAATGTACTGAACAACTACTAACCAATGTTCGCTATCCTTATTAATTCGGCTTTTAAGTATTTGCTCTTTTTTTACTCCCCTATTCACTAGGATAGATATTTCGACATTCATAAACTGCTAAAAAATCTGCTTGGTTTTTAGTAATGATAAAATGAAGCAAAAATTTTGCAGCTTCAAGTTTGTATAGCGATAACTAGGCATTATTGTTAGAGCTTCAAGGCTTGTTATTTAAGTAGAAGAACAAAGACCAAAGCCGCTGTTTTCTGAACAACAAATCTGTTTAAGATTGTAGATTTTCATTCTTGAAGAGTATTTCTTTTCAACTCAGCGTTGCTGGGTCGTTTTTCATTGCCTAGCCTCAACTCCAGTATTTATTTATGCCACGCTGCACTAGTACGCACATAAGTAGAATACATAATCAGCCTTTTAACAGAGGCAGGCGATCGCCACCATCCACTACAGAAATCATCAACCCAAATATCACGCCAGACATCAGACGGTTGCCAGCCGGAGTTGCCAATGGAACGTAGGGGGCAATAGCTTTCAGGAACGTAGTCAGATTCTGGTGCTTCTATTTTTCTATATTTCCTTTATCCACTTTTAGCGTCCCTATCAGTTTCTTATTTTTCATTGATAAACTTAGCTTCAAGTTTTGGGAAAAAATCTGGAGATACAAAGTAATTGTATCTGTAAGCCGATTTATTACTCTCTGGAAGCTAGCCAACAGTTCTTAATCGGAAAAAAGTATGAATTTAATCATCAATATTTTGAGAAATATTTCTAAAAAACTAATCCAAGCAGCAAAATCATTATGAAAAAGTTTTAAATAGGTAACATAAATAACTTAAATTTCATAATTTGTATTTAGCAAAGAAAGCAAAAATTATAAAATATCAGTTTAATTATATTTACTTCAGCTAAATTAGTAATGCTTATTCAAAGCATATTAAATAAATTCATAATATCTTAAATAATAAAAATAGCTTTAGTTATAGAAATACAATACTTTTATCAGGGTAAGTTGTATGGTTAGTGAAGTAGAACAATGTAAAACTAGACGAAACCGAGGAGTTATCTTGACTTCTGTGGGGCGAAAACGATTACAATCTGCAATTAAAAGCCTAGAGATAGCCCAAAATAACGGTGTTCCTTTCAGCTTGAGAGAATTAAGCGATCGCATTTATATATCTAGAAAAACTTTCAGCCGATTGTGGTCTTTGAACGCAAGTGTAGATCAGCGAACACTTAAATTATGTTTTAATGCCTTTAACCTGGAATTATCTAGGGAAGATTACAGTATTGGGAGTGAAATAAATCAGGATAAAACTACTCAATCGCTATTACAGATCGATAGCACGAAAAAGATATATCCGTTGCAATCAATAACTCAAGACTCTTTGGCAAAACAACAACGTCAGAAGCTTGAGCTTTGTTATTCATACCCAGATGGCCCGATTTCCCTTGATTCTCCATTTTATATCGAACGTCCGCCACTGGAAAAAGCTGTCTATCAAGAAATAACTCAACCAGGGGGTATAATTCGGATTCGCGCTCACGAACAGATGGGTAAAAGTTCTCTAGTGCTGCGGCTGTTGGCCTTTGCACGCCAGCAAGAATATCACACTGTAAATCTAAATTGCTATCAGATTGATGCAGACTGTCTAACTGATTTAAATAAGCTATTGCGTTGTCTTTGCTGGCGAATTGCAACTCAATTAGGCATCGATCCCAAGCTTAAGGAAAACTGGGATCAGGAAATTGATTCTAAGTTAACTAGTAGCTTCTATTTGCAGAATTACCTACTCAAAAAATACCAAAATCCGGTAGTTTTGGTATTAAATGAAGTTGATTATTTCTTTAAATATCCTCACGTTTGCCAGGAGTTTTTTGCTTTGTTAGGTTCCTGGTGTGAGGAAGCACGACACAATCCCAATTGGCAAAAGCTGAGACTAGTATTGGTTTACTCTACGCAAGAGTATATCTCTTTAGATGTTAACTGCTCCCCGTTGAACATTGGTCTACCTGTATTTCTCAATGAATTTACTCAATCACAAGTAGAAGATTTAGCTAGTCGCTACAACTTAAACTGGTTTACTAGGAAGGAGTCAGCCCAACTTATCTGGTTAGTGGGGGGGCATCCAGCGCTGGTTCAGCTTAGTTTGTATTATCTTTCCTCTCAAGGAATAACTTTACGAGAACTGATACAGGATGCGCTCACTAACGGTGGCATTTACCGCCATCATTTGTGGCAAAAATGGATCAAACTGCAAGAAAATCCTACCCTAGCCCAGATATATGCCGAAATCCTAACGGCACAGCAAAGTATTCCTTTTAATCCTATTAATGCTAATAAACTTGAAAGTTTGGGTTTGACCCGCTTTGAAGGCGATTTGATTAAACCGCGTTGCGAACTCTACCGCACATATTTTACAAAACAATTAGCTACAAAAATTTGGTAAAACGCATCTTAATTCTCAATAAAAACTAATGAATGTCTATGTCAAAATTCATCTCAGGAAACTATAAATTTCCATCTACCACTTGAATTATTGGATGCGTTAATCTAATATTTTGACTCCTGACTCCTGACGCCTTTATTCTGTTTCGATAAATGACGATTAGCTTACTTTGTTACAAGTAAGCAGTTTGTAAAATTGTTCAATGGGGTCTCCTATGTTACCTGTAAAACTGCTAGCACCTGATTAAGCCAAGACCTTAGCAGGAACCGAAAGATGCACTATATGTACTGAACATGGCGCATGGTGAAGGACATAGTTACTCACGCTACCAAGGAATAGTTCACTGAGACCAGAACGACCGCGACGCCCCATAACAATTAAGTCAGCGCCCCAACTCTGAGACATATCACAAATGATCCGACCAGGACTGCCAAGGTTTTGTATAAATTCTGTAGTGATACCTGCGGTGTTGGCTTGAGCGCAGTAATGCTGCAACATCTGGATACCTTCATTTTTTAAAGCATCCCACTGCTTTTGGTATAACTCAAAACTCTGATTGTTTAATCCTGGATAATAGTCAAAATTAGACAACATCGGTACATAAGGGCTGCCCTCTTCTTCTGGAGATAGAACGTGTAGCAGCATAAAATTGGCTTGTGTTAACTTTGCTAAATTAAATGCTTGCTCAAAAACCTGTTGCCCCATCTCTGACCTATCCAGTGCAACTAGAATCTTTTTAAACATATATACCTCCAATTTTTATTGGTAAGCTGTCAGGTATTTAATTTACAAAGAAGTAGAGACGTGACGCCAGTCGCTACAACGGGGAGCCACTGCGTTGGACAGTGAGTGCAGCCACACGTGCGGTGAAGCAGCCCGATCTTGAGGATACCCCAAGTAGAGGGACTGCTGTTAGCGCAGCCTCTCTAAGAGTTGGCTTTACGCTGCGCTAACACAGTCGCCTGCTCCGGGAAACCCTCCCGCAGCGCTGATTCACCGCAACGCGCTGGCTCATTAATTCCGTCTGTAAAGGAGTCAGAAAACCTAAAAGTTAACTTGATTAATTTTAAATTTAAACTGCTTGGGCGTTCTTTCCCCTACATTTATATTTATAGAGCAAAAATTTGAGGAACTTGTGAGGAAAGACAACAATGCTCTAGTGGCACGCCTGATAATGACGTTTATTTCACTCTGTACCTGAATTTAGATGGATGCTTAAAAAGCGATCGCGCTTGTTACAGCAGCAAAGTACAATAAGGCGTTAACAAAAATTAGGGTTTATAACTGCTCAACTGGTAGAAATTTCGTCAAAGTGGAGGTAAGAGTTTTTACTTCACTTTTTGAGAAATCTTAAATGACTCAAATATTTGAAACCCCAACAACCCATATAGACCAGTATGTCTGTGTTGCTAAACTTGCAGATGTACAAGCAGCAGGTAGTTTATTAGTTCGGAGTCAAAAACATACTATTGCTCTGTTTTACTCAGACAATCAAGTTTATGCAATTGATAACCGTTGCCCACACATGGGCTTTCCCCTCCAGGGTAGTACTTGCAAAGATGGTATTGTTACCTGTCCCTGGCACTATGCCCGCTTCGACCTCGCCAGCGGCGGAACATTCGACTCTTGGGCTGATGATGTCCCCTCTTTTCCTGTAGAAATCCGTGATGGCGAAGTTTGGGTAAATCTCGCTCCCCCAGTTGATCCCCATGCTCACCACCATCAACGGCTTCGGGATGGCTTAGAACAAAGTATTTCGTTAGTTATTGCCAAATCAACTATCGCATTACTAGATATGGGGGCAGATGTTACAGAACCATTCCAGATGGGGCTGGAATTTGGCACGCACTATAACAAAACTGGATGGAGTTCAGGCTTAACCATCCACACCAGTATGATGAATTTGCTGCCCTATCTAGATGCTGAAGATCAACCCCGCGCTCTTTTTCAGGGACTTTCAGCAGTAGCTGGTGACAGCGCAGGTGCGCCGCCGCACTTTGTCGTACATCCATTGCCCAATTCCAATGTTGACTTGAATACTCTTAAAAACTGGTTCCGTCAGTTTATAGAGGTGCGAGATAGTGAAGCAGCAGAAAGGTGTTTGGTATCTGCAATTCGAGCAGGAGCTAGTTCTGAGCAAATTGCAGATATACTGTTCACGGCTGCTACAGACCATCGTTACATCGATATCGGTCATACACTCGATTTCATCAACAAGGCGCTGGAAGCACTCGATGTTGTTGGCTGGCAAGGGGCCGAGTTAGTTTTAGCGAGTCTAGTTTCTGGTTTGGCAAATGCTTCCCGCATGGAAGAGTCGAATTCCTGGCGCTACCCTGTGGATTTGGTAGCAATTCTACAGTCTGCCTTTGAGCAATTACCCACGGCTTTGGCAACAGGCCAATCGCGAGAAGGTACTTGGTCAGGTAGAGATGAATTAGTACCAATTTTGTTAGGGGAAGATCCGCAAGCGATCGCTAATTCTCTTCTTAATGCCCTCCAAGCAGGTTGTACTGATGAACAATTAGCTAGTGTAGTTACTTACACAGCTGCACTCCGCGTAGCTCGCTTCCATACCAACAATGACTTTGGCGACTGGAATTCGGCACACCATCCATTCACCTTCGCCAACGCTGTGCATCAAGGAATTCGCAGAGTCCCATCACTAGAACTACTGCGGGGTGTCTTTGATGCTGCTATGAGCGTGTATCTAAATCGTTTTTTGAATGTGCCACCAGCACGACTCCCAGAACCAAAAGAACCTGTGCAAAATCCCGAAGAATTGCTCAAACAACTACCAGATTTGTTAGACCGCCAACAGCAAGTAAATCAAACAGGTAAGTTGGTAGCAGATTATTTGTACAGCGGCGGTTCTGCTAAACGATTAATGGCGATGTTGGGTAAACTGATGCTGCGGGAAAACCGTGATTTTCATGTGATTCAAGAAATAGAAGCAGCTTTTAGGCAATACTCGCTGCTTAGTGAAACTCCTGCGGGTGTCCACGTACTAGTTGCCGCATCTCGGTATCTAGCGGCGCACTCTCCGACAATGCGATCGCAAGCACAAACCTATCAAATTGCCGAGCGGTTGCATAAAGGCGATCGCTTGTTTGAAGAATCATAATTCGTTTAGAAAAAAGGAATTATCTAGTGGTCTAGCAACCTAACTTTGAGAGGAAAAGGAACGAACCGCAAAGTACGCAAAGTACACGAAGGAAGAAGAGAAATTGAAAAGCTAATTCACCTAGCAAAGTTGAGTTGCCAGACCACTATAAGTAAGAGCGCACATTTAGTTGTGCGCTCTTATCTATGTACCTTATTCAGAGCGCAAAAATATGAATAATTGGATCACATTTCGCAAGTCAATTAACTATAGCAATCCTAAATTATTCGCGAAATCTGACTAAATTATTTGCAACTTTGCTTTGTTTCTTTTTACAAATTCCAGTAACTCTTCTTCTTGTGATGATTGTTGAAGACTCACAGGAGAATAATGGTAAATAGCTCTGCAAGCTATAGCTAGTCTAGTCTCAAAATCGAGTACAGATGGAATGTCAAGGAGTACATCATCTACTGGCGCAATATCTCCTCGCTGACAGTAAACAGCATAACTCACTCGTGGAAACTTAGCACGTTTACTACTGCGACTCCCCCAGTGAAAAATATATTGATTCCAAGATAAAAGCGCACCAGGTGGAGTAGGTAAAGCCCGAATATCCTCTAAAGCAAATTGAGTTCCTCCTGTATTTAAATCGTGAATAGCATTAGTATATTCAGGATCACGATTAGCAGGTACTAAATACATACATGAATTCAAGGGGGTAGCCTCTGTGATGCTTATCCAGAGAGTAAGGACGTTAGGCATACCATCTGAACCTATAGTATTTGAATACTCTGTATCGCGATGAGGTTCAAATCCTTTACCAGTATCGAGGGTTTCTATGTAGTAGATCCAAAAATTGGGGATTAATTTATAACCCGATCCTAAAATCCTTGTCAAAACTGAATCAAAATAAGCAAACCCTTCATAGAAAATATCATAAACTAAAGCAAAAATTGGGGGAAACCCTGCTTTTTTGACCTTTTCTATACATTGGATCATTTGTTGGGTTGTAGTAGGAGGTATCACTGGAGGGGTTTGAAAATAGCCTTCTTCCTTGAGTTGAAGTGCGTATTCATCTAAGTAGATTGGCTCTATTGCAGAATGCACTGATTCCCATTGCAAGGCTTTGTCAGAAATTGTCAAGTCTGGATTGAGCTTACGCCAAAAGTCAATATTTTCTGCTTGTGGAATCAAGCTTTTATCTAAGTTAAGAGACTTTTTTGGAATAGTATCAATATCCCTTCTTTGAACAATAGTTGTATCTGTCATGTTGAATAACTCCTACTTAATTTCTTACCTACGATGAATAATGCTTGACAAAACCAAACATCTTGAAAGAAAGCGATATGTACATTTTATTTAGCTAATGCAACTATCACCTTTGGAGGAAATTTGTATTGGCAGATAAACTTTACTACTCAGCTAAATGTTGGTTCTCCTTTTCTTTTATTTAGTTGCTTGTTTTGGTTTTCAAAATTACCATCGCAAAGGCCATCAGATAAGCTTTAGCCTAAATGCTTTTGCTAATCACAGAAACAGTCTTTAGGTATAAAAGAGATCATTCTATAGCGTGTTTTAAAACTATAGTTAAAAGGTAGCAGAGGCTACAATCAGCATGGCTCGAACCAGTTAAAGATTGTAACCAAAGTAGCGCACGTGAATGTAAGGCTATCGTTGAGTTATGAAATCAGTAGTAAGGGTGTGGCGGCAAGAGCGTAATCGCACTCCTCCAGTGGGAGTATTTACTTTATACCAATTCAATGAATGGTTGCAACACATCGTTGGATGAAGACGCGATGAATCGCGTCTCTACAGATGATCTATTTGTCGTATTCTTTTTTCAAATTGGTATTACTATGCCCAACCAAATCAAACCCAAGGTATTGCGATCGCTCAAGGGCAATACTAAAGGCGATCGCTTTTTACAACCAACCCTTAGATCATTTTCTAGACGTTTGCATTCGATGATGTGTCGGCAATCAATAAAGCATATTGCACCCCAGATAAGTCAATCAATTCGATGGATAGTAGTATGATTTTTACTTCTCTAGACTTGGTATAAAATTCAAATTCTAGATTGTAAACTGACTCAATATTAGGTAAAAGTTGAATAGTTTGGGCGAGGGCTTGTTTATCCTTACTCAAATTCAGTTCAGCAGCGGTATGTCCAATAACTTCTTCTAGAGAATAGCCACTCATTCTGAGAAAACTGGGGTTGACATCAATGAAGCGTGTTTCAGAAACAGTAGTGATCGCAATTGGATTAGGACTAGAACGAAAGACTTTAGCAAACTTCTCTTCTGCTTTGGCGCGATCATAAATTTCTTGCTGTAGTCGCTCATTTTGTGCTTGCAGTTGTGTTTGCAGTTTCCGAATCGTCAAGTGATTTTCAATCCGTGCTAAAACCTCTTCTAGTTGAAAAGGCTTAGTAATATAGTCAACCCCGCCAACTGCAAACGCTTTCACTTTATCCAACACATCACCCAAAGCGCTGATAAAAATCACTGGGATTTCGCGGGTGCGATCGTTTACCTTCAGGTGTTGGCAGACTTGATAGCCATTCATCTCTGGCATATTTATATCTAACAAAATCAGGTCGGGGGGAGCTGCATCTGCTCCTCGCAACCCCGTAGAGCCTTTAGTCACACTCCGAACTTTATACCCCTGTTGCGTCAGCATCGCAGATAGGAGGTTCAGGTTTTCTGGTGTATCGTCAATCACTAGTATGTCTGCTTTGGGTGTGTTGAGTGACTGGTTAGGCATTACGATATTGGCTTGAGCCAGGATTAAGCTATTAATTATCGCTAGATATTTTAACTTTAGTTCGATAAGTTATAAAAAAATAAATACCAATTACCCAGTTTTCTACGCTAGTTCTCCCCGATTATTCCCTAAGTTACAAAATATCGAACTAAGGTTGCTTTATAAGGGGGGTAATTCGACTTGTGTGTACACCGTAGCCGATGCCTTGGGGAAGGGAGCAAAAGCGGAGCTTTGGCAGGGTGGGGTAATGCGGATATTATGGTTACTTCAGTGGACATGAGCTTCACGTATTGCAAATGTTTTGGAAAATGGGATTACAGATAGAATTAAGATGATTTCTCTATAAGATATTCTTAATTTCGGCTAAAAATCACAATGCTTACTAGAGACTCGCAATCAAATTGAGAATTTCATCGAAACAGAATGATCTGACTAAATTTGCTAGTTCTTCAGCTAAGGTAGAATTAGCTTGAGGAATTCGCTCAATTAATTGAAGAATTCGTTCAGCATCGACTTCAACGGCAGCCTGATTAAGTTCTGCTATCCATTCCGCAGGCATTTTCATTAAGCAAGAATAAACATCCAAAGTGGAGGATTGTATATTCTCTAGCTTTTTATCTGTTTCATTTTCATTGTTTTCTTCTGCATAGATATAACGCACCTGCAAATATTCAGCTATTTTTTCAAAAATCAATTGCTCCCGGAATGGCTTGCGAACCAAGTCGTCGCAACCTGCGGCCAAGATACTTGCCTGTTGTTCTTCAAAAGCACTAGCAGTCAGGGCAATAATAACAGTTCGGTGATTTGGAATTGAGAGATTTTTCTCTCTAGCTCTAATCTCTTTAGTTGCGTCGTAACCGTTAATTACAGGCATTCGCATATCCATCCAAATCAAGTGGGGTTGCCAAGTTTGCCACATAGCGATCGCTTCTTGCCCATTACTTGCAGTTTCTACCTCAAAACCAACGCCACTAAGAAGTTGCACAATTAAATCACGGTTTTCTTTGCGATCGTCCACAGTCAGAATCCGGTAAAGCGGTTGATCTGCTGCCAGCTTGATCACACGTCCCTTACTCAACTTTGGTACGACTTTCAAAGCTGGGGCTAAATTCACTTGGATTTCAAAGCTAAAAGTAGAGCCTTGCCCAAGGCTACTAGTAAAGTGAATATCGCCCCCCAGCAACCGCACAAATTGGCGGCTAATAGTTAATCCTAGCCCAGTACCCTCCTTGGTTTGAATACCACTTGTTGTTTGAACAAAAGGCTGAAACAGGTTATCCATTTCTTCTGGTGCTATTCCCCGTCCAGTATCTTCGACTTCAAATATTAGGGATTGGGCATCGGGGATTGGGCGTTGATTACTCCCCTTATCTCCTTGTCCCCCTGCTCCCTGCCCCCTGCTCCCCTGCTCCCCTGCTCCCCTGCCACTTGAGTGTCCCCAATCCCCAGCCCCCAGTCTCGCCCGCAAAGTTACTCCCCCAGTCTGGGTGAACTTAACGGCGTTACCCAAAAGGTTAATGAGAACCTGACGGAGTTTGCCCTCGTCTGTCTGGATGTACTGGGGAAGATTAGGAGCAATTTCAAACTTAAGGAACAACTGCTTCGCCCGCACCCGTACCTGGAACATTTCTTGTAATGTTTGCAACAGTAAATACAGGTTGAAGTCTTCGGGGTTAAAAACGATGTGTCCAGCCTCGATTTTAGACATTTCCAGCACATCGTTAATTAGGTTAAGTAAGTGTTCTCCACTACGGTTAATGGTAGCTAAAGATTCACGTTGGTTTGGTTTGAGACTAGTGTCTCGCTCCATCAGCTGCGAAAAGCCAAGAATCGCATTCAGAGGTGTGCGGAGTTCGTGACTCATATTAGCCAAGAAAGCACTTTTGGCTCTGTTGGCAGTTTCGGCGGCTTCTTTGGCAACTCTCAGGGCTTCTTCTGCCTGATGTCTAGCCCGACCGATCGCAATAATTTCACCTACCAACTTCAGTAAATTAATATCTTCCTGGCTCCAGGTTTTACAGAAGTGAGTCACCGCTGCACCAACAAACCCAACCACTTTGCCAGAGTGAAGCATGGGTACAGCAACTATAGACTGAAACGACATACGCTCAAACAGCTTTCTCTCTGCCATATCAGGCGGCAGATTTGTCACACAAGGAATTTGTCGATGTTTACCACGGAGAATCGGAGTGTAAAAATAGGAGAAACTCTCAACAGGTGAGTCTTTGGCTATATCAATTAGTGGGTTAATACCTTTATCACACCATTCATGAATGAGGTCAAATCGGCTTTGATCATCTGAGCATTCAAAGATGCAACTGTGTTCGGCATCAATAAATTGAGCGATCGCTTTCAGCGTATAATTCATTGCTGTGTTTAAATCTTGGTCAACAAATTGCCGAGAAATGCAACTGATTACACTTTCTGCTTGAGCGCGACGCCCAACAGCCTCCTCAGCTTGCTTCCGTTCTAATTCCGCACCAGCACGGGCAGCAAAGATTTTTACAATCAGTTCCCGTCCTGGGTCATTTTTCATTGGTTTGACATCTATCACCGCTAGATGTCCCACAATCTCGCCAGATGAATTAGTTAGGGGAACGCCTAAAAAACTCTCAGCATCCATTGTTATTAAGCCTGGATTTTGAGGGAAAGCCGCTTTTAGCCCTTGAGGATAGTGGCAGATGTTGCCTTGTAAAGTATGTTCGCAAGGAGTACCCCGCAACTCGTACTCCAGATTATCTCCAATTGTCTCGCCACACCAAAACGCTAGGGTACGGACTTTGGTTTTTTCTTGATCAACACATTCTGTTACTAGGGCGTAGTTTACTTGCAATACTTCAGCAAGGTAACGAACGCAAGAATTGAAAAACTCATTACCTGTTTTAGCGGCCGTACCTTCGACAATCAAGTGTAATGCTTGTTCTTGCTGTTTGCGATCGCTAATATCTGTAAACACAGAATCCAAACAGGATTCTTCTGCGTTGAAGCGAATGGACAAAAGTACCCAAACAACAGAGCCGTCCAAGTGACGCAGTGCTACTTCAAAATTGCGAACCTCGCCGTATGCTTCTAACTCTGCTAACATCCGCGTGCGATCGTCTGGATTTACATAGAATTCAGTTGTAAAATACTTGCCAATGAGGTCACAAGCAGAGGCAAAACCGAAGATACTAGCACCGCGTTGATTTGCATCCACAATCAATCCATCTGTTTGGCGGGTGCGGAAAATACCCACTTGGGAATTTTCAAAGATATTACGGTATTTCATTTCACTACGACGCAAGGCTTCTTCTGCTTGCTTGCGTTCTGTAATGTCGCGTCCCACGCCAGCAATTGCAATTCCGCCATTGGGAGTGTTGATTGTTGAAGTATTAAAGTTGAACCATCGCCAGCTACCGTCTTTGTGTCGTAATCGCACCTCAATACCAGTTAGCTTTTCTCCAGTTGCAGTTCTTTGTAATGCACAAAGGCTAATTGCTGAATCTTCAGGCTCGACGAACTCAACCATAGAATGACCTTCTATTTCCGCCAAGCTGTATCCCAGAATTGGGGTGATATTAGGCGAATGGTAAGTAAAGATTCCGTCTGTGTTCAGGACAAATATCAGGTCATTGGCATTTTCGATGATAGTACGGAATTTTAACTCACTCTCCTGGAGAGCTTCTTCAGCGTGTTTACGTTTTGTGGCATCGGTTCCCACCGAAAGAATTTCAATTAAGTTTCCTTGTTCATCTAAGATGGGTTTATTTGCCCAGACTACCCACACGCGATCGCCATTTTTGCACAAGTTTTCATTTTCGTTGAATAAATAGTTTTCTGGGTTCTGGCAAATATCAACCATTAACATCTGTAAGTCGCGTCCAGAAGTTTCAGTTTCTGGAACAATTGTACCGACAACATTACGTCCGACAATTTCATCTACATCAAAGCCAAAACACTTTTGACCGTAGTCATTTAAAAATATGATATTACCGTTGCTGTCCCAACGCAGAATAATGCAGTTAGCTGTTCGTACCAAATTGCGGTACTGTGTTTCGCTTTGTCGTAAAGCTTCCTCAGTGCGTTTGCGGTCGCTAATATCCCGCACGATTGCCAAGATGTGAGGCTTACCGTTATAAGTGCAAATTGTTCCTTTGACTTCGACATCTATTAAGGTTCCATCTTTGCAGACATCAACGGCTTGCCCATAAAATTGCTCACCAGACCTGGTTGTTTGAATAAACTCATCAAAAACCCGATGTGAGTCTGGGTGAATATAGACAGATGGATGCAAGGTGATAAATTCCTGGTAAGAGTAACCATGCATCTGGCAAGCAGCGGGATTAACTTCGGCTACTTTTTCAGTCTCTACTTCAGTAATAAACAATCCATCATTAATAGCTTCAAAAATACTGCGGTATTGCAACTCACTTTGTCGCAGTGCTTCTTCTGCCCTATGCCGTTGGGTGACATCGCGAAAACTCCACACTCTACCAATAATCTGTTCGCCGATGCACTGAGGACAGGAGTAGCGCTCAAATACTCTGCCATCTCGCAATTCTAGCAAGTCATAACTAACTCGCTCTGGCTGTCTGTATAATTCTCGGACTCGTTGCAAAAAATCATCTGGGTCTTTTAACTGGTTTGCCAGATACGCCAGTCGCTTAGGATGGTCAGGTTCTGTCAAAACTTCTGGTGGAATTGACCACATTTCTAAGAACTTTTGGTTGTAACTAGTGATTTCTCCTAAGCCATTGACTGCTAAGATACCATCTTGAATCGATTCAAAAATAGCGCTTAACAAAGACAGAGAGTTTTTTAAAGCTACTTGAGTTTGTTTGCGTTGCGTAGTTTGCCGATAGGCATCGCTAATATCCCGCCCTAAAACCACCAGCG
This sequence comes from Nostoc sp. UHCC 0302, assembly GCF_038096175.1. NCBI lineage: Bacteria > Bacillati > Cyanobacteriota > Cyanophyceae > Nostocales > Nostocaceae > Nostoc > Nostoc sp. UHCC 0302. The sequence continues at coordinate 2,196,139 of NZ_CP151099.1, forward strand.
CCTTACGTCTCCCATCCTGGTGAAATAAGGGAGCTTTAATCATATCTAAACTGCTCACTGTCCCATCAGGACGAGGCACAACTTCTTCTACCCGATGAACAGTTCCCTGTTGCCAAGCTTGTTCATCTGTTTTATCGCAATTGAGCAAAGCATCCCGATAAAAATTGCTAAATTCTGCCAGTTCTGAGTCGGTTTTGCCTTGATAATTAACACCTTGTAGCTCTAAAAAGTCCAGGTTAGCTTGGTTTGACAACAACCATTTTCCCTCGCCATCCTTTAAACAGATAATATCGGGTGTAGCGTTGATTAGTGTGTGCAATCGCTCTTCAATTTCTTGTAAGGATTCTTGAGTTTGCTGAGTTAGCGTGATATCCCGAATTACCAGTACAGCACATTTATCATCAGTCACTCCGGTAAATCTGCCGGATATTTGTAGTATTAGGGTACGCTCACCCTGTTGCAACTGATAATTTGTTGTTTCGTATCCCCCATTGTGTATCTGTACATCAGGATAGGCTTGCAAAGCAATTGGTTGTCCAGCCTGGGTTAGGGGTAGCAAATCAGCTAACTTCAAGCCGCAAACAGTGCCGTGGGGTTGATTTACCAGAGACTCAAAATGAGAATTGCACCATTGAATGCATCGGTCTTCTCCTACCCAGACTACACCATCAGCGATCGCATCTAATGTAACTTCCATCTTCGCTACGGTAGCTTGCAATTCCTTCACCTGCTCTAGCTGTTCAACGCTCATCACCAACTCCTTGATGCCTCCTGGATAGATAGAACAACTTGGTATAGCGATTGTATCGTTAGTTAATCAACAGGATATTTAACTACAGCAAAACTACATATTGGCTTTAAATGCTACAGCAGCTACTCAGATATTAGCATCATGGAGGCAGGGAGCAGAGGACAAGGAGGAAACGCCAGCGTTTAGAAATTGCCCGCGCTTTAGTAAGAAATCCCACAGCGTTAATACTGGATGAAGCAACCAGCGCCCTAGATACGGAAACCGAGTTAATTGTTAACCGCAATTTACAACACCGTGGTTGTTCCTGTATTGTAGTAGCCTATTGCCTCAGCACAATTCGCGACTGCCATGAAATTATTGTATTAGAGCAAGGTCAAATAGTGCAGCGTGGTAACCATGACGAATTATGGCAGCAGAGCGGAACTTATATTTGCTTACTCCACGCAGCAGAAGCTTAACAATTCAAAATTGAAGAAAGTTTCACACCTCTTATTTAAACCCCTAATGGCACTAAGTTAAGCGTAAACCTTTGATATAACTGGATGAGAGGGTGTGGGGTGTGGGGTGTGGGAAATCAAGAAAATGTTGAACTCCTTGACGCAACTAAAGTTTAATTTTCTTAAACACTACACCCAACACCCTACCCCCAACACCCTGCCAATGCGATCGCTAGACAAGTTTCTCAGTTTTACTCAAGCGATCGCTTTAAATTAACTGAGGCGATCACTTGACGTTGGTAGTAAACATCATAATGTTGATGACCAACATCGCAAATTTTGATTCCCCCTAGCCCCTAGGGGAAACGCATCTTATTTGCTAATAAAAACTAAGAAAAATTTCAAAATGATATATATAGTTGTAGAGAATAAGAGAAAGATAAATAAAGTGAATAAAGTATTTTTTAAAAATATGAATTAGATTATCGAAAGTAAAACCCCTATTTATTGATAGTAAAAAAGCTCACAAAGCAAGTATATAGCAATTCTCAGACACATGAAATACACTCCACCCGCGCTGTCGCGCACTCTCTCCTTGGTAATGGGAGGGTTGGGGAGGGTTGGGGAGGGGTTATTTTGTACCTCACTGGAGTTGGAAACGCTATATATAACTATGCTCATCTAGAGAATAAGTAAACTTTTCCCTAAAGTATCAATTCAAATTTTGATATATCAGTTTATGCTAACGCTAAAACTCTTTCTAAATAATTGTTATCCAACCCAGCGAGAAACTGTTTATTTTTTATTCCACGTTTGACACGCTTCTCTTGAGTTGTTTGCCCTAGGTTGCTTGGTTCGAGTGGGCAAGGAAACAGTTACTAATAAACCCGGTTTTTGATCTCTCAAATACCAACATTTGGGCTAGTTTTGGCTAATCTATGTTTATTCCAGATTGAGTAGGGAACACCTATAAAAGCTCCCAAAATTACGTAAGCTACCAGTGTCGGAATCACCATCTGCTGTACATGATTCAAAATAGCGATAAACAAAGCTAAACCAAAATTACGAGCAATACAGAAAATCGCTAAGGTAGCTCGCATATCATCATCGAGTCTGCCTAAGGTGTGTCCAATTCCTAGAGAGGCAATCACCATAATTGCGATCGCTACGAGTGGTAATTGCCCAACTCTGGAAAACAGTGGCAGCCCTAAGATGCACACTAAAACAACCATTACTAAAAAGAGACTGTTAGCAATAAAAGTCAAGGGTTTAGCAATCTGTTGGGTAAATGTATGCCCGAACTTTTGCATCAAAATACCGAGACTGACAGGTAATAACTGCACCATAATCACTTGTCGGGCAACGTCCACAATTGCTACTTTTTGGGAAATACTCTCAAATAAGGTGGCAAAAATCGCCAAAGTGATGGGAGTAACAAAAACCGCAAGTATTGCCAGAGTTAGCTGAAAACTCGCTGAGTAGTGGAAGCTGCCTCCAGCCTGTTGCGATCGCTTTGTGGTCAAAGGCGCACCTGGAGAAGCTGCAAGTATTGCCAATCCGATCATCACTGCCGATGGTAAGTTAAACAGTTTCAACAGCAGAATCACCACTAGAGGAACCAGCACAACAACCGCTAAAAGCGCACGGAATACTAAGACAGGTTTTCGCCAGAAGGAGCGCATCTTTTCAAAAGAGAGGTTGCACCCTATGGCTAACATTAGAGAAAAAATAGTGACTTTAACGAGTATCAGTAGTAAGGGATGGTGCATGGTTTTCAAATGACCGATCCTGGATGGTGAAAAATCACTACAAGATTCCGAAATTGCGCTAAAGCAGGACAACAATCAGTCAGCAAACTAACAGATTCTAGTAATTAAATTTATTCCTAATGAATGTTCATATCCTGTTACTTCCTATAATGTATGGGCAGGTGAATAATGAATATTTGTGTATTTCATCTAATGACTGTTGAACAATTCTTGAAGTTACTTCTTAAAGTGACTCAATAGACATAGAAATTATCTATCAAAACTGTACTCATAGCTGATTTATAAACAGAAATAAATCACTCTGCATCCTCCTAAAGAAAGTAGAATTATCGTGTTGAAACTACTACTTTATTAAGCCGATAGAGTAATTTGTATCTACCGAAAAGTATAGATCCGTTGGTAATGTGATCAAACTGTTGGAATACTGTAATAATAGAAGCCGGGGTTAAATAAGTGATTTAGGTCTGTCCTATGACCGTCCTGCTTCCTGATCTGGAAGGGATTGAAGAGTCCGAACTAGATGAAGTGTGGAGTTATGTAGGTGCTATCGACCGCCTGACAGGCAAAGTTTTAGCTTACGCATTTGGACAGTGTGTAAGACGAAGTATTTCTGAAGCTAAAAAATTGATTAAAGCCATTTGGTGTTAAGAAATACTATACAGATGGTTGGGGAGCTTATGAACGGCATTTACCTGCGGAAAAACATGAGATTGGCAAGAGAAAGACTCAAAGAATTGCACATAAACATCTAAATTTAAGAACTCGGCTGAAGCGACTAGCTAGAAAAACAATTTGCTTTTCTAAGACTGAGGAAATGCATGATTTGGTTATTGGGTTCTTTATCAATCGCTACGAGTTTGGCTTAAACGTCTAACAACAGTTTAATAACGCCACCCAAGAAAGGGAGATTGATATGCACAACGATTGGACGAAACCCGCCGCCATGGCAATCCCAAAGGGGGGAGTCTTCGCACAGGAACAGGGAAGATACGGACCGATTTTTCCTAAGACTCCCGCGTGCTACGGCTTCACGATCATCGCAAAAATCAAGCCCGGCAGGGAGGAGACCATCCGCGAATATGGGAAGACGATCGAGAAGACCATCGCCGACTTACCGGACGGTCTTGCTGTGCTCAAACTGCATTACCTACGTTGGGTGCTGTTTGATATCGCCGAGGACACATACTTCATGTACCAGGGCATCTTCGACACAGACTTCGACAAATATACTGAGGACGCCGTTGCACTCTTTTCAAAGTACGGACTCAATACTGTTTTCGAGAATCTTGAGGGATTTCCCGAGGACTGGAAGACGAACACATCGGCGTTCATCCAATTCGTCCGTGAGCACCAGTGTCCAAGCTTCCTCGAATACGGCGAGTATCCCTACGTAAGTTCCGACGAAATCAAGAAAGCCCTCAAACTCAAGGCGGCGTTCTCCAACATGCTTGACCAGATGCAGTAATCCATCAGGAGGAATTGATATGCTTGAGTTTGACGACATTCAGCACATTCTGTTGACTCGTGTGCCTGCGCTCACCGGACGGTATGAATTTCTATCGTTCCGGAATCCTGCTGGTGGACGAGCATGGCTAGCTGCCATTCTTGAAAAGGTACAGTCGTCTGCGGAGGTTCGTGCTTCGGTCGAACAGGACAACCGATGGGTGAGCGTGGCTTTCACCTGGAACGGCCTGCGGGCGCTGGGTATGGATGAGGCATCGCTGGCCACGTTTCCTGATGAGTTTAAGCAGGGCATGGTGGCCCGCGCGGAGATCCTCGGCGACACCGGCACGAATCATCCTGACAATTGGGTGGGAGGTGTGGCTAGTCCGGATCTCCATGCAATTGTGATTCTCTTTGCCCGCGATAACACGGAGCGTGATCGGTGCAAGGCGGAACACCAGCAACTCATCGCGCAGTGCGAGGGCGTGGAAGTGATCTCGGCATTGGATCTGGAGGCAACGCCGCCTTTCAACTATGCACACGACCACTTCGGCTACCGCGATCGGCTCTCGCAGCCAGCCATCGAAGGCTCGGGCGAAGAGCCGACGCCCGGTTCCGGTGCGCCGCTGAAGGCGGGCGAGTTCATCCTGGGATACCCGGACGAATATGGTCTCCCAGCCAATCTGCCGCAACCCGAGATCCTCTCCCGGAACGGTAGCTACATGGCCTATCGACGCCTGCAGGAGCATATCATCGAGTTTCGTGACTTCCTGCGCCAGCACGGTCAGACGCCGGAAGAGCAGGAACTTGTGGCGGCGAAATTGATGGGTCGTTGGCGCAGCGGCGCACCGCTGGTGCTGTCACCAAAAAAGGACGATCCAGCACTCGCCGTGGATATGCAGCGCAACAACGACTTCAACTATGCGACTATGGACCCGCATGGCTATGCCGTACCCCTCGGCTCCCATATCCGTCGCCTGAATCCTCGTGATACAGGGGCGAACATGAATCGGCGGCGGATGATCCGTCGCGGGGCGACCTACGGGCCACCACTCCCGGAAGATGCACCAGAAGACGGGATAGAGCGTGGCATTGCTGCCTTCGTGATCTGCGCGAGCCTGATTCGTCAGTTCGAGTTCGCGCAGAACGTGTGGGTGAATGACAAGAACTTCCACGAACTCGGCAACGAGCGCGATCCGATTATCGGCACGCAGGACGGCACCCTTGACTTCAAGATCCCGAAGCGGCCAATCCGGAAAACCATCAAGGGCATTCCGGCATTCACCACGGTTCGGGGCGGGGCTTACTTCTTTCTGCCCGGGCTGAAGGCGCTTCGGTACCTGGCGTCACTGAGCAGTGGCAGGTAACTTTAGAATCCGATCAAATAAAAGGAATGGTGGTGAAAATGAGCAAGCTCAATCGAGTTGGGCGAACGTACAACCAGAACCATGTGCCGCGACCGTACACGCCGAACAAACGTCGGTTCAGCATTTACTGGACGTGGAGTTATCCTTGGGAAGTCAACCGATATCTGACCGAATTGGATAATCGGTTTTCGACGATGACCGAAGTCCGTCGGGTCGGCTGGCCGAACTTTGAGGGATCTGAGTGGGATAAGATGAATTTCTTGCAGGGCATCGCTGGTACTCTGGAGCTATTCCACCGATCAACCATCGATTTTCAGCAAATCGTGGGCGAGATTACTGGGCAGCCGGTCGCCGTTTACCAACGCATTGACCAGGCAGGTTACAAACTCCTGATTGATGAAAGAATTCTGGCAGACACGGATACATTGATGGTGTTCGGTCTGGATCACCTCGTATCCGAGCAAGAGGCCGAGAAGGGAGAAATCGACGCGATCCGGGAGTGGCTTAACCGGGAAGGCACGTGCCTGCTCCTTGCGCCGCACCATGACGTGGGTTTCACGAGTGATATGCAGCAACGCCAGATGGAGTATAAGCATCACGGCGACGAACTCGTGCCGCGCCAGCAGCGCTTCGGTCAGTACACGCGATCGCTGATGAAAGAACTCGAAGTGCCTGTACTTAATCAGTTTGGACTCCGGCCTGCTATCGTACAAGGAAGCAACCAGATCGCACCCCTGACCGTTAACAAGGATCTCGACAAACTGGGTTTGCTGAATGGAGTTACCACGTTCAACTTCCATCTGCATCTGCCCCACTACGCGCTGACAACAGAGGACACGAAGTCCATTCATGTTTTGGCGACACAGCCGATTGATCTTTCCCGACCGCATCCGTTCACGGCAGAGGGAAATCGGGAATTCAATACGTGCATCTGGGTACCGCCGAACGGTTACCGTGGCGGCGATATTTTGCTTGCCGACTCGACCATCTTCACCACACTATTCGGCGGCACGGAAAGTCTAGGACACTTTTGGCGGAACATGGCGAAACTGCGAGTCAATGTCTAAGTGGAGAGCGGAAAATTTCAGGGGAGATAGGCAAGAATTAAGCAAGGGGTTCTAGACATTAATCATCCCAAAGACCTTGAAACGAATGGCACGCTTGAAAAGCTAAAATCCTTGCTAGGGCAGGGTGTAGTCCATTTGCCACAAGTTAGAAATAAGTGAATTTTGTCAATACATCTTTGTACATAGATATCTCTGTATAAGAATAATATTGGGGTGGGGAAGGAGGGCAGCGTTGCTGCCCTCCTTCCCCACCCCAATATTTGATTATCATTATCAGTAGGTTTGAAAGTAGGATTTCCTAACAGAAAAAATTATGTGAAACTCAGTTAATACAAGTAATTGAGCGATTGTAAAAACCGTGAGCAGCAGCCGTAAAATCAATCGAGATCATGCTAAAAAGAAGCAACGGCCAATGGTGGAAGACGAAGTAATTGCTTTTCAACTCGAACAGTTACTGACACCAGCCATTACTACCCAAGAAAATTACTACCGTCAACTGGGATTAAGAGACAGGATTCTCAACTTACCATTAATGGTAGCGGCGGTATTACAAAGTTTGAAGCAGATATTTTAAATTTAGTTACTCCCAATAATCTGCTTTTATTAGATAGAGGATTTTACCACTTTAATTTCTGGCTACAACTAATTGCTAAGAATGTGAACTTTATAACCCGGTTAAAAAAGGGAGCAGCGATTCATGTCCAGCAAGTGTTTACAGATAGCTTTTATTTACGCGACCGTCTGATACGTCTTGGTTCTGGCACAAAGAAGACTCCCTTTGTTACTCTACGTCTAGTTGAAATTCGTTCAGGCAAGACATGGCATTCTTATTTAACGAGTGTGCTTGACCCTACAGTTCTACCACCCTATGTTGTGGCTGATTTGTATCGCCGAAGATGGAGAATTGAAGATGCTTTTAATACTGTAAAGCGACTTTTAGGTTTAAGTTATTTATGGACTGGTTCAATGAATGGTGTTCAATTGCAGATTTGGGCTACTTGGTTATTTTATGCTGTATTGGTTGATTTAGGTGATGCTGTCACCGACGAACTTTCTCTACCTTTTGACTCCATTTCTGTAGAGATGATTTATCGCGGTCTTTATCATTTTTATGTTGCTCATCAAAAAGGTCTAGCAACTGACCCTATCAAAGATTTTGCTGCTCCAGAAAATCAATATTTAGGCATTGTTAAACGTCAACGAAAACCAAACATGAAGCTAATTGTTGCACCCTTTCCTGATCAACAACGAGGCACACCTGAATTTTTCTTTCAGCCATCTTCTCAAATCTCCTTGACAATTGCCTCACAATCTTAACTTGTGACCAATGTTTCTTCCCTGAAAAAAGATAAACAAAATTGATTAATACTGTCAGATGGTCACTTCAAGCTATCGTGTCGCTTAAAACTTGCTACTTGTGTCACTTGCCTGTGGTATTGAAAAGCAAGATCAGGAATAATCTAGCAGTAGGATAGCACAGCTAGCTGTGTTACCCTACTCATGTCCTTCATTGCGATGAAAATTACTATAAAATCACAAATAAACACCGATAAATTATGAGTGTTTATTTATGGTTTAATTTACCGAAAATTGACTTGTGCAATCACTATTATTAATAGCCGCATTTATATCATGACCCAAACTAAAATTGAAGGTATTTATGAAGTGTGTATTGGCATCCCAGAGCCAATTTCTGCAATTCAATATTGGGAGCAATTTGGCTATCGTATTGGTCAAGTGGGTGAATTGAACGCAGATATAGCCAATCAATTATATGGAGTGAATTCCTCTTTACGTTCAATTCGTCTTTACCATCAAAACGCAGATCATGGTTTAGTTCGTCTCCTAGTTTGGCAAAATCCCACACATCAGGGTTTAGGAACAGAGTCAATGAAAGTTAAGGGAAATCGCTGGGCAACAACCTTAACTGCTGATGTATTAAGTATTTTAAATCATGTAGAAGATGCAAAAGCCGCAGGTTGGCCTATCAGGTACACTAACCCTTACTGGGAAGTCATTTACAACAAAGAAAGAAAAAGTCGTCCTTTCGTGGAACAGGCTGTTGGAGTGCGAGAAATGCTGCTATTGCAACCCTTGGCTAGACAGGTTTTATTTCAAAGATTTGGCTATACACTGCCGCATTATGGACAAATCAACCCTAACGCTGCTTTTAAAACTAGTCAGTTTACCCATATGGGAATCATTACTCAAGATGATAGCAAAGAAACCGTAAGGTTTTACGAAGAAGTTTTGGGGTTGCTGCGTGTGCGTGATAATGTTGAGACTAGCTATGAATCTTCACCAGCGGGTCGACATATTTTTGACCTCAACCCTGGAGAAAAGTTTATTGTTACTACCTTTGATGACCCACGTTCTTCAAAATCTGACTTGATGGCTGCACGCAGCGGCAGACTTTACATCATTCGCTTTCCAGAATACGTCAATTTAGAATCGCGTTTTGAAGCAGCCGAACCAGGGAGCCTGGGAGTTTCTCTCTACACTTATCGTGTACAGGGAATAGAAGAGTATTGCGATCGCATCAAAGCGAGTACTGCAAAAAAAATTACTCCCATCATTAGCAATGAGTTTGGCGAGAAGAGCTTCTCTTTTGTTGCACCAGATGGTTACTTTTGGACTTTACTAGAAGGCAACTAATTTAAATACAGCAGTTTATAAGTAAATGAAGTACAGGATCTGAGTTAAAAAGCTAGATATCAAGCCGGATTTACTTCTGACTCCTGTATTCTAAATTTTCCTATCAGTAACAAACCATCCAAGCTTCCCCGACATCTCCAAATTATGGGTGGATACAAAAGGATTCTGCATTCCCGTTTCGGGAGGCTTTGGAATGACTAAAATTACTGTTGGGTTCAAATATAAAACTTGTCATTAGATAGAGTACTGGTTCCAGACATTTCCTGTTTCTTGCAATTGCGGCCTAGTCTCAGTTTCGTACTTGTTAATAGCTTCAATGACTTCAAAAAGCACATTAACTGCGTCGCTTAGCACTACCTCATTGGAGTCGTCAATAGCTCCAATAACTTCAAAAAGTACATTAGCAGTTTCGTCTAGTATCACTTCATCCGAGGTTGAAAAATCTTCAGAAAATTCAACTTTTCGACAGCCTTGCATAGTTTGTGCAAGCTGGAGAGATTGTTGACATCCCTTGAGGATTTCCCGAATCTCTGCTGTAGTTAATGTAAATTCCATTATTAGTTACTCCAAATATAAAGAATAATTTCTATAAACAATACTCAATAAGCATCACAGGCTTCGGCACAAGCGCAAGCTAGTTAATCCTATAATCAGTGCAATCTCATTTTGATGATGTCGTAAATAATACATAATTTGTTGAAATATTTTTGTTTTGTAGGAAACTAACCAAGCTTTCTCTATGTATAAACACAAGGGCTTCACGACTATTGATATAAATCCTGCTTTCGTTCTAAAAAGACTTACCCCAGGACAGTAGTACTCCTTTGGTAAAATTTAGTTAACATAAATAGCACTGCCACTGGTTCGAGCGAATGCCAGCGAATTGGCGAGTAGTTCCTGAGTTAAGTGTTCATGTTAGATCGCCTGATAGTTAAATGTGATTCTCTGGTTGGGATGTAAGTAAGAGAATCAACTAGCAGCCGCTATCAATCAAAATCCTCCTGTTCATTTCTGAGATTGCTTGTACTTAAACACAAGATAAATCACAGATTTCGGCAATTTGGCAACTTATCTTTTTCAGTTACGGTTTTAATAGAGATATCAACAGTGCCGGACAGTCAAGAAGTTGTACAAGGAATAGAATAAAGCTCCTGCTTCAATGTCCTGCCCTATGCCAGTTTGAGATGAGTGCTGTAAAACAGCTCTACATGATTGATACAGCACTGAGTTACTGCTCTAAAACTGGCTAGAAATCAACTAGAACATATAGAACCGAGGAATTGTATAAGTCTAGTTTGGTGCATAATTTCTCAACGCGGTTAGTGAAAGCTAGCTAGTTGAATGTTAGCCTCTCCCTTAATACTGCTTTGAACGCTATTTGAGTTGAAGAGAGACAATCGCTGCAATTAACCTGCATCTATTACCTGAGTAGATAATCCGGATGGTTTATCCCTAATATCTAGGTGTTCTACCTAAAAGATATTAATAAGGGGTGTTGCTGATTAATGCGATGAATTTTGTTTCGCGCATACCGCTAAGGCGGAACCCGCAGAGTAGGCGCTGAGAGTCTATCTTTAGTCTTGGTCAAAAATCTCAATTCATCCCGCAAATATGCAACACCCAATAGGGAATGGCATTGTAACTGAGCGCATTCACACTTGATGAAAAGACCTCAACACTATAATCCTGGGAACATAACGAAGGCTTAGCTTAGCCCGCACATACGTATTGTGTAAACCAACACACTTAGAGAAGAGTGTTTTGGTTAACCCATAGTAACTGGCTTATGGATATGTGCAATAGAGTTACCTTTCATGGGTGAAGAATGTTCAAATGCTTCTGGGTGGGTTATTGGAAGAGAGCGAATCAGCTCACGAATCACATCAGTTGCTGGCCTGCCCGTGATTGCACAATATCGTTCAAGTTTTTTGCTCTCAATCAATCCAAGATTTAGTGTAATTCTTTTAACAGCCCATTTTTTGTTCATCACTTGCTCTATTAATCAAATTTGAGAAATTAAATTTATAAAGCAAGATGCAATGGTTAATGAATAATAGTGCCAGCCGATTGCTAACCACAGCATACTTGCCGTAAAACTATTTTTAGCACATCCACTCCCAGGGTATTTACCTGTAATCCCAAACTTCATCAATAAATCATTTATATAAATTTTGGTTTCATCTGAAAAGAGTTTATATTTTCACAGATATTGTCAAACAAAGTGCAATGAGAAGAAAGGTAGTAAGAGATTTATCTTCAGCAAATTACTGACTTGTGAACTATGATTAACACTGATTTCATAAACTTGCATCCAATGTTCATCTAGTCTTTACCCAGAGGTTGAATTTACTATGTTAAACTCTGGATATAAACAAAGAAACAATCACTATATTTAACTTTATAACTTAACTTTTGTTAATGCCTCTAGAATTTTTTTAGAGGTATTTAACATTTAATAATACCAATTCAATTAATGATTGCAACACATACTTGGGTGAAGACGCGATGAATCGCGTCTCTACAAATGGCCGGCCTATTTGTCATATTCTTTTTTCAAATTGGTATAACTTCAAAGGGGAACGCTACGGAGAACCTTGCTTGCCTAAAATGTAAGAGCGATCGCAATTTGACACGATCTATTGCTAGATTTAGTTATTTTGGCGATGAAAGCCTCCCAGACTTTCATCGACAGCGAGGCATTTTATTACTGGTAAGTGCCTTAGCTTATTCAGCTAATAAACTGACTGATTTAGACAAACTTTTACGTTTGTCATGAAAGAGATTATGGATTATCGCGCAGAAAGTTGCTAATTTCACCTAGCTCCTGCTCATTAAGGCGAAATTCACTTGCACCGATGATTCCCTCGACCTGTTTGGGGTTGCGCCCACCAACGATCGCAGCTGTAACCGCAGGATTGTTTAAAGTCCAAGCGATCGCCACCTCACCCGCAGAGCGCCCGTGTTGTTGACCGATATGCTGTAATATCTCGACGAGTTTCAGGTTACGAGATAGACGTGGCTCCTGGAATTCACTGCTGGTCTTGCGCCAATCATCATCTGGCAGGTTGGCTACTCGCTCAGACGTCATTGCTCCTGTGAGCAAGCCCGATTGCATAGGTGAATAGACAATCACACCTATGTTGTTTTCCTTACAGAAAGGTAGGATCTCGTTTTCGACATCGCGCTTAACCAGTGAATAAGGCGGCTGTAATGAGGTGACTGGTGCAATCTCCTGGACACGTTTTAACTGCTCGACATTGAAGTTTGAAACCCCGATATAGCGAACCTTGCCCTCATCTTTTAGCTTGCTGAGAGTTGTCCAGCCTTCTTCAATATCTGAATCGGGGTTAGGCCAGTGAATCTGATAGAGGTCAATGGTTTCAATGTCGAGTCGGCGCAAACTGCCTTCAACTTCCTGTCGGACTGAATCTGCCTTGAGGCTGCGACCAATTTTGCCAGATTCATCCCAGATCATTGAGCATTTAGTGAAAATATAGGGACGATCTGAGCGAGCTTTGAGCGCCTTAGCAACAACCTCTTCCGAATGCCCTAGTCCATAAACTGCTGCGGTATCAATCCAATTCACGCCGAGATCGAGGGCGCGATTGATTGCTTCAATCGATTCTTGGTCGTCCTGCGCTCCCCAACCAAAAGCCCAACCACCTCCACCGATTGCCCAAGCACCAAAGCCAATTGGGGTGATGTGAAGCTCTGAATTTCCGAGTTGTTTGGTTTGCATATCTACAATTTGTCCAAAAATTTTAGAGTCAGTCGTTAGTGTACGCTGCAAACATTTCCTCAACTGCTATCTGTAGTGTGAATTATTCTCCGTATAAATACACTTTTGTCAGTGAGTTGCCTTCCATGTTTCTCAACTATAAAGCGTTAAGCAGCAAGGGATAACAATACATCCACCCCATACAGCAAGCGATTGAGACATGAGAAGTTTTTGCGAGAATCAAGATGCTTTTGATAGACATTGAGAGATGCGATCGCAGTTTGTGTTGCAAATGCTTCAATCGTATTGACTACTATAATACGAGTTGTAACACAAAATATTATTTAATTTTCTACCTCAATCAGCCTCTATTACTCTATCAACAGGTCTAATTTTATGCTGGTGTTAAGGCTGATTTGATATTAGTAAACTTATAGCAGTAAGCTTCATAGCTTTATGTACAGAGCATCAAACAGCAGTAAGTGCTAAAAATTAATGATTCAAACAATTATTATTTTTGTCATCCTTGGGCTGATTATTACTGCAATTTTAGTTAGTCCCAGATTAATTAAACAGCGGAGAAACCGCATTAAATATCGTTCTTTTCCTCCACTTTGGAATGCTACTATTGAAAATAATCTTCCGATTTATCTCCAGCTTTCACCTGATGAACGCAGACGGTTACAAGGACATATTCAAGTGTTCTTAAGAGAAAAACAATTCATTGGTTGCCAAGGAGTACAGGTTACAGAAGAAATGAAACTCACCATTGCTTCTGTTGCCTGTTTACTCTTGCTCAATGAGCGAGGAGAATACTTCTCTAGACTTCGTTCAATTTTGATTTATCCTAGTACTTATTTTGTGAAGCAAACCATTGCCACAAGCAATTATGTTGTTGAGGAAAGGCGTGAGGCTAGATTGGGGGAATCATGGACTAAAGACCAAGTTATACTTTCCTGGGAACAGGTACAACGAGATACTCACAATTGGCAGGATGGACATAACGTCGTACTTCATGAATTCGCCCATCAGTTGGATCAAGAAGATGGGAAAGCAGAAGGTGTTCCTATTTTGCAACGCAAGTCAGATTATTCTATTTGGGCTAGGGTAATGACAGAAGAATATAAACAACTCTGTGATGATGTTCAACGAGGTGTCAAAACTGTAATTGATAGTTATGGCGCAACTAATCCCGCAGAATTTTTTGCTGTAGCGACTGAAACTTTCTTTGAAAAACCACAGCAATTATTGAATAAGCATCCAGCACTTTATGAGTTACTGCAAGATTATTATCAGATAGATCCTGTGCAATGGGTGTAAATATTATAAGAGGGACGCACAGATGTGCGCCCCTGCTTTTGCAAGGAGTTTAATATATCAGTTCATTTCAAAAAACATCAATTTTATCTACTTTCTCCCAAGGGAGTTCTATATCCATCCTACCTACATGACCATAGGCAGCAAGTTTCTTATAAAAACTACCTTTATTTAATGAAGGTAAATGTCTTAAATTAAACTGTTTGATAATACCTGCAAGACGGAAATCAAAATTTTTCTCTAGGAGTGTTGTGATTTCTTCATCAGCAATTTTGCCTGTGCCAAAAGTTTCAACTTGGACACTAACAGGTCTGGATAGTCCTATGGAATAACTTAGCTGTACCTCACATTCATCAGCCAATTTTGCCGCTACTATATTTTTAGCTGCATAACGGGCAATATATGCTCCTACTCTATCTATCCTAATTGGATCTTTGCCGCTCAAAGCTGAACCACTATGTTTTGAATATTCGCCATAGGTATCTATAGCATTTTTTCTACCTGTTAACCCAGAGTGAGCTGCTGGGCCACCTTTAATAAATGGCCCATCAGGATTAATAAATATTCTTGTCTGTTTATCTGGTTTAATATCTTCGTCTTCAAATACAGGATAAATCACAGTTTCTCTAATATCATCCTGTAATTGTTGCAAATCAGGTTTTGATGGTTTATTTTGACTGGCAATAACTGTAATACTGTGGATTCTGTGGGGTTGACGATTTTTATATTCCACTCCTACTTGAGTTTTACCATCAGGAGTAAGATAAGTCAGTATATTTTGGCGTTTTACTTCAGTAATTCGCTTGGCAAGTTTGTGTGCTAGCCATATCGGTAATGGCATGAGAGTATTTGTTTGATTACAAGCAAAGCCAAAAACTGTTACTTGATTGGTGACAGTAATTTGCTCTATCTCTTCATCAGATAAACTTTTTTCATCAAAGAAATGAGATTTGTTAGAAGACAATTCTTTTAAACTTGTCAAAATGCTACAGGTTCTACCATTAAAATCAGATTGCTCGTAACCCACCTGATCAATAACTTGTCTAGCTATATTAGTAAAATCTACGTTGGCATTAGGTTCAAATCTTGCTGCTATAAAAACGATGCCTGTAGATACAGCACATTCTGTGACTACTCTGGCGAAGGGGTCTTGCTGCAAAAACCGATCAACGATCGCATCACTAATCTGATCACAAAGTTTATCAGGATGCCCCTCAGTTACTGACTCAGATGTAAACATGAAGTCTTTTTTCATAATTCACCTTGCCTGTGTTGGGGATTGGGGACTGGGGACTGGGGATTAGGGATTAAAAGTGTTGAGTTAGGAGTAGAGACGCGATTATACTCTTACGAGAAGCCGCTCTTCGAGCGTCTACGCGTCTGTACAGAAATCAGAAAATAGTAATTATTTTCTTAATCTCCTCCTTGTCCCCCTTGTCTTCCTTGTCCTCCTTGCCCCCTGCTCCCCTGCCTCTTGAGAGTCCCCAGTTCCTTTGGTACTTTCATTCACTAACAAAGGTAGTAAAGCACTACCTCCAATCACAGCAGCATCCATAGCATTAAGTGGCGTAATCTGTAAAAGACTCTTCAATGGAGGGAAAGCTATAGCTAAAAGTTGGAGGGCAAAAGAGCCTGTAACAGCGGTATTTAAGTAAGGATTATTTGGTAGTTTTTCTTTATTAAATATGCTGTGGCTTTCTGAACGGCTACTAAATGTATGTAAAAGTTGTCCACTTGTTAAACTCAGAAAAGCAACAGTACTTGCCTGGGGGCCAATGCCATATCTGAAGATGGCGTAGCCATAGGCTGCTAAAGTACTGACGGATAATGTTGCAGATTCAAAAGCAATTCTGCCAAAATCAGAATTCTTAATAATAGGTTCGTCAGGGTTGCGGGGCGGCTGGCTCAAAACTTCAGGTTCTGGTGCTTCCATCGCTAGAGAAAGTCCAGGGAAAATGTCAGTCACCAAATTCAGCCACAGCAGTTGAATGGCATTCAAAGGTTCACCAATTCCCACTGCGGTGGCTGTGGTCATTACCATGATTTCGCTGAGGTTTGTAGCTAGGAGGAAATGTACTGATTTTCTGATGTTGTTGTAGATTGTCCGTCCCCGGCTGACAGCAATCATCATTGTTTCGAGTCTGTCATCTTCTAAAACAATATCTGCAACCTCACGCGCCACATCGGTTCCGCCTTTGCCCATTGCTACACCAACTTGTGCTGCTTTCAGCGCTGGTGCATCGTTAATACCATCGCCAGTCATGGCGACAACTTTGCCGGCTGCTTGCAATGCTTGGACAATTTGCAGTTTATTGCTAGGACTGATACGGGCAAAAACATCTACTTTGTCGCTGAGTGCTGTTAGTGCTTCAGGTGTGAGATTGTTGAGGTTAGTAGAATCGAGAATTTCTAATTGGGGGTCTCTATTCAACTCTAATTCTTTAGCGATCGCATAAGCTGTTGGACTTTGATCACCAGTAATCATTACTGTATCGATTCCTGCTTGATGAAAGTCACCAATTAATTCTTTCGCACCCTTTCTTATCGGGTCTGCCATCCCCACAAGACCCAACCAGATTAAGTTTGACTCATAATTATCCCCGTTGTGAGTTTCATCAACATAGCTATAAGCTACGCCTAACACTCGCAATGCTTTACCTGCCATGCGATCGTTTTCCATCTCCAGCGCCTGTCTGTCTTCTTCGGTAAAAGGCACAACTTTGCCATTTTTCATCCAACCTTGGCATATCTGAATCACTTCAGCGGGATTGCCTTTAACAGCTACTAACTTTTTGTCATCATGAGTTCCATGAATTGTACTCATGATGTTACGGTTTTCTGAGCGCAAGTTTGTTTGCAGTAGAGGATATTTTTGCCTAAGTTCTATAACATTTACGCCAGCACCAATTGCTATGTGAATTAGAGCATTTTCTGTTGCTGAACCGTTAATAGTATACTCGCCATCTTGCTCTATATTGACTTCACTTTCATTGCAAAGAACTGAGATATGAATCAACTTTAAAAGTTCATCACAGCTATAGAGGTTAATATTCTCTTTGCCGCTAATAAATTCATTGTCAGTTACTGTAATATATCTGGTGTTGATATGTATTTCCGCCACCGACATTCTATTTTCGGTAATTGTCCCGGTTTTATCCATGCAAATCGTCTGCACAGAACCTAATGCTTCCACTGCACTGAGACTCCGAACGAGGACGTTATTTTTCCTCATATCTCGGATGCCTAGCGCTAAGGTGGTAGTGGCGATTGTCGGTAATCCTTCAGGAACCGCAGCTACTGCTAAAGATATCGATGATTTGAGCATTTGTACTAAGCCATATCCGCGCAGCACTCCCAAACCGAAGACAAGGCCGCAAATTCCCATACCGATTAAAACGAGTTGACTACCCACTTCGTCTAGTTGTCTAGCCAAAGGAGTTTCCATTGCCGTCGCCTCGCCAACTAGTTGTTGAATCTTGCCCATTTCGGTAAATTTGCCTGTGGCTACAACCGCAGCCAGTCCTTGACCACCCGTTACTAAAGTTCCTTTGTAGACCATATTAAAGCGATCGCCTAACGGTACATCTTCACCAGTTAAAGACGCAGTGATTTTAGTAACAGGAATACTTTCGCCAGTTAGGGCAGACTCATCAATACTTAGATTATCTGCTTCGATCAGTCGGGCATCTGCTGCTACATAAATGCCGGGTTTGAGAAATAAAATATCTCCTAAAACAACATCTTCTGTGGGGATTTCTATCAGGTTGCTATCTCTAATTGCCCAAGTTGATGTTTGTTCGCGACTTCTGAGAGAATGAATAATTCTTTCTGATTGGCTTTCTGTGGTGTAACCAATCACTGCATTCAAACCAACCACACCCATAATCACTACAGCATCAATTAGTCCGCCAGTGAAAATAGAAACCCCAGCAGCAACACCAAGTAAAGCAACTGGCAGAGATTTAAACTGGTCAATTAAGATACTTAAATCAGAGCGAGTGGCTATTTGGGCTAGGACATTCGAGCCATATTTTTGCAAATTTTCTGCGGCAGACTTGCTAGATAATCCTGATGTTTTTGAAGTATTTAAAACTGTTAAGACATTATCTGTCGGTATTAAATGCCAGCTTTCTATCTTTTGCTCTTGTCCTGAGACAACTTTTGTGTGGGATACTTTTTTATCTTGTGTTAATTTTGCTGCCTGTAAATCTCCGCCTTGTTTTTGATAATCTAATATTAAATTTTCAATCAATGAAGCGATTTTTTGAGGATTATTGTCTTTTTGGAAGAGAACAAGAATATTGCTAGTTAATGGATTTGCCGAAACATAAGTAATTTCTGCTTTATTTGAAAGCGATCGCTCCAAATATTGCTTTAAATGTGGTGAACGATAAAGCTCATTAATTTTATATCTTGCTCTTCCTTTAACGTTAGTATGTATTGCTTTAATCACAGCAATTACTACTCCTAAAGCATCCTTTATAATTATTGAAATTTATTTCTTAATCCAAAGTTTTATTAGTCTATCGTGAAAATATTTAAACTTTTAAACTAACAATGATTCTCTTGAATTTATCTCATCCTAAATTAGACTTTTCAAAACTTTTTTAATAAACCCAATATCTAACCATAATAAACCCAAACGCTAAATCCATCAGTCTTAAGTTACAAAAGCCATTGGCAGCTAGTGTTAAAACTTAAAAATTTCTATCTTGAGAAATAAGTATAAATGCAAATAACAATTTGCTGTAAATAAAATTTGTAGTTAGCAAAAGCTGAGATGCATAGTAACTAGTACCAAACAAATATCTCTATGGGTATAACTGAAAAAAGCCGTAATTCTAGCATAATTACACCTCTAGGCTCACGTAATTAAAAATAAAAAGCGTTAATACTGGAAAAGAGATTTACAAACCTTAAAACTGGTTGTAATCACAAAGAAAGAGAATAGGGATAAAGAGTAACAAAAAATGACAACTTCTACAGACCAGAAGCAACAATTTCAAAAACTGGATGAATTAATCCAAGATATTGATTATGGGATGTTCACTACAGTTGATGATGATGGAAGTTTACATAGTTACCCTATGTCAAAAAGCGGCAACATCTCTGATGGTACACTTTGCTTTTTTACATATGCTAGTTCCCATAAAGTGACTGAGGTTGAACATCATCAGCAGGTCAATGTCAGTTTTTCCTCACGCGATCAGCAGCGATACATCTCCATCTCAGGTACAGCAAAACTTGTAAACGACCGTGAGAAAATGCGAGAGCTATGGAAGCCGGAACTTCAAACCTGGTTTCCCAAAGGTCTAGACGAACCTGATATTGCTTTGCTCAAAGTAAATATTAACAAAGCTGATTACTGGGAAAGTCAAACCAGTTTTAAGCCACAAACAATTAGTTAATTGGCATTATTACGTCTTTAAGGCGTGAAATTCTTGGGTTGAACTTGCAGAATTAAGTATTACTAAAAAAAGTTAATGGCAGGTAAAAACAATGATGAAGCCGCACAAAAGCATCTGCCTTTAGAGCTAAAGCGGCGGCATTTCTTAAAAGGAATAGGCTTTATTGGTGCAGGTGCGGGGGCATTATTTGCTGACCACATCTTGAAGGGCGATTCTGAGGTAGAAGCGTCACAAATCCAACCATCATCTGAAACTCCAATCATCAGCCAAACCACTGCTACTGGTGAAATTCCCCGCCGTCCATTGGGAAAAACAGGGGTAGAAGTGTCAGCTATTGGATTGGGAGGTGCAACTTTAGGGCAAGCTAAGAGCAAAGAAGAGGCGATTCGCATTACCCATGAAGCTATAGATAACGGCATCACCTTCATGGATAACGCTTGGGAATATAACCAGCACCGCAGTGAAGAGTGGATGGGAGAGGCGTTGCAGGGGAGACGAGATAAAGTCTTTTTGATGACGAAAGTTTGTACCCACGGACGCGATCGCAAAGTGGCAATGCAGCAACTTGAAGAATCTCTGCGTCGCTTGAAAACTGACCACATTGATCTGTGGCAAATCCACGAAGTTGTTTACTACAACGATCCAGAGATGATATTTCGTCGTAATGGGGCAATTGAAGCTCTAGCTCAGGCGAAAAAAGAAGGTAAAGTCAGGTTTGTTGGCTTTACAGGTCACAAAGACCCTGCGATTCATCTGAAAATGCTCTCCTACAATTATCCATTTGACACGGTGCAAATGCCGCTCAATTGCTTTGACGCCAGCTTTAGAAGCTTTGAGCGACAAGTGCTACCAGAACTAAATAAACGGGGAATTGCCGCAATTGGGATGAAAAGCCTCAGCGGCAATGGTGATGCAGTCAAAAAAGGTGTAGTGACACCCCAAGAAGCCATACGCTATGCCATGAGTTTACCGATCGCCACACTCGTCAGCGGTATTGATTCATTGCAAGTACTACGCCAGAACCTAGCGATCGCTCGTGGCTTTCAACCGATGCAGGTAAAAGAAATGCAGGCACTGCGCGATCGTTGCGCTCAATATGCTGCCGATGGGCGTTTTGAACTCTTCAAATCCTCCAAGAAGTTCGATGCTGACGAAGGCAGGATCCAGCATGGCTTTCCGCCTCAAAGTCAAGTGGAAACTTAGAAGAGGCAGGGGATAAATCAATTCAAAATTCAAAATTCAAAATTCAAAATTCAAGTAGTAAGAATTTATTCTGTCTCCTAACTCAGCATTCTCATAGCCCGATGCCCAAAAAAAGGAGAAAATATGGCTACAACTGCGGCTGATGTTTTAATTGATACTCTTTATGATTGGGGTGTTGATACTATCTTTGGGCTACCTGGGGATGGGATTAACGGCATTATGGAAGCTCTACGCCAGCGTCAAGACAAAATCCGTTTTATTCAAGTACGGCATGAAGAAGCAGCAGCATTTATGGCTTGTGGTTATGCCAAATACACGGGGAAGCTGGGGGTCTGTCTAGCCACATCTGGGCCTGGTGGACTGCATCTGCTCAACGGTTTATATGATGCTAAACTTGATGGTCAACCAGTTCTGGCGCTGACGGGACACCACTACCACGACCTAATTAACACCCACTCTCAACAGGATGTAGACCTGGACAAGGTGTTTATGGACGTGACGGTTTACAATGCCCGTGTCATGGGGCCGACTCACGTCGAAAGTCTAGCAGATTTGGCTTGCCGTGCAGCTTTGAGCTACCGAGGTGTAGCACACATCAACTTCCCTTTAGATTTTCAGTCCCAAAATGCCCAGAGAAAGGGTTCGATGCGGAATGTGCCTCATCATACCTCGGATGTTTTTGCACGTGGTGTGCGTTTACCCGCTGAGGATGACTTGCAACGTGCAGCAGAAATTCTAAATGCTGGTAAGAAAGTGGCAATTTTGGCCGGTCGGGGGGCGTTAAAGGCGACTGATGAATTAGAACAACTTGCAGAAAAATTGGGCGCACCAATTGTTAAAGCATTACTGGGCAAAGCAGCTGTACCAGATGATAGCCCTTACACCACTGGTACAGTTGGTTTAATTGGTACAAAGCCATCGCAGGAAGTGATGGAGAATTGCGACACTTTGCTGATGGTTGGAACTTCTTTCCCTTACATGGAGTTTCTCCCGAAACCCGGTCAAGCGCGGGGTGTGCAAATTGACTTTGACCCGTTTCGGATTGGTTTGCGCTATCCAGTTGAGGTTGGATTAGTGGGGGATAGTCGCCGCACCTTGCAAGACTTGCTACCACTTTTACAACATAATTCCGATCGCAGTTTTCTCGAACAAGCGCAATCCAGCACCAAAGAATGGTGGCAATTGATGGAAAAGCGCAGCACCAGAAAAGACAAGCCGATGAAGCCACAGGTTGTAGCTTGGGAGTTGGGTAAACGCCTATCTGATACTGCAATCCTCTCTGCTGATTCGGGTACAAATACAGGCTGGTGGGCGCAGCAAATTCCCGTCAAACGGGGACAAATGCATTCAGTATCAGGAACCTTAGCATCAATGGGGTGTGCATTGCCTTATGCGATCGCTGCTCAAATTGCCTATCCCGATCGCCAGTGTGTTGCTTTTGTCGGTGATGGTGGTTTTTCGATGTTGATGGCAGATTTTGTTACCTGTGTGAAATATTGCTTGCCGATTAAGGTAGTGATTATCAAAAATGGCACGCTGGGGCAGATTAAATGGGAACAGATGGTATTTCTGGGCAACCCAGAGTACGGCTGCGAATTAGAATCGATTGACTTTGCCGCCTTTGCTCAAGCTTGTGGTGGTGTGGGAATGAGGATTGAAGATCCTGCTGAATGTGGTGAAATCTTAGACCGGGCAATTGCTACACCAGGGCCAGTAATTGTAGAGGCGATCGTTGATCCCTTAGAGCCGCCTTTGCCTCCCAAAATCACCGCAGATCAAGCAACCAAGTTTGCCGAATCACTCGCTAAAGGCGAACCTAGCCGCGAGAAGATTGCTCTAACAATTCTGTCGGATAAGGTGCGAGAGCTGATCTAAGTACAAATCTTTGATTTAATTGAGAGGTTTATTATGCCTGATCTATCAAATTTACGAGTAGCAGTCATTGCTACTGATGGCTTTGAGGAATCGGAACTAACTGAACCAGTACGTGCTTTAAAAGAAGCTGGTGCAACTGTAGAAGTTTTGTCAGCCAAACTAGGGCAAATACAAGCATTTCGTCATTTTGACAAAAGTATTACAGTCAACGTTGACCGGGTAATTGACGATGCACAGCCCGAAGAGTATGACGCAGTGTTGTTGCCAGGAGGCGCTCTGAATGCAGATACCCTGAGAATGGGGCCAAAAGTCCAATCATTCTTGCAAAAGATTCAGGAACAAGGTAAGCCTATTGCCGCTATTTGTCATGCCGCCTGGGAATTAGTTTCAGCCGGCTTAGTGCGAGGACGGACGCTCACGAGTTACTACACGATTCAAGACGACATTCGCAATGCAGGCGGTAACTGGCTAGATCGAGAAGTGGTTGTCGAAGGTAATTGGGTAACAAGCCGACAACCGAGTGACATTCCAGCGTTTAATGGCGAAATGCTCAATTTGTTTTCGCAGTTCAAACCTTCTGTTGCTGGCGCTCGTTGAAGGGATTGAGGATTGGGGATTGGGGACACTTCTCTACGAGAGGCTGCGCCCTAAGCGTAGCTATGCCGCAGGCTTTACGACAAGCGGTAGTTGAGCGCAGTCGAAACTCAGTGCATCGCTGGGGATTGAGCATTTGTTATTTTTCCCCCTGCTCCCCTGCTCCCCTGCCCCCTTGCCTTCCCTTCTCCTCCGTCATCAAATAAGGGAATGAAATTTATGCCTTACAAACAGATTGCAGACTTACCAGATTCAGTTAAAGACAACCTACCCAAGCACGCCCAAGAAATTTTTCGGGCTGCATTTAACAGTGCTGAAGAACAATATGGCGAAGAAGAAACTGCTTTTCGTGTTGCTTGGAGCGCAGTAAAGCGTGATTACGAAAAAGGCGAGGATGAGCAATGGCATAAAAAGCCAGAGTAGCTCGGCAGAATTTTCTTGATGCAAAACAAAAAAAAGCTTTACTTTACAGAGGAGAAATTCTAATGATGAATAAACAAAAAATTGTCATGGCTGCGCTTGTAGCCTTCGGGATGTTCACTGCTATCTCTGGGCAACAGATAACTCAAGCTCAATCTAATCAAACTCCAACTAGATCAACTCAGAACGCTATCAATGCTTCAGATCGGCAATTTGCGATCGAAGCTGCTCGCGGTGGTAAGGCAGAAGTGGAGCTTGGGCAACTGGCATTGCAAAAGGCAGCAAACGATGATGTGAAACAGTTTGGACAGCAGATGGTTCAAGAGCATACGCAAGCAAACAATGAACTTAAACAATTAGCTGCCCAAAAGGGTATCACTCTTCCCAAAGATGTTGGTGCAGAAAATAAAGAAGTAAAAGCTAAACTATCAAAGCTATCTGGTACAGCTTTTGACCAAGCATACATGAATCAGATGGTGAAGGATCATGCGAAGACTGTATCCTTATTTCAGCGCGAGGCAGAGCAAGGACAAGATGAGGACTTGAAAGCTTGGGCAACTAAAACTTTGCCAACTCTTCAAGAGCATTTGCAGAGGGCCAACGCCATCAAAACTCAGCTGACTGCAACTACTAAGTAAGTCAATAACGCGATCGCCATTACCAAGGTAATATGGATAGACGAAAATAAATTGCTACTTATGTAAATTGCGATCGCTTTAAGATTATTTATAGTATGTAGATGCCACTCAGGTATCTACATATTGCTTACTTTACCTTTTATATATGAATTACCTTGTTGCAGTACTACCAGACCGAAAACAAGCAGAAGCAGCCTACTCTGCTCTTGAAGAAGCAGGCTTCCCAATTTCACAAGTCAATATTTTGGGCAACGGCTATATGAGTGCTGATGAATTTGGACTCAAAGATCCCGGCAAGCAAGCCCGTAAACAGAAAAATCTGCTTTTCTATTGGCTTGTACCCTTTGGATTTGTAGCAGGTTACGCCTTCAATTTCCTGACAAACATTGAAATTTTTCCTGAATTTAACGAAATTGGGAATCACATTAGTGCTGGTTTTTTAGGAGGTATAGCTGGTGCGCTAGGCGCTGGTCTACTTGGTGGAGGAATTGGTGAAAAAGTTTCTAGCGGCAATATTTTACCTTATCGTAATCGTCTAGATGCTGGCAAATATTTAATTCTGGTTCATGGAAATGAAGATTTAACACAGGAAGCTACTCGTGTACTGTATCAATTTGAACCGGAAAATCTTCAAAGATATACAGAATCAAGTGTTAAATAATTGAATAATACAAAGTAAATTAACTACCACCAATTGCGAGGAGCAATATGGTGGGGCCTTTTAAAGCCCAGCCTTTACTCGCTTAAGTGTTAAATAACTATGATTTGTAGCTCAGATAACCTACAAATATGCAGCCAGCTTACTGAATATACTAATGATACTAGCAACGCTGAGAATTCTGACTGCTGACTCTTGAATCCTAAATTATTATCAATTGACAGTTGACAATTGGTTTATTCAAGGTTAAAAACCTACCCTTCAAAGGAGAAAAAGAGAAAAATTTTCCTTTGAGCAATCCTCTCACTTCAAGAGAGAGGTGCTTGTTAAATGTCAATTGTACATTCTTGAAAGAAATATTTCGAGTAGTTGAGATTCCGTAAATTAATATTCGCCAAACAGACCAGCAAGCAGTTGTCGTCAAATTGTTAAAACGCGAGTATCCAACCTTCAGCGAATTGTTACAGTTCCGCAACCAATATACGATCGCCAAGAACTTAGATATTTCAGGTATCGTACATCCCTTCAGTTTAGAAACTTACCACAATGGTTATGCCCTGGTGATGGAAGATTTTGGGGGCATTTCCCTAAAAGACTATTGTCTCTCCCATCCACTGACACTAACAGAGTTTTTAGCGATCGCCCTGAATCAATTAAAGGAAACAGGCACAATAGAACCGTTTGAGATTGGACAACGAGATTTGTGCGATCGCTTCCTCATTCCTGAAAAATTATACGGTCGAAAAAATGAAGTTGAGCAACTACTAGCAGCCTTTGAACGAGTTTCTCAAGGAAACAGCGAACTCATGTTAGTCGCTGGTTTTTCAGGTATTGGTAAAACTGCTGTAATTAACGAGATTCATAAACCCATCGTCCGTCAACAGGGCTGTTTTATAAAAGATAAATTTGACCAATTTAACCGGAATATTCCCTTTTCAGCATTAAGTTTTTAATGGGTGATTTTAATCACGCAAGTTGTTTGAGTCTCGTAACTTTGTCATACTTAAGTGTTTTTTCTAATGACAGGATACAGTTACGTGAGCTTTCTTACTTTTCAGACATCCTCTGAATTCTATTGTAATTTTGCAGCTAAATTTACTTGTTTAGATAGCATTCTGGACATTATACTTCCGTAGCAGTTCCCAAAATTCTCACTAGTGGAAATTGGAAAACGTAACATTATTTCTAGCTTCACATCAATCACGTGCCATTGACAGCCACAAAAGTTATCTCGTAACATTCAACATTCCTTCTTCTGTGATTTGCATTTCAAAATACAAATCTACCGAGCGCGATAATGCCTAATGGTACAATAACAGAAGCATGAAAGCGTGAATACAAAACTTCTCATTTCTCCTCAAGAGCTTAGGTCTCTGTTAGCCCAGAACTCATTGCAAACTGTGGTTATCGATACGCGGAATCAAGAAGATTATGCTATTTCTCATATTCCTCAATCCATAAATATTAGAGATTTTTTCACCTATCTTTTAGAGAATTCCTTCCCAACAGGATTAAATAAATTGCAAGAGTATTTTGCACAAATTATGAGCAAGGTAGGAATATCTGGTGCAGAATGGCTAATTGTTTATGAAGACACTTTAAATGAAGGTTATGGTCAATCTTGTCGAGCAGCTTTCTTACTGAAGTATTTGGGTTGCGCTCAGGTATCTATCTTACACGGAGGATATAGAGCATGGCTCAGGGCGGGATTACCTATTACCGATGAAGTACCATTACGTGAAAGTAGCATATTTAGATTGCATCCCAACCTTGACATGATGGTGACTACCACCGAGATGTTGCAAGCAATTGACAATCCAGCAATTATTAAATTAGATGTGCGCGATCGCTCCGAATGGCTTGGGTTGAGTTCTTCTCCTTACAACCCTGATTTTTGTCCTCGCAAAGGTAGAATCCCTAACGCTGTATGGCTAGAATGGCATCGTTTGATGACATCTGAGTTGGAAATCTCGATGTTTCGCTCAAAAGCGGAAATCTTAGAAATTTGTCAATCTGTAGGTATTACTTCCGACTCTATTGTCTACGTTTACTGTTTTAAAGGTTCTAGGGCGGCGAATACTCAGATTGCTCTGCAAATGGCAGGAATTTATGCCAGAAATTATTTTGGGTCTTGGAATGAATGGTCTCGCGACTTTTCACTACCGATTAATAGCAGACTAATCTGATTCATTGGATAATTTTTAACGAAAAGCCAGAAATTGGAATTGTCTGAACATTTTTTGACTTTTTTATTGTCCCTGCCCTTATGCAAATGAAATGATACAGAGTTGCACTCAAAGTATAGTTCTTTTTCTCCTGACTCCTGACTTCTGTCCACTGCCCACTGTCCACTAACTCCTTCTGTACTACTACTAACGCTCCTTGCTCTCTTTGTTTAAGGAAGATAACTTAATCCGCCGACTTTCACGTGATAATGGTACTAAAACTGGCGCTTGACTTTGAGCATTACTTTCTTTCAAGCTTTCCACTATTTTAGATATTTGTGCAATTGTTGGTGCTTCAAATACGCTACGCAAAGGCAACTCCACACGTAAGGCATCGCGCACTCTAGAGACAAGCTGAGTTGCCAGTAATGAATGACCGCCTAATTCAAAGAAATTGTCATAAATTCCTACGCGCTTAAGTCCTAAAATCTCAGCAAAAATTTTCACCAGCACTTGTTCCCCAGGAGTCCGAGGTGCAATGTAATTTTCAGGTAATTGGGGCTGAATTGCATCATAGAATGCTCTTAAGGCGCGACGATTGACTTTACCATTAGCTGTTAAAGGTAAAGATTCTAATACTACAAAAGCTGATGGCATCATGTACTCAGGCAGTTTTTGTGCTATGTAAGTCTGCAACTGTGGCACTAGCTGACGCGCAGCTTTGGCTTGTAAGGGATTATTAGCGTAAGATTGCCAGGGACGAGAGTGAGCCGTGCTATGAGGAAAAATAGTTTTATTACTTATTCTATCTTGCCTAACAAAAACCACATCATAGCATCCTTCAATACTTGAATGTGACCAGTTAATCTCAACTTTGTAAGGTATATCCAGCGTATACCAATCTTCTGGTTCTACTCCTAAATTTTCGAGTTCTTGCAATGCTTTACGCATTTGACCTACAGTTTTAAAACTTTCTACATCTGATAGCCATTCTGCTGTTTTAACAGCTGCCATCACCCGCACATTAGGTACATTATTAATACATAATATTTCTGGTTGAGACTCAATTAATAGCTGACGTACTGCTGACACTGTTAAATTATCTTCAGACCAGTTCAACACTGAAGATAATTCAGTAGTATTAATAGTTTCGCCGCCAATATGAAGAATCACATTGTATCGAAATTGTGTTAATTCATTGCGTTCGCGTCCCCGCAACAGTTGAATTTGTACATGGCTAATCTGGGGAAAATATTGCTTTATTGCACTAAAAAAAGCTGGGTCAATTACCAGCTCTGTTTCTTGAAAAATTTGCATTTGAACCCGTTGCTGCAACTCGGAACGGGTGAGGGAAGGTTCAGCTTGATACAGTTGCACTGATGCATGGAAAGCTTGCAAGAGTGAAAGATGACGCACATCTCCGATGAAGATAAAGCCACCCGGCGCAGTTGCCTTAACAGCACCTTCTAATACACTAATCAAATAATTAATAGTAGGAAAATATTGTACAACTGAGTTCAGAATTACTACATCAAAAGCTGCTGTTTCTACTTTATCGAAGTCAGTAGCCATTTGCTGATACAGCGTTACCTGCGGCATTTCGTGTTTTTCTAACTGCTGCTGAATGTAGTTAAGTGAAACTGGGGAAAAGTCTGTTCCACAATATTTAGTGCAGTGAGGTGCAATTCTAAATAGAATTAAACCTGTTCCACAACCAATTTCTAACACTCGCTGGGGTTGCAAAGCCAAAATTTGCTCGACTTGGTTATTCACCCACTCACGCATCTGCTCTATTGGAATAGGCTGATTTGTGTAACTACTGTTCCAACCGACAAAATTGGATGTTGCATCTGAATTAGCAGTAGGTTGATTATAAGTTTCGTTATAGAGCATCTGCCATTGCAAAACTTGCTCATTCTGCAATTGCATTAATTGCACATTCTCCTGCTCACTGCTGTATTCAGCTTTTGCTACCACATAAGCTACTAGGCGTTTTTCCTCTTGATTTTCATGAATTATTACTACAGTTTGATGTACTGCTGGATGCTGAGTCAGCACTGCTTCAATCTCGCCCAACTCAATGCGGTAGCCACGGATTTTTACCTGCTCGTCGAGGCGACCTAAAAATTCAATATTGCCATCTACTCGATAGCGAACTAAATCGCCTGTTTTATAAAGTCGTGCCTTTAACTTATTAGTCAAAGAATGAAAAATAAAGCATTCAGCAGTTAAAGCAGGACGATTTAAATAACCCCTTGCCAATCCATCACTACTTATATATAACTCTCCTGAAACGCCAATAGGTACAGGTTGTAAATGTTTATCTAATATGTAAACTTGTGTATTATTAACGGGGCGACCAATTGTAGGTGCTACATTATCGTTATTCTTCAGAAAAATATGACCGGAAGTTGTCACAACTGTATTTTCAGTTGGGCCATAATTATTAATTACCTGGAAAGGATGGGAAGGTAAAGGATATTGATTTAGTTTGTCTCCACCTATAAGTAATATTCGTAAAGCTGCGTCGTGAGGAAAATCTAATAATAAAAACTTCTCTGCTATAGGTGTTGGTAAGAAAGAAATTGTGATTTTTTGCGATATTAACCAATCTCGGAGATATTCAGGCGATCGCCTGATTTTATCAGCTACAATATAGATACTTGCTCCTGCACTAAGATAAGGCCAAATTTCCCAACCGCAAGCATCAAATGCAATCCCAGCAATCTGCGTTACTCGGTCAATATGTGAAACTGCAAAAGCTTTTTGATGCCAAAATATTAGATTTAACAATCCTCTATGTTCAATTTGTACGCCTTTAGGCTTTCCTGTTGAACCGGAGGTATAAACGACATAAGCAAGGTTATCTACTGCAACTTCGCTAATAAGATTATCTTCAATTTCTTGAGCAATAATTTCCCAGTCTTTATCTAAACAGATTACCTGTGAATTATAGTTACTCAGACGTTTCAGCCATCGCTCGTGAGTTAATAAAACTGAGACTTGAGCATCTGCAAGCATAAAATTCAAATGTTCAGATGGATAGCTGGGGTCTAGAGGTACATAAGCTCCACCTGCTTTCAGGATACCCAACATCCCGATTACCATATCAAAAGAGCGTTCTAAACAAAGTCCTACTAAAACTTCGGCTTTAACTCCTAATTTTTTGAGATAATATGCAAGTTTGTTACTACGTATATTTAACTCTTTATAGCTGAGTTGTTCATCGCCAAATACTAGGGCAGTTGCATCAGGATTCTGTTTTGCAACGCTCTCAAATAACTGATGTATACACTTATCTTGAGGATAATCTAACTGAGTATTATTCCATTCAACTAATAATTTATGTAACTCAGCTTCGTTTAAAAGCGGTAATTGGGCAATTCGCTGTTCTGGATTTGCAACTATACCTTCCAGTAATATTTGGAAATGCCCTAACATCCTGGTAATAGTAGCCTCATCAAATAAATCAGTACTGTAAATTACAAACCCACTAATTGCTTCTGAACTATCTACCCATAAACCATTTTGAGGATTTGGCTCCCAGAGGTGGAACTCCAAATCAAAGCGTGTTGTTTCCGTATCAAATGGTAGCGGGCTTAAAGTTAAACCAGTTAACTCTAATGATGACATAGGCGCATTTTGTAATGCAAACACCACTTGAAATAGCGGATTTTGATTCAAATTACGCTCTGGATGCAGCTCTTCTACGAGTTTTTCAAAAGGCAAATCTTGATGAGCATAAGCCCCTAAAGCTACCTCTTTGACTCGACTCAATAATTCTCGAAAAGTTGGGTTTCCAGTTAAATCGGTACGCAGAACTAAGCTATTGACAAAAAAACCAATTAATCCCTCAAGTTCACTACGATTGCGATTGGCAATGGGTGAACCAATAGCAATATCTTCTTGTTGTGTGTAGCGGTAAAGTAAAACTTTAAATGCTGCTAGTAGAGTTATAAATAAAGTTACCCCTTCTTGCTGTCCGAGAGCTAAAAGTGCTTTGCTCAAACTTTTTGATAATTGCAGAGGTTGCCTTGCACCCTGGTAAGTTTGAACAGCTAATCTTGGTCTATCGGTTGGCAGTTTTAATATAGATATACCGTCTAATTGCTTCTGCCAGTAATCGAGTTGCTTTTCTAATACTTCCCCCTGCAACCATTGGCGTTGCCAGTATGCAAAGTCTGCATATTGGATTGTAAGTTTCGGCAGAGGAGAAGGCTGATTGCTACTAAAGGCTGTGTAAAGTGCTGCTATCTCTTGAATCAGCACTCCAATAGACCAACCATCAGAAACAATGTGGTGCATATTCAGCAGCAGGATGTATTGTGTCTCATCCAACTGCAAAAGTTTTACTTGCAGCAATGAATCAGTTGATAAATTGAACGGACGTTGAGCTTCTTGATTAGTGAATTGTCGTGCTTGTATTTCTCGTTCGGCTTGTGGCAATTGCCGTAAATCTATTATTGGTAAAGTAATAGTTAGCTTAGGATTAATTACCTGAACTGGTTGCCCGGACTGTATAACAAAAGTGGTACGTAAAGCTTCGTGTCGTCGGACAATTTCGTTAAAAGTTTGCTCAAGCGCGGCTTTATTAAGCAAACCTGTTAAATGTAGAGCTATTGGAATGTTATAGAAAGGATTATTAGGGATTAATTGGTCAAGAAACCATAGCCGTTGTTGAGCAAAGGAGAGGGGAAGATTTCCTGACCGCGAAATAGGTGAGAGAGGTTTAAAGATGTGGTTGTTAGTACGATTAGTTGCTTTTAAAAATTCAATAATTTCTGTTTTACGCTCTTGAATTTCTGTACGTAGTTCTGCCGTAATAGTTCCTTCAGGCGCGTTACAGCGAAACTTTTCACCATCAATAAAAACTTGAATATCTAAGCTGCGAAGATGAGATAAAAACTCAACCGTATTCAAAATTACACCTCTTCGCAATTGTTGTAACTTACAGCAGATTTCAATAAGTTTATTAACTTGATAGCTGTTTTTGCCATTTTATACTGTTTATTAACTAACCCAGCATTTTTATCACACTCATAACACTGTATAAATCAATCTTGGGAGTGAAAGTTGGACGATTATTACTGTGGTATGAAGCTAAAAGACAACGCAGTTAACAAGGTATCGCAAGGTTTAGGCTCATGATATTCATGCCTCATAATTTTCTACTTGTATGGCTGGGTCAGTTGCTGTCCGTTGGGGTACTTGGTGGGGGGATCTACATTCTCTATGAGTGGTACGAACAAGAACTTATAGGAACGTCCTACTTAGTAGCTGGATTAGTAATGCTTCTGTGGACTTTTGGCGGTCGTTTTATTAGTTTGCCACTGCTGCGCCGTCCTGGAAACGAAGAACCCAAGTTTATGCGTAGTAAAACCGTGCAGCGTTTGTCTCGTCCAGATGGGAGCGTGTTGCAAGTAGAGTTTTTTGGGCCTGAAGATGGTCAACCAATTATTTTGTCACACGGTTGGGGGCCAAACAGTACTGTATGGTACTATGCCAAACGACAGTTAAGCGATCGCTTTCGAGTAATTGTTTGGGATTTACCTGGCCTAGGAAAATCTTCCAAACCGAAAAACAATGATCACTCCATAGAAAAATATGCCCGTGACTTGGAAGCTGTTGTCGCCATAGCAGGGGATAAACCTGTTATTCTGCTAGGACACAGCATGGGTGGGATGATTAACCTGACATTCTGTCGTCTGTTTCCAGAGCTTTTGGGAAGCCGAGTGGCTGGCTTAATTCTTGTGGATACTACTTACACCAATCCGGTTAAAACTTGTATATTTAGCAATCTGGTACGCAAATTGCAGAAACCGCTACTCGAACCTGTGTTGTACCTGACTATCTTGCTGTGGCCGGTTTTTTGGTTAATGACTTGGCTCTCGTATTTGAATGGTTCGCTGTACATCACCGTCGAACTATCTGGATTTACAGGTACTGAAACACGCGGTCAACTAAGTTTTGCAGGTCTACTATCAGCATTGGGTTCGCCTGGGGTTCTGGCTCGTGGCACACTGGCAATGTTGAAATTCGACGAAACAGACACACTTGCAAATATTAATGTACCTGTATTGGTAATGTGTGGGGCTTCAGATATAGCGACAAAACCTGTGGCGAGCGATCGCATGAAAGCAGAATTACCTTATTCTCAAAGAGTCACCATCAAACCAGGTGGACACATGGCATTGATGGAACAAAACCAACAGTTTGCTGAAGCAGTCAGCACATTTTGCGCTGGCTGCTCATAGCTGCCTGAATTCCACATTTAGCATCCATCAAAAAATATTGCTCCAGGGTTGACGTTTCGGTGTTTCGCGCAGTCTGTAGCAACTTCCGCTTTCCCTGCAAGAGCTTCCGCTTTGACGTTTCGGTGTTTCGCGCAGTCTGTAGCAACTTCCGCTTTCCCTGCAAGAGCTTCCGCTTTGACGTTTCAGTGTTTCGCGCAGGCTGTAGCAACTTCCGCTTTCCCTGCAAGAGCTTCCGCTTTGACGTTTCGGTGTTTCGCGCAGGCTGTAGCAACTTCCGCTTTCCCTGCAAGAGCTTCCGCTTTGACGTTTCGGTGTTTCGCGCAGTCTGTAGCAACTTCTGCTTTGACCTTAGTTTTGCACTTTATTTAACTCGCATTTATTAGTACCTTTTGATTAGATCCAAAGTAAAGGTCGCTCAATTCTTCCAAAAAAACATCAGTCTGCGATTCTGGATTACGGAAGTAGGGATGAATGGGAAGGAGTTCAGCGCGAGGGCGAGTTTCCGGTGAAGACAGAATCTTCTCAAGCAAAGCCAGATAGTTTTCAGCAGTACATTCCCAAGTGTATGTCTTAAGCACCCGTTCCTGACCAGCCTGAGCAAAATACTCCCACTCGTTAGCATCGCATAGCAACCGCTCCAAGCCCCGCGCAATATCAGCAGGATCTTCGGGATCAACGAGTACGCCATATTCTTTATTTCCCTGTCGCAAGCTCTCGCTGGGGCCACCGTTCTTGGTTGCTACCACTGGTAAACCTGCAACTGCTGCTTCTAAGGGAGCAAGCCCAAAGGGTTCGTAGAGTGCGGTCAGCGCAAATACTGAGCGGCGTTTAACCATAAACCGATAGGTTGCTGCCAGTGACTCTTGAGCCTGATCTGACAAGCCAAAGGCACTCACCTTGCCCCACAAGTCGTTTTCTTTGACCACTTCCCGAATGGGAGCTAATACCTCTTCAGCTATACTGTCACTAGCCTCCTCTCGTAAAGGATCATCCAGCCCCCCTGTAATTAGCACCAAGTTAGCTCGTTCCTGAAGTGTTGGACTCATTGCGAAGGCTTGCACTAGCCCTAATACGTTTTTTTTAAGCTCTAATCGACTGGATGCTAGGATGACGGGCAAATCTCGACGTGGTTCTACAATGTCTCGTGCCAATCGCTCCTGAACGAACTGATAGGTAGCCTCCTCGTTTTCGGAACGTGCCTTTGCACCGAAAATCGAGAAATCTGCTCCTGGCGAAATTACCGCAAAACGGTTGTCGTTGTCTACATCCACTGCACCACTATAGACTCGATGAGAATACTGTTCAAAGCGTTCCTGTCGTGTACTGGTGATATTAACGGCCGAGCGATTCATGCTCAGGCGTTCGGCTAAAATGCGATATTTAAAATGGAATTGCTCGTCTATTTCTGGCAGATTCTTTGGGGTAACTTCCAGTTTGTCCATCTTTTGAGCGCCGAGAGAATGAGCAGTAAAGGTAAAAGGTATGCTTGTCTCCTCTTCAATTAGAACGGCACAAAGTCCTCCATCGCCGTAGTGAGCAGTCATAGCATCGGGTAAGCCACCTTGCTGTTGATAAAATTTCAAGATGTTGGGTACCCAATCACTAACCAGATGAGGCCATAACAACTCTTTAGGGAGAAATTCTTTTGGCCCAGCTGGTAAGCGGATAATGCGGACGTTATCGATCCCTGAATAAGTATCAATCGCTTGGGCAAACTCTGGCCACTCCGGGTCAATAATTTGACGGGTGATAATATCAACTTTATGACCCATTTGAGCTATGGCTATGGCGAGTTGCTTAACGTAGATCAGCTGACCCCCAAAATCTGGGTGTTTCGTTATGTGACTATTATTTGAATCAAAATTGCCTTGAGGGTTGAGAAATCCAATATGCATAGCCCACTTCCTAATACAGGTTGATTTCTACTAGAGATTTTTGCCGGAAGACGGCAGCATAACAGCTTAGTGAGCTTGTTAAAAACTCCCAAGGCTGAAAAACGCAGGCAGTAAGGCTGTATATAAATACACCATAAACAAGTAAGTCAAAGGGCTTTTATTGATTCCCTTCAGCTTAAACCCAGTTAATTCGCGCATTTTTCTAATGCTTAAGTTAATCACTACTGTGGCTGGCGCACATATACCGGATGACATAAATGGTAAGGTGATGTTTCTACTTAAAATTCAATCTCTTCTCGCTCTTGTCCTATAGTTTCAGTTTTATCAGCACCTTTTGCTGCCCAAAACATTGTATCGATACACTTAGCAAGTTGTTCTACAGTTGGTGCTTCAAATAAATTGCGTACAGTTACATCTATTTGAAAGGTATCTCGGATTCGGGAAATTAACTGAGTAGCTAGTAGAGAATGACCGCCCAATTCAAAGAAATTATCATGCACGCCTACCTGCTCTTTTACCAAGACTTTAGCCCAAATTTCTGCAAGTAACTCTTCAAGTTGCGATCGCGGCGCTACATAATCATATCTATCAAAGGTTACTTTGGGTCTAGGTAAAGCCCGACAGTCTACTTTGCCATTAGGTGTTAATGGTATTGATTCCAGTACCACATAAGCTGTTGGTATCATGTATTCTGGTAACTTTTCTTTCAGAAATTTACGTAGTAGAGATGCCAAATTTGCTGTCTCTACTACATTAAGAACAAGATAAGCCACCAAATACTTGTTATCAGGTATGTCCTCATCAGCAATGACTACTGTTTCTCTCACTGCTGGATGTTCACTCAACACCGCTTCAATCTCTGATAATTCAATGCGAAAGCCACGAATCTTTACTTGATTATCAATCCGACCTATAAATTCAATATTGCCATCTGGTAAATAGCGGGCTAAATCACCTGTTTTATAAAGTCGTGTTTTTGAATTATTACTAAAATAATTTGTAATAAAGTGTTTAGTAGTTAATTCCGTGTGATTGAGATATTCTCGTGCCAGACCATCACCACCAATATATAATTCCCCAATAACGCCAACAGGCACAGGCTGCAAATAAGTATCTAATATATAAATTTGTGTATTATTGATCGGGCAACCAATGGGAATAGATGTAGCTAGTTCTGGTAACTCATGTATATGATAATAAGATGAAAATGTTGTATTTTCCGTAGGCCCATAAACATGAACTAAATGCTTTGGCGCACTATGTTGGAGAATCTTTTTGACCCATCTGATATTAACAGCCTCGCCACCAAATAGCAAATATCGCAATGACGCAAAAGCTTGCAGAGCGTCTCTAGCAATCTGTTGAAATAAAGCTGTTGTCAAAAACAAGACACTGATTTCTTTTTGTTGTAGCTGTAATGCAAATTCTTGAGGCGAAAGGATTACATTTTTGCTAACACCTACAAGTTGAGCGCCGTTAAGTAGCGCTCCCCAAATCTCGAATGTTGCGGCATCAAAAGAAGTGTTTGAGGCTTGAGCAATTTTATCTGATGATGACAATTTTATATAGTTTGTATTACACACTAGCCGATTTACAGCTTTGTGAGTTATAGCCACTCCCTTGGGTTTTCCTGTAGAGCCGGAAGTGTAGATAATATAAGCTAAGTTATTAGATGTAACGCTACTTTCAAGGTTGTTTTTGTTTTCTTGAGTAATAATTTCCCAGTCTTTATCTATACAAATAATTGGATTCAAAAAGCATTCAAAAGACTTGAGCAACTTTTCTTGTGTTAGCAATACTGAAACTTGTGCATCTCCCAGCATAAACTTTAGGCGTTCTTGAGGATAGCTGGCATCTAAAGGAACATATGCTCCTCCTGCTTTCAGAATGCCTAGTAACCCAACTATCATTTCTATAGACTGGAAAATGCAAATACCTACTAAAGTTTCTGAACCTACCCCAATTTTTTGTAAATATTGTGCTAGTTTATTGCTGCGTCTATTCAACTCTTGATAAGTAATTTGCTCATTACCAAAGATTAATGCTATAGAATCAGGATGATGGTGTACCTGTTCTTCAAACAATTGATGGATACACTTATCATGAGGATAGTTTACGTTAGTATTATTCCATTCCACTAATATTTGATGTTGTTCCGCTTCACTTAATAGCGGTAAATTTGCAATGCGTTGTTCTGGATTGGCAACAATGCTTGACAGCAGAGTTTTAAAATGCTCCAGCATCCGGGTAATAGTAGCTTTATGAAACACATCTGTGTTGTAAACTATTACGCCGCGGAGTCCTTCAGAATATTCCCAGTTTGCACCCCATAAGCTCCTAAAATCATCAGAACACTTCCATAGGTGTAGCTCCAAATCAAAACGCGTTTTGTTTAAGTCAATATTCATAAAGCTAGGCACTAATCCAGGCAGTTCTAGTGCCGACATTGGCGCATTCTGCAAACTAAACACTACTTGAAATAACGGATGATAGCTTAAGTTTCGCTCTGGGTGGAGTTCTTCAACTAGCTTGTCAAATGGCAAATCTTGCTGACTATAAGCTCCTAGTGTTACCTCTCGTACTCTGCCTAACAGTTCTCGGAAAGTCGGGTTTCCAGATAAATTACTGCGTAGCACTAAACTATTGACAAAAAAACCAATTAGACCTTCAATTTCGCTGCGGTTACGGTTAGCAATTGGCGAACCTACGGCAATATCTTCTTGATGTGTGTAGCGGTAGAGTAAAGTTTTAAATGCTGCCAACATCATCATAAAAAAGGTTACACCTTCTTGCTGCGAAAGCTTTTCTAGTGCGTCAGTTAGCTTTTTTGGTAACTCAAAAAATTGTGTTGCACCTTCATAGCTTTGTATAGCTGGCCTTGGTTTGTCGGTAGGTAAATGCAGCATAGAAATACCATTTAATTGCTGCTGCCAATAAGTTAACTGTGTTTGCAGTACTTCTCCTTGTAGCCACTCGCGTTGCCAGTGTGCAAAGTCGGCGTACTGAAGAGGCAGTTCTAATAGAAGTGGAGTTTGCTTCTGTGTAAAAGCTGTGTACAGCGTTCCCAGTTCCCGAATCAGCACCCCAATAGACCAATCATCGCAGATAATATGGTGCATATTCAGTAACAGAATATGTTCTGTGTTGGAAAGCACAAGCAACTTAACTCGCAGCAATGGCCCGGAGGATAAATCAAAGGGATGTTCTATCTCTGCGGTAACAATGCTGTTTACTTCAACCTCCCTTTCACCATCTGCCATTAGCTGGAGGTCTAATACAGAAATAGGTATTGTTAAGCTGGGCGCAATCGCCTGTAGGGGTTGCCCATCCAACACTATAAATGTAGTGCGTAAGGTTTCATGGCGACGCACAATTTCGTTAAAAGTTTGCTCCAGTGCCGTTAAGTTAAGCGAACCTGTTAAGCGAATTACTGTCGGCACATTATAAATAGTATTCTCAGGGATCAACTGGTCAAGGAACCATAACCGCTGTTGGGCAAAGGATACTGGAAAGACAAAAACCTCTTCAGAAGACATATAGCAATCCTAAATCATAAGCCCTACGGGCAGGCTACGCCAACGTGAAAATCTCTCTTTATTCTCTCTGCGTTCTCTGCGCCTCTGCGGTTGTTATAAAAAATTATTTTTCCCAAATCACATAGGATTGCTATGTTGATCCATCCTTATCTTTTTGTGCTTCCTCAATACAGGCTCTTAACTGTGCAGCGAGAACCTGGATATGAGGTTTTCTCAACATAGTTAAGTGATTGCCAGGAATATGATGAATTTTCGTTCCTCCCACAGCTAACTGATCCCAACCCATACTCGGCTCTCCCTCCGCAGTGTTTGACTGAACTCTTGTTCTAAAAAGATTAATTCGCTTAGGGTAAACTTGCGGAACGTAATTGAGAACTGCTTGGCTATTGGCATTAAAAACACGAAGCATAGGGCGAATTGCTGACTCGCTTAAAAGTCTTAATTTAGATTCTTCAGATATAAGATTGACTGTGGCATCCTCCTTTTGGATGAACTGCGAAAACAAATTTGTTTTGAATGTTAGCGACTCCCAAAAGGAGTATCGTGTCAACTTCTTAAAATTAGGAAACCGAGAAGTTAAACTATTAATTCGATTTTTGCTAGGAGCAGTAATTAGACGCAAATAATCAAGGAAAAAAGGCCACATATATGGCACTACTGTAGTAAAAAGAAACTTGAAAGTATTACTCAAAGAAGGGAGATTGCTCTTAATTGGTGCTACAGTGTCAAGCACAGCAAGTAGCGCTACTTCTTCTCCAGAGTTTTGGAGTTGTTGAGCCATTTCAAAAGCAACCCAACCTCCGAAAGACCAACCTCCTATAAAATAAGGGCCTTTAGGTTGTACTGAGCGTAATGCTTCAATGTAATGGCTAGCCATATCCTCAATGCGGGTTAGTGGAGTTTTCCCATCAATTCCAATAGGTTGTAGTCCATACAATGGCTGATTTTTCCCCAAATGATGAGCTAATTCATAATAAGGAAAGACAACACCAAAGATTGGATGGACGCAGAAGAAAGGTGGATTTGAGCCATTCGGTTGAATCGGAACTAAAGGAGACCACGCCAGAGAATCTGTTCTTGAATATAGAGCAATTGCTAAACTTTCAATTGTTTGATTTAAAAACAGGTTAGATAAGGGTAAATTACGCTCAAGTTGTTTGTTTATCTGGTCTAATAAACGTACAGCCAGTAGCGAATTACCTCCTAAATCAAAGAAGTTGTCATGAATCCCTACATTCTCAACGTTAAGGACTTCAGCCCAGATTTTTGCCAAGGTTAACTCAGTTGGAGTACGAGGTGCAATAAAGGTTTTATCTATTGAGCGGCTCAGAGTATCAACTGCTTTTAGTGCAGAACGATCTACTTTGCCATTAGCCGTTAGGGGCAGAGAATCCAGAATTACAAAAGCTTTTGGTATCATGTATTCTGGTAATTTTTCTTTTAAGAATTGACGCAGTTCAATAATTGTTTGCTCCTGCGGTGACTTAGAAACAATATAAGCCACTAAATGCTTATTATCAGATAGATTACCTTGAGCAATTACAACTGCTTCTTGTACATTATTATGCTGGACTATAACCGTTTCAATCTCTGACAATTCAATGCGGAAGCCACGAATTTTTACTTGATTATCGAAGCGACCTAAAAATTCAATATTACCGTCTGGTCGATATCGGGCTAAATCACCCGTCTTGTAAATTCTTGCTCCTTTCTTAGTATTAAAAGGATTGGAAATAAACTTTTTGGCGGTTAAGTCAGGGCAATTTAGGTAGCCTCGTGCTATCCCATCACCACCGATGTATAATTCGCCTAAAATTCCAATTGGTACAGGCTGTAAATGCTTATCTAATATATAAATTTCAGTGTTAGCAATTGGACGACCAATGGGAGGTTTTTCACTAACAGATTTAATTTCAGCAACAGTTGACCAAACGGTTGCTTCAGTAGGGCCGTAAGCGTTAAAAAACCTCCGGCTAGAACTCCACCAACGTTTTACTATATCCTCGGAACATGATTCGCCTGCACAAATAATAGTTTGCAATGCAGGGAGTGATTCTGTAGGTAAAACTGCCAAAACCGCAGGTGGAAGGATAACGTGGGTAATAGCTTTTTCGCGTAATAGTTGAAGCAAAGCTTTTCCAGGTAGAAGACATTCTTTTTTTGCTAAATAAAGAGTTACTCCTATTTGCAATGCCATCACAATCTCAAAAATTGAGGCATCGAAACTCAATGATGCAAATTGCAGAATGCGGTTACTTGGTTGCAAGTTAAAAACCTCAATCTGATCTGCTACCAAATTAGATAGTCCTCGGTGTTCGATTAAAACGCCTTTTGGCTGCCCTGTTGAGCCAGAGGTATAGATGACATAAGCTAAGTTTTCAAGTGTTACGTAACTGCTTAGGTTTTCTCCGTTATATTGTGTAATAGCTGCCCAATCTTTATCTATACTAATAATTGGATTTGAAAATTCTGTAAAATGCTGAAGTAATTTCTGCTGTGTCAGCAATACTGAAACCTGTGCATCTTGCAACATGAATTTAAGACGTTCTTGAGGATAGCTGGCATCTAAAGGGAGGTAAGCGCCACCAGCTTTGAGGATGGCTAATATGCCAATTATCATTTCTGGCGATCGCTCTACACAAACGCCAACTAAAGATTCAGTTTCTACACCTATTTTTTTAAGATAATGTGCAAGTTGGTTGCTACGTATATTTAACTCTTTGTAGCTGAGTTGTTGATTACCAAATACTAGTGCAGTTGCATCGGGACTTTTTTCAACCTGTGCTTCAAAGAACTGATGAAAACACTTACTATTTGGGTACGTTTTCTTAGTGTCGTTCCAATCAATTAATAACTGCTGTCGTTCTCCTTCAGTAAGCAAAGCTAAATCTGAAAGACGCTGTTTTGGATTGGCGACAATACTTTCTAATAGTATTTGGAAATGTCCCAGCATTCGCGTAATGGTGCTTTGATCAAATAAATCAGTGCTATACACCACTTGCCCTTTGAGAGTTTCCAAGTCTCGCCATAAATGGAACTCTAAATCAAGCTTTGCAATTTTGCTGTCGAAGTCGAATAACGAAAGCTTTAACCCAGGTAACTCTAGCGCTTCAATGGGAGTATTTTGCAGGCTAAATACAACCTGAAATAGGGGATGGCGGCTTAAATCTCGCTCTGGGTGAAGTTCCTCCACCAGCTTTTCAAAGGGCAAATCCTGATGGGCATAGGCTCCCAAAGTTACCTCTCGCACTCGATTTAATAATTCTCGAAACGTTGGGTTACCTGAGAAATCTGTACGTAGCACCAAACTATTAACAAAAAAACCAATTAACCCCTCTAGTTCGCTACGATTGCGATTAGCGATCGCTGAACCTACTACAATATCCTCTTGCTGCGTGTAGCGATAGAGCAAAGTTTGAAATGCTGCAAGCATTGTCATGAACAAGGTCACATCTTCTTGGTAGCTAAGTGCCTCTAGCGCTTGAGTTAAGGAATGTGGTAGTTCTAAAAATTGTTTTGCACCCCTGTAGGTTGGCACTGCTGGCCTTAATCGGTCGACCGGGAGATTCAGCACCGAAATCCCATTTAATTGCTTTTGCCAATAAGCTAACTGCGTTTGTAAAGGCGAACAACCGTTTTCTCCCACTGCTTGCAGCCACTCCCGTTGCCATTGGGCGAAATCTGCATACTGAATGGCTAGTTCTGGCAGGAGCGTAGACATTAGATATTGCTTATCTTCTACAAAGGCTTTGTATAATACCCCCAGTTCTCTAATTAACACTCCAATTGACCAGCCATCGGCAACAATATGATGTAGATTTAGCAGCAGCACATATTCTGCTTCATCTATTTGTAGCAACTTCACTCGCAGCAATGGCCCAGTAGTGAGATTGAAAGGATGTTGAGCCTCGGCGGTTGCGATTCGCCGTAGTTGTGTCTCACGTTCTTGGTCGAAATTGCGTATATCTATCAGGGGAAGAGGTATGGTTAAGCTTGGTGCTATTACCTGCACTGGTTGCTGCTCTGTCATCACAAACGTAGTGCGTAAGGTTTCGTGGCGACGAACAATTTCGTTGAATGTCTGCTTTAAGGCGGTAAAGTTGAGGGAACCTGTCAAGCGAAGTGCTGTTGAGACATTGTAAAATGAACTGCCCGGTGCTAGCTGCTCAAGAAACCACAATCGTTGCTGGGCGAAAGAAGTGGGGAAGACAAAAACCTCTGCTTCTTCAGAAAAATTGAGTTCTTCATCAGCCGTGAGGCTACTAAAAATATCCTGGCTCATAACAAGACCTTTGCCAAAAAAAGAGTATGAAGAGAGAGGACTGATGAAGTAAAGTTATTGTCTTCCACAACGATAACGCATTCGCTAAAAGCAACCCATTTTTGACATCCTATCACTATAGATGATGGCTGCTACCGCAGGTAAATGCTACAATAATGCGGTTTTCCATACTGAACATGATGTCAATGCTAACAATCAATCGGTGAGTAACGAGGTTCTAAGAATGAGTCAATCATAAATCATCCTCCTCAGATTTAGCTGGAGGTTGCTCAGAAAAGCCGGGCAGCCTTTGATACATATAGTTCTAAACGATGTTGTAAATACTTTGGGTGAGTTAATAGAAGCGATTGATGATGTGAAACAATTAATACAATAAATAGGGGAATCTGAACATGGAGCAAGAAATTAGAAATGCACTTGGTTTGGGCTGGACTGAAGTTGTGCCAGAGCCTCTACCAAAGATTGAACCAGATCCACAGCTAAAAGTTACGATTTATGATTTTGCGGACTTGTTAGCAAAGAACGAGCCACCGAAAAAACAACGCTAAATAGCAAATAGCTATTTTCTTTGCAGGCGATCGCTCCACGCCTATATTCAAAACGAAGAGATTAATTTATGAAACGACCACACGCTCGGCGGCCACAATTTATTGCTTTTTGCATCACTGGAACAGCTGCTGCCATTGCTGCTGGGTATTTTGGTGTGCAAGTTTTGGGAAAAAATACGATGTATGCAATCAGTAGTGGAACTATTGGGCTGGGTATAGGTACATACTGCATCCAAGTTTTAGAAAAGAAAAAGACACGACAAGCTTGATGTGCAAAGTATTGTTAGCAGTACTTTGCACCATTTAGTATCAGTGAAAATTAGAGATGGCGATCGCTCAGTCTATTGTGGTAGAGAAATATGGCTGTCAAATTAGTGTCAAAAACTGCCAAAATTCCTATTGCACATGAATTTTAGCAGTTTGAAGCATGACCCCAATAGATTCAGATTGTATAATGGAACAGTTCAAATTTGAATAAATAAAGTCATGTCTAGCCATAGTTAATTTCAAGGATGAGCCTATAACATCAAATGCAGGTTTAACAATTGCGGAATTAGACCAGAAAATAGAAATAACATCACGATTAGCACAGTATTTTAAAGATTACTAAGAACAAAATTATATGTGCTATGTTCAATCCCCTGAAAATCTGAGCCTATCTCTGACAAGAATAGGTTTTCAACCCTGAGCGCAGTCGAAGGTTTGAAGCTGAGCGGAGCCGAAGCTTCAACTTCATCATAAAGTTTGCCTTAGTTCTTTTTTAACGTAATTACATAATCTGCATTATACTGT
The DNA here is from genome assembly GCF_038096175.1 of Nostoc sp. UHCC 0302. NCBI lineage: Bacteria > Bacillati > Cyanobacteriota > Cyanophyceae > Nostocales > Nostocaceae > Nostoc > Nostoc sp. UHCC 0302. The sequence goes on from NZ_CP151099.1 coordinate 2,240,931, forward strand.
GTGATTAACTTCAATCATTAATCGTAAATTTATAATTAAATCTATTTCTCTCCTCTTGACTGTATAAATATGGATTATTTCTACTTCTATGTACTAGCCATATTTAAATTTGGGTATTTATTAATAAAAGTATTACTTCCCAAGAATGACTTTAGTGAAATTAAGGTTTTTATTTGAAAAATATCTTGGTTTTTTGCTAAAAATATTTATTATACAAAAGCTGTTAATAAAGTTTGTTTTGCTAATTAGTGCTTATAAAGGAATAGCTATAAAAATTTAACTACTTAAATATTGATTAGATAATATGGTTCAGTCCCACGAAGATGACATTTCAGTAGAAACTAGTTCTCTTCCCCCTATCCCCATTCAAGAAATCTTAGAGGATAGGACATTAACAGAGACAGTACTTTTTCCAACCCCAAAACTGTTTCTAAAAATTTCTAAGCTAGAAATTCGTAAAAGTCTCAAAGCGTTAACTTTTGAGAGTGTCTTTGCTGCGGTTTTTTATAGCATCATTGGTGGCGCGTTGCTCAGTAATTTCTTGCTAGAGTTAGGTGCTGGCCCAGTCGAAATTGGTCTGCTCGCGGCTATCCCTCAGATGGTAAATCTGCTCCAACCATTGGGAGCCTATCTGGTAAACCGAAGTACCAGTTTCCGCTGGTATTTTGTCTGTATTTTCATGCCGTCGCGGCTGTTGTGGTTGATTCTCATACCAGCGATTGCGTTAGTTACTTCATCTCATATAGCTGGGCAGCAAGTAGTGCAGTTGACATTGGCACTTCTTTTGGGAGCTAATGTCATCGAAGCTTTCGGTCGTGCGCCTTGGCTTGGTTGGTCAGCGGTGTTAGTACCTCAGCGCTTGCGGGGGCTATATTTTGGCTTTCGCAATAGTATTCTTGGCTTAACGAACCTTATTAGTGTGCCGCTGTTAGGTTTAGCGGTATCGGCTTGGCCTAATGGAACACTTCAAGGTTACGGCGTAGTTTTGGTTGTAGGAATTGTGCTAGGGCTAATCAGCCAGATTTGCCAGTTTTGGATGACCGATGTAAATCCGCAGCTTTTAAAAGTTGCGAATTCAGGGACATCCCAACCGCAGCCACAGGGAATAGATTTTAGCTTGTTTAAAGATGCTAATTTTTTGAAGTTTGTTCTTTACTTGAGTATTTGGTGCTTTGCTGTTAACGTCAGCGCTCCCTTCTTTAACCTGTATATGCTGGACAACCTAGATATAGATATTAGTGTGGTAACGATTTATAACGGGTTAGGAACTGGTGCAAACATGGTAATGCTACTTTTATGGGGCAAACTGTCCGACCGAATTGGGAATCGTCCACTACTGCTATTGGTGGGAGTTTTGGTGGCAGTGACACCTCTGTTGTGGCTAGGAGTTGGAAGCGATCAAATTTCTTTTTGGATCTGGTTACCCTTGTTGCACGTAGTAACTGGTGGTACATGGGCGGCAATTGATTTGTGTACCAATAATCTGATGATGAGAATAGCACCCCTGCGTTATCAATCTACTTACTTTGCGATCGCCGGGGCAATTGCTGGTATAACTGGGGCAATAGGTATTAGTCTCGCCAGCTTTCTAACAACTCTACCTGATGCTATGGGTTTACTGGGGCTGTTTGTTCTTTCAGGCTTACTACGCATGGTTGCACTTGTACCCTTAGTTTTTGTTCAAGAGCAACGCTCTATGCCATTAGGCCAGTTAATGCGAATCCTGTTCCCAATCAAGCAGTCAACAGATTTAATTAAAGTAGAATAAACCTTTTACAAAAGGAACTTTCGCACTCTTGCAGGTAAAAGGTTAAAGGGCGGGATAGGAAAATCTATCCCTTTCACCTTTCTGCTTTAAGTAGAACAATGTGAAAAAACCAAACTGTGTAAAGATAATTAAATACGTATAATCCATCTACCGCGGTAACAAAGATATGGGTAGCCGTTTAAGGGTATTTCTGACTAGAGAGCAAGATATGACTCTGTTCAACCTGAGAACGGCAGATGTACCTCAGAAAGTAAAAGACAGAGCAGAAGTGATTAGATTGAGCGCAGATGGTTGGTATGTAGAGAAGATAGCGACTCACTTTAATTGGACTGCACAAACGGTGCGAGAAGTTTTGCATAGATGGGAGCATCTTGGGTTAGAGGGACTTTGGGAAAAACCAGGGAGGGGAGGGAAATCAAGGTGGGTTGAAGCTGACATGGTTTTTTTAGAAGAATGTTTAGAAAAAGAACCACGTACATATAACAGCGTTCAATTAGCCCAAAAACTAGAACAAGAACGCTCTATAACATTAAGTCCTGACTGGTTAAGACAGGTACTTAAAAAAAGGGGATCATTTGGAAACGAACGAGAAAAAGTCATAAAGGAAAGCAAGACCCAGTATTACAGCAAATCAAACAGGCAGACTTAGAAATGCTGGAATTGTCTGCGGCTGTTGGTGAAATCGACCTGAAATATCTGGATGAATCCGGATTTTGTGCTTGGAGTGAACCGAGTTATAGCTACTACTTCCGGGGAGAACAAAAACGCTTGGAGCAGAGTAAACGCCGGGGTCGAAGATTAAGTATTATTGGTTTTCTCCAACCCTTAATTAGTTTTGTTTACGGTTTGGTGATTGGTGGTGTTTCACGTAAATCTTATATTCAGATGATGGAGCTTGAAGCAGCCGAAGCCCAAAAAACAGGACGGAGCAGAGTCATCGTCCAGGACAATGGCCCAATACATCGGTGTAAAGAAGTTCAGCAATTATGGTCAAAGTGGGAAGACATGGGTTTGTACATCTTCTTTTTACCTAAATATTGTTCGGAAATGAACCCGATTGAATTGGAATGCTTGACCTCAAAAAAGATGAATTAGCCTCGAAAACTTTTGAGGATGAGTTAGAGCTTGCCTATGCTGTTATTAATGGAGTTCAAACAAGAGGAGAAAAGGGAAGCTACAGTACGCAACGTATAAGATTTAGCTCTAATTCTTCTGCTTAATTGTTTGTTACATACTTGTAAATTTTCTCCACGACTTACTTACCATGCATCCCCACTAATGCCACGAAGCCCAATAATAAATTTTAAATCATGTATCTTAACAATATCCCAGCAAAATGGATAGATTTAAAAATCGTGATTGTGGATAACTAACAGAATATTCCAGGATAACATTTTATCTAATTATATGAGAGGTATAATGTAAATATTTATGTTAAATAATACACGCCATATATTATTCACAATATCATAAATAATATGTAGAATTTATCCTGTTTTATAATTAAAAAATTTGGATAATGAAGAGTTAGTATTTGCCACAAAGGCGTAATTAGTGTGGTGCGAGCTTTAAAATAGCGGCAAACAGCAGCTAGCTAAATATGAAAGACACCCATTTGAATTAAATGTCTATAAACCTTGCTAAATACAGCAGAATTCCAAATTAAAATGGTCGCACCTCGACTGCGCTCCGTGGTCGCCGAGTGCAGTCGAGGTGAGTTAGGATTAAGAAGTAAAACAGGGTTTGAGTCTTTAGTTGTGTACTTAACCAACTTGAAATTCACTGTAAAGTTTAAAAATATATTTTTTATAAGTATGGATTAACGTTAGATTAGTTCAAAAACTGAATTGCCAAGAACAAAATCATTGGTTATAAAACATTTAGCTTGTCTAAACTGAATGTCAAAAAAATCTGTTATATCGGAGATATAAAAGAGGTTGTAATGAAGTTATTAGATATAAATAATCTTGGGGATGAATTATCTACTAATTTCAATCAAGAGGATACTTTTGATTTAGGAAAAACAATACATCCACGTCCACTATTACAGCGATCGCCTTGGCAAAGCTTAAACGGTCTGTGGAAGTTTGCATTTGATGATCAAGGACAATGCATTAAACCCAGCGACCTGAAGCAATGGACTCATTTGATAGAAGTTCCGTTCGCGCCGGAATCTACCAAAAGTGGGATAGGGGACATGAGTTTTCATCCAAACTGTTGGTACGAGCGTGAATTTGAAACACCTCCAGGTAATGGGAGATTGCTGTTACATTTTGGTGCTGTAGACTATCGCGCTCGTGTCTGGGTAAATGGTCAGTATATAGCTGAACATGAGGGCGGACATACTAATTTCAGCCTTGATATTACCCATGTTTTGAACGACAGTGGCAAAACTTTGGTTACAGTATGGGCGCAAGACGAGCCGCAAGACCTTGCGAAACCTCGGGGTAAACAAGATTGGCAGTTGAAACCGCACAGTATTTGGTATCCTCGCACCAGTGGTATTTGGCAAACAGTTTGGGTAGAACGTGTAGGTGCGACTTATTTAGGTCACATCTGCTGGAATTGCAACTGCGAACGATGGGAAGTTGGTTTTGAAGCTGCGATCGCAGGTGATATGCCCGAAGCAGGAATACAAATCAAAATGACATTGAGAGTTGGTCAACAGATATTAGCGAAAGATACTTATGAAGTGTTCAACGGAGAAATTAGCCGTCGGATAGCCCTTGGCGATCCTGGAATTGACGACTACCGCAATGAATTATTGTGGAGTCCAGAAAAGCCGACGCTAATTGATGCAGAAATTCAACTGTGGTCTAAAGACCAATTGTTGGATGAAGTAAAGTCTTACACAGCAATGCGAACCGTCAGCATCCAGCGCGATCGCTTTATGCTCAACGGTCGCCCTTACTATTTGCGGCTAGTGCTAGACCAAGGCTACTGGCCAGATACATTGATGACAGCACCCAACGATGAGGCCTTGCGACGCGATGTAGAACTAGTTAAAGCGATGGGTTTTAACGGAGTCCGCAAACATCAAAAAATTGAAGACCCCCGCTTTTTATATTGGGCAGATGTTTTAGGGCTGTTAGTCTGGGAGGAGATGCCCAGTGCCTATCGTTTCACACCGAAAGCGGTGGAACGCATGATACACGAGTGGACTGAGGTGATCAGACGCGATATCAGTCATCCATGTATTGTGGCGTGGGTTCCATTTAATGAATCTTGGGGAGTGCCAAATTTAGTTGAGACAGCGGCTCACCGTAACTACGTATTGGCAATGTATCACTTGACCAAAACACTAGATCCGACTCGTCCAGTCATTGGTAATGATGGTTGGGAAAGTACAGATACAGATATTCTGGCAATTCATGACTACGACACCAAGCCGCAGCAATTAATTCGCCGTTATGGGTCAGAAGTTAAGCTGTCAGATATGCTTAATCATAAGCGTCCTGGAGGACGTATCCTCACTCTCGACAACTATCCCCATCAGGGACAACCAATAATGTTGACCGAGTTTGGTGGTATTGCCTATGCTCCTCTTAACCAAGCAGATGCAGATAAAGTCTGGGGATATGAGCGTTGCTTCAATATTTCTGAGCTAGAAATGAAATACACCCAACTACTCGAAACTGTTAATAGTCTTGAGTTGTTCAGTGGATTCTGTTACACACAGTTTACAGATACCTTCCAAGAAGCTAACGGTTTATTGTATGGCGATCGCACACCGAAATTTCCGATTGAAGCAATCCGGGCTGCAACCCTATCTGGGGAAGGATTTTGCAGCCCCACTCGGTGTTAACTGAGTGGACGCTAATTGAGGCAATAAAAACTTACTTAAACTGTGACTTTTTATATTCTAATTCTCTTGAAAGCCGTGGATAAAGAGATTGATAGCGCATCCAAGCCTCTTCTAGGACTGAATCAACTGATTGGGGAGTTGCAGCAAGCGTTGGTGTAGCTGCCAGTTTGCTTGTGTCATTAGCATCTGCGTATACGCCAATTCCGATACCCGCCAGTAGAGCAGCACCACGCGCGGAAGCAGCAGCAACGGTAGTTGTATAGAGGGGTATTCTCAATACATCAGTCAGTAATTGTTTCCAAGGCATTTCTACAGTTCCACCGCCTGCTAAACGCAGTTGTGTCGCTTTCAAACCTGTGGCCTCAAGTGCCTCAAAACCTTGTCGCAAGGCAAAAACAACCCCCTCTAAAGCTGCCCGCATCAGGTGCGCCTGTGTATGATGCAGTCCAAGCCCCACCCATGCCCCACGTACATAAGGGTCAAGGTGTGGAGTTCGCTCACCAGTAAGGTATGGCAAAAATGTCAACCCTTCACATCCTGGAGGAACAGAAAAAGCTTTAGTATATACTTGCTGCCAACTCAAGCCGAGGATACCTCGCACCCACTCAAGCGCTAACCCAGCATTTTGCATTGCTGCAAGGGTGTACCACTGGTTAGGTACAGCGGCTCGATAGAGATGTGTACGACCCTGAGGATCGATAATTGGTTGAGAACGAGGTGTAATAATTTGAGCGCCTGTGCCAATAGTTAGTTGAACCAATCCAGGCTCTAGTAGTCCGTTACCAAGTGCCGCTGCTGCTGTATCCGCAGCACCAGCGATCACGGGTAAACCAACTCTTAAGCCAAGATGCTCTGAAGCAATGGCCGTTAGGTAACCTGCGATCGCACTAGAGGGGATAATGTTTGGTAACCAATCACAACGTAGATTCAGAGCTGAGATTGCATCCCTTGCCCAGGTGTCCGACACAACATCGTAAAGCAAAGTACCACTAGCGTCAGATGGTTCCGTTGCAACTTTACCAGTCAGGCGTAACCGTAGCCAATCTTTTGGCTGAAGTACCCAACGCGCTTGGGCATAGACACTAGCCTCGTGTTCTCGTAGCCACAGTAAGGTTGAGCCAGCCATTCCAGCTGTAATTGGGTTGCCCAATCGCTCTAGAATAGTGGCATCAAGCGAATGATAAGTGTTAAGCGTGGCACTAGAGCGAGTATCTGCCCAGAGGATAGCAGGACGCAAAGGCTGACCGGACTCATCTGTGAGGACAATACCATGCATCTGTCCTGAAAGGGCGATCGCCTTTACCTGATCAGTATGATTTCCCACTGCCTCCCTAACAGCCAAGGCAACACTTGACCACCAATCCCCTGGGTCTGACTCAGCCCATCCGGGGTGAGGTGCATGAACAGGATATGAGCTTGACGCCTCACCTATTACGGTTCCGTCTGTTGCTAGGAGCAATGTCTTAGCAGAGCCTGTTCCTAAATCGATGCCAAGCAGCATTTGGCTAATCCTCAAATACTTAAAAGTTAAGCATGAAAAATTAAATAACTCTCATTTGTTAAATTGTGCATACTTAGCTCTCACCCACTCTTAGGGGCTTCCAATTAAAAAAATAATCAATCGCTGTGTAGGCAGGGGAGCAGGGGAGCAGGGAGCAGGGGAAAAAGAAAAATATCATCTGAATAAATTGGGTAATTTATTCTCTGGAAGTCCCTTAGTAATTTAATAATTGGCGTTGCTGAATCAAAGTATGAATTGCTTGCTGCGAAAGGAATATTTATCCTAGCTTCCTAAAAAAAGTGGAGCGATGGCGTACCCGCCCGCCATAGGCGATAAGCGTTCGCGAAGCGTCTCGTTGGCGCAGCCTCTCGTAGAGAAGAGAAGCTTAAGCCTTCTGCTTCTCCTGAAGGGAGACGCTAGCGCGAACGGCGATCGCAAGTTGGTTAAATTTCGGTTTCATGGACGAAGTTTAGTATTTTGCTCGCTATACCGGAGATAATAGACGATACTTTTTGATCAGGATCGCAGGCTTGTTAACCGAATAGCTGCTGAATTTGTGTCCCAGGGTATTGAGAGGTGGGGCTGCTGTTGAGTTCGAGGAATGCTGCCATGAAAGAGGGTGGAGAATTGAGCGATCGCAGCGATCATGTCCCCAACGTCAGGACTATTATCTTTTACGGTGCAAGAGCAAACAGCTTGAGAAGTTGTCAAATACAGACAAAATCAACCCCATAGAGCTAGCTATTAACCACTCAACTTAATCACACCTTGGTTTACTAGATATTCAAGCTTGTCATCGCATTGTATTTGCTCTCGCACCAACTTAAGCTGCTCATAGCTGATAATGTGTAATCCTGGACGGACAACATAACCTTTAATGTTGAAGTTCTCCGGCTGCTGGCTGTCGGTGCGATTGTAGGTAATGGAAGGCATATTTGCAAAGGGCAAGTCAGAACTGAGCGGGAGAAGAGAGTTTGACTCTGGTCTCTATTACAGCTTGACACAAGTTCCAAATAAAGGGTGACTATAGTATAAGTGAATGCCGAAACGCACAGCAGATTTTGAAGAGAAGCGATCCCAGAGTGCGGGTTTTGCGAATAGGGAAGAGCAAGGGATTACGTTACGATAGACTTACGTAACAAATTCGTGCTAAGTCGCCATGACTGGCACGTTACAGATTTGTAATAAATCAGAGGAAAACATTATCGTAATTCAAAAGCAATTAATTAACTCACAAATCAAGTCACCCCAAGTTTTCTTGATTGACCATGAGAATAACAATCGAGGTTTGACCAATACTAATGAAGCACTGGAGTTAGCCCAGAGCTTAGAGCTTGACCTAGTTTTAGTCTCCGAAGGGAAAGATGCTCCAGTTGCAAAGATTCTTAATTATGGCAAACTTCAGTATCAAAAGAAAAAGCGTCAAGGGCAAAGCGCAAGACCCACGGTTAAAGAAGTTCGGTTACGTCCGAACGTCGGTGTAGCAGATTACAAATTACGAGTTGAACAAGCTGTTGGGTGGTTAAGTAAGGGTGATTCAGTGAAGTTTGCAATTCGGTTACGAGGTCGAGAAAATCAATATCGTGAGCAGGCTGGAGAACTGTTAGAGCGCATTGTGAACGATATCGGTCAGGTAGGTAAAGTTCAGTCACTTGATAAACGTTCACTGGTTGCTCAAGTTATTCCTGCCTAAAATAATTTTTCGCAAATAGCTAGAAGACCTCCCCAAATTTATGTAGTGCTACTGGCACATTGGTTTACTGGAACTGAATGCCGAAGCATCAGGGGCAACATCTGCCCCAATTTGATTATTTAATATAGACTTGCCTGAATGTGTCCCAATGGGACACATACTAGCTGTTTGCTTGATTACTTGAGCGCAAAGCATTTTACCTTAATTGCGACTAAACAAAGTTTCTAGATAAACTTGGGCAACACGGCGATCGCCATCAGCATTTTGTAGCAAAAACAGTGATATGGCTGCGGTCAGAATGCGATGTTCATCCCAATCGGGATGCTGTTCTAAGTAATTATTGAGAGATTGATGTAGTGTTTCGGGAACAGCAGTAAAGATGTTAAGTGTTGCGTTCATGAGATTTTGCTTCAAAGCGAGCAACTCAATAAGGACAACTAGCTAGCGTGAAGCAGTAGCTGTACTTCTTCAGCCATTTTTTGCTTGCCGAACCACTAGTACTGACAACTGAATAATTTTATACAGTTGATGCGGCTGTTGGAACGGGCTACAAAAGCTAGTCGAATTATTGTGCGCTGAGTGGATCGGTTTGTCAATGTTGCCAAATGTTAAAAATAAGTATAGAAAAAATAAATGATTACGTGAAAGCTAGGGTTAGAGGCAGGTTTTAGTTACTCAACTTAACAATAACTCAGTAACTCATAATTGTTGCTACAGTCATCACAAAATCCCCAGCCGACGAACAGAAGCCGATTAGCTTGTAAAACAACTGTGGAAAACAGGGGGAATAGCTGTGGAAAGTCTGTGGAATGATTGAGGAAAAGTTCCGCGAATAATAAGAATTACGAAAAAATACAAATCCATAATCTTCCCCGTTGCAATGTGCTGAAAGATTCATCGGCTAGCCAAAGAAATTTCCACTGATGAATGAACCAACTGCATTGATCGAAGTGTGCAATTACAATTGTGAACGTCGGGTTGGGAAATCACTGTTCACACCAAGCGTAAATGCGTTTGCAAAGCGTCTCGAAGAGAAGCAGTTTCTCGTCAGACATCGCACTTTGAGAAATATCAAAAGCAGTAATTTCAAACCCTAGATGAGCTAGCTTCGTAAGGATTTAGGTGGCAGGGTATTCACAAAGGGGACACTTGAGGAGGAAGATCGCAGGCAAAACTCTGGCACACCCACCTATACTAATCCGTAATTCGTAAATCCTAGCCTCTGGCTAGCAGCAAGCTACGTAATTAGAAAGTTGTTTAATAGTTTAATACAAGTGTTTCAGGCACATTCACTGCCGTCTCCCATCCTTGCACATTTTTCCATTTTGTATTCTCGTTCCAAACAATTTTGGTGAGTTCAGCGCCATTTAGGTTAGCATATTCGAGGTTTGCACCAGATAGATTAGCATATTCGAGGTTTGCGCCATCGAGATCAGCATATTGGAGGTCAGCGCCAAAGAGGTTAGCACTATCGAGGTTTGCGCCAAAGAGATTAGCACCAAAGAGATTAGCGCCAGATAGGTTTGTGCCAAAGAGGTTTGCGCCAAAGAGGTTTGCGCCAAAGAGGTTTGCACTATTGAGGTTTGCGCGTGAGAGGTTAGCACCATCGAGGTTAACGCCATCAAGGTTAGCACTATCGAGGTCTGCGCGTGAGAGGTTTGCGCCAAAGAGGTTAGCATCAAAGAGGTTAGCACTATCGAGGTTTGCGCCAAAGAGGTCAGCGCCATTAAGGTTAGCCCCTAAGAGGCTAACACCATCGAGGTTTGCGCCAGATAGGTTTGCGCCAGATAGGTTTGTGCCAGATAGGTTTGCGCCAGATAGGTTTGCGCCTGTCAGATTAGCCCTACTAAAATCTGCACCACGAATATCTGCATGACTAAAGTTTGCCCCAGTAAGGTTTTGACTTTTGAAAGAACGACCTCTCTTGTTTTGACCGGAGTAGTCAAGGGGCATAACTTAGCTGCTAAATATAAAGGCCTGTGTTTGCTACACTTAGAGTACCTGCTTTTACAGACTGTAGCGCAATATTCATCTTGCAGCGGGTAAACAAGGTACTACGCCCCTAATTCAATTGTTAAAAATGGGTGCTTTCCTCTAGGAAAGCTACCTGTGCAATAAAAAACTGCGCTTTGTAGAACCAGCGCAGTTTTAAACAGTGGAATTTATATAAGGGACTTTTAAGCTGTCGTCCCTGACTTTACATATAGAAGATTCGGTATGTAATGGGATACAGCTAGAGTTTTGGACTTTCCGGACAGTTGGCAATTAACTAGATACGATTTGAGCAGAAAGCTGCATTGTAATCTGTCTCTTGTGAAGTTAAAGTCATTAAATAGATGTATATTTGCTAGTTGTCTACTACCAACAGAGAGATTGTTTTAGTCAATTTTTTATCCTAACATCATGGTGATTAAGTGTATTTATATACATTTAAGGAACTGAATGTATTTGTAATAGCTTTAGTAATTTTTAGTTTTCTGAATTCGTGTGTTCCTGGTTTAGAAGGCATCCTCATGCTCTTGATGAGGCTGCTAAGGGTTGCTTTTTTGTGTAATATTTAACCTTCCACAACTGGAGTCACATCATTCATGGCTACATTTAGCGTTACTAATACCAACGATATTGGTGCTGGTTCACTGCGGCAGGCAATAAGAGAAGCTAATGCTTTAGCAGGGAGAGATACCATCAATTTTGATGGGGTATTTGCTGACTCGATTGCTGATACTATCACTCTCGGTAGTAGTTTGAATATTAAAGATGATTTGAGTATTGAAGGAACAGGTGCAGAAAAGTTAATTGTTAGTGGTAACAACAACAGCAGCGTATTTGAGATCAAAAGTGGTATTACTCTAGAAATTGATGGATTAACTGTTGCCAATGGTCGTTCTTTAAATGCAGGAGAATTTGGCCTAATTATAGGTGGTGGTATTCTCAATGCTGGAACTCTTACTGTAAGCGACAGCATTATCACTGATAACACAGCAGATTCCCAAGGGGGTGGGATCTATAGCTCTGGCACTTTAACGATAAACAATAGCACCATCAGCAACAACGCATCAGGACAATATGGAAGCGGCGGTGGGATCTATAACTCTGGCACTCTAACGATAAACAATAGCACCATCAGCAACAACGCATCAGGAGGATACGGAGGCGGCGGCGGCATCTATAACACTGGTACTCTAACTGTAAATAGCAGCACTATTAGTGGCAACTTTGGTGGTTATGATCGTTATAGTGAAGGTGGTGGTGGCATCTTGAACTCTGGGGTTGCCACGGTGAGCAACAGCACCATTAGTAATAACTCAGGAAGAAATGTCAGCGGCATCTATACTTATGGCACATTCATATTAAACAACAGTACTGTGAGTGACAACGGTGGTGGAGAATTTGCATCTAGCATCAGTAATGATGGCACTTTAACAGTCAACAATACCACTATCAGTGGCAGTTCAGATTCTGGAACTGGTAGCGGTATTAGAAATAGTGGCACTCTGACGCTAAATGATAGCAATATTACTGGCAACTCAGGATTTGCCGGCAGCGGGATCTACAACTCTGGCATCGCAACAGTAAACAGCAGCACTATCAGTGGCAACTCTGTATATGGAAGCGGTGGCGGCATCTACAACTCTGGCACTCTGACACTGAGCAATAGCACCATCAGCGGCAACTCAGCAGAAAGTGGGGGAGCTGGGATTTATAATGAAAGCACTCTTTTCGTCAACAACAGCACTATTATACTTAACACCAGTTCCAGTGAATTAGAGAGCGGAGCAGGCATTTATAACTCTAATTCTGGTTCTGCCAACGTGAAAAATAGCATCATTGCTGGCAATACTAATACTTCTACGGCAAATCCAACTAACGCTACCTTTGCTGATGATGTTAGAGGCAACTTTGTTAGTAACGGCTATAACCTCATCGGTAGCTTCAGTAGCTCTACAGGCTTTAATGCCAGCGAGCAGCTAAACTATTCGCTACAAGATGTGTTGGATACTACCTTAAAAGACAACGGCGGTTCAGTTAAAACACATGCTCTGCTCATTGGTAGTCCTGCTATTAACGGTGGTAATAATTCAGATATACCTACTGATACCACAGATTTAGATGGTGATGGCGACACCACAGAACAAATCCCTTTTGACGGGCGTGGTTCTGGCTTTAAACGCATTTCTGGTGGTCAAGTAGACATCGGTGCATTTGAAGCAGTTATAAATGTCATTAATGGTACTGCCGCTGATGATATTCTTAACGGTACTCCTGAGAGTGACATTATTGCAGGCTACGAAGGCAAAGATACTCTCACAGGTGGTAGCGGTGCAGATGCATTTATTTATACAAATATCCGGCAGTTAGGAGATACGATCACTGACTTTCAAGTCGGTACAGATAAGTTTTTGCTGCGGCAAATTTTCGAGAGTTTAAATCTAGGTAATTTGAATTATGCTTCTGCTATCTCACAAGGTTACTTGCGTTTTGAAACTCAAGGGACTAGAACTAAAGCCTTAATTGATCCTGATGGAAATACAGGTATTGGTCGTGCAATCAACTTGTTTACGGTCAGTAACGTATCTGCTACTGCACTGAACAACGCAAATAATTTTGATTTTGGGTTAGGAATAACACCACCATCAACATCCATATTTACTGTTACTAACACCAAGGATAATGGTAGTGGTTCTCTACGCAAAGCGATTCAAGATGCTAATGCCAAAGCTGGAAAAGATATCATCAAATTTGATGGGGTGTTCGCTGATGATATCGCTGATACCATCACCCTAAGTGGTGGTAGTATCGTGATCAGAGATGACCTTAGCATTGACGGCACAGGTGCAGAAAAGCTAGCTGTCAGCGGTAACAATACAAACCTTATTTTTCAGATTAACTTTGGAGTCACGATAGATATTGTTGGGCTGACTATTACTAATGGTTACTCAGATTTGGGAGGTAGCATCTATAACAGTGGTTCTCTAATATTGGCTAATAGCATCGTTAGGAATAACAAGTCAGACTACAGTGGTGGCGGCATTTATAATACTGGCTCTCTAACACTTACTAACAGTACCATCAGTGAGAATAAAACAGGGGATTTATTCGACCAATATGGTGGGGGCATTTACAATAGTGATTATGGCGCTGTCACACTAAGTAATAGTACTATAAAAAACAATAGAGCAGAATATGGTGGCGGAATCTACAGCACTAATGGTAGCGTAACGGTAAGCAACAGCATCTTTAGTGGTAATGAAGCAGAATACTTGTCTTTTATTGGTTTCTCCTCTGGTAGCGGCGGAGGTATTTACAGCACCAATAGCACCCTAACGGTAAACAATAGTACCTTCAGTAGCAACTCAGCAAACGACCAAGGCGGTGGCATCTTCAGCGATCGCACCTTAACGGTGAGCAACAGTAAGTTTGACAATAACAGTGCAAATTTCCAAGGCAGTGGCATCATCAATCATTATGGCACGCTGACAGTAATCAACAGTATCTTCAATAACAACAGCACAAATTCTGGCGGCGGCATCTCTAACGACGGTGGTACTGCGACAGTGAGCTACAGTACGTTTAACAACAACACGGTAAGCGCCGAAGGTGGTGGCATCGATAACGGTGGTACTATAGCGATAAGTAACAGCACCTTCAGTAACAATTCTTCAGGTACCTCTGGTGGCGGCATCTATAACGGCGGTACTATGACCCTCACCAATAGCACTATCAACGAAAACTCAGCCAAAGATGTTGGTGGTGGTATTGTTAGTTACTATGATACTCTCATAGTAAATAACAGCACTATTAGTAGCAACTCAGCAGCTAGGGGTGGAGGTATCTTCATCAATGCAACCTTGACAGTAAATAATAGTACCATCACGTTGAATACTGCGGAAAATGAGGAAGCCGCTGGTGGCATCTTCAACAATGAGAGTGGTACTGTTACGGTGAAAAATAGTCTCATTGCTGGCAATAATAACTCTGATGTAACAGGCGCCTTCGTCAGCAACGGCTATAATCTCATTGGCAGTTTGAGTGGCTCTACAGGCTTTAACGCTAACGAAGAACTTAATGTTCCACTAGAAGATGTATTAGATACAACGTTGCAAGATAATGGAGGTGCTACCAAAACCCATGCCTTAGTTACTGGTAGCAGAGCCATCAACACAGGCAGCAACGCAGATATACCTACTGATACCACAGATTTAGATGGGGATGGCAACACTACTGAACCAGTTCCTTATGACCAACGTGGGTCTGGTTTCGCCCGTATCTCTAATGGAATAGTGGACATCGGAGCTTATGAGGCGGTTGTTAACCTTATTAGAAGCTAATGAAAAAAGCAAAAGACTAGAGGTACGAACACAAGTACTAGAAGGAGACTATCTTGCTGGTGGTATAAGCAAAAATTTACGCAATTATCTACTAACCTTACTTTCTGGTAATGGATCTGTTGCTATCAGATTGCTTAAGCACCAGCAATTTAAGCAAAGCGATTTGCCCCCACTGATAGCGCAGCTAAGCCGAGTCTGCGTATCGCTAAAGCGAAAGCTCCGCGTTAGCGGAGCGTCTCGTAGAGAGCGTCTTGCAATTTTTAATTTTATATTTTTAATTTTTAATTGGATTGACCACATGGAACATCACCTACGGTGGGCGATACTCTGCCACCTGAATTCTTACGCTCTTGCTCTCTCAAGGTATATATTCAGCTTTTGTGCCAAGACTTGAACATGAGGAAGGGAATGCATTGTCATATGATTACCAGGAACCTCAACAATCTCTATACCTTCAGTAGCTAAATCTAACCAACCCAGTTCAGGATTCTGGGGATTGAATGCATCGCGCTCAAGCGCCCGAAAGAAAACAATTTTACCTGGATAAATTCGCGGTATATAGCTTTGCATTGCCCAAGCATTTGCCCTAAATAAGTTGAGAAAAGGACGTAATTGATCAATAGTAAAATCAGGAGGGATTTTATTTGCTATTTCTTCATGAGCTAATAAATAACTTAGTTGTTCAGAAGGTGTAAGCTGTTCTAAGTGATCCAAAGAAACAGAAACATTAGCACCAACACCAAGCAGGTAAGCCAATATTTTGATATCGCTATCTTCAACCTTTGTTGGCATTTGTCCTTGTCCAGGAGTGTCTATGAGGGTTAACAGTGCGACTTTTTGACCTAAAGCCTGTAATTGGTGAGCCATTTCAAACGCCACAGTACCTCCAAAAGAAGATCCCCCAAGAAAATATGGCCCTTCCGGCTGAACAACTCTTAATGCTTCTATATATTGGCTTGCCATTTCCTCTACCCGCATCAGGGGTTGTTGCTTACCATCAAAGCCTTGTGCTTGCAAACCATAAACTGCTTGTCGAGGATCTAAACAATTTGCTAAGTCTCGGTAAAAGTAAACTTGACCACCTACTGGATGTATTAAGAAAAATGGTTGTTTAAAGCTACCTGATTTAAGTTCTACTAGCAAATTAGAAAGTGATTTGGTCTGAAATTTGCTAGTATCAACCATAGGCAAAGAAGTTTGTTCAACTAACAAAGCTAACTCTGCAATTGTAGGTGCATTTAAGAGACTGTGTGAAGAAATTGCTATTTTCAAGGTTGAGCTTAATTTGCTAATAAATTGAACTGCTATTAGTGAATCTCCTCCTATGTCAAAGAAGTTATCGTAGATTCCTATCTGCTCAATCCCAATAAACATCTGCCAAATATTAGCAATGCTTTGTTCTAACTCATTTCGAGGAGCGACATAAGCATTACTAAGTGTAGGCCTTGGGTGAAGTTTGTTAGCATACTGCAAAAATTGTGAAGAAAGCGATGCTTTAAATTTATTACTTTCCTGTAGTCGTAGCTGAAAATCAGAAGTGGAAATGAGAACTTGATGTAGTCTGTTTTCCAGAAGAGAACTAAACACATTTATGCCTTCTTGAGGCAATATTCCTTTTTTTAAAATTTCAGGCGATGTTGTTTGTTTTTCAATTAATAGTTGTGTGTTTACTCCCATTCCTACTTCTTGCCAACCATCCCAATTAATAGATAAGGTAAATGTACATTGTTGAGAAGACCGGCTGAGAGCAAATGTATCTAAAAAAGCATTGGCTGCACAATAGTCTGCTTGAGTTAATCCTCCAACAATAGAAGCGAGTGATGAAAACAGCACTAAAAAATCTAGCTTTGTATCTTTGAAGAGAGTTTCTAGGATTAATGTTCCTTTAACTTTGGGTTCCATGACGCTGGCTATCATTTCAGGTGTTTTCAGCTGAATAATGCTTCCACCAGGAACTCCGGCTGCATGAATTACCCCATTTATCTGCCCAAATTGCTTTCTCGCTTGCGCGATCGCTTGCTGCATTTGTTGTAGGTTAGTGACATCAGCACTAATCAGTAGAATTTCCCCACCCAAAGCCTCAATATTCTGAAGTTTTTGAATTTTACGACTTATCTGTTCTTGTTCATCGTGGGTAGCTAACCATTTTTCCCAATTAGCTTTTTCGGGAAGAGGCGATCGCCCAAGCAGCACTAATTTAGCTTGCACAGTCTTGGCTAAATATTCCGCGATCGCTAAACCAATACCGCCTAAACCTCCAGTGATTAAATATACTCCCTCTTCTCTTAACCGAGTTTTACCATTTGCTGTTTTATCCAACTGCACAGATTCAAAAGTCTGTATCCAGCGATGATGACCTCTGTAGGCAATAGTTGTCTCAGAGATATTATCAGTAAATTCTGTAATTAAAGAATCGATAAGTGTTTCATATTCCCAAGTTCCCAATTCTGGAACCACAACATCAATACTACGACAGGTTATATTAACGTATTCTTGGCGAATTACTTTACATAGTCCAAGTAATGTTGATTTCTCTGGATGTAGTAACTCTACACCAGTTACTTCTTGAATATTGTTAGATACAATGTTGAATTGCAACTCATCAGTAAAATTCTGTGCGCCAAAGGCTTGTGTCAAAAACAGCAAGCTGTAGAAGCCTAAATATTGTGATTCTTCCAGCGATGTAATTCCGCCTATGTAGCTGTTGGACGTGACACTCCATAAATGCACAATATGCTGTGGTGTTTTCTTTTGTGCTAAAAGTTGTTGTATGAGAGCGTCATAGTGATCACGTTGTTGTGGATTAAGTGTATATGAGCGATCGCTCTGCTGACTAAATTCCTCACCAGCAAACACACGAATCACATCTTGACCATCTTTCTCTAGTTGTTGTACGATTTGCGAACCTAAACCGCACTCATCCACAAACACCAACCAGCATGATTGAGTTAGGGAAACATGAGTATTGCGAGCAGGTATAACTGAGCGTTTCCATGAAGGAACATAAAACCAGTCCGCAATATCTGGCTTTTTCTCTAACATACTTGGGCGAGGACTAACAGCCTCTACTGGGTTTGGTGGATCAATCCAGTAACGCTGGCGCTCAAACGGATAAGTAGGTAAGGGTAGGCGTGAGCATTGTTCATGAGTATAAAATCCCGACCAATCTACTTGTACTCCTGCAAGCCAGAGTTTTCCTAAACTACTCAACAAAAAAGCAACATCTGATTGTTGGTCTTGTGGATGGCGTAATGAAGAAAGTACAATCTGATTAGATGGTTTATCTGGATGACGTACTGTTAACGTACTTAAAGTTCTCCCAGACCCAACTTCTAAAAATATTCGATTTGATTGTTTAAATAATTGTTGTAAGCCATCTGCAAAGCGTATAGTTTCTCGTAAATGTTTCGCCCAATAACTAGGATTTGTTGCTTGGGCTGCTGTAATCCAATCCCCAGTCACATTAGATATATAGGGGATTTGCGGCGGTTGCAAATTTATGCTTTTCACTACAACAGTAAAAGGCTCTAAAATCGCATTCATCATCGGGGAATGGAAAGCATGGGAGGTATGTAGATGGCGACACTCCACACCTTTTTCTAATAGATGAATTTGCAATACATCCACAGCTTCTGTAGTACCTGCAACTACACAATTTAACTCTCCGTTAATTGCAGCTAAAGAAATATTCTCGCTGAGGAAAGGTTGGATATCTTTTTCTGAAAGTGGTACAGCAAGCATTGACCCTGAAGCCATTTTCTGCATCAGTTCACCACGTTTTGCTACCAAAAACAATGCATCTTCCAGGGAGAAAACACCAGCTAAACAAGCGGCCACATATTCACCGATGCTATGACCAATCATCGCTTCTGGCTGCACTCCCCATTCCATCCATAACTTAGCCAAGGAGTACTCAATTACAAAAAGTGCTGGCTGGGTAATAGCAGTTTGTTGTAATTGTTGTGTTGCTGCTTGTGGCTCTACTGGATAAATTACATGACGCAGATCAAGCCCCAGTAGAGGTTTAAGAATTTCCGCGCAAAGATCAACCTGTTCGCGAAATGTGGGTTCCTCTTGATAAAGTTCCCAACCCATATTTACATATTGTGCGCCCTGTCCGGGAAACATAAAGACGACAGCAGGCTCTAGAGAATCTTGACTAGCGTCTAAAACTCTTTTAGGATCTAAAGTAGAAAGCGCAATCTTCGCATCTGCAACATTACTAGCAACTAAAGTGCGGCGATGGCTGAAGGCTTTACGTCCAACTTGCAGTGTATAAGCAATATCTGCAAGATTAGTTTCAGGATGTTGCTCTAAATACTTAGCTAAGTTTGCCGTTAGAGTTTCTAGCGCAGATTTGGTTTTAGCAGATAGTAATAATAATTGGGAAGGTCTAAATTTTTCAGCAGACTTTTGTATAGGCGCTTCTTCTAAAATAACATGAGCATTAGTTCCGCCAATTCCAAAAGAACTTACTCCAGCTCGGCGGGGAACACCATTGGTTTTCCATTCAGTCAGTTTTGTATTGACATAAAAGGGACTATTAGCAAAATCAATCTTCGGGTTAGGTTGTTGAAAATGCAAGCTCGGCGGTATCAACTTGTGTTTAAGAGCAAGGACTGTTTTAATGAGACCAGCTACACCCGCTGCTGCATCTAAGTGTCCAATGTTAGTTTTTACCGAACCGATCGCACAATAGTGATTTTTTTGGGTAGTGGCGTGAAAAGCTTCTGTTAATGCTGCAATTTCAATGGGGTCACCTAGAGGAGTACCAGTACCATGTGCTTCTATATAACTAATAGTCTCAGCTTCCACAGCGCTGATAGCTTGTGCTTCAGTAATTACAGACACTTGACCATCAAAACTAGGAGCTGTGTAACCAATTTTTAAAGCGCCATCATTATTGATAGCAGATCCTTTAATAATTGCATGGATGCAATCTCTATCAGCGATCGCGTCTGCTAAACGCTTTAATAGCACAACTCCAACACCGTTACCGCTAACTGTACCTTGTGCTTGGGCGTCAAAAGCTCTACAGTGTCCATCGGGAGACAGAATCATCCCCTCCTGATATAAATATCCTGTTTTTTCAGGAACGCGGATAGCAACACCACCTGCTAAAGACATATCGCATTCACCGCTGAGTAAACTTTGACACGCAAGATGTACAGCCACTAGTGAAGTAGAACAAGCAGTTTGAATGTTAACACTTGGCCCTTTTAAATTTAATTTGTAAGAAATACGTGTAGATAAAAAATCTTTATCGTTTTGCAATACAAGTTGATAAGGAGTTACAGATTCTGAGAGGTTTTGATTACCATAAAGATTTTTAATTAAGTAAGTGCTGATGCTAACACCAGCATAAACACCAATTGAACCTTGATATGTTTCTGGGTTATAACCAGAATTTTCAAGTGTCTCCCAAGATTTTTCTAAAAATAAACGGTGTTGTGGATCAATGATTTCAGCTTCTCGTGGACTGAAGCCAAAAAATTCAGCATCAAATAGGTCGATGTCTGAGAGCATAGCATTTGCTTTGACATAATTGGGGTGATTTAGTAAGCTTGGCTCTACACTCGCAGCTAATTCTGGCTCAGAAAAATGAGAAATTGATTCAATACCATTTTGGAGATTCTGCCAAAATGCATCAGGATTTTTTGCTCCAGGAAAACTACAAGACATTCCAATAATGGCTATTGATGAACCATTAATTTCTTCAGTATTAGAATTATCAATTAAATCGAGTTTATTCATATTTTTCTATTATTAATGAACGATCCAGCAAGAGCGCCAAGAAAAAAATATGTTATTTAGAGCGGGTTTTTTGCCTTAATTGTCTTTGTTGTTGTATGGCAGCGGTGCGAATGCTACGTAAATCAGCTCGCTCTTGACTTTGTGTAGCAGAAGATTGTTTGTTAGTATTTTGTGTTAAATATTTGGCGAAGGAATGTATTGTCGGGTATTTAAATATTTCTATGGGTGGTATTTCTTGACCAAATATTTCTTGAATTTTGACGTTAACTTTCGCTATAAGTAGAGAATGACCACCTAAGTCAAAGAAACTATCATGAATTCCTATCTTTTCTATTTGAAGCAATTCTCGCCAAATTGTAGCTAATATTGCTTCAGTTTCAGTTTGAGGAAGTTCATTCGCTGCTAATGTTTGTAAAGACGAAATTTGTGGAGTAGGTAAAGCACGTTTTTTGACTTTACCGTTAGGACTGAGGGGTAAAGATTCTAAGAGCATCACGGTATTGGGAATCATGTATTCAGGTAAAAATTCCCGTAGATAACTCTTGAGATTTTGGACTAGATTTTGCGGCTGATTTTTTTCTATAGTAATTGAACGCAGGTATTCTTGATTTGGCACTACATAAGCTACTATCTGTTGATTGCCAAGTTGCACTTCCCTAGCTATCACTACAGCTTCACTCACAGCAGGATTTTCGGACAATTTAGCTTCTATTTCTGATAATTCGATGCGGAAGCCGCGAATTTTTACTTGGTTGTCGAGGCGACCGAGGAACTCTATGTTACCATCGGGCAAGTAGCGAGCCAAATCACCAGTTTTATAGAGCCGTTGTTGCTCTTGCAGGCTGAAGGGGTTGGAGATAAATTTCTCAGTGGTTAATTCAGGACGGTTGAGGTAACCTCTAGCTAGACCAATTCCACCTATATATACTTCCCCTGGAACACCAACGGGTACAGGTTGAAAGTTTTGATCTAAAATAAATACTTGCGTGTTGGCGATCGCTCGTCCAATAGATAACTGTTTATCGCTATTAGTACATTCTGCTATGGTGGTGCAAACGCTGGCTTCTGTTGGCCCGTATGCATTAAAGAAACGTCGTCCTGATGTCCAATTTGCCAAGAGGTGAGGCGGACAAGCTTCTCCCGCAACGATTATTGTTTCTAAGCAAGGGAGCGGCTCAATCGGTAGGGCAGCTAATACTGATGGCGGTAGAGTAATATGAGTTATGCCATAGTTGCGTAATAGTTGAATGAATCCCGGCCCAGGGAGTAAAGAGTCTTGCGGAGTTATATATAATCTTGCTCCTGCGCCTAAAGCCATAAAAATTTCCGACACCGAAGCATCGAAGCTAAAAGATGCAAACTGGAGAATATGACTGTCAGCTTTGACGCCAAAAGCTTGAATCTGCGCTTGAGCTAAGTTACATAATCCTAAATGTGTAACTAATACTCCCTTCGGTTTGCCTGTTGTGCCAGAAGTGTAAATTACGTAAGCTAAATTAGTAGTCATCACCTCACTGTGGAGGTCTTTCTGGTTATGTTGATTGATATGTTGCCAATCTTTATCTAAGCAAACAACTTGGGCTTGATGGTTAGGTAGCTTTTCTAATAATTTTTCTTGAGTTAGCAGTACTGACACTTTTGCATCTTCTAACATCCAAGCTAACCGCTCAACTGGATAAGCAGGGTCTAAGGGTACATAAGCGCCACCTGCTTTCAGAACTCCCAACATTCCGATTAACATTTCTAGGGAGCGTTCTACACAGATACCCACAAGTACCTCTGCTCCCACACCTAAAGACTTGAGATAGTGTGCTAGCTGGTTGGCTCGACAATTCAACTCGTGGTAGGTTAATTGTTGATTTTGAAATACCACTGCGACTGCATCGGGAGTTTCTTTAACTTGTTTTTCAAACAATTCATGAATGCACAAGTTGAGGGAATCATTTTGTTGTTGGGTATTATTCCACTCAACAAGTAACTGATGTTTTTCTGGTGCTGTTAGTAAGGGTAATTGAGAAATAGATTGATTAGTATTATTAACTATACCTGCAATTAAGGTCTGGAAATGTCCTGCCAGCTGGGTTATG
The DNA here is from genome assembly GCF_038096175.1 of Nostoc sp. UHCC 0302. Classification (NCBI taxonomy): domain Bacteria; kingdom Bacillati; phylum Cyanobacteriota; class Cyanophyceae; order Nostocales; family Nostocaceae; genus Nostoc; species Nostoc sp. UHCC 0302. The sequence continues at coordinate 2,263,868 of NZ_CP151099.1, forward strand.
GTAGTTTCATCAAAGAGATCAGTATTGTAATTTAAGACTCCTACAAATGATTCTTTTTGCTCGACAAATTCCAAGAGCAAGTCAAACTTGCCTTCTTGCTGTCCTATAGGGAAAGGTTCTAACAATAAATCGCCCCAATTTAATTGAGTTGGGGTTTCATTGAATGTAAAAAGTTCTTGGATTCCTGAAGATTGCTGTGGTTTTTGCAATGCGAACCCTGCTTGAAAAAGTGGTGGACGGCTAGGGTCACGTTGTGGTTGTAAGCGTTCAACTAACAAAGGAAAAGGATAATCTTCATGAGAAATTGCGCCTAGTACTGTTTGACGGACTTGTGCCAAAAAATCTTTAAAGGTAGAGTTAGGAGATATTTGCGATCGCAAGATCACTATGTTTACAAAGTAGCCAACAATTTCGGCAAATTCTAGCCGATTTCTCCCAGCCGCTGGAGACCCTATTAAAATATCATCTTGACCTGTATAACGATGCAACAGGACTTGATAAGCTGCCAGTAGCAGCATGAAAGGAGTAACATTTTCAGCCTGTGCGAGTTTTCGTAGTTGCAATGAGAGTTCTTTAGACAGCTTGAAAAAGTGAGATGCACCATTATATGTTTGTACAGGCGGGCGAGGTCGGTCAGTAGGCAAGTTTAATACTGGTAATTCCCCTGCTAACTTTTGTTGCCAGTAGTCCCACAAGCTTTCACTTCGGGTACTAGTTAGCATTTGAGATTGCGAACTCACAAAATCTTGATATGAGAAATTGAGGGACGCAAGCTTAGCTTCGACACCAGACTTGATAGCTGCATATACTACTCGCAACTCCTCTAGTAACATCCACAAAGACCAGCCATCGCAGACAATATGGTGTATTTTTAGCAGAAAAACATGATCTTGCTCGGAACAAGTAAACAAGTATGCTTCTAATACAGACCCTTTTGCCAAGTCAAAGGGATACTGATGTGTTTTAACAACCTTTGTGTGCAGTTCGTCTAAGTTCCAAGTTGTAGCGTCAATCTGCTCAAAGCGGACTTCTTGGTATCTATGGACTTGTTGCACAGGTTCGCCATCCTGCTGTCTAAAGTTGACGCGCAGCATGGGATGACGATTTATCAGTGTTTGTAGAGCTTGTCGCCAAGCAAAGACATCTATATAAGAGCGAATGCGAAAGGTAAATGCAACATTATAAGCTGCACTATCTGGTGCTAACTGGTATAAAAACCATAGTGACTTTTGACCTTCAGATAGAGGATAAATTGGCGAATTTTGAGGGCTTCGGAGCAAAAGTTGTAATATTTCTTGTTTATGCTCCTTAATTGTTGCTAGCCATGTTGTATCAAAGTTATCTTTAGGCGCTCGATAACGCAAGCGTTGGCGATACCCGCCGCAGGCATCACCCTCAATCCACAACTCTACACCCTGTGCTGAAAGTTCTTCCAGAAACTTAACTAAATTCATATCTCACCTTCTATCCATTCGCTATCACCAATTGTTTCTTCGCCAAACCACACTTTATTTTCTGCGTTGCTTATGGTAATTACGCGATTTTCAGAACCATTTTTCTCACTTTGGCTGAATGCATAAACTGTATCAAGAGAGACATTAGTCTGAGATTGAGCCTCTGCTACTTGCTCACTTACATATATTGCTAAACTAGCGACACTCAGTCCTTCTATGAATTTCACTATAGGTACATCAACATCCAGCGTCTTTTGAATGTTGAGCCTTAATTCCATAGCCATTAAAGAATCAATTCCCACCTCGCTCAACGGTAGTTGCACATCCAACGAAGATTGACTCAAACCCAGAACTTGAGAAGTCACTGATTGAATGTAATCTGTAATCAGTAAGTAGCTTTCACTAACAGTAGCTGTTTTTAATTTATGTAGCAGCTCCAAATCTGCTGTAGGCTGCTCTGTAAATTTTGTGTATTCTCGCCTTTCCCCAACAAAGTCATAATTTGCCACCACTCCAACTAACTGCGGTTGCATTTGGTCAACTTGCGCCACAATCACTGTTTGCTTAGACAAAGTACCTTGGCTGTCTTCGCCACCTGGCAAAGTTTCAACTGTGCTAAAACCAGCTTCTATTAATAGTTGTTGCCATTTGTAACTACTGAGTAAGGGATAAGCAGGACGTAAATCAAGGTCTTTAAATTGCCACCAGCCTTTAGTTAAACCAAAAATTAAATCTAACCACCGCTGAGGTTGTGTCCCCTCCAGCAATACCAGCATTCCCCCTGGTGCTAACAACTGCTTGATATTTTTTACGCAGTCACGTAAGTTTCCAGCCACATGCAATACATTCGCTGCCACAATCACATCATACTGTTGGGCGGCAAATTCTTGCACTAGTGGGTCTTGTTCAATATCCAAAATCTGATAACGCACAAACGGGTAATCCTGAAACTTTTGTTGCGCCTTGAACAGGAATATTGGTGAGACGTCGGTAAAGGTGTACTCCACTTGATTGGGTGATAAATAGGGGAGGATGTGGGAAGTTGTTCCTCCTGTCCCTGCACCTATTTCCAATATCCGCAGCTTGCGTCCGGCTGATATTTGTGCCAAGACGGTGACGAGTACTTTTTGCACTAAAATGTTCATTACCTGCGCCACTGGAGACTTTTCATACAGTTGGGCAGTAATTGAGAAGTCTCCACCAGGAAATAATAGCTGTAACGGGTCACATTTCCCTCGCAACACTGATGCTAGTTGGCTCCCACAACGTTCAAGCAAAGTTAGCTCTGTGTTGACAATGGGGTAGTTAGTTAGCAGCCAATTCATCTGCGATTGAGGTTTTATCAACTCTGGCAGTTTCTGCACTTGCCATTGGGCTTGTTGTTGCTGCAATATCCCCACTTCTGCCAACATTTCTAGTAATCTGGCTAGCAACCGCAGATGTAGGCTGTCTATTCCCAAGTTTTCGATGAGTGTTTCTACAGTAAACTGCTGCCTGAGTGAAAAACACCATCCTAATTGAGCAAATGCTTCCAGAACGTAAGCTATGCTCAAGCTTTCTAGATGACTTAAGCCAACTGTATAATTTTCTAGCTTTGTTTGGGCAATGATTGGCGCAAGTTGCAGTTGTAATTGAGCTTTGATGGCTGCTGGTGTGGGCAAGTTTTCCCAAACTTCGTTGGCTTGTCGCCCTACTTGTTGCAACTGTAACCCTTCTACAATGGCAATCACTTCTCCTTGCAGGTTTAACAGTTCTATATCCCCTGTTAATATTTTATGATTATCATTGACAGAAGGATGGAATTTGGCACAACTCCACAGTGGATGTGTTAGTTGTTGATAAACCCGCAGTTGTTGGATGCCTACTGTCATATAACTGTAGTCATTTAACTCTGCTGGTAATGCTGCTGCTAATACTTGTAAGCAGGCATCTAGTAGGGCTGGATGCAATTGGTATGATTGTGCTTCTTTTTGCAATCCTTCTGGTAAGTGTATTTCACCAAGTGCAAATTCGGCGTGCTGCCACAATTGGCTGATGCCTTGAAAACTCTCACCGTAATCTACGCCCCTTTGGCGGAATTGTTCGTAATATTCTGGCAATGAGATTTGTTGGCTGCATTCAGCAAGTAAGTTAGCTATGTTTATTTTGGCTGATGGTATGTCAGGTGCAGCTTGACGCAACTTACCTGTGACTTGTAATGTCCAAGTTGGTTGTGTGTTCTCTGCGGTGATGTTCTGGCAGAAGATTTGCCAGCTATAAGCTCCTGCTGTCGTCGGGGTTAAGATTAACTGGAGTGTTTGTGGTTTGTCTGTTAACAGCAAGGCTTGCTGGATGCTGATGTCTTCAATAATCAATTGCTGGGATGGCAAGATTTGTTGTCCAGCAGCTAATACCATTTCTATGTAGGCTGTGGCTGGCAAAACGGTCTTGCCAAAGATTTGATGCTGTTGTAAAAAAACAGTGGCTTTTGGGCTGATTTGGCTTTCAAATTGAATTTCTTTGAGGGCGGAGTGGATTCGCCGACCGAGTAGCGGGTGTAGTTGAGGGTTGTTAGCGGATGCTACCTGCTGGGCAGCATTTCTGATTTCTGGCCAATAACGCTGTCGCTGGAAGGGATAAGTGGGTAATGTGACTTGACCTCTGCTATAGTCTTGCTCAATTTCAGACCAAGCGATCGCTACTCCCCTAACATACAATTGTCCAAGACTGTCTAGGATAGTCTGCCAATCTTCTTGTCCTGGTCGTAAACTGGCTAACCAAAGTGTATTGCTGTTGGCTAAACAACTACGCCCCATGCTCAATAATGTGGGCTTTGCTCCTAATTCGACAAATATCTCGTAGCCTTGTTGGTGCAGCGTCGCAATACTGTCAGCAAATTTTACACTTGAACGTAAGTGTTCACACCAATACTCAGCATTGATGGCTGTGGGCGAGAGTTTTTCGCCAGTCACGTTAGATATAATATCGATTTGTGCTGAGTTGTAAGTGACTGTCGCTGCCACTTGTTGAAATTCTGCCAATATTGGCTGCATCAGTGGCGAGTGGAAGGCATGAGATGTTTGCAGTCTAGTGGTTTTGATACCTGCGGCTTTGAGGGTAGCAGAGATTGCTTGTATGGCTTGACTATCACCGGAGATGACTGTATTGTTCGGGCTGTTATAGGCTGCGATGCCTACGGCGGGCTTTGCCAACGCTACTTGGCTTTCATCAATGTTTACAATATTGTTGATCTCATCTGCCGATGCCATGACTGCAACCATTTCCCCTGTGGTTGGTAAGCCTTGCATCAAGCGCCCCCTAATAGCAATCAGTTTGAGTCCATCTTCAAGGCTGAAGACTCCGGCAATACAGGCTGCTACATATTCGCCGACGCTATGTCCAATCAGGGCGTTAGGTTTGACTCCCCAACTTTGCCACAATTGATACAGGCTGTATTCTAAGGCGAATAGTGCTGGCTGTGTGTAAGCTGTCTGGTCAATCAGTGATGTTTGTCTGTCTGAGGGATAAAGGATGTTGATAATTGATTCTTCCAGATATGGGCGTAAGATTTCGTCACATTTTTGTAGAGTTTGGCGAAATACGGGTGCTTGTTCATAAAATTGCCGCCCCATGCCTATATACTGAGAACCTTGCCCTGTAAATAAGAATGCTATTTTCTGACGCTTACGACCAGTGATTTTGCCACTGACTAAACTTGCAATTTTTTCGTTGGCAACAAAAGCATTTAATTGTTCACGCAGATGTAAATTAGATGCAGCAACAACAGATAACCGATAATCGAAACGCGTTCTGCTGGTGTTGGCTGTAAAACAGATATCAGCTAATGATGCTTGGGAATTTTTACTTAAAAACTTTTCGTATTTTTGCGCTAGTTCTCGTAAGGCCGTCTCATTTTTCGCTGACAATGTTAGCAAATGCCAGTCACGTTCAACTTCAGATATAACTGGCGTTTGTACTGGTGCTTCTGCCAACACGACATGAGCATTAGTTCCACCGAAACCAAAAGAACTCACACCAGCCAAGCGAGGTTTTGTACTTCTCAACCAAGCAGTAGGTTCGGTAGGTATTGTTACCGCTGGCAATTCTGCCCAATTAATATAAGGACTAGGTTCTTGAAAATGCAGATTAGGAGGAATTGTTTCATGCTGCAATGCCAATACTACTTTAATTAAACCTGCCATGCCTGCGGCTGCTTCCAAATGCCCAATATTAGTCTTGACTGAACCAATAAATAGCGGTTCGTCTTGAAGTCTTTGTTTAGCAAATACTGCTCCCAAAGCCCGAACTTCAATCGGATCTCCCAAAGATGTGCCTGTACCATGTGCTTCTACATAGCTGATGTCTGCTGGTATAACTCCCGCATTATCCAAAGCTTTTTGAATAACTATTTGTTGTGCCGGGCCATTAGGGGCCGTTAGTCCATTGCTAAGACCATCTTGGTTAACTGCTGACCCTTTGATCACACCAATAATTTTATCTCCATCCTTACAAGCATCTGCAAGACGTTTGAGGACAACTACACCACAGCCCTCACCCCGAACATAACCATCAGCGTTTTTATCAAACGTTTTACAACTGCCATCAGGAGACATCATCCGCGCATGGGAAAGAGTGATACTGACATCTGTAGTCAAAACTATGTTGACTCCTCCAACTATACAGAGGTCAGTTTCTTGAAGTCGTAGACTTTGGCAAGCATAGTGTACTGCTACCAACGAGGAAGAACAAGCCGTATCTATAGCTACGCTGGGGCCACGAAGATCCAGCAAATATGATAGACGATTAGCAGCAACACTATTAGAAGTGCCAGTGGCGCTGTAAGCGTTTAGAGCAGCTAAATCACTGCAAACATAGTTATGGTAATCATACGATCCAATCCCGATAAACACACCAGTTTGCGTGCCAGCTAATTTGTCTGGTATGATCCCGGCGTTTTCTAGTGCTTCCCAAGCTACTTCCAGTACTAATCTCTGCTGAGGATCTATGTGTTCCGTTTCACGAGGAGAAATATTAAAGAAGCTGGCATCAAATTTTTCAATATCTTCTACAAAGCCTCCCCAGCGAGTATTCATTTTCGCGGGTGTGGTTGGATTAGGGTCATAGAAAGCATCAGCTTCCCATCGTTCTGGGGGTACTTTAGTAACAGCATTCACTCCTTGATGTAACAACTCCCAGAAAGATTCGGGATCTTTAGCACCAGGAAAGCGACAACCCATGCCAATAATTGCTATTGTTTCCATCTTAGTCGCACCTCTGATTGATATTTTTACAGCAGAATTCAGCCATTCAGGAGCGGAGCGTCTCCGGCTTTGTCAAGGCGTTACATATAATTCAGAAGAAAACAAGCTTTATACCTGACTTTGAGACCTATATTGTGTACTCAATCAACTTGAAATCTGCTGTATCTGAAGATCAAGGCTGATGCTTGATAAGTTATGGCAAATACAATTTACATATTTATAACTTGGGGAAAACTCATCAAACCTCCTCCCCGCCTACATGGAAAAATTAAATGGTATCAACTAAATTGTTAGCTAAAGCTTCAATTGTGGGGTAATCATACAACAATGTAGGAGATAAACTTCGATTTAGCCAAGTTTCCATATCTCCAACCAAACCCACTGCTGCTGATGAATCTAAACCGTAACGTACAAAAGGTATTTTGATGTCTATTTCTTCTGATTCCATTTCTAACAGTTCTGCTAGATAGGAAACTAACCAAGCTTGAATTGTTGCTAGAGTTAGTTGTTTTGAGGACACTTCTACATTGTTATTTAATTCGTCTGCACTGACTGATGTCTGGATTTGAAATGCTGAAAATTTTTGAGTATTCATAGTTTGTGGTAACTTGGGTTTAGATTTACTAAGAAAATTTGTAATTAGCAAATATTACCTTGGTATTTTTTGCGTTTTTAGTTTTTCAAGAGATTACCAAAATTAACAAATGCTAATAGACGAATGTCACTAAGAAAACGTGAAATCTCGCTAGGGCAGGGTGTTGGGGGTAGGGTTGCAGGTTCGTGTTTAAGACAATTAAACTTTAGTTGCGTCAAGGAGTTCAACATTTTCTTGATTTCCCACACTCTACACCCCACACCCCACACCCAAAAGCCAGTTATATAAGGGGTTTACGCTTAACTTAGTGCCATTCTGCTAATAGACAATGATTCAGGGCAAATGCTCTAAAGTATCAGAATTCAGAATCCCTCCTGCAATACTTATCTTCGTGCTGAGAGGTTTTTATGCTGTTTCAGAAAGATTCAATTTCAGCACTTAAATTTATAGGACTTACGCAAAAAGTTTCTGCAACTATTGTACAAATGCGGTTAATCGCTTCTCTACTCCTGACGGACATTAGGGCAAACGGCAAGCTACTTTTTGTCTACCTTTTTTGATTATTTTGCGTAAGTCCTGATTTAAATACTTCGATTTGCCTTGGATATCTTCATTGGGATACAAAATCTCTGGCAACTTTCAGACAAGATAGACGAAAGACTTGCTTCGCTTGTTGTTCAATTAACCTTGATCTTTTCTTCGAGCATTTGATATGTAACCTGCTTGACGTTCCATACTAAACGTAACTTCGCAAATATGTAAATAAACCAGCCAGCTACATCAATCTGCCACCACTTAAAACCGAGAAATGCTGAATTAGGAAAAGCATGGTGATTGTTTTGCCATGACGCGCCAAAAGTGGGGATAGCAACCCAAATATTGTTAGCACTCAAATCACCAGTATTAAAGGGACGAGTTCCATATCTATGAGCAAATGAGCCATTACTCCAAGTAGAATGATGTACTAAAAACATCCTGACTAGTCCACCCCACAGAAAACCATTAAGTAGTCCAATCCAACTCCTTTCTACAATGCCTTCTATAACGGCAGGGATAATCAGACCTAGAACAACTATAGGTATATAGAGCTGATTAATCTTATAAAGGACTTGATTCTGGTTGATATCTTTGGCAAAAAGTGTACAGTTCGTTAGCTTGTCAGTTATCATCCAACCTACATGAGCGTGCCATAATCCAGTCAACAAATTTAGTGGTTCTTCTTCTACACTAACTTTACGTATATATGGTGAATGAGGATCATTGGCTGTATCACTATGTATGTGATGCCGTCTATGAGTAGCTACCCAATAAAGGACACTTCCTTCAGCAGCCATAGAACCCAAGATTGCAAACATAGCCTGTATGAATGGATGGGTATCAAAAGCTTTGTGCGCTAGGTTCCGGTGAAAGCCGAATTCAATTCCAAGATTGGTGAGGATATAGAAACTTACCAATAATGCGATCGCTACTGGACTAAAGCCGTAGACGAAAGCTACTCCTATAGCAACTAACGTGCCAAGGAAAGGAACCCAGATAGTTGCTAAAGCAATACGACGTTGTACAGCTCGTATAGAATCATTCCCGATTGTTACAGGAGGTCTACGGATTGTTTTGACGCTAGGGGTTTGGATTGTATTATCCGAAGTTTGGCTAGGTTGTGAATTTTGTGTTTCCATTGTTTACATCCTTATGATCTGAACTTGTATTGAGTTTGAAGGCATGGTGAAAAGTCCAGCTATAAAGCTTTTTTAGCCTCTATCATTTCTCCAGTCGGAGCCTTAACATCCCATACCAAGCCTGTTAATTGGAGTATACGAATCACCCAAGTTCCCAAGTCAATTTCCCACCATTTCAGCCCAAAAATTGCAGAGTTTGGGAACGCATGATGGTTATTGTGCCAAGCTTCACCGAAGGTAGGTAAAGCTAACCAAATGTTATTTTGACTATGCTCAGAGGTATGAAAAGAACGACTACCGTATAAATGGGTAATGGAATTAACGCTGCTCGTAGAGTGGTATGTAAAAAATAAGCGAACTAAACCACCCCAAAGGAATCCTGTAAAGGCTCCCATCCAAGTACCTGTTAAAACTCCTCCTAAGATGGCAGGAATGACTAAACCTAGCAAGATCCACAGGTAATATAGTTGATTAACTTTTGAGATTACAGAATCCCGAAGTAAGTCTTTAGCAAACAAAAAAGTGTTTGTAATCTCGTGACTATACATCCAACCTATGTGAGCGTGCCACAGTCCTGATAAACCGCTAAGGCTTTTATCCTCATTAAAATGAGGTGAATGAGGGTCTCCAGGTAAATCACTGTATTGGTGGTGGCGTCGATGATTGCTCACCCAATAAATCAATGGCCCTTGGCAAGCCATAGAACCAAGAATCGCAAGTATGACTCGGATAGGAGTATTGGTTTGGAAGGCACAGTGTGCAAAAAGCCGATGAAAACCAACAGTAATACTACCCATTGTTAAGGCATACATCCCAGCAAATAGACCTAATTCTACTAGTCCAATACCTGAATGCAAAGCTAAGGCGATCGCAACTGTTAAACCCACCAGAGGAATCCAAAAAATAGCCAATGCATGAAGCCTCTGCGTAGTCTTCAGACTATCACCCTTGATTGTTATTTGTTGCTTCTTCTTAAGAAAACCTGTAATAGGAACAGAATTTGCTGTGCTATCTAACTGTATTGACATGAGTTTCTCCTGGTTGCTTTTGGCTAACATATCTCTGATATTGTGCTGCTTGGAACAACAGAGTTAGCTAGAAACTACACTGGCATTTTGGTTAACTAATTTTCTAGAAAATCTAGAGTTTTCATTACTTTTTGCTAATGAATCTAGTGTTCCATCTAAAAAGTTGGCTCGACAAGCATAACGTTGAATTTTTCCACTAGAAGTTTTAGGAATACTCCCAGGCTTGACCAATACGACGGCATAAACTTGTAATTCGTACTCCAGTGCTACCTCTTGACGAATATCACCAACGACTTGTTCGATATCCAAACTCTGTAGATAACGCCGTTCCACTTCGTGAACAATTACCAGTCGTTCTTGGTTGCTGACCTCTACTGTAAAAGCTGCTCCCCCGTTAGGCTTCAGACTTGGATGGCTCCTCTCTACTGTCAGTTCAATATCTTGAGGATAATAATTACGTCCCCGAATAATAATCACATCCTTGAGTCGCCCTGTGATAAATAGTTTGCCATCTTGTAAGAATCCCAAATCTCCTGTGCGTAAAAATGGGCCTTCATTGGTATCTGATGTATAGGCATGAAAAGTTTTTTTCGTCTCTTCAACTCTCCCCCAATAACCTTGGGCAACACTTGGACTTGATATCCAAATCTCTCCTACACGGTTATCAGGACATTTAGTTAATGATTCAGGGTCAACAATCATGATTTTCTGGTCTAACCATCCTTGACCAGAAGATACAAATTTCCTCACATCCTCTTGCTGTCCAGCAGTTATTACTATTTGATTTTGCTCAAGAGCTGCTTTATTTATCTGATATATCTCAGGGGGATTTGTCTTTAATTCTCCAGAAATGAATAAAGTTGACTCAGCCATTCCGTAGCAAGGGTAAAATGCCTCTCGTCGGAAACCACAGGGTGCAAAAGTTGTCGCAAACTGCTCTATTGTCTCAGCACGAATAGGTTCTGAGCCATTGAAAGCCACTTCCCAACTGCTCAGGTCGAGTGTCTGTCGCTGTTCAGGAGTGATCTTGCGAACGCATAGATCATAAGCAAAATTGGGGCCACCGCTGGTGGTAGCTTTATATTTGGAAATAGCCTGTAGCCAGCGAAAAGGACGCTGTATAAAGGCTACTGGAGGCATGAGAAAGCATGGAATACCCAAGTATAAAGGTTGAAGTATATTACCAATCAGTCCCATGTCATGAAAAAGTGGTAGCCAGCCTACAAAGATAGTTTTATCTGTGTGTTGCATGGCTTGTTGAATTATCTGTTCATTATGTAGTAGATTCCCATGAGTTATCATCACTCCTTTAGGTGTACCTGTAGATCCTGATGTGTACTGGAGAAAAGCTAAGGTATCGCTGTTCAATATTGGCTCTTGCCATTGCTTTTCTAAATTGCTAGGAATACTATCTGTGGCTAGCCATCGTAGAGCTTTCAGTTCTGGACTATGAGGAAACAGATGCTCTTCTACGTTGGTCAATATCTGTTTGGTTGTGAGGACTAATGTAGCTTGTGCATTTGCCAAAATAGCCTGGAGGCGAGGCATGGGTCGGTGAAACTGAGGCGGATAAGCTGGTACAGCAATAACTCCAGCATACAAACATCCGAAAAACCCAGCTATGTACTCCAGACTCGGTGAGTAAAGTAGCAGCGCCCGCTCTCCAGTCATTCCGAGGCTTTGAAGCCAGCTAGCAATGGCCCGAGCTTGACGATCTAAGTCTGCATAAGTCAAGTAAGATTCTTCTACTTCTCCATTATTCAAAAATATATAAACTTTTTGCTCTGGTTGATGTAATGCTCTCCAACGAAGGATATCAACCAATGTAGAAAGCTCAAAAGGGAGTTTTTCAAGAAGATTGTTCATTTGTCCAAAAGAACGTTATTGAGCAAAAATGAGAATTTTACGCTGAAAAACATAAGTGTGTATGTTGACAAATCAGTAAGTCACAAACTTTCGGAAACTGAGAGAAACTAAGGGTTATTAGCCACCGTGAAAAAGGAAATAACCTGTATTGTTTTAAGAGCGATCCAAAGGAGCTAGCTGTATTGGTTGAATTCTGCTTTGAGTCAGCCTGTTTATAAAAATATGGAGTCTAGAGAAGAATAAAGAATTAGCCTAGTGAGGCTCTTACAAACTCCATACTTGCTATTCCAATTTCAGTTTGGTTAGTAACAATTATGCTTTGTGTAATATAACTTAATAATCTTATGTTTAGCTATAGGAATCCTAAATCAATCGTGAGAAAAAAATCCTTAAAAAGCTTATAGATACGTATATTTTTTCTATTTTTCGGAAAATTTCTAGTAATTTAGTTGTTTTTCGAGAACATCGCCCTGTAAATATTGCCGTTGCCAGAGCCTGTTAATGCGATCGCTCCTTAAAAAAGAAGAAGCGATCGCTTGGCTGCTAAAATTATTACGAGGGTGAAAGTAGTCTCAAAAGCTAATATAGCAACTGAGTTAGAACATCAAAAATTTAAGCTGGGCTTGAATTAAAATCTAGCAGGCTCATCATCAAGTGCCAGTAAGAAATTAATCAAGTCTGTTTGCTGCTTTGGATTAAATCCAGCTTGCCTATCTACGTAAAATTCATGTCCTGTACCATCAAGATTACTACGTACTAAACTAGGGTTAGCTGTGTTAGCTTTCACAACTAAGGCACGAAGTTCTCGATCAAGTAAGGCACGCAAGCTGCTAGCGGCATCAGCAGATATACTTTGACTGAGAGTGCCAGTTAGCCCTAAGCCGCTTTGATCAACAACAGTAAAGCTGCCATTAGAATCAAATTTTATACTTCCTGCTCGAACTGCTACACCACCATCGTGCAAATATGGTGCGCTTAAATGAAGACCACGCAAGGAAGTAGTTTTGTAACCACCTTTCGGTAATATTCCTTTAGGTAAGGTTGTGGGACTATCAGAGATGCCCTGCGTTGGCACATCTAACACTTCAGCGTTAACAGGTATGGGAACGGGAGTGTTGAAAGTGTAAAGCTTGGGCGTTACTAAAAGATTACTCAGCGCTAGGCGAGATTCAGCACGAGCTGGGTTAGTACCAATTTCATCAACTGGATGAATTTTGTTATCTGTGAAAAAGGGTGGAATATGGCAAGTTGCACAATTGGCTTTTTCAAATACTTTGGCTCCACGTTTAACAGAATGGTTGTTCAATGCCTGCCAGTTTTCCGCAGACTTATTAGCAGGTGGTACTAAGCTATTTTGGAAAGCAGACATGGCGTTTTCAGCAAATAAGAAAGAGCCACTAGCAATATCATTAGAGTTGCCACTATTCGGACTGAAAATTAAACCATTGTATGTAAACAAGCTAGGACGCAAATTAGGAGAATTTCCAGCTCCTGGTGCAGCAAATTGGTCTTCTAATTCTGTTTGTGTCGCATCCGGTGCAATCTCCCGCAACCATTTCGAGGGTTTGACTATCTTGTCACTTGGTAAACGTAAGCGTGGGTCAGCAGCATTCTGAAGAAATGTACCAATATAAACTTCTGGGTCAATACCAAGAGTTTCTTCACTGAGTTGAGCCGCTGCTAACAGATTGATTTCCGAAGAGTGAACACCATTGCTAGTAGCGCTGAGTCCTGCAAACGGCCCTATAGCAAACTGTCCATCTAAGAAATAAGGATGATTTTTAAATGTGAATACACTGGGAATTTGAGTAGTATTGTTGATGCTATCTGAAGAGCTTTCAAAATTACCGAAAGGCACATCTAATACTGCGTCGTCAAAGGCTTTTTCAAAAATTTCAGGGTCAGGTAATTTTACTTGATTACCTTTACTGTCTAGAATCATTTTCCCATTGCCTTGGTATTCTGGGTTTAAAGGGTTAAAGTTTAACCGCGAAAAACCCGCAGCAGAATTTGGTGCTAGAGCAACTAACAGGGGCGCGGCAATTTCGCTATTAGGTACTCCCAAAAGAGGTTCACCTTGATTTGAAAGGGATACGTGACAGGCAGCACAGCTAATATCGATGTTAGGTGTGATTCCCAGTCCAATTGGAAAAGTCCCTCCCTTTTCCATTTTTAAGCCTGTATTGATGACAGTTCCTGTGGGAAAAGTTCGGTGACCTAAAGTTATATCTTTCTCAAGAGTAATTTGTAAGTTCGTTGTCGGCTGACCTTGCAACTTAACTATTGCTATTTGTAATTCTGGAAAAATTTTAGCAATGCCAGAGCCAAAACCAAATACTCTTTGCAGTCCAAATGTGTCACCAATTTTGCGGTTGAAGAATATATCTTTACCTTTGGCAATTAATTCCTCAGTGATTTCAACTGCTCCGACTCTTTGGTAGGAAATTGGGTCATTAGGATCAAGTCCTTGCTTGACAACTATTCTTGCTGCTTGTTGGGGATTCAGCAATTTACCAAAATAGTCGTAATAGCCTAAAGGTTGAGTTGGAGCCGACTCCAGAAGGTTAATCCGAGCTAGGGCTTTCTGACTTGTAATCAAGCTGTTTGATAGCAAAATACCAAACAAACTAATGAGAAAAACACAGACTAATAAGATAAACTTAGTTTTCAGAGTATATGAAACCCCAACTATAGCTGCGTTAAGGCTTTTTTTGCGTTTCATATTGTTAAATGCAATTTAAAAACTGTAGGTAGATATAACATACCTATATATAGATATATGCAAAGTAGAATTTTTTTATATTCGTTAATAATATTAAGTTCTAATGCAATTTATCAAGAAAGAATTAAATAATTCAGTAGCCAAAATTAATTCTAGACAACTGGCGTCTGAACTCACAGGGCTTAAGACATTTAACAAATCTATAATTGGGTGAGCTATTGCTGCAAAAAGGTTTCATCAAGTAGATTAATTATATAAAGTCCTTATATGATTGGTTCTGGACTATGTTTTTTATAGCATTTGCAGTTGAGCCTAATATAGACCTAACCCCCCAACCCCTTCACTGAAGTGAAGGGGAATAATACTTAAAGCCTCTCTCCTACAAGCAAAAAGGTCAAAACTGTACTGCACTCAACCGAGAACCGCCATATATCCTTTTAGTAATTACCCCTCGTACTCTGGGTTATACCATTTCACTTTAAGAATGATACAAATACTTTGGTAGGGACACGGCATTGCCCATTGGTGTCAACTTAAGCAAAAAGTGAGGATCAGATGTAATCTAAGAACATCTATAGAGATGTTCTTAGTGATACATCATGGCGAGGAAAAGACCAGCTAGAATTGGCAACCCAGACCTACGGCAACAAAAACATATCCCAGCGCCACCGATAGAGGAAATCGAGAAACAGATATTTTCATTGCTATCGCCCCTGAACTTTAAACCGCTCAAATCCTATGAACACAAACCAGGACAAGAGCCAGAACAAAAGAAAAAATGGCGAGACAGAATATTGACTCTGCCAGTGATGATGGCGATCGTTGTGAGTTTAGTCTATCGACAGATTCCGGGATTAAGAGAAGTAATGAGGGTCTTGTCACAAGAAGGATTGTTATGAGTAGAACCAATGTTGGTAAGTACCCAAGCATTGTCAAAAAGATTGCGAACATTGCCAATAGAACTGTTTGCACAAATATTTGAGCAAGTAATGGCAAGAATTAGTACACAACCAAAAAATCAGGCAGTACCAGAGAATTGGCAGCTAGTATGTGGAAAATTCACAGCAATCTGGATTGCAGATGGGTCAACACTAGAAGCACTCAGAAGAAAACTCAAAGCACTGCAAGGACAACAAAAAACACTTGCTGGGAAAATCATGATGGTGGTAGAGGCATTTCATCATCATCCCGTAACAACCTGGTATACAAACAACAGTAAAGCTAACGATAAAATCTGGTGTGAGTAATTACTAGAGCGCCTGCCAATTGGTGGATTACTAATTTTTGATTTAGGGTTTTTTAAATTCCCTTGGTTCGATGCGTTTACCGCATCTAATAAGTTTTTCTTGACACGACTTCGAGAAAAAACTGCTTATAGGGTAATCCGTTGTTTGACTGATGCTACATTCTACCGCGATGAAATTATTTCTCTAGGGGAATATCGCTCGAATCCTTGTCAACGACAAGTACGCTTAGTTTCTGTTTTGTGGGGTTCAACTTGGTACTACTACCTAACAAACGTACTTGACCCGCACATTTTATCTGCACAGCAAGTCTGTGAATTATATCGTCGGCGTTGGCGTGTTGAAGACGCATTTTTGCTCACCAAACGACTTTTGGGTTTGGCTTATATCTGGGTTGGTGATACTAACGGTGTCCAAATTCAAATCTTTGCCACTTGGATTTTTTATGCTGTTCTCAATCAATTATCTATCGATGTTGCCATCGCATTGAATCAACCATTAGACCTGATTTCTACAGAGATGGTTTTTCGTGGTTTATACCATTTTTCTCAAGCTATTCTACGTGGTGAGGCATCTGACGCTGTTCCCTATCTTGTGGAACATCAAAAGCTCTTTGGATTAGTCAAAACCAGGCGTAAGCGCCATCGACAGATTGACGCTTACACCCAACAAATTTGGGCAAAATCTTCTTAAGTTGACACCAATGGGCATTGCCGTGTCCCTACAAGAAATTTATACGTATCAATATTTTCGTGAATTGGTATTACCCCTGTTTTGTTACTCTGGGAAAAGAAAAATCAAAGCCAAATTTTGAACTGTAGATAGAACAGGCATTTGAGTGTTTATTTTCTAACACAATGGCTGAAATCATGGTTTTTTAGTAAAAGTCTTATGCTGTAAGCATTCCAGATTATTCTCTCCCGAAAGTGATAAAAGAGGGATTACAATCCAAATTTACTTGCTTTTTACGCTCTTTTCTATTATTCAATCAACAGCAATTGATGCTGAAACCAAGCAACAGAGTAATTGTCAGCTAATTAGTATTCAAGTTGCATAAACTCTGCGCTGTTCGCGTTGGCGTAGCTCTCCCTGCGGGACGCTGCGCGAAAGTAGAGAAGCGTTTTCGTAGGGTATTACTACAAGCAAATTGCCTTGAGAAAATACAATACCGGAGATAGCCGCACTCTACCTAATTATTGTAGTTACAATATACTTACTGGCTACAATTAAGTAGATATAATTAAACTAAAAATACTGTATGGTTCGTAGTTTGCTACGTCTTCGCAGAAGTGTAAGTTAGGAAATTTAAATTATGCCTAGCTACTTATTAGCGATAATAAATCCAATAATCAAGGCAATAATTATTGGAATTAAGATTGGGATAGCAACTATAAGTCCCCATTTACCAAATTTAATATCCTCGCCTTCATATTTTAAAAGTGCAATCAAACCTACAACTCCCATCAAAATCCAAATACACCCAAAGGAAAGAAATATAATAAATATTGAATCTTCCATTTTTTAGAAATTAAATTTCAATTTTCGAACTATTTGATAGTCTACCATTTTTCAACATTCAAATGTGCAAAAACCTTTAAGAACTCTCATGAGAGTAACATTTTAGCAAATATATTTCATAGTCCCCTGGGAATAAAATTTGTCTATTTCAAAAGTTATAAGATAAATATTTCAAATTAGACTAGTTAAAATATATAAACTTGACTTGAGGATTGTAATAACTATGCATCATAAACTGATGATTCCAAAATAGATAAAAACGCTTTTTATTTTTGTGTTGTTATGTCTTGATGTTTCAGAATTTTTTACCACAAAGGCACTGCGAAAAGTTGAGTCAGTTAGTGTCTGGGGGTTTCCACACCACTCAAGACGAACAAGCCAGGGAACACTTTCGGCAGTTCCCCCTGGGAGAAATCCCTTATATAAAATGGACTACCTCAGTAACGCAGTAGCTTACTATGAGCGACTGACGTTAGGAGCGTCACCCACATCTTTGTAGGAGAACGAGCGATTGACTAGCGTCAGAGTTGAGGCTTCCTTAAATTAAGTAAACAAAATTAAATGTACAAAAATTCATAATTAGCTGTGTTGCGCTAGTACTTTTATTATGTAAAATTACTTAATGTATATATAAAATGGGAAAGCATATCAATGTTATCCAAGTTATCTAAAAAAGTTTTATGATTACGCGATCGCATTTAAGGTAAAGTCCGCTGAGGCTTTTGGACACGCTACGCTCTCTTGGTCAGCTTCTTTGCAGAAAGCGCAGGCGATCGCTAATGTTCACAAGAAGGCGATAATTCAAATATTGTCAGCCCTAGTTTAAGCTACTTGAGTTGTATAGACAGCGGTCAGAATCCATTTATTATCGACTCTTTAGCCTTTAGATGCTACTTGCAGCAAATACGCTTATACCTACCGGACAGTATTTCCTATCGCTGCCTCGAAAATAGACCAAATGTTACTCAATTAGAAGATAATGCTAAGAAATGTAATTTTCTACTATATGTGCGTAAATATTTAAGCTACTTTTGATAAATTAACTAAGGTTCAAGCTAAAACACTTATTTCATACTCTCTTTTATCAAACTATAAAGTACAAAACTATCTTTAAGAAAGGTAAAAAAATGTCGGCAACAGAGTTAGAAAGACTTCTTTACAGTATACAAACAGATTTCCAATCAGAGGCGGCTAATATTGCAGGGCAAGTCTTTCCTAATACTCAGTTTCGGCTATTAACACGAAAAATTAGCAGTAGTCATGCAGCTTTAGTTCTGCCAAAAAATCAATTTAATTCATTGTCCCAAGAAATCGGTAATAATAATTTGGCAATAACTTTCAAAAGTCAAAACCATGCTTTAGAAAATTTCCAAGTAAATTTTTTCCCGAAAATAAGTACTTTAATTTTATCAGGGTACTACAAACAGGGAATGGCTAATCTGCGTTATTATCCTGCTAATAATTATGATTGGTTTAATAGTACAGGCCATAAAATAGATCGTCCTGATTGTATTGGAAAAAAATTTGAGTTCTTGGCAAGCAAGTTTTACCCATTTTTTGAAGAATTTTTTCTGGGATTATAGACTTTTTTATTTCTGAGCAGCATACAGCCACTGTTGCTCAGAAGTTGAAGAAGTAAGCTAACTCTAATAACTGAACTATCTATATAGCGTTTCCAACTC
Organism: Nostoc sp. UHCC 0302; assembly: GCF_038096175.1. Lineage (NCBI taxonomy): Bacteria > Bacillati > Cyanobacteriota > Cyanophyceae > Nostocales > Nostocaceae > Nostoc > Nostoc sp. UHCC 0302. Next base: position 2,282,893 of record NZ_CP151099.1, read on the forward strand.
CAGTGAGCTACAAAATAACCCCTCCCCAACCCTCCCCTTACCAAGGGGAGGGTGCGCAACAGCGCGGGTGGAGTGTATTTCATGTGCCTGGCAATCGCTATAAGTTATTTTCTGATTCCTTACATTTGAATGGTTACAGATGATTTCACGTTTCCTGGAATGATCGTTAAACGTGTTGAAGGGAAGAATTAAGGTTAACAAAGGATTTATATGCGCTTGCCTATTGCGATTAGTGCCATTTTAGTTGCATCTTTGGGTTTGAATACATCGGTAATGTCTCAACCGCCGATACAGACACCACAAATACAAACGGTTACTAATAGCTCAAACTTAGCAAAGTTTAGAATTAATCGCCGATTATGGAGACGGCAGAACATTTCTAACTATCGCTTTACATTTAGTAGAAGTTGTTTTTGTTTCCCCAAGGCTACAGAACCAGTAGTTATTGAAGTACGTAACGGGGTTACAACTTCTATTACTTTTAAAGATACTGGGAAACGAGCAGATGCAGAATTATTTCAGAAATATAATACAATTCCCAAGCTTTTTAACATTATTAGGGATGCGATCGCTCGTAGAGCATCTAACCTAACTGTAGAATACGACAAGAGACTCGGCTACCCAACTCAAATTAATATTGATTATAAAAGCGAGGTAGCTGATGATGAACTATTCCTGACAATTGAGAGTCTAGAAAAAATTGATTGATTATCAATTCTGTATGCAAAATCAAGTTGTCCCGAATTAGATACTGCATTCTAAATATACATTTACAGCAGGATTCAGGTGGCTGCACCTCGACTGCGCTCGGCGACCACCGAGCGTACTTGTACTGAGCGTAGTCGAAGTAGCCGAGGTGAGCCAGAATGGGCTGCGCCTCGCTACGCTAACAGAATTGGGAAGGAAAATTCTCTCAAATCTAATCCCCGGCCCCTTCCCTACTAGCGTTGGGGAGCAAGATTTAAAGCCTCTCCCCGAAACGGGGAGAGGAATGGAAGTGGGGTTTTAAGAATAAGTCGGACAGCGCGTTACTTAATTTAGAAACATCGCCTTTTTGTCATAGATAGGCTTGGCTTGCGATCGCTATTTTCAAGAGGCGTATCAAACAATCAGTTGATGTGTGAATTCTCAACTGAATATCCAAGCTAAATTGTGGCTTGTGTATTCTTCTTGATAGCAATAAATTAACGTGAGTTCGACAAGTGCTATGTTGACCTCTCCCCCAGCCCCTCTCCTCGTAGGAGAGGGGGGTAAAACCATGATTTTTTCGTTGCTCCTCCCTCTCCTCGTAGGAGAGGGAGGTTGGGAGGGAGAGGTTCATCGAACTCACGTTAAATTAACTTTCTATATTTGCAGATATATATTGAGATAAACGTTTTCAATCTTCATATATAAATTAACTTATATCACTTATATTTTTAGTTCAAATATCAAATTATATCTTGTCTAATTCAAAAAAAGGCTTCATCATTGATATGAAAACTACCGATTTTATAGATAAAACGAGAGTTAAAAATTAGAAAAAAAGTCTTAATTTAATTAGTAATAATGGAACTTAAGTAGACTTATTTAATAAAAGCAAGTATTTACTAGCTCAATCAAATAAGACGAAGCAGGAATATTAATGATAAATCAATACTGAAGTCTTATCACTAAAGAGAATGAACGCGATTAATTGAATTTATATTTAAGAAATCAATTTAAATTTACTCATAGCGGAGTTCGACTGATTTATGCTGCAAGGATGGATTCAAATTGCATTAACGCTATTAATTGTAGTAGCGATTACTCCCTTCTTTGGGCGCTACATGGCGTGTGTCTACCTAGAGCAAAGTACTTTTCTCGACCCAATTTTGAATCCGGTTGAACGAGTGCTTTATGCCTTAGTTGGTGTTAAAAGCAAAGAAAATATGACGGGTTGGCAGTATGGGCGGGCAATTCTATACAGCAACGTAGCAATGGGGTTGCTGATTTTCTTGATCATCATGAATCAGGGATGGTTGCCCCTAAATCCCACGGGGATAAATGCCCCAACTTGGGACACAGTGCTGCATACTACTATTTCTTTTATTACTAATACCAACCAGCAGCACTATTCTGGTGAAACCTACATGAGTTATGGTAGCCAAATGTGGGGGCTTGGTTATCATATGTTTACCTCTGCGGCAACTGGTTTGGCAGTAGGAATTGCTTTTATTCGGGGATTGACTGGTAGATCGTTAGGCAACTTTTATGTAGACCTAATTCGCTCGATTACCCGAATTTTGCTGCCTATTTGTATTGTGGGTGGCATTGTTTTGATAGCAGCTGGCGTTCCAGAAACACTGGGGGGTGCAGTTGTATTCCCTACTTTGGAAAATCCGAATATTAGTCAGGCGATCGCTCGTGGCCCCGTTGCCCATTTTGAAATTATCAAGCAATTAGGGGAAAACGGCGGCGGCTTTTTCGCCATCAACTCAGCACACCCCTTTGAAAATCCCAGCGGATTTACTAACTTAATTCAAATCGTGGCAATGCTTTCGATTCCCACTGCCCTAATCTACACCTATGGCTTGTTTGCTAATAATACTAAGCAAGCTTGGTTAGTTTATGGCATGGTCGGTGTTCTCTATGTAATATTTATCATCGTCACTGCCATTGGTGAATACAACGGCAATCCGGCTGTGAATGCACTGCTGGGTAGTCAGCAACCGAACCTAGAGGGTAAAGAAGTCCGGTTTGGTTGGGCGCAATCTGCACTATTTGCAACGAGTACAACTGGTACTATGTGCGGCGCAGTCAATAGTTTACACGACTCCTTTATGCCCAACGGCGGTTTTATTACCCTTTCTAATATGTTCCTGCAAATTATCTGGGGTGGACAGGGTACAGGAACTGCTTATTTGTTTGCTTACCTGATTCTGGCTGTGTTCGCTACAGGGCTGATGGTAGGACGCACACCAGAATTTCTGGGACGCAAGATTGAGAAGCGCGAGGTTGTATTTGCTAGTTTCCTGATTCTGCTGGTTCACCCGATCGCAATTATGATTCCCGCAGGTATTGCTTTGGCATTTCCCGATCAACTATCAGGAATTAGTAATCCAGGTTTCCACGGCTTTGCTCAAGTTATCTACGAATATGCCTCGGCTGCTGCTAATAACGGTTCTGGGTTTGAAGGTTTGGGAGATTCACAACCGTCTCCTTTGGCGATCGCTACAGGTGCAAAACCCACTGCAACTGCCCTGTGGTGGAACTTGAGTACCTGCTTCAGTTTAATTGCTGGACGCTATATTCCAATTCTGGGTTTGCTGTTTTTAGCAGATAGTATGTCTCGTAAGCAAGCTGTTCCCTATACCACTGGTACATTGCGAACCGATACTGGACTATTTACAGGCGTTACCGCAGGCGTGATTTTAATCCTGGGCGCACTTACATTCTTCCCAGTACTGGCATTAGGCCCCATTGGTGAAGCGTTTTTTATCGCTAAAGGTATTGGCTAGGGAGTAGAAAGTGGGGAGGTATGAGGGGACAAGGGAGATAAGGAGAATTAGAAACTGATTCATCCACCTCGGAACTGGATTCATCCACCTCATACTAATTCAATTTAATGATTGCAACACATTCTTGGATGAAGACGCGATGAATCGCGTCTCTACAAATGGTCTATTTGTCGCATTCTTTTTTCCAACTGGTATCAGATACTCGTTCATCTACCTCATCTTTCTATGCCTAATGCCCAATGCTCCATTCCCAAAATTTAATGTATGCCAATTACTACTGATTCTCCTTCGCCCCGTATTGCATCTGGAACTCGTGACTCGCGCAAGCACACCCCTAAAACAAATATGCGGGGGCTTTATCAGAGAGCAATTCGTGAGTCATTTATCAAGCTCGATCCACGAATTACTGTCAAAAACCCCGTTATGTTTGTTGTTTGGGTAGGGACAATTGTCACCTTTCTTGTTAGCCTTAACCCAAATCTGTTTGGCACAATTCAGGCGGATATCAATCAACAACGCTTGTTAAACGGGTTAATTACCTTTATTCTCTTTTTTACACTCGTTTTTGCCAACTTTGCCGAAGCTGTAGCAGAAGGACGTGGGAAAGCACAGGCTGATTCGCTGCGATCGACGCGATCAGATACGATCGCCAATAAAATTCTCCCTGATGGTTCGATACAACAAGTCAATTCTACGGAACTGCGAAGGGGCGATTTGGTCAAGGTGGTTGCAAACAACATGATTCCCGCCGATGGAGATGTAATTAAAGGCATTGGCTCGGTGGATGAGTCTGCAATTACTGGAGAATCTGCCCCTGTATTGAAGCAGCCAGGTACAGATATTGCCAGTTCGGTGACAGGCGGCACACGCTTACTCTCCGACGAGTTAACAATTCGCATTAGTGCTGATCCTGGTCAAGGCTTTATTGATCGCATGATCTCCCTGGTAGAAGGAGCAGAACGCAGCAAGACTCCCAACGAGATTGCTTTGACGGTATTGTTGGCAGTGTTAACACAAGTATTCCTGATTGTGGTGGCAACTATGCCCCCATTTGTCGGCTACATCGCCACCTTTATCAGCACGGCCTTTGGAGCTGAGGCGGGAAACAGTTTGCGGGCGGGTGCTAGCGTTGCTATTCTAATCTCGCTACTGGTAGCTTTAATACCTACAACTATTGGTGGTTTGCTCAGTGCGATCGGTATTGCAGGAATGGATAGAGTTGCCCAGTTTAACGTCATTGCTACCTCTGGTCGAGCAGTAGAAGCCTGCGGCGATATCAACACCTTGGTGCTGGATAAGACAGGCACTATCACCTTGGGAAACCGGATGGCTGATGAGTTTATTCCTCTGGATAATCACTCACTAGAAGATGTGGCGCGAGTTTCCCTAGCTGCTAGCTTGTTTGATGAAACACCAGAAGGCAAGTCAATTGTGATATTGGCAGAAAAGTCTCAGGCTGCGGTAGATTTCAAGAGCGACAAAGCCGAAGGTGTGGAATTTTCGGCAAAAACCCGGATGAGTGGCACGAATCTCCCCGATGGTAAACAAATTCGCAAAGGTGCAGTGGATGCCATTAAGGGATTTGTCCGTTCTCGTGGTGGTTACGTTCCTGATGATATAGACGCAGCTTATGAGCGAGTTTCCCGATTAGGCGGTACACCTTTAGCTGTTTGCCAAGATGACAAGATTTATGGTGTCATTTACCTCAAAGATATTGTGAAACCTGGTTTGCGGGAACGCTTTGACCAACTCCGCCGCATGGGTGTTAAGACTATCATGCTCACAGGTGACAACCGGATTACCGCTTCGGTAATTGCCGAGGAAGCCGGGGTAGATGATTTCATTGCCGAAGCGACTCCAGAAGACAAAATTGAGGTAATTCGCTCTGAACAATCTCAGGGTAAACTGGTGGCAATGACTGGGGATGGTACTAATGATGCCCCTGCTTTGGCTCAAGCAAACGTGGGTGTGGCAATGAACTCTGGGACGCAAGCTGCCAAAGAAGCTGCTAACATGGTGGACTTAGACTCAGACCCGACGAAGCTAATTGACCTAGTAACCATAGGTAAACAGTTGCTAATTACTCGTGGAGCGTTGACAACATTCTCCATTGCTAACGATATTGCCAAGTATTTTGCCATCATTCCTACTATCTTTGCAGCTGCTGGAATCGGCGCACTTAATATTATGGGATTAAAGAGCGCCCAATCTGCGATCGTCTCGGCGCTGATTTACAATGCTTTGATTATTCCGGCACTAATTCCGCTAGCACTCAGAGGGGTGAAGTTTTTACCTTTAACAGCAGATCAACTGCTACGTCGCAACATCTTCATCTTTGGTCTTGGCGGCATCGTTGCTCCCTTCATTGCCATCAAACTTATAGATATTATTCTACCTTTGTCTTAATTTACTATGAAACCTATTCAGATCCGACGCACTATTCTTGCATCTCAAGTATTAGAAGAAATAACTGAAATCTGGTGTCAATGGCGTAGACAAAAGCTGCCACTGTATTTATTCTTGGCGATGTGTTTCAACCTAGTGGTTGCACCTCTAGTCTATGCAGCTACTGGTGAAGAGCTTTCCCGCAGTCAATCTTGGGGATTGGGGCTGTTAGGAATGGTGACACTAGGGCTTTCTATCTATTTATTTTTTGTAATGTTTGTACCGGAGAAATTCTAATGAGTTTTGCACGTGAAGCTAGTAGAGCTATTCGTTCTACCTTGGTACTCTGGGTTATGGTCGCGATTATTTATCCTTTTGGGATGATTGCTATTGGGCAGATTGTGTTTCCATTTCAAGCCAATGGCAGTCTGCTAAAAAATAATGCAGGTCAAGTTGTGGGTTCTGCTTTGATTGGTCAACCTTTTAGTAGCGATCGCTATTTTAACAGTCGTCCCAGTACCACGAGCTACAGCACCGCCGACCCCAAAAAGGATGATGCGGGAGTTTTAAGAACTGGGGTTTCTGGCGCTAGCAACTTGGCTCCCAGTAATCCCGCATTGCTGGAACGCATCAAAGGTAAAGATGACCCCGACCCCAGCAAAAAGGTTGAAGGTGACTTCAATCGTCTGAAAACAGCAGGTGTGCAGCCAACTGGCGATTTAGTCTACACCTCTGGTTCCAGCCTTGACCCCCACATTACCCCTGAAGCTGCAACAGCGCAAATTGCACGAGTAGCCAAGGCGCGAGGAATTCAATCCACCCAACTGGAAACTTTGATTGCCCAAAATAGCGATGGTCGTTTTCTCGGTATCTTTGGTGAACCTGGAGTTAATGTTTTGAAGCTGAATTTAGCTTTAGATCAGATTAAAGGATAAAGGCATGGGATGCGGCAGAAATAGCCGTTCCCTGTAACTTCTTCTAACTGAGAAAGTTCCAGGACTCAAGTTTACACCCCTTTTATGTGTGAATATCTTCCCTGCACCAGCAAACTGTCAAAGCCTGTTGAGGACAGTTGCATTCCCGCAATCAGTCAATCAAACTTTTTATTTAATCAAGTTGAAATTCGGAAATTATTGCTAGATTTACTACCTGTCTTGCAGTTTTTCCATCAACATCAGGTGATTCACTGCGATATTGTTTATAGATTATAAAAAGCAGCGTCACAAGCGCATAGTTAACAGCTAGTAGCAAAATGAAAACTTAGAAAGAATTCATCAGCTAAATCTTCAAAGGCAAAAGCAGATTGAAACCTTAGAAAGAATTTGGAATAAGACTTATAAAAATTAAGCGATCGCCTTTAAGACTACCAAAAATGTAATTAGGTAGATTTTCAGACTGACATCTATAGGAATCCGATTTGATTCTTGAAACACTTCTAGAGACAGGAAACAGGTAAAAAGGAATAAAAGTGTACTAAGGTTTTTTCACGCAATCAAATATGAGTCCTATATTGAAGACCACACTTATCTAAGATTATTAGTGTGGTGTTTCACCATTTATTTATCCGCCAGCTTCATAGTGCCATTCTGGCTCTTGACGACTGATGCCTTTACTTTTTATAGATAAACGGACTAATTGGTAAACAGTCCATCTTTAAGAACTTCCAATTTTATGTAAAATTTCCGTGACACACAGTAGTTTATATCACTTCAATCTGATAAGATTTCCGGAAGTACGATAACTACTTGTTCTCTTTTTCTTGAAGCCATTAATTCTGGGTCTTTGTTGGAAAGGAAAATAAAACATGTCTGATTTATTGTGGAAAACTCTGGTAATCAGTCCAGTAGTTTTGGGAGTGACGGTGTTGGGTTCCGCTAGAGCTATGGCTGCGAAAGTACTTAGCTCGGCTGAAGATATAAAGACAAAAGTAGTTTTGACAGAAGCACCAATAACTTCTGATAGTTCAATATTCATTCAAACAACGCAACCAAAAGTTAACCAGCAGTTGGTTGCTCAAGCTAAAACTGATGAGAATAACGTTTTAGAACAAGTTGACCGCTATAGGCGTGAAGGCAATAACCAGAATTCACTGTCTCAGGTGACATCAGTCTCTCAGTTTTCTGATGTACAGCCAACAGACTGGGCATTTCAAGCGTTGCAATCCCTGGTTGAACGTTACGGTTGTATTGCAGGATATCCTAATGGCACTTACCGTGGTAACCGGGCATTAACTCGTTACGAGTTTGCCGCAGGTTTGAATGCTTGTTTAGATCGGGTTAATGAACTGATTGCGACAGCAACAGCTGACTTAGTAACAAAACAAGATTTGGCAACTCTCCAGCGTTTGCAAGAAGAATTCTCAGCAGAATTAGCAACCTTACGGGGTCGAGTAGATTCTCTAGAAACACGTACTGCGGAACTGGAAGCAAATCAGTTTTCTACTACAACTAAACTTGTGGGTGAGGCAATTTTTGCTCTTACCGATAACTTTGGCAGCGGCGACAACAACAACACTGTATTTCAAGATAGGGTGCGTTTAGACTTCCAAAGCAGCTTCACAGGTAAAGATGTCTTGCACACTAGGATTGCTGCTGGTAATGCCACTAGATTGGCTTTATCAAATGACACATTTGAAGGAACTCAAACCTTTAACTTATCCCCTTCTAACGATAACAGTGCTTTCATCGACTGGTTGGCGTACTACTTTCCAGTTGGCAACTCACAAGTTTACATTGCTGCTACTGGAGGTATTCAAAGCGATTACGTTCCTACTGTCAACCCATACTTTGAGGATTTTGATGGTGGTAACGGTGCTTTGTCTACCTTTGCTTCTGAAAGCCCAATCTACCGGATTGGTGGCGGTGCTGGTATCGGTTTCAACTTAGGTTTTGGGAATAGCAACAGTAGCTTCAAACCTTCATTAACTTTTGGGTACTTGGCATCTGAACCGAATAACCCTAATCCAGGTTCAGGTTTGTTTGAGGGTAATTATGCGGCTTTAGGACAGTTGAATTTAAATGTTGGCGATCGCCTAACTTTAGCTGCAACTTACGTCCACGGTTATCATGGTGGAGGTAGTGCTTTATTCGACACAGGTTCAGTGACTAATGCTGTAGTTGGGACTGCACAAGCAAACTTTGTTGCTGGTGGCAATCCTTACGTCAGCAATTCCTTTGGTTTTGAAGCAGCTTTTAAACCTAGTGACAAATTGTCTATTAGTGGCTTTGTACTTTACAGCGATATCACGGGCTTTGGTGCTAATGATAATGGTGAAGTTTGGAGTTACGGTGCTGGGGTAGCATTACCAGATTTTGGTAGGAGAGGCAACGTTTTAGGAGTTTTCGCAGGTGTGCAGCCATACTTAGGCAGCGTCAATGGTGATAAACCTTACCACTTTGAAGGCTTTTACAAGTATCGCATCAGCGATAATATTTCTATTACCCCTGGGATAATTTGGTTGACAAATCCTGGTCAAGGTGGTGGCAACAACGATGATGCAATCATTGGGACGTTGAGAACAACCTTTAATTTTTAAGGGTTAGGGGAGTGGGGAGTAGGGAAGAATAACTAATCCCCAATCCCAATCCCCAATAAGAGCAATGCGATTTTGTGAGATGGGTGAGCAGGGGAGGCAAGGGAGGCAGGGGAGGCAGGGGAGGCAAGGGAGGCAGGGGAAGAGAAAGAAATAAGTGTATAAACAATCTGTTTCAGTAGTAAAAAGTACTAATATGTCTCTTTACTCCCCCTGCTCCCCCTGCTCAAGAACAGCCTATTTCACGAGGATCTCACTTTTTCGCGTTTCTCCCATCCCCAATTCCTAACTCAGCATATCTGCCATTCTTTGCAACTTCCTCCCTACTTCTTCCATCGTGTAGAAGAATGTGAAAAACCGCAGTAGCTCATCCATTGGATAATCTTGCTGTTTCATTTCTTGTAGCTGGTTTAATTGCTCTGTAGCCTTGGTTAGTGCAACTTCTATTCCAGACAAGGATATATCAGACTTGCCGGACTTGACGGCTGTTGCTAAAACAAGCATCGCACTTTGCGTTTCTTGGGCAAGTTGGGTAATTTGGCGTGAAAGAATCTGCCAAAAAATATCTTGCTGGCGAGCAAGTACAGTATGTTCCATTGTTAGAGTGTGTTCCCAAATTCTGCGGATGAGAAACTCCCAAGCTTCATTAATTTGCTTTTCTGGCGGTTCGTTTGTCTGTCCTTGTTTGACTTCCTTCCATAGCGATCGCCCTTTCTGAAGTGAACCAATAATCTTGATTTTCAATGCATCTACATGAGGGCGATCATAATTTCCTGTAAACGCAGAGTCTACTACTAAGGCGTAAAACTGCTCTAAATCAGTTAGCGTTTGCGATAGACAACGCCTCAATTCTTTTCCAGCAGAGGCCGGAAAAATGAAGTTATTCACCAACAGTGCCACAACGATGCCCAAAAAGGTTTCGAGACATCTACCCCACGCATAGAGCCAAGCAACTTCGCTGTGGCTCAAGATGACAAGTGCTGAAACATACCCTGCCAACTTTGCCGCCTCATTGAATTTCCAGTAGGAAGTGAGAAAGATAGTTAAGAAAACACTTATTCCCAATGACCAAAAATTGCTACCCAATGCAACCGCAAAGATTGCTCCACTTATACCACCTATCACCGTCCCAATCATCCGCTGAATACCCAGGCTGAGAGTGCTGCCATGTGTAGATGACATAACAATGATGGCTGCGATCGCTGCATATAACGGGTAGTTCCATCGCAACCCCTGAGCAATCACCAAAGATATTACTGATGCTACTGCCATTTTTAGCGCCATCTTGGCCAGTAGAACTGTTGATATTCCATGAGGAGTAGCAGCCCAAGTTTTTAATGCTGAGATGATTTTCCGTCTAGGCGATCGCCTATCAGATAGTTCTGCCATGCGTGTTGGGTTGATCGGCGTAACGCAATGAACTTATCCTACTTTAAATCTGACGGGTCTTAATTCCGAAATAAAAAATACCCCCAGTAGTAAACCGAGGGATTCTGCAAGTTTTTACTGTTGCACAAAGACATTCGCGGATCTGTAGGATAACAAACCGATATTCATCAAATATGCCAAAATGCCAAAATAGAAAAACACAGACTAGCCAATCCCTGACAGTAGATTCCTGAATGCAAGATGCTATGGTTATATCGAGATTCTTTACTTAGCACGCTTAAAGCAGTTTTAATCTCACTATCACCTTCATCTGTATCGCCGAAATTATGTCACCTTTACAACCTATAGATTCTTCAGCACCACCACCCGTGAATGGTAATTGGTACTTGCTGAGTGTCCGTTCCAAAAAACGTGAGTTATTTTTGAAATATTTGAAACTCGCTATTACCCAAAATAATCTACAAGAAGTAATTTTGGATGTGAAGAGTCCGCAAGAGTCGGTTTATGAAGATATTGTCTTAGTGAATTTAAGTAACTTTAAAACAGCGTATAGTTATCTGCAAAAAATTGATTGTTTCCAGAATATTGAACGCAAACCATTGCAGTTAGAACAAGTTAGTCGAATTTTGACAAGCCAGTGATTGGCTTTGATCAAATTAGCGATCGCTCAGTAGTGCTGAGTAGTCACTCAGCACTGATGACCAAAAATTATTTTGATAAATTAATCGTGCTTGGAACCATCAGGCATAATAGTTTCTTGAAAATTCGCGCCGTTCAGGTTAGCTCCTTTAAGGTTAGCTCCTCTAAGATTAGCTCCTCTAAGATTAGCTCCTCTGAGGTTCGCTTGTGTGAGATTAGCCCATCCCAAGTTAGCGCCTCTCAAGTCAGCCTCACTCAAGTTAGCTTGGAACAAATATGCGCCACCCAAGCGAGCCTTAGCCAGATTAGCTTTGTAGAGGTCAGTTTTATAAAGGTAAGCCCCCATCACTTCTGCTTCGTACAAGTTTGCCTCGCTGAGGTCAGCTGCAATCAAATTAGCTGCTATGAGGTTGGCAAAACAGAGATTAGTCCGTATTAGCTTCGCAGCACCCAAATCTGCTTCTCTTAAGTTCGCCTCTCTTAAGTCAGTTCCAATTAGATTAGCTTGAGCGATCGCAGCTCCTCTGAGATTCGCCTGACTCAAATCAGCTCCAATCAGATTGGCATGGCTCAAATCTGCCTCTGTAAGTGTAGCACTGCTCAAGTTAGCAACACTAAAGTTAGCCCCGCTCAGGTTAGCTTCAATCAGCTTGGCTTTATAGAGGTTAGCACTACCAAAGTTAGCACCGCTAAGGTTGGCTCGTACAAGTAAAGCATTACTCAGATCCACCCTACTCAAGTTTGCCTCTTGGAGATGCGCCCCTCTAAAGTTACCCCCTTGTAAGTTTGCAGCACTGAGGTCTGGTTCAATCTGGGGATTATTCTGTCTCCACTCAATCCATGTGACTGCACCTGCTTTGAGTAAAGCCAGATGCTCTCGATTTGCCATGTTCTATCCTTTACTCCTTACGTCCACTTTGGGGATGTACCCGACCAGCTACATTTTCAATCGCCGCTAATGCTCCCGCCGCACCTGCAAGAATATCTCGTTCTTGTCCACCCAAGTAAAGCCGTCCAAAACTGCCGACAGCTTGAACTTCAAGAATATTAATCAATGCCGCTTTCTCCGCTTCATTGGCAGCCAGTGCAGCGTAAGCAGCCGGTTCAACCTCTAATACATACAGCGTTTGCCCTGCAAGTAGTAGCTGCCCCCGCCGCGTGCGATTGATCAGTTGTGTTTGGTAAGCATCGATGTTCCGAATAATCTGAGTAGAAATAACACGTGGTTTGAGACATTCTTCTTTTCGGACTCCTAATGTCGCCAAAATAGCTTGACCAGCAGTTCGCGTTTCCCCTTGAGAGCTAGAATGAATTTCCAATAAACCGTATAGTCGTTCTACTACCTGTACTCCCGGACGGACAGAGGCAGCTTTAAGCGCTATATCGGTAATCCGATTAATTTCAACACCAGGAGAGATTTCAATCCACAGCGATGTATCTCCTGGTAATGGTAAAAAACCTTGGGCTACTGTTCCTATGTATGCCGCGTGTTGAGGTTGTAGGTTGTCGAGAAATACAAAACTGCGTAGTTCTATTCCCAAAGTTTTGCTCTCCGGTCATTAGGGTAAAAGTTATCTATTGCAATATATGAGTTTAACCCTAAACTACCATAAGGCTAAGTACATGAGTCACGAAAAATCAAGGGTTTGAGTCAACTTAAGCCCTAGTGAATGTAATTCGGGGTTCATTTTGCACACCAACCAAGCCCACCTACCCTTCTCCTGGCGGTAACGCTACGTAGTAAGCACAGCTATGTCCACAGAGCTTTACAGAATATAAAAATTCAGCTTTTTCAGCCTGTTGGTATAGCAGGAGACAGGGAATAGGTTTGAAAGTCTTTTGGTGTCAGGGTTTTATGTTCAGGTTGATGTCCTAAAGCACCTGGCGACAGCTATATAAATCCTGTTTATAAAGGGCGCACTATTTATTTGGGCGCAAACAATTTTTACAGTAATGGTGTCAGTAACCGAGATACTCTGACGGCTAACTTAAACCAAAAAGATTTCCTATCGTATTCCGATAGACTAACAGAAACAGAGGCAGACAAGTCATTTCGTAGCATTTTCTCCACGCTTTCAACAAAGCGAGCTTCGGCAACAAAGCCCATAACTTCAAAGTTGAGCAAGAATGAGCGATTATCTAGGTTGACAGTTCCTACACCTGCCATATCTTCATCGATGAGCATGATTTTCTGGTGCATAAAGCCATTTTTGTAGCGATATAGCTTGATCCCGATCGCTTCCATTTCAGAATAATAAGAGAAAGAACATAGATACACAAAAAGATGGTCGGGTCGGTTCGGTAAAATAATTCGCACATCTACACCGCGCATTGCTGCCAGTTTTAAGGCTGACAAGGTTGAATCATCTGGTACAAAATAAGGAGTGGCAATCCAGAGGCGATTCTTGGCTTGATTGATAGCATTGACGAAAAAAAGTTGGCAGGCTGGGAGTTGATCTGCGGGGCCTGTAGGCAGAACTAATGCGGTTTGATTAAGTTCTCGATTAACTTTTACTTGCCAGTTAACTTCAGGAACTGTTCGAGTTGCCCAGTACCAATCTCGAAGAAAGGAATTTTGCAGGGTTTGTACTGTTGGGCCTTGCAACATCATGTGGGTATCGCGCCACGGACTTAGGCGTTGATTTTTTCCCAAATATTCGTCACCAATATTCAAACCACCCAAAAATGCTATTTCGCCATCCACCACCAGAATCTTACGATGGTTGCGGAAATTGATCTGGAAACGATTACCTTCGCCTTTGGTGGTATGAAATGCACTTACCTCAATTCCATTTTCTTGTAGAGAGTTGATATAGGAGCGAGACAGTTTATTAGAACCAATTTCATCGTAGAGAAAGTAGATTCTTATGCCTTGCTTGACTTTGGTAATCAAAGCATCTTTGAACTCGTTACCTGCTTGGTCATCAATAACGATGTAGGATTGCAACAAAATATAATTTGTTGCCGATGCGATCGCTTTTAACATCGCCGCATAGGTTTGCTGACCATTAATCAGTAATTCGGCAGCATTACCTGATGTGAAAGGAATTCCTGTAAAAGCTTCTGCCAGCGGTTGCAACTGTGCTAACTTCTCTGGTAGTACCGCCTTAAATTGAATCAGGTCACTGTAGGTTTGGCGAACCAGCTGATGGTGTTGTGCGTAGACTGAGCGCAAAGCTTCAGCATATCCATGAAATTTAGTCCTGCCTAGAATCCAATACAACGGAATCGCTAGCCAAGGAAAAGTGACTAAAGAAATACTCCAAGCGATCGCACCTTGGGAAGATCGGACGTTCATCACCGCATGGGCAGCGTTGACAATTCCCAAGGTATGAACAAAAACTGTAGCTGCACTATAATAAAGAGCTACCACACCACCATCTACAAGCATTTTAATTTTTTTTCCTATCTACATAAGAAAATTCTGCCAGTAATGGTTTGTGATCGGATGAAGAAATTTGGTCTAGCACTTTAGCACTGACTTGTTTTTCACTAACTCCTCTGTAAAAGATATAGTCTAGGGGGGGTGACAATAGAAAGCGTTTGATTTTCTTGCTTTCATGAGGCGCAAAAGTCGCTGGCATTAATCCCAGGCGAGTTGCCATTTTATCTAAGAGAACTGCCCTTTCTCGATTCCAGGTATTGAAGTCTCCCGCAAATATTAAAGGCCCACGATGCACAGACAGCACCAACTCTAACTCATGCAGCTGTGTTTTGAATTTGTCTAAATCTACAAAATTTATCAGATGACTATTGATAGCTAAAAAAGTTTCTCTCTGATTTAACAAGGGATATTCAGTAATCAGAGAAACTTTAGGAGTGTTAATAATAGGTTCATAATGTTTTGTAATTACAGCCCTTTTGCTGAGCGGGCTGATTTTAGCTGCTGTTAAAATTCCTGAATAAGTTTGATGATGAGTATCAATAAAGTTAGGTGCAAAATTCCAACTCATATCTATCAATTCTACAATATTTTCCGCCTCTACACTTAGGCGAAACTCTTGCAAAAATATCAGGTCTGGTTGGTATTTATCCAGAATATTTAAAAAATCTCTTATCCAAACTTTATCATTATTGTTTTTAGCAATATTCCAGCTAAGAACTTTAATTGAGTTACAATTTAACTCTGTTTGAACCAAATGGCTTCTATCAATAGTGAATTTTTCTGAAGGAATGAATCGGTAGAATGGAAGAAATTTTCTGGCGAAACAATCTACGTGTTCTTTTAAATCAAGCATTACTAACAGTTAACTTAACTTTATCTATCTTTAACTCTATGGGTAGGACAAAGATAATTTAGCTGGGGGCAAATTCTACTTTGTGTCTTTATGTTTAATCAACTTGATTTGAAAATCATGCTTTTAAATTGAGCATTCTTACTGCTGCGATAAATCCATCAAATTCGCTAACTTGTAAACAATCCGCGCACCTACATTACCATCCCACTCAGCATCACCGACCTCACAAAGATCAAAACCAATAATTTTTCTACCGCTATTTACTAATTCGCGAAACAGACAAAAAGTTTGCTCTAATTCCAGTCCGCCTGGTACAGGAGTACCTGTACTCGAACAGAGTTTTGGATCAAGTCCATCTACATCAAAGCTAATGTAAACGTATTCAGGTAAATGACTAATAATTTCTCGGCATACATCAATCCAGGTAGTTCCAGAATAGAGCTTTTGCTTAATTGCTGGGTCATAATAAGCAATAATGCGATTATTAGATTCGTTTATCATTTCCACTTCATCATGAGAAATATCGCGCAAGCCTACCTGCACTAACTTGGAAATTTGCGGTAGTTTCATCGCATTAAACATGATGGACGCATGAGAAAACTCAAACCCTTCGTAAGCATCACGTAAATCTGCGTGTGCATCAATATGCAAAATGCCGAAGTTAGAATATTTAGCTGCTAATGCTTGAAAATAACCCAAGGGTGAACTGTGGTCGCCACCAATAACTGCAACTCGTTTACCATTGTTAATTGCTGCCTGAGATTGTGTAAACAGCCATTGATTCACCTGTTGACAAGCCTGATTTATTTCTGTCAAAACAGGTGTTAAATCTGGTGTTTCTGTCAGTAGTTTACCTTGCACTAGTCGTTCAATAATTTGTGCAGCCAAGGCGCGATAATACTTATTCTTCTCTAAAATATCTTGAGGAATTTCCACCATAAAAATTCCGCGTTTCCAGCCATCAGGATTATCGAAATCGAATAAATCTAGTTGCGTCGAAGCATCAAGAACCCGCTGCGGCCCGTTGGCTGTACCTGCACCATAAGAAACGGTGACTTCCCAAGGCACACCGAACACAATCAGGTTGGCAGACTCGTAATCGAACGGCAAACCCAAGAGGTTGCCATTGATTTCACCTATGCCGCTGGGATTGTAGTCTTGGAGTTGATTAATCATGGCTCGCTTTCTGGATTTACGTGGGTAGAGAACACATGGTGGACACCTGCCTGCATTATAGTAACGCAGGTTACGCTCATGATGGGATGACATAAGTCGTTGGAGTATTAGCGCTTTTGCTTGGTGCTGAAGTTAGTTACTAGGGCGCAAACATATCGACAGAAATGTAAGCTTCTAAACATTCTGGTGATGCGATGATAAATATATTCAGTATTTTAGAAAAATCGGATTAGATTTCCAATTTATTAGAGAAATTAGGAATCTTGTAGTTCACGGATAATTTAGGAATGCTATATGATATTTTGGAATTGGAAAATATTTTTAATAAAAAGCGATATTCCATATTAAGTATATATATTAACTTAATAAGAATTAGTAGATTTTTTGAGTTAAAAAATCTACTAATAAATAGCAACAATTGATACAAGTTAAATTTTGCAAAAACTAATATTCATTACAACTTCAAAAAAATTTTAGCTAGAAAATGGTGAGAGAAGAAAATACTAATGATTTGCGCTCGGAGACGAATAATGGTAGCGATCGCAGAGAACGTTCAACATCGGCTAACTATACAAACTGTAGAAATTGCCCCTAACACAACGGCGATTCGCTCTCTTGATTGGGATCGCGATCGCTTCGATATCGAATTCGGACTGCAAAACGGCACAACCTACAATTCATATCTAATTAGGGGCGAACAAACAGTTTTGATTGATACTTCTCACCAGAAGTTTCGTCACCTGTATCTAGAGACTTTAAAAGGTCTTGTCAATCCCAAAACAATTGATTACATAATTGTCAGCCACACAGAGCCAGACCACAGCGGCTTGGTGGAAGATGTTCTCCAGTTAGCTCCTAGAGCCACTGTCTTAGCGTCAAAAGTGGCGCTTCAGTTTCTAGAAGGTTTGGTACACGATCCTTTTTCTAAGCGAGTTGTCAAAACTGGTGATCGCATAGATATTGGCAAAGGACACGAAATCGAATTCGTGAGTGCGCCTAACCTGCACTGGCCAGATACAATCTTTAGCTTTGACCGCAAAACCCAAATCCTCTATACCTGTGATGCTTTTGGGATGCACTTTTGTGACGATCGCACTTTCGACGAAGATTTAGAAGCGATCGAAGCTGACTTTAGATTTTACTACGACTGCTTGATGGGCCCTAACGCTCGTTCTTTGGTCAATGCGATGAAGCGGATGGGCGACCTAGGGAAGATTAATATTATTGCTAATGGTCATGGCCCCTTATTATACCACCATTTAGATGTTCTAACTGGGTGCTATGAAAATTGGAGCCAAAGACAAGCTAAAACAGAAACTACCGTTGGCTTGTTTTTTGTCTCAGATTACGGGTATGGCGAGCGCCTTGGTCACGCAATTGCCGAAGGTATCCTGAAAACTGGCGTTGGGGTGGAAGTACTGGATCTTAATACTGCTGAGAGCCAAGAAATTCAAGAACTAGCTGGGAGAGCAGCTGGCATCATTATCGGTATGCCCCCGACTACCGCCGCCGCCGCCCAAGCTAGTATCAGTTCGCTGCTAGCTGTCGCCAAGAACAAGCAAGTTGTTGGGCTGTTCGAGTGTTACGGTGGGGATGATGAACCCGTTGATACACTCCGCAGAAAATTTCTTGACTCTGGCATCAAAGAAGCTTTCCCAGCTATTCGGATTAAAGAAGCTCCCACCGCATCAACATTCCAGTTGTGTGAAGAAGCGGGTAAAGACTTGGGACAATTGCTGGTGCGCGATCGCAACATCAAGCAAATCAAGTCCCTCGACGTCAACATGGAAAAGGCGCTGGGTCGGATTAGTAGTGGACTGTATATAGTCACCACTAAAAAAGATAATGCCTCAAGTGCAATGCTGGCATCCTGGGTAACACAAGCGAGTTTGCAACCACTAGGATTCACAATTGCCGTTGCCAAAGACCGCGCCATTGATTCCTTAATGCAAGTAGGCGATCGTTTCGTCCTCAACGTTTTGGAAGAAGGCAATTATCAAGAACTCAAAAAGCACTTTCTCAAGCGCTTGCATCCCGGTGCTGACCGATTTGCTGGAGTGAAAACTCAAACCGCGAAAAACGGTTCTCCGATTCTAACTGATGCCCTGGCATACATGGAATGTGAAATACAGAGCAGCATGGAATGCAGCGACCACTGGATTTTATACTGCACCGTTCAAGACGGTCGTGTTTCCAAACCCGATGGGCTAACAGCAGTCCGCCATCGCAAAGTAGGTAATTACTACTAACAAGGAACTGGGGACTGGGGGCTAGGGACTGGGAAGGAGCTTTTACCAATCCCCAGTACCCAGTCCCCAGTACCCAATACCCAATACCCAGTCTCCAGTACCCAACTTTATCAAAAATCTATGCCTGAGTCCAAACCACGCGACGTACAAGTTCTACCAATTGCTACAAATACTAAGGTTCTTAGAGCTCGTAGTTGGTCACGTCTACGGTTTGAAATTGAATATGCACTTGAAAGAGGTACTACCTCCAATTGCTATTTAATAGAAGCCGATAAAACTGCACTTATCGACCCACCCGCAGAAAGTTTTACCGAAATTTATCTGGAAACATTACGGCAGACTCTAGATTTGCGACGGTTGGATTATGTAATAATGGGTCATTTTAATCCCAACCGAGTTGCAACCCTCAAGGCAATTCTAGAACTTGCACCACAAGTAACCTTTGTTTGTTCTCTTCCCGCCGCGGGAAATTTGCGGGCTGCTTTCCTTGACCACGATTTGAAAGTCTTGGTAATGCGGGGGAAAGAAACTCTGGATTTAGGTAAGGGTCATGTTTTAAAGTTCTTCCCTATTCCCAGCCCACGTTGGCCGGAAGGACTTTGTACCTACGATCAGCAAACCCAAATTCTCTACACAGATAAGTTGTTTGGAACTCATATCTGTGGTGATGAAGCCTTTGATGATAACTGGGAAACATACAAAGAAGACCGCCGCTATTACTACAACTGCTTAATGGCTCCTCAAGCTCCTCATGTGGAAGCAGCTTTGGAGAAAATATCAGATTTGCAGGTGAGAATGTATGCTGTAGGTCATGGGCCTTTGGTACGCAGCGGTTTAATTGAACTTACCAAAGCTTATGCAGAATGGAGCCGTTCTCAAAACGATCGCGAAATATCTGTGGCTCTACTTTATGCCTCAGCTTATGGAAATACGGCGACTCTAGCACAAGCGATCGCTTTAGGACTGACTAAAGGTGGAGTCGCTGTAAAATCTATTAACTGCGAATTTGCCACCCCCGAGGAAATTACTACCAGCCTAGCTGAGTCTGATGGTTTTATTATCGGCTCTCCTACTATTGGTGGTCATGCACCTACTCCTATTCATACCGCTTTGGGTATTGTGCTATCGAGCGGTGACAATAGCAAACTCGCTGGGGTGTTTGGTTCCTATGGCTGGAGTGGCGAAGCATTTGACTTAATTGAAGGTAAACTCCGGGATGCTGGATATCGCCTTGGCTTTGAAACCCTAAAGGTGAAGTTTAAACCCGACGATGTTACCCTCAAGTTCTGTGAAGAAGTCGGCACAGACTTTGCCCAAGCCCTGAAAAAGGCGAAAAAGGTGCGTGTCCCGCAACAATCAGCTACCCCGGTAGAACAAGCTGTCGGTCGGATTATTGGTTCGGTTTGCGTGATTACAGCCAAGCAAGGAGAAGTGTCTACTGGGATGTTAGGTGCTTGGGTTTCTCAAGCTACCTTTAACCCACCAGGGCTTACAATTGCGATCGCTAAAGAACGAGCGATCGAATCCCTGATGTATCCAGGTGGTAAATTTGCCCTAAATATTCTGCCTGAAGGCAATCATCAAGATTACACGAAGCATTTTCGTAAATCTTTTGCGCCAGGAGAAGACCGATTTGCCAACTTTAAAACAGGAGTTGCAGATAACGGCTGTACTGTCCTCAATGATGCTCTAGCCTATCTGGAATGCTCAGTTAATCAACGCATGGAATGCGGCGACCACTGGGTTGTGTATGCAACTGTTGACGACGGCAAATTACTCAAGCCTGATGCTGTTACTGCCATCAACCATCGTAAAACTGGCACTCATTACTAACTATACATTTCACGCGTGTAGAAACGTTGCAATGCAACGTTTCTACTTGTGATACAACCGCGCTAGATATTCATATATCCGATAAATCCACCTTTCACTTTCATGTGTAGGTGGATTTATTTTTTTGTTCGCAAATCAGTCTGCATAATAAATTCATACTTTTTTTACCATAATTTTACATTTTTGGAGTTTGAGACCTAACCCTTACAAAACATAGTTAAGCAAAGGTTATGAGATAATTAAAATTAGAGATTAACAGTAAATACTATAATTAATTATCAAGCATGGTTATCTATCTATTGCAATATGACTAGTGAAAATAAGGAGATACCATTGATTAACGAAATAGACGCGAAAGGTTTTCAGCTTAAACGGCTTGGGAGGTATTTAGTTGATGCTGAAGTGATTACCCCAGATGAAGTAAATACAGTACTCAAAGCACAAAAATTGAGTGGTAAGCTGTTGGGAGAGATTCTAGTAATGCATGGTTTGGTTAAGCAGCAAACCATTGAGTATTTCATGGCAAATATAGTAATACCAGAACTTCACTTTCTTGCTCCTAAGAAGCAATATCGAAGCTTTTGAGGGTATTTGTGTATCTGAAAGTTTTAAATTTATATTATTGAAAGATAATACCAATTTTAAAAAATAATATGACAAATAGTCCATCTGTAGAGACGCGATGAATCGCGTCTTCACCCAAGGATGTGTTGCAATCATTAATTGAATTGGTATAAGAGTACACTTTTAAAGCAGGTTTCATGAAAAGCAGGCAACACGAAGTTGTCATTGAAAGTTTTAAAGAATAGGGCTTAATATCAATCACTGAACTCTGCTGACAAATTAAGATAGTTGAGATAATAAATCAGCTTTTCAGTTAAAGCGATCGCCCAAAAGGCATTGAAGCCAATCGCATAATGAAAAAAGAGAAGCACCTAGCCTAGAGAAATGTTTTGTGAGGCTTCCCTCATCAAAGCAATTAGCGCAAGGGTTTCTTTACTTAAATCTATTCAGAATAGCTAGTGTATGCTTGACTAATTTTCCGCAATTCCTACAGGGACAATTATAAAAACGAAGTGTAATCTTTAACTAGAAAAACAGTATGTAGCAGTTTTCACAACAACTGCCAAATACTGCCACAACGTTTTTATAGTATTTTGTTCTTCTTATGGCTCCCAATCACACCAAAATTAAATTTCCTCTTTGGCAATATCTCAACCAGCCTTTGTTTAGTCGCGAGGCTAAATTGATGTTAAATCCCCGGAATTTTGCATCAATGTGGCGAATTCAACTTCTAAAACGCTGCTGGGCTAAAGAATGTAACGCCAAGAAGGGGCCTTAACGGCATTAGATACCTGCAAAACTGCTGCACTGTTTAAAAGCTGATAAATTAAGCTTCATCAAGAGAACGTGGCTTTTTGCCATCAAGTAAAGTACTGACAGTCATATCTCCCATTACATTAATCGCAGTGCGGCAGCGATCCAGAAACCAGTCTACAGTTACCAGTAAAGCAATATACTGCGTAGGCAAGCCTACAGAAGTAAACACTAGTGTCATAGTTACTAGTCCAGCATTGGGAATATTTGCCGCACCGACCGATGCAAATATAGACGTCAAGATAACAATTAACTGCTGTCCCAAACTCAGATGTTGCCCAATCAATTGGGAAATATATAACGCAGACATTGCTTCATAAAGGGCAGTGCCATCATTGTTGAAATTTGCCCCTACTAATGCCCCTAAAGCAGCTGAAGATTCCCTTAAACCGATTTTTCTTTGCAAAACTTCAAAAGTTACAGGCATTGCAGCCGCCGAAGAAGAAGTCGAGAAAGCTGTTAAAAAAGCATCAGAACCGCCAGCTAGGAATTTTAGCGGGTGTACCCAAGAACCGAATTTAACTCTAGTTAGGTAGTAGCAAGCTTGTAATGCCAGCGCTACCAGCACGGCTAGAATGAACGCACCCAAAGATTGAAAAGGAGCAAAGCCTTCTTTGGCAACAGTTTTCGCGACAATTCCAAAGACTGCAAAAGGTACTAAGGCAATTACCCAGTTGAGAATGCGAACCACCGCCTCAAACAAAACTCCAATCACATCCTCAATTGGCTGGTATCCGTTCTTGCCTTGGGCAATTTGTTCGGATTTGATACCCCGTAGGACGATACCAAAGCTCAGGGCAATAACGATTAGTTGGATAACATTATTATCAACCAGCGGCTTACACCCGTTTTCAAGATAGAGAAAGCGATAAATAAAGACGGGTTTCAACCCGTCCAGATAGCTTGAAAGTGCAAACACACCTTGATTCCGCTAAAGGTAACATAGTTAATTTTCTAAGGGTTGCCAATTTGCCAATTAATCAAGTGAATTTTTCAAAAAAAATTACACAGCTAATAGAACCTTAGAAGGTGAGATAGGTAAGCATAAAAAGAATAAGTACCATTTTCTGCTTGACTTGGTGATCGCAAAACTTTTCGGTTTACTGACGTTAGATAAGGGGTTTTGTAGCTATGAGCCTTCTTTTCATTTGCCTATTGCCTCCTCAGTCATCTTTATTTTTAGTAATCACAAAAATACGTGCAATTTTCGCAGAGCGGGGAAAATCTATCGTAAAGTAAGCAATTAGGATAATACTACTAATGAGGGCGATCGCGTGTGGTCAACGGATCTTTCTTTGTTAAGATTGCTTGTGTCATAATGTTAGAACGTTGAAATTAAGTTATTAGAGTAATACCTTTGCCAAAATAAGAGCCTACAAAAATTTTGAATTGGTATTAGCCCTTATTATTCCGTTTTACGAGTTTCTTATGTCAAAAGGAGCAAAATTGATCGCCATCAACGCATCTGATGCACCGACAAGAACTAAGCCCTCAAACTATCCTGAACCGTTTGCATCGCGTATGGTGGGCAGGGAGAAACACCCACTTGGTGACCTGTTTGGGATCACGAACTTTGGTGTAAACCTAACACGCCTAGCTCCTCAGGCAATTTCAGCCCTTCGTCACGCTCACAGCAAGCAAGACGAGTTCGTGTACATCTTGGAGGGGCATCCAACGCTTTGTACCGATGAAGGTTATACACAACTCTCCCCAGGTATGTGTGCTGGCTTCAAGGCTGGTACTGGTAACGGACACCATCTGCTCAACGAAACCTCAGAGGATGTTCTTTACCTCGAAATCGGGGATAGAACACCGGGAGACGAAGGCAGCTATCCTGATGACGACCTTATGGCCAATTTAGAGAATGGGTTGTGGAGATTTGTCCACAAAGACGGCACACCGTACTAATTTTGTCAGAGCCAGTAGGGTGTCTCGGCTCCATACGATGCGGCATGATTTTGCTCATTGAGCGCGTGAATAAGAGCAGTAAACACTGCTGGGGTTTCCAGGAAGCTTTTTTAAATGTTCAATCCGGCAGCAACCACGCTGCCATAGGTCTTTAATCAAAGGATAATAACTAGCCCAAATACTTCCATCTGGTGCTGAATATAAGAATGTAATTACAACCTGTTGTGAGTGAACATCGAAGTAAAACACCCGTCGGTCTCCAGGTACTGTGGTCAGTTTTGTTAAAATTGCATGACCTTTGTGTTCGCGTAGCGTCTCGTAGAGAAAGTTGCCAGCTTGCAAAAGAGACTTAACGGGAAAAGTCAGTTAAATCAAGGGGCTAACACAGTATTCATTGAACTCACGTTACTTAAAACTTTGGTATAAAATTTACCGTATTTTTGAAATCTTTTTTATAGTGCTGCTTCTAAACTAAAAGCAAAGAATTTAAATTACGCTTACCATTTGGAACATTTTTTGTTCTAATTTGATGTGCTTTCAGACAGCAAAAAATTGTTCCTACTGAAGTGAACTAAGAGAATATTTGAAAAGTGAGAATTTGTTATCAGCAAGCTCACGAGGCTTATACTGAAATCTTACAGATACTACGAGGCCTTGTGAGCGAATGACTAAAGCATATCCTAACAATCTGACTTGGGAGGTATGGAAATTAATGAAGACTTAAGCAATAAGTCGCTAAAATTCTTATTTCTACCCTTGGAAAAGATAACCATTACCTCTTGCAGTCAGAATTAATTCTGGGTTGTTGGGGTCATCTTCCAACTTACTCCGTAAGCGATAGATATGCACATCTACCACGCGTGTATCTACATGATGCTCTGAAGTGTAACCCCACACTAGCTGCAAAATCTCAGCACGAGAAAAAACTTCTCCAGAGTTTTTGACTAACGACTCTAGCAAGCTAAACTCTACACCCGTCAACCGAATGCGCTCATTATCTTTATAAACTTGGCGCTTGTTCATATCGATTTTTATCTTGCCAATATGCATTACTCCTGGTTTAGCAATCCGATTGGCACTAGCTTTTTTTAGCCGCCGTAGCATTGCTGCAATTCGAGATTCTAGCTCTCTGGGAGAGAATGGTTTAACCATATAATCATCAGCACCAAATTCCAGCCCCGTGATCCGATCTGATATATCTCCCAAAGCTGTTAACATAATAATTGGTGTATCTGATTCCTTACGTAACTCTTGACAGACATCATAGCCATCTAACTTTGGCATTGTTACATCTAAAACTACTAGATCAGGATTGCAAGAGCGAAAAGCTTCTAATGCCTCTTCTCCGTCGCTAGCTAACACTACATCATAGCCAATCATAGATAGGCGCGTTTTTAATATACGGCGAATGTTAGCTTCATCGTCTACCACTAATATTTTTTCTTTATTAGTTTCCAAGTTTGTTAACGTTCCTTCATGACGAAAACTCTTAACCCTGTACCATCATTCTCGAAGTGAGTACAACCTAAAACCCTATCAAAGCATGGTTTGGGGAGGTAAGCTTCATTTAAATGTTGTCATTGCTAGAAAATTACTAATTACTTTTCCAACTTTGAGGCTCTATTATTTATCTTTAATTACTCTGATTTGATAGGCATACGAATGACTAATGGCACGAAAATAGCTATAAAATATAACAATTAATATAAATTTTGTAAATTTTGCTATACTCCTACATTTATCATAACAATGGCAGAACTTTAAATAATATTTAATGAGCTAAAATATTTTAAATATTTTTTAACAATGGTGGACATGATTGAGGAATATTAAAAAGTTTAATTAAGTAACTATTTACTATAGTAGCGCAGCATTAAAATATTACCCACTTTCATGGGAATTTTTCTTTAAAAATTTGTTGCAAAAGTTCTAGTCAGCAATAAATAATTGCATGACATTGAAATAGCTACGTTTAGTTATATACAACGTAGTTATTAGCTATCTTTAAATGTTAGGTTGTACAAATTTGAACTACTATCAATATCGTGTTATTGAGGGTGAATTTTGAGCTATGATATCCGCTTTTTGCATGAAGATAACGACGCGACTAACTCGCGAAACCAACTATCTAAACTAATGTGTAGTAAACGATACAATGACACGTTAGTCTAAAATCACAACGAAGGTTAAGAATCGAGTGGCACTAAGAAAAGCTCTAAGCTATGCAGGATAAGGAATACAGATTTTAAGGTCAGTCCAGCAGTAACGTTATGAGCTAGGCGATGGTCGCAAAGCGAACCGCCTATCAAGACAGTAGATGAAGCAAAGCAATTATTAGGATTGACTTGACTGGGCATTAAACCTGAGTTTAATAAATCTAAAAAGTTAGCCCATTTTAATGAATATTTAGAATCTTATACTTCAAGACTTATTATTAGAGATACTCCCCTTTCTCCCATTAGCGAAGCGTATCGAATGTTGAGGGCGAACTTGAGGCTTATGAGTGCTGACAAAGAGTTAAAAGTTCTAGTAGTTACCAGTTATGTACCTAAAGAAGGTAAGTCTACAGTAGCTGCAAATTTGGCTGTAACAATGGCTCAGACAGAGCATAAAGTCTTACTGATAGATGCTGATTTGTACTGTCCAGTTCAGCATAAAATCTGGGAATTGGCGAATAGTCAATGTCTTAGGACAGGTAGTAAATGGTGTAATTCCTAAAAATGAACCTCACAGCTACTACTACTTTAAAGAGGATGGCGTTTTAAAGGTAATACCAATTAGAAAAAAGAATGCAACAAATAGTCCATTTGTAGAGACGCGATGAATCGCGTCTTCACCCAAGGATGTGTTGCAATCATTACAGCAGATTGCAAGTTAGTGAAGTAAAAAAATACCCCTCCCTAACCCTCACGCCACTTGCTCCCCTTGGAAAGGGGAGGGAACTAGATTGGCAATTTCCCCCCAATACATCGGGGGGATTAAGAGGGGTAAAGAATGTACTCCATTTAGATACAAAACGCTGTAATTGAATTGGTATAATTCAAAAATCCTCAAAAGTTTCCCACAATAATTTTGTCGACAAGGTTTAAAGACTATGGTTCTAAAAGGGAAGCAAACCTTAAAGCTTCTCTCCTTGTAGGAGAGAGGTTTGGAAAGAGGCCAGAGTGTATTAGAAAAAAACGAGAAGCACTATATTCGCCAAGGCTAGCTGGGTAACCCGTGAACCTGCATCAAATCTAATCCCCGTTCAAAGATTTCATCAATCGGCAACATTTGCCCATCAGTAGTCATAAATTTATGGTCTTTAGTTGCCCGAATCACTGAACCATCTTCTAAGCAATACTCAAACACTTCTTGTTCCCCGCGATTATGCCATTGTGCTACAGGTTGTGTATAAACATTTCCATTACTATCAACGCTGTACACTCTACATTCAATGCCTTTTTCAACAATCTTCCCAATCGGCATCAAACCATATTCTACCGTCAAAACTTCCGTGTTATAGCTTAAACAATATTCTGCAAACTTCAACATCTGCTCGAATAATTCATCTGCTACTTGTTTCTTCACGCCATTTTTTGCAGCGCCATCTACAAACTTTTCTCGCTGCTTTTGCATCTCAGAAACTTTCTTTTTACCCATCGCCCGGCGTAACAAGTCAGCTTGTCCTAAAGAATATCCAGCCATATCTTGAGCAATTTTCATAATTTGCTCTTGATAGACCATAATTCCATAGGTTTCATCTAGTATCGGTTCTAGAGTGCTGTGTTGATAATCAATCTTTTCTCGACCGTGTTTGCGGTTAATAAACTTAGGAATTAGTCCTGCATCTAATGGCCCTGGTCGATAAAGTGCCAGAATAGAAGAAATATCTTCTATATTTGAAGGCTTCAAATCTCGTACTATCTGACGCATTCCAGAAGATTCTAATTGAAATATCCCTTCTAACTCACCTGCTTCTAATAGTTCATAAGCTTTTTGTACATCTTTTGGTAAAACACTATGTTCACCTTTAGCTAATATCTTCTGAGCTTTTCTTTCCTGGCTAGTAATTTCATCAGGATCAACACGATATCCTTTGGTTTCTTCAATCAAATCAAGAGTTTTTTGAATCAATGTTAGGTTCCGTAAACCCAAAAAGTCCATTTTTAACAAACCCATTGATTCCAGGTCTTCCATGAAATACTGGGTAATTACAGAGCCATCATTATTCCGTTGCAGCGGTACAATTTCATCAAGCGGATCGGCAGAAATTACTACACCTGCTGCATGAACACCAAAGGTTTTGTTAGTGCCTTCAATTCGCATCGCCATGTCAAGCCAGTGACGAACATGGGGTTCTTTATCATATTTTTCTTTAAACTCTGGTTCTGGGGTTTCATTAGAAATCATCACCTTGAGTTTGGTTGGTTTCCCTCTGACCACAGGAATTAATTTCGCCATTTTATCTGCTTCCCCGTAAGGAATATTCAACACTCTGGCGACATCTTTCAAAACTGCTTTAGAAGTTAAACGGTTAAAGGTAATAATTTGGGCAACTCTATCTGCACCGTATTTTTCAGTTACGTACTCAATAACTTTATCTCTTTGTTCAATACAGAAATCCGTATCAATATCAGGCATGGATTTCCGTTCGGGGTTCAAAAAGCGCTCAAATAGTAGCCCATGATGTACAGGGTCAATGTTAGTAATTCGCATCGCATAGGCAACTAACGAACCAGCTGCCGAACCTCGACCAGGGCCTACAGGAATATTATTATCTCTAGCAAATTTAATATAATCCCAAACTACTAAAAAATATTTGGAAAAACCCATCTGCTGGATCATTTTTAGTTCATATTCCAATCTTTCTTTGTAGATGGAATCGACTTCGTTACGGGATTTGCGATTTAACCTTCCTAAAAGTCCGCTCCATGCAACTTCTTCGGCATAAGTGTCCGCAGTATGACCAGAGGGAATAGGGGGGGTAGGAATCTGAGGCTCACCCATGATATGGTAAGGCTCAATTTTATCAGCAACTTCTTCAGTAGTAGCTACAGCTTCCTCAATTACATCATCCGGCAAATGGTCACGAAATAGCTGCTTCATCTCTTCACCAGATTTGAGATATTCTGTGCCGCTATAACGCATCCGTTTATCTTCAGCAATTAGCTTGCCAGTTTGAATGCATAGCAAAGCGTCGTGTGCTTCAACATCAAAACAAGAAATAAAATGTGAATCATTAGTAGCAACAATTTTAATTTCTAGCTCCCTGGCAATTTTGACAATTTCTACATTAACAATCCGGTCTTCTTGGGAGCCGTGGTCTTGAATTTCTAAATAATAATCCTCTCCAAATACATCTTTATACCATTGGGCAACTTTACGAGCTGCATCTGGTCTACCACTAAGAATTGCTTGCGGAACTTCTCCACCTAGACAAGCACTGGTGACAATTAAACCCTCATGATATTCTTTGAGTAAATCTTTATTAATGCAAGGGCGAGAAAAAATTCCTTTACCTTGTACACCTTTAAGATGAGAAATTGTGGTTAATTTAACTAAATTTTTGTAACCTTTAGTATTTTTTGCTAAAACAACTTGATGATATTTAGGACGGCGTTCTTGTTTCTCAATATCGCCGTTAATAATATACATTTCGTTGCCAAGAATTGGCTTAATATTTTGACTACGGCAGATTTTGATCAGTTCAACCGCTCCATACATGACACCATGATCAGTAAGAGCGATCGCTTTCATCCCCAGGGCGATCGCTCGCTCCACTAACTCTGGTAGCTGACTGGCCCCGTCGAGCAAACTGTAATCACTATGAATGTGCAAAGGGACAAAGGACATATGAATCTCCAACCAAAGCCAAGAATATCTCTCAAGGCAGCCCAGCGGCACAACCTTTTGAGCCGGATTTATAAATACGTAGACATGAATAAATTAAAGTTTGTAGTGGCGCTGTCTTCGAAGACAGCGCAAACTACGAGCCATAAAGCATTTTCAGTTTTGTTATCTCCACTTAACTTATAAAGTAACGGGATCTTAGATTAACTCGTTTGCGAAATTTTCACTTCCGAAAGTGAAGTTTTAATAAATACATCAGTAAACCAGCATTCAGCATGAGCCAAACCGAGAGTACTACTTCGCCTAAAACCAAAGTCCGCCCTTGGTGGGGGCGTATCCCTCTCACGTTGCAAATTCTCATCGCCTTAGTGGCCGCAGTCAGTATTGGCATAGCTCTTGGTGCAGGCAATCCCAATCCCAGCAATGCCACCTTCATTAATAACTTAGCAATTCCGGCTGAATTAGTGCTTAAGGCTCTCCGCGCCTTGGCTACGCCGCTAATCTTGGTAGCCGTACTACATACGTTAATGACTACAAACATCCCTGGTACAGCCGGGAGGCGACTAGTAGGGCTACTTTTAACAAACACTACCGTAGCTATCTTAGTAGGACTTTTAGTGGCAAACGTCCTGCGTCCTGGGACTTGGGGAAATGTAGCTAAGTAGGTAGGTGCCAAAAAAGTCAGCTATGTTAAGATATGTAAAGACTGATAATGCATCTACAAGGTAGTTGGTGTATGGGTGCGCGTTTAAGGGTATTTCTGACTCCTGAGCAAGACCAAACTTTACTAAATCTGAGAAAACAGGATGTACCACAGAAAGTCAAAGACAGGGCGGAAATAATCAGGCTAAATGCACATGGTTGGTATGTAGAGAAGATAGCAGATCACTTTGATTGTCACAAAAAAACAGTCACAAAAGTTTTGCATCAATGGCAAAAACTGGGCACAGAAGGGCTTTGGGAATCTCCTGGGCGAGGGGGGAAACCAAAGTGGCTTGAGGATGACATGATATTTTTAGAAGAATGCCTCAGAAACGAGCCACGCACATACAATAGTTCTCAGTTAGCTTTGAAGTTGAAAACAGAACGCAACGTTGAGATGAGTGCCGACAGATTAAGACGGGTACTCAAAAAAAGGGGGTCGATTGGAAACGGACAAGGAAAAGCCATAAAGGAAAACAAGACCCAGTAGCACGAGCAAACAAGCAAGCAGACCTAGACATGTTGGAATTAGCTGCTGCCACTGGTGAAATAGACCTGAAATACCTAGACGAGTCAGGGTTCTGTATGTGGAGCGAACCTAGTTATACATATTACTTTAGAGGTGAGCAAAAACGGTTAGAACAGACTAAACGCCGTGGTCGCAGATTAAGTATTATCGGGCTTCTCCAACCTTTAATCAGTTTTGTTTACGGTTTAGTTATCGGTGGTGTTGACCGTAAATCTTATATAGAAATGATGGAGAAAGAAGCCAAACAAGCCCAAGAAACTGGACGTATCAGCGTGATTGTGCAAGATAACGGGCCAATACATCGCTGCCAAGAAGTTCAACAATTGTGGAAAAAATGGGAAAGTCAGGGTTTGTACATCTTTTTTCTCCCGAAATATTGCTCAGAAATGAATCCAATTGAATTGGAATGGCAACATCTCAAGAAAGATGAGTTATCCGGGCAAGCATTTGATGATGAGCTAGATCTCGCTTACGCCGTCATCAATGGTGTTCAAGCTAGAGGAAAAAAAAACAATCACAACACACATCGTGTAAAATTTAGCTCTAGATTATCAACTTAAGATTTTGTTACATAGTAGAAAATTTCGGTGCCTACCTACTTAGGCGAGTAAGGGAGAGACATTTATCTTCAGTATAATGCTGGGTGCGAAAAGCTACGGTCTAGGTAAAGAAAAAAGTACTTAACACATTTAGCACCTAGTATATATCACCTCAGCACTCTTCACCAGACAAAGCAAAAGTTAAAGGTAGATTTTTACTTTTACTATTTAAATAGGGTGCAGTATTGTTAAATGAAAGCTATGTTTGGTTTCAGCTTTCAGATACCGCTCTTGTAAGGGTTGCCATTGCTGCCATGACTGGTAACGATTTTCGGATAACAGACTAGCAAGTGTAGGTAGTTGAGTGTGAATTTCTGAATTTAAGACATCTACGAGCCACTCAGTTAAAACAACACCATCTTGCATAGTACCCAAAATTTCTTGGATATTTTTGACTTCTGTAATGTAAGCTGCGTAAGACTCGCCGTATAAGTCAGTAAATAACTCCATCTGGTAGCGTAGGCGTTTGGCTTGTTTCCGTAAACTGTGAAGAATTTCGCCTTTAGTTGTCAATTGTTTCTCTATCTTTTCTGGTTCCCAGTTTCTTCGGATTGTCACTTCCGATTCTACAAATTGAGTGCCAACTAGCCAACCTGGATGTAGTAAAAAATTACTTATTTCCGGTAAAAGTAAATCTGGTAGAACTTGCTGAATCGCAACAGATGCTAGCGGTTGATAACTTGGTTTCTCTAACCAGTCATCCAATGCTTCTTTTAGAGACTTATAATGCTCATCCTTTAATGTTTTTTGCACATTCGAGAGTGCATCTTCACGTTGTTTAGTCAAAGCAGTAAAAGCTGTTTGCAGAGATTCTTGTTCTTTAGGGGGTAAATGTGGCTTGTAATTAGTTTCTAAAGTTTCTTTTAGCACATCCAAATCTCGGAGATTACCAAGACGACGGGCAATTTTTCCGATATTCTTATCACTAATTGGTTTCGCCAAATCCAACGCTAGATCAAACCTACTGACCGCGGTACGTAGGCGACGCATTCCTACCCGCATTTGGTGAAGCGCTTCTGGATCTTCATCTTTCTTAACTGGTTTTTCCCATTTGATTGTTTTCTTAAAATGCTTTTCAATCGCTTGGTAAGCGCAGTCCCCTAGAGTTTTTACTGTGGGTTTTGTAGCTACTTTCATAACTGATAATAATCACATACTTAATCATGTCTTTGCATGATAACATTAGTTCAAAATTTGCATATATCTTTTGATATCTTTTTTTAATTTTGGGAATGATTGCTAAGTATTATTAGGAACATTCTTTTAATTAAGATGTTTTATGATAACTATTAATGCTTACAATCTATTTTCTCAAAACCCCAAACCTATCAAAAGCCTAAACAGCAGATTTATAGTTGTAGATTGCATATAAACATAGCTATTGGGTAAGTCTAGTTTCTTTGTATAAATTAAAACATTAAACGAAGATGAATAACATCTTCGTAATCTATAAAGATCATATAAAATGTCAGATTCACGTTTGCTCAATCAAGTTTTTTTGACTTTTGCTGATAATTTTAAAGAACATAGAGAAGACCTATCAGCAGTATTGTTAACACACCAGAAGTATTTATGGTTGGGGTCAGATGAAACCTCAACTGTTGAACGTCTCTCTTTAACTAATACTGATAAATTTACAGAACATCAACAATTCCGGGTTGCAGAATTTATTAATTTACCTGCACCAGAAGATGAGGAAATTGATATTGAAGGACTTGCTTATAATGATTATTATCTGTGGTTTGTTGGTTCTCACAGCTACAAGCGCAAAAAACCCAAACCTGATAATACTGATGTAAAAAACTTAAAAAGGCTGGCAAAAATTGAATCAGAACCTAACCGTTACCTCATAGGACGAATTCCCTTATTAAACGGCAAGTTATTATCATCTTGTCCACACCCCCAAAATTCAGAGGTGCAGTTGAGTGCCGCTAAACTAGAGGTGACTAACCAGGGTAACTTGCTAATGACGGCCTTAGCAGATGATCCCCATTTGGGATTTTTTGTTAAAGCAGCAATTCCGGGAAAAGATAATGGTTTTGATATTGAAGGAATAGCAATCTATCAAGACCGCATTTTTCTAGGTTTACGTGGCCCTGTACTGCGGGGTTGGGCTGTGGTGCTGGAAATAGAATTAGAAGATTTTAGCGCTGGACTTTTGACATTACGACAGATTGGCGCAGCAAAAGAAGCATATAAAAAGCATTTTCTCTGGTTGAATGGTTTGGGTATTCGGGATCTATGTTTAGATGGCGAAGACTTGTTGATTTTGGCTGGGCCGACGATGGATTTAGATGGGCCAGTACAAATTTATCGTTGGAGAAATGGTGTGAATTTGCGAGAAAACGTCTTCAGCAATCCAGAGTTTCTCCAAGAGGTTCCCTATGGAAATCGGGACGATCACCCAGAGGGAATTACGCTTTTTCAGGATGTAGCTGGCGTACCTTCGCTATTGGTAGTTTATGATTCTCCGGCAAAAACTAGGCTGGTGGGTGATACTACTGTGATAGTAGATGTATTAGAGCTAGTTTAGATGTTAGTTGAAATTGCCTGTACGGGACAGGTAGGGATACATTGTTCACAAACGATACAACGCGATCGCGTGAATGTTAATTTATACGTCTCTGGGTTCAGGCTGAGGGCTTCGGTAGGACAAACCCCAGTACACAAGCCACAGTCAACACACACATCTGGATCAATAACAATTTCGCCTAATGTATGGGAAACGTTAATATGCCGCGATCGCATCCACTCGATTGCTGCATCCAACTGATCGATGTCTCCCGCCAGTTCCACCACCAGTTTACCAATTTGATTTGGAGCTACTTGAGCGCGGATAATATTAGCGGCGACGTTGAAATCTTTGGCTAGTAAGTAGGTAACGGGTACTTGAATTGCGCGTTTAGGAAAAGTTAGCGTGACTCGTTTTTTCATAGGTTTAGCAGAGGTTTTTTCTGTTGTAGCGTGATAGAAATTTTGATGAACCACAAAAGTACAGCCTGCAAATGTTTATCAGCCTTTTGCAGTTTGTCCTTCGAAAAATAGCCACACATCTGGGATAATTTTAATAAAATTTAACACTTTCCGCCGATGCTAAGACTAATTACCGACTTCGACGGCCCAATTATTGATGTTTCGGAACGGTACTACCGTGTTTATCAATTCTGCTTGGAGAAAACCCGCTACCCAGATCAACCAGTGCGACAACTTCCGAAAGCGGAATTTTGGCAATTAAAGCGATCGCGCGTTCCCGAAAAACAAATTGCTTTAGATTCAGGATTAAATGAAGCACAGGCAAAAGAATTTTCCCAGTTGCGGCGGCAAACAGTACATACAGAACCTTACTTCCAGTATGACAGCCTCGCACCTGGTGCTGTAGATGCGCTGTTAAAAATCCAACAGGCTGGAATCGATTTGGCGGTGATGACTATGCGCCGGGTTTCAGAACTGGATTATGCCTTCAAAAAACACGATTTAGAAAGATTTTTCCCCGAAAACCGTTGTTATTGCTTGAGTAACGATTATGTTAAAACTCGTGATATCGACGATAAGCCCTTATTAATGGCACGGGCAATCGAAGAACTTCCTGCTGCTGCTGATACCTGGATGGTAGGAGATACAGAAGCGGACATTACCGCGGCTAAAAAACACGGGGTTAAGGCGATCGCTGTAGAGTGCGGTATTCGCGATCGCACTCAATTGGAACTTTACCACCCCGACTTAATTGTTAAGGATCTGAGCTTCGCTGTAGATTTAATCCTAGAGCATCAACGCCTTATCTAAAAATGCTCCATAGCTGGCAAAGTTTGAAGCAATGGGTTATTCGTTTATTATCTTTTAACCTTGGGTAATAGGTAATTGGTTGTGAACCCATTACCCACTACCAGCAATACATATTTATAATCTCAATCTCACAGACACCTATTTGAGGGAAAGCCTTCTCACAAGTGAGCGTAGAATCTCAACCCCCAAATCCTTTTAACGCAAAAAGCTACAAACCAACCACAACAATATAAACGTCAACACTGTAGAAAACTGATTTGACGTGATGAATGATATTTGTGGTATGACTAAGCTAGCAATTAATCCGCCAGCTATTAGACCAATTATTAAACTAACTAACGTGAACAAAACAGCTCGACCAAATTTGCCTTCCTTGCGGTTGAGAAAGTAAATACTTGCTGCTACCCCAACCACCAATGCTAATTGCAAAACTTGATCCCCAGTGGCTGGATAAAACACAGTTATGGCACTCAAACCTAGATACCAAGCTCCTGGTAAGAGTACATCCGCAGGTGTTGGCTGATCCAGCATTAGTTGCAGCCATGCAGGCGACTGCTCACGAGGGGTTGGACTTTCTTTAGGAAGCGATTGCACTCGCAACTCTGGGAACCGTATCCGTTCAGGTACTTTGATTTTACCTTCCTGGCGCATCCGCAAGCGATCCATTAAAATCGCATCGTAAGCTGCCTCAATCACTTCCAGACGCTTCGTATCGCCACCATACTGCTCAAATAGGCGGTTACGAGCATCCTGAATTTCATCGAAGCTAGCCTCTTCTGATACCCCAAGTTTTTCGTAGGGATTTTGATCGCTCATGGGAGTTTATTACTTCAGCCTCAGTCAGCGACAGTCTTTATGTCTAAAAAAACAGCCTTAGGTTTTATATTTGATCGAAACCAACGTTTCAACCTATTTTTTTACCCTAACAGGATAGTAGCACGGCTTAATTTTATCGACTTGGGAACTTTAACTATAGTAACTTTAACATATTGCAATAACTCCGTGTATCCCCTCATGTCGTTGTCTAGTTCTCGCTTTACTCTAGAATTTGGACTGTGAAGACCTAAAAACGCATTTTTATGAAAAAGTTAACTTTTATGTTTTGGATTTGGCAACTTGCAGTGCCTTGATAGAGTTTTCATTAACTAGCCTGATAATTATTTTGTGGTATCGATCCGCATATCGATTTAAAATTAAAAAGTTTTAAATTACCACCTCACCAGCAAAATCAAATGTTCCGGTGTAGCAAATTTTTGTGGCTAGAGTTAGAACATTTGTCTACTAGGCATAAAATTGACAGTTACAAGGTTTATAATTCCATGCGGGGTTAGCGAAGAGAAGCTTGGTGCTTTGATTATCCAGATTTTGATCAAAGTATTATTTGAATAATCAGGATTCTCGCGCATTAGCCTTGTAAGTTCTTAATGTATGCCAAAGTAGAAACTGCGTCTATACGCAATTCTCCTGTTAATCCTAATGAATTTTTGTGCAAAGTGATGGTCATGGCTCCTGCCAAGATTCTTGTAGTTGACGACGATCCTGCGGTTCGCAATTTAATCCAACGCTTTTTGATTAAGCAGAACTATCAGGTTGAGGCTGCCGAAGATGGAAAGACAGCTCTCGCTCTATTTGAGCAATTTAACCCTGATTTGGTGATTCTAGATGTGAATTTACCAGATGTAACTGGGTTTAACCTCTGCCAAGAGATGCAAAGTCGTAATGGTGTTTTTGTTCTGATGTTGACTAGCCGTGCAGATGAAGCTGACAAAATTCGCGGCTTTTCTAAAGGTGCTGATGATTATCTTACCAAGCCCTTTGGTTTGGGAGAACTAGAAGTCAGAGTAGCAGCTATTTTGAGGCGTCAGAGAGTTGTTACTACCGCAGAACAAAAACGCCTGTTGTTTGAAAAACTGATGATTGATCCAGTACGGCGAGAGGTGACGCTTAATAGCCAACCTGTACCTTTAACTGCTCTGGAATTTGACTTGTTACATTTTTTAGCCAGTCATCCAGGTCGAGTTTGGCGGCGTGCAGAACTAATCCAAGAGGTGTGGGATTATGAATATGTAGGCGACCAAAGGGTTGTAGATGTACATATTGGTCAAATTCGTAAAAAGATTGAAGCCGATGCTAGTCAGCCAGCATTAATTCAAACTGTACGTGGCGTAGGGTATAAGTTTGAATGTCCTACTCACCCTCAGCCATTAGAAGTCAAGTCTTGAGTTTCAAGTTTTCCATAACTTCACTTTTGACTAATAGCTAAGTTAAGTACTGGATTTTATAAATCCATAACCTAATATCTCATGCTGAGTGGAAAGTATTTTAGTCTAGACACGCCTAACGTGTCTAGGCTGAGACTAGCTGCTGAGTAAAAGTCAATGACTCAACACAGCAAAGTTTTACCCATTATTAATGTACGCAGTTCCTGATGGCTACTTAAAAATACAGACCAAAAAGTTATTTTAGGCATTTATTACTTAGCTTGAGATAGTAAGAATCCAAAATAACTTTTTGCATCTGATAAGTTTTACTAAATATACAAGTAACTACGGTAAACCAATACAACGTATTGCTTCAATTTTTCACCTGGTCTCAATGTTTGTCTAATAGTATCGAGAGGAAGACTGAAGTTACCGCTTCACACTTCATCCCCTCTGTCCAGAAGCTACAAACTGATTTTTGGGAAAATCAGCTTGCATTCCGGCATTTTTGGTAAATTAGCTGTTGTTGGTGAATTAGTGCAGGAACTCTGCTTAAGAGTGGTGGAACAAGGTTTCCAGATAGATTCGCGCAGCACGGCGATCGCTATCTCCATTTTGGAGCAAAAACAGTGATAGCGCTGCGGTCAATACTCTGTTTTGATCCCAATCAGGATGCGTTTCTAAGTAGTTTTTGAGGGATTCGTGGAGTGTTTCGGGAATTTCTGTAAAGATGCTAACCGTTGTATTCATGAGATTTTCCTCCTACTGAGGTCAATCGAGAGGGACAAATTGCTTGCGCTAGGAAGTCCAGGGGGTAAACAATAAGTAGAGATTATCCTACTTGAGCGCCGTAAGTACTTTGCTTACCCCACAATCAACGCCAACATCTTTAGTGCTAAATTTAACACAATTGATATCAACATTTGAACTGGCTAAAGAAGCAAGCCGCATCATTGTGCTTCAAGAGGGGGTAGGTTTGTCAATGCTGCGAAATGTTAAAAACGATAGTATAAAAAATAATTGCTAACCAAATCATAAGGGTTTCAGGTAATTTATCGTTACAGAAATTAAAATAAACTCAGTCTTTAAGGTTCCTTGCTGCTCTTGATTAACAATCCCCAACATCACGGCAAGAAGCTGATTAGCTCGTGGAGCATCTGTGGAAAACTGCTAATATTCCTGTGGAAACTCTGTGGAATGAGTGAGGAAAATTGCAGTCAATGATAAGAATTACAAAAACTTTATCGTTTGATGACATTTAAGCTGATGAAACTTGCTTCCCAATTCCCGTTAACATCGTGGTTGCCTGCAATTAATTCCCAAGTTTGGATTTTGGCGCTTGGCAGATTTCTCTCGGAAGTTGGTACTGGATTTACCACGTTTTATGCCCCGATTTTTTTTGTCAATCAAGTCGGTTTATCTGCAACTACCGTAGGTGTAGCTCTGGCTAGCGCCTCAATTTTTGGGATTATAGGACGGATTTTGGGTGGTTCTTTGGCTGATTCTGGGGACTGGGGACGCCGCCGTACTTTGTTACTGGCAGCAGCAATTTCAACAATTGGCTCTTTAGTCTTAGCTACAACTAACAATTTTGCCACGTTATTAATTGGTAGCTTAATTAGTGGTTTAGGTATAGGTTTCTACTGGCCTGCAAGTGAAGCTGTTGTTGCTGATGCCAGTCAGATTGATAATCGCCGTGAAACTTTTGCCCTGGCTCGACTAGCGGATAATCT
The DNA here is from genome assembly GCF_038096175.1 of Nostoc sp. UHCC 0302. NCBI lineage: Bacteria > Bacillati > Cyanobacteriota > Cyanophyceae > Nostocales > Nostocaceae > Nostoc > Nostoc sp. UHCC 0302. The sequence continues at coordinate 2,322,477 of NZ_CP151099.1, forward strand.
TGGGTTAGTGATCGGAACTGTTCTGGCAGGCTTTTTGGTAGGGAAAATTGACAGCTATCGGTGGCTATTTATCATTGATGCCATCTCTTTTGTAATGTTTTTTGCAGTTGTTTTTGTGGGAATTAATGAAAACGAGCAGCAGACAAAGCAATCTGAAAAGACAGAACATTTTGCTTCTTGGATGACAGCGTTAGGCGATCGCCGATTTCTCGTTTATATCGGAGTAAATATCCTCTTCACAACCTATATTTCTCAAATACACGGTACGCTCCCCCTCTACTTCAAAAACTTTGTGAATGTGGAGGGTGCTGCCAAAGGATTGGCTGAAACTACTATTAGTACTTTATTTGCTGGGCATCTACTATTAGCCATTCTCTGCCAGTTGCCTGTTACCAGTGCTTTAAAGCGTTGCTCTCATACATTTGCACTTACCGTTTCTGCGCTTCTGTGGGCAATCGGCTTCAGCTTCATCTGGGCTAGTGGCGTTGCTTCATCACATCAACTAGTTTGGGTAATTTTAGCCTTGGCAGTATTTGCCGTTGCCATTGTTTCTTACACCCCTTCTGCTGCCTCTTTAGTCACTGATTTAGCCCCGGAAAATCAACGCGGCGTTTATTTCTCCATTAATGCCCTCTGCTGGTCTGTTGGCTATTTTATTGGTCATTTCTTGGGTGGATGGGTATTAGACCAACCACGAATTATTATCGATAACTTCTGGCTAGGCTTCTCCCTGAGTGTTGTAATTATCCTGGCAATTATGCAGTACCTCAATCGGATATTGCCCAGCCATAAGCCTGCATCTGTTGACATAAATAAAGTAATCCCAAATTAGGAAATAATTTATTGATTCAGAAGCAAGCTAAGAATAGAAAGCTACTTGTAGCAAGCTTTTTTGAGTATCTGTTAATTACGAATTACAAATTATCGCCGACGCTCTTGTAACTTCCGATACACTGCTGTTAAATCGACTTGATGGTGAGCCAAAGCGACCAGAGTATGATAGAGCAAATCAGCTACTTCACCTGCGATCGCATCTGCTTCGTCATCTTTAAAGGCCATTACTACCTCAGCAGTTTCCTCGCCAATCTTTTTCAAAATCTTGTTATCACCACCAGCCAATAACTTATTGGTGTAAGAACCTTCAGTTGGATTGTCACGGCGATCGCATATTACCTGAAACAATTGCGACAATGTATCCCCTGGTGGCGGGTTTATCTTTCCATCTACTTGATGAAAACAACTGCGTTCACCAGTGTGGCAAGCAATATCTCCCACCTGCTCTACACTAATAAGCAAGGCATCACTATCACAGTCATAACGGATACTCTGCACTTTTTGAATATGTCCAGACGTCGCCCCCTTATGCCATAACTCCTGACGGGAACGACTCCAAAACCAAGTTTCTCTAGTATCTAAAGTCTTTTGTAACGACTCTCGATTCATCCACGCCATCATTAGGACAGTGCCATCCAGATAATCTTGGATAATTGCAGGCACGAGACCCCGTTCATCGTAGCGAATTTCCTCAACAGGAATGGCATCATGTAGTGAATACAAATCGTTAGAATACATACCAGCTAGTTGCTCTAATGAGAATGATTCATGAATTCACGATACCATTCTAAATAGAACAGCTGGCATGATGAAAGAAAATTGAATTATCTGAACTCGCTCTAAACAAGAGCAGTCCTTTCCATCGCCGACTGCATCTTTACAGCACTTAACGCGACTTGGTGAGCTTTCGAAGCCTCACCGTACCAATGAATTGCCGAGTTAAAAGCTGCTCGATAAAGATCCTGGTATGCCTCAGATAATCGAGTCCGAATCTCTAAAGGCAAGTCTTCATTCGACTTGTATAACATATTGTTATTTTTTTGGTTCAGCTAATTATATAGGATAGAAATTCTAGATAGTTTTTAACCCTATCCTGAGATAGAGCTTTTTTCTTGCCCACTGTTAGGAGAGAACCTTGGTCAATACCACAATTAAAACAACAAAATCACAAGAAATCTTTGCTGCTGCCCAAAACCTGATGCCAGGAGGAGTCAGTTCTCCTGTTCGTGCTTTCAAATCTGTAGGCGGACAACCCATCGTTTTTGATCGCGTTAAAGGCGCATACATTTGGGATGTAGATGGCAACCAATACATTGATTATGTAGGCACTTGGGGGCCAGCAATTTGCGGTCATGCTCATCCAGAAGTGATTGCGGCGTTGCATGAAGCATTAGAAAAAGGCACTAGCTTCGGCGCTCCTTCAGTACTGGAAAATATACTTGCAGAAATGGTGATCGATGCTGTTCCTAGTATCGAAATGGTAAGATTTGTGAACTCTGGAACCGAAGCTTGTATGGCAGTGTTACGCCTGATGCGAGCTTTCACAAACCGGGAGAAAATTATCAAGTTTGAAGGCTGTTATCACGGACACGCTGATATGTTCCTTGTGAAGGCAGGTTCTGGTGTTGCTACACTCGGCTTACCTGACTCGCCAGGAGTGCCAAAATCGGCAACTAGTAGTACTCTAACCGCCCCCTTCAATGATTTAGAAGCTGTAAAAGCTTTGTTTGAGGAAAATCGCGACGAGATTGCTGGTGTCATTCTTGAGCCAGTCGTAGGTAATGCTGGGTTTATTTCTCCCGATGCTGGGTTCCTAGAGGGCTTACGGGAACTTACCCATGAGCATGGAGCTTTATTGGTGTTTGACGAGGTAATGACTGGCTTCCGCATTGCTTATGGTGGCGCTCAACAGAAATTCGGCATCACTCCAGATTTGACGACACTGGGTAAGGTTATCGGTGGTGGTTTGCCAGTGGGAGCTTATGGTGGTCGTCGCGATATCATGTCAATGATTGCCCCGGCTGGCCCTGTATATCAAGCTGGAACTCTTTCTGGTAATCCCTTAGCAATGACTGCTGGCATTAAAACTTTGGAATTACTCCAAAAACCTGGTACTTATGATTATCTTGACCGGGTTACTAAGAAGTTAGCAGATGGTTTGCTGCAAATTGCCCAAGAAACTGGTCATGCAGCTTGTGGCGGTCAAATTAGCGCCATGTTCGGCTTATTCTTTACCTCTGGCCCTGTTCATAACTACGAGGATGCGAAAAACTCTGATACAGCAAAATTCGGACGCTTCCATCGTGGAATGTTAGAACATGGTGTATACTTAGCACCTTCACAGTTTGAGGCAGGGTTTACTTCTTTAGCTCACACTGAAGAAGATATAGAGCAGACTTTAGCAGTCGCACGGGATGTAATGTCTAACCTATAACCAAAATAGTGCTGAGTTGAAACTCACAGCAGTTTAGCAGCCCGCACTCAGGCAATAAGCCGTCGCTGTGATTTTTCGCTGAGTGTTGAGTCAAAGACAGCGCTAAGGCACTGCTCTTTTAGAATTCTCTTCTAACTCAGCGAGAAATTTCTAGCGTGGCTTCCACCGAACATAAGTTCGGTAGTTCGGTAGCTCAGTAACACTCAACAGTGATAGATTATGTAGCTATAGCCTTTATAGTTTTGAACTCGAATCAGGCATAGACAAAGTATAAATGAGCAAGAATGACTATTTTAAAGAGCTAATAAGCGTAGTTTTACTCACAAAATAATTGCTGAAAGTACTGAGCTTGTTAATATTTTATTTATAAGCATGTTGTAGGATTCGTAATGTATTAAGGCTAAGCAACAGCTTATTAGAGGGTCATAAGCTGGGTTCACTAAACTATTCTTGCTTTACTACAGCTTTAAGTAATCCCAGGATAACTTTAGGGAATCTTTAAAGCATTTCCAGCAAAAATTCCCTGGCAAAAAAGGATTCTGCTTTCAATAATGAAATGAGAGTGTAATGCTCTAGTTTATTATTCGTGCAGCGAGTTGACAGCGCATGAGCTACTGCTTAAATCCTACCTGTCTCAATCCAGAAAATTTGGCATATAGCCGAACGTGTCAATCTTGCGGCTCGCAGCTACTGTTGCGCGATCGCTATCACGTACATCAACCATTAGGTCAAGGTGGCTTCGGAGCAACATTTTTAGCCAATGATGAAACTTTACCAGGACAGCCGAGTTGTGTAATCAAGCAACTACGTCCCGCCGGCACTACACCACACCTTTTGCAAATGGCGCGGGAACTCTTTGAACGAGAAGCCAGAACTCTGGGCAAGATTGGCAACCATCCCCAAATACCACGGCTGTTAGATTATTTTGAAGAGCAGGAACAATTTTATTTAGTTCAAGAATATATTAGCGGTGACACCCTCCAGCAAGAAATTAAACAGAATGGGAACTTGAGCGAAACTGGAGTTAAGCAATTCTTGAGCGAGACTCTGCCATTGTTGCAATACATCCACGAGTGCCAAGTAATTCACCGAGACATCAAGCCAGCCAATTTGATTCGCCGCACTCAAGATGCCAGAATGGTTCTGATTGACTTTGGAGCTGTGAAAAACCAAGTCAGTCAAGGTTTGCCAAGCCAGTATGGGCAGACAGCATTAACTGCATATGCGATTGGTACTCCTGGTTTTGCTCCTCCAGAGCAAATGGCTATGCGTCCTGTCTACGCCAGTGATATCTATGCCCTGGGTGTGACGTGCATTTATCTACTAACTGGCAAAACCCCTAAAGATTTGGAATACAATCCCACAACAGGGGAAATGATGTGGGAGCGACTTGTCCATGTGAGTGACCATTTGATACGTGTACTGAGAAAAATGTTGGAGGTCTCAGTACGCAGTCGATACCAGTCAGCAGCAGATGTCCTCAGAGCGTTGGAGATGGAACCATACCTGGATAGCTTAGCTCAGGGGTTACTGGCTAAATCAGATACAGATAGTAAAGAGCGAGCCTCCTATCCGCGAGCAGCTTCTCTACGTTCGCGCAGCGTCCCGCAGGGAGAGACTCCGCCAACGCGAACACCAATGCAAAATCGTCAAGATGATTCAGCTATTTTGTGCAGTAACCCTTCTGCCAATACCAGTACAGGTGTGGCGCAGGTAGCCGCAGCAATTCGTGCTAGACGAGCTAGAGCAGCAGAAGCGGCTGGGTTACCAGGAGGGGGACAAGGGTCTATAGTGGCTAAATCAACAACTTTGAGTAACAGCAACAGTAATGGTTCACAAATTCAAAATACTAAAGTTGGACGCAAGTTAGATACACAAGGGTTGCTTACAGCCTATCTCAAGGGAAGGCGGGATTTTGCTCTACACAATTTCAGTTTGCTAAATCTACAAGGTACTGATTTATCGGGAACAAATTTCCATTCTTCTCAATTGCAAAAAACTAATCTCCAGGGAGCTAATCTGCACAACAGTGACTTTGGCAGAGCTAGTCTCAGTAGAGCTAATCTCAAAGACGCTAATTTGAGCAAAGCTTACTTCAACCATGCTGATTTAGAAGGGGCAGACTTGCGAGGAGCCGACCTCAGCTATGCTTATCTCAGCAATGCAAATCTCCGAGGAGCTAATCTATGCGGTGCTAATCTTACTGGAGCTAAAATTTCTGATGACCAGTTAGCACTTGCAAAGACGAATTGGATGACCGTGCGCCCCAATGGTAAACGAGGGTTGTTGTAATTTGAGAAGTGATATTTGAAAGCCACTTACGTGCAAAGAAAAGCCTGTAGATACGTCTGCGGCTTTAAACGAAACGTTGTGCTTAGTAACTAAACACGAATAGGCAGCGCAGCTGCCTCCTTGAGGTCGAAAGCATCTTCTGATTTGAGCGTTCTGGTATTGGAGCGATGTGATTTACTCGGTGTGGTCGCTTGCAAAATATTGCTTATACCAATTCAATTAATGATTGCAACACATCCTTGGGTGAAGACGCGATGAATCGTGTCTCTACAAATGGTCTACTTGTCACATTCTTTTTTCAAATTGGTATTAGACATTATAAATATGTGACTATTGATTAGATAGTAGCTGTTGATTATACTGAATAATCAAGATAAAATTGCACTGCAATAATTTTTGAATTATTATAAATCAATGAGGGCAATGCTGTTGACAAAAGCTCCAACAATGTCATCTATCTTAACTCGGTATTTTTCGGTATTTTACAGTGTAATTACGTAGTTGATTTCATAATTTTTATTCATTATAAATAAGGAGTAATTATTTAAAATCAACAAATCAAATGACAATTATTTTTCATGAGATTTCAAAAGGAAACTTTTACCTAAAACTAAATTGTAAAAATTCAGATTTTTGAAGACATAAGCTTTCCACATGGCAACGGAAAAGGAAAAACAATTTGCTGATTACAGGCTAAGACAGAATATTTATAACTGAAATCAGGCAGTACAAAACTTAACTTATGATGGCTGACTTTGCACAAACAGAACTAGAACGGCGATTAAGTTTATATCAGGTATTCATCAAGTTGTATGAACACCATAGCAGCCTTTTAGATGAAATTCTTCAGCTAGAAAACCTGTCCGATCCATTATTAAAGGAGGTTAAGCCTCATTATGTACATGGTGTAGTAGATACTGCTAGTGTGTATCTAATGACTAACTTGTGCGATGAGCAGACGCAAAGTTTACGACAGCCACAACATATCTGGACAATTGGTCGCGATCGCAGCAGTGGTATTCGCATTGCTGATAAATTTTTATCACGTCGCCACGCTGCTATTCAATATATTGACAATCAGGGTTTTTACTTAGTTGATTTTAACAGCAGCAACGGTTCATTTGTAAATGGCGAAAATGCCTATCAACCGATTAGGCTTAAAGATGGCGATCGCATCCGCTTGGGTGGTATGACTTTTGATTTTTTCTTGAGTCATGCATCCCGCATTTTGCCAACTGTAGCAATGGAGTTATTGATGCGGCTTGTACCTCAGCTAATAGATGATGATCAAGGAGAAATATCTACTGCTCACCGCGATAAACAAAAGCCTCTGGCTCAAAATTTAGATGTCCCTTTTCTAGAAATATGCAAAAACTCTAGTGTATTTGAAGATATGGGACATTTGTATGAAAGCTTCACTACAGAACAAAAGTCTGAAATTTTAGACCGCTTTTTCAGTAGAAAAATACCTTACAGTTCTAGATAAAAATAAAAATGATTGCTCGCCATGTGGTAGCAATCATTTTAGCTATTTGTAGTACGTGATAGCGCACCCTCATTAATACACCGCATTTAATGTAGTGTGGCTACCCTACTGTTATTCTTCCTCTTCCTCTAAATCAATCTCTTCATCTTCTTCACTCGCCTTGGTTACGGAGTTAGCAGAAACAACAGCTCCTTTATCTAGTTTCTCGCGTACTTGTTGCTTAATTTGTTCAGCAAATTCCGGCTTTTCTTCTAGATATTTGATGGCGTTATCTCGACCCTGGGAGATGTTATCGCCGTTGTAACTATACCAAGCTCCTTTGCGAACAATGATGCCAGTTTCTTCTGCCAAATCCACAAGACAACCTAAAGTAGAAACGCCTTTGCCAAAAATAATGTCAAATTCTGCAATCCTAAAAGGCGGCGCTACTTTGTTTTTGGCGACTTTGACTTTGACGCGGTTACCATATTCATCTGTACCTTTTTTCAAGGTTTGAATCCGGCGAATATCCAAGCGCACTGAAGCATAAAACTTCAATGCGTTACCACCAGTTGTAGTTTCTGGGCTACCGTAGGTAACACCGATTTTTTGCCGCAACTGGTTGATAAAAATTACTGTGCATCCTGATTTACCAATGTTGCCAGTAATTTTACGTAAAGCTTGGCTCATCAACCGTGCTTGCAGACCAACGTGAGCATCACCCATATCGCCTTCAATTTCAGCGCGGGGAACCAGTGCTGCTACCGAGTCAATAACTACAATATCAACCGCAGCAGAGCGAACAAGCTGATCGACAATTTCCAAAGCTGATTCACCAGTATCAGGTTGAGAAACCAGCAAGTTTTCAATATCTACACCCAGTGCTTGAGCATAGGTAGGGTCAAGGGCGTGTTCAGCATCAACAAAGGCCGCAATGCCGCCATTTTTTTGTACTTCGGCGAGCGCGTGTAGCGCCACTGTAGTCTTACCGGAACTTTCCGGGCCATAAATTTCAATCACTCGCCCTTTGGGTAAACCGCCACCCAATGCTAAATCCAGAGTCAGCGCCCCTGTGGAAATTGTCTCCACTCGCATCCGGGTAGCATCGCCCAGCCGCATGATTGCTCCTTTACCGAAGCTGCGCTCAATCTGGTTGAGTACTATATTCAGCGCTTTTTGCTTGCCTGAAGTATCGGTGTTGATAGCCATTCCTGCCTCTAAGTATATGGATTTTAAGGAGTTTTGGGTTCGGAATTTGAGTAGAACAGATATACTATTTTAGCCAGAAAATTCTGGTTTTAGGACTTCTCAGATCAAAAAGAAAGTGTGACAAGATCGTAACTCGATCGCTACCTGATTGGGGTAGTCCTGCTCAATGATACCAACTTGCATCCAGAGATAGCTGCTTTTGTCTGGCTAGGCAAGGGACTTTTAAAGAAAACTTATCTCAACAGCACTGTCAGTAAAACCGTTCTTGTAATCTACGCGGTGGCGAAATTAGGAGCGATCGCTATGGCAATCATCATATCATCTACAGAGACTTCATCGGGTAAGGCGAAGATGTTGACGGTTTCCAGGTAATAATCATGGGATTTTCAAAGCTTTAAGGGTAACTTCCACACGCAAGATGTTGTCTGCAATTTTGGCTTGTACTTGAGTGTGCTTAGGGGGTGAGGCGATTTACTGTTAGTTAGAGGTTTGAATGTACAAGCTACTGAGTTGGGGTTATATTGTTTGTGTCAACTAACCTCATATTATTATTTTTTGTCTTTAATCTAAGTGTATTTACTTAATAAAATGCTCAGTTTTAGTTTTGTGTTCACTTAACTTCCCAGTGATTGAGCAAGTGATGGATTCACGGGGAATTATTGCTTTTTGCTGGAAGATAGACTGAAATTTTCAGTCTGGTAATCTTATAGATATCAGTTTAATAAGAGTTAGATTGCCTTTTAGCTTTGTGATATTGGCACTATAAACCAACAGTAAACGTCACATAACTTTGGTATTTTTTATAATGAAAGAACTATTTAGTGGTTACTACAGACCAAGTGAAATAGATTTTCAAAAAATTTGGCAATCAGCAACTTTTGTGCTAGATGCCAATATTCTACTTAATATGTATCGATATCCTGAAGAAGCACGGAGACAGCTTTTTACTGTTCTACAAAGTATAGCACCTCGTCTTTGGGTTCCATATCAAGCTGCACTTGAATTTCAAAGAAACCGCCTTACTGTTATTGCTGAACAAAAGAAACGTTTTTCAGATGTTCGTAAAGTTCTAGAAAGTTCTAGAGCCGCAATGATCTCTGAACTAGAAAAATTACAGTTAAAGAAGCGACACTCATCTATTCAAGCTGATAAACTTGTTTCAGCCCTTGATCAACAAATCACTGATTTTCTAGCCAATTTAGACCAGCTTGAAGCTACTCAGCTATCAGTAACAGATAGTGATCCAATTAGAGAACAACTTGATCAATTACTAAAAGAAAAAGTTGGTGAATCTTTCTCCCAAGAAGAAATCACCAAGATATATCAAGAAGGAGAAATTAGATTTAAGAGTGATATACCACCAGGATATAAAGACCAGAAGAAAGAAATTGATAGCAAAAGCGATATTTTTTCCTACGGTGGTGTAATTTATCAACGTAAGTATGGAGATTTAGTACTTTGGAAGCAAATAATTAATAAAGCATCACAAGATTCTATTCAATCAATAGTATTTCTTACTGATGATGAAAAAGAAGATTGGTGGTGGATAACTGATTATCAAGGTAAAAATAAGATTGGCCCACGTCCTGAATTAGTTAATGAAATTTCAAGAGAGGCTGGTACTAAGCTCTTTTATATGTATAATTCAGAACAATTTCTAAAGTATTCTAAAGAATTCTTAAATACCAATGTTACTGATGAATCAATATCTCAAGTTCGTGAAGTTGTTAGAGCATCTTTTGAGGGACGTTTAGCTTTTAGGCAATTACAGCTTGTTGCGGCAAAATCTGTACTTATATGGCTTCAAAAACGTTATGCTAACTTTAGTATACTGGAAAATCAACGAGGTTTTCCAGATTATATAGTTCGTGATTCAGAGTCAGAAAGAAATTTGGGATTTGAAATCAAAATATTTCGTGATCCACTTACTGCTCGATTCATTTTACGAGATCAGAAATATCGTGGTTATTATGAAACTAAAGAAGGTTCACTTGATGAAATAACGTTTGTATTCGTAATGCAGGATGAAGAAGCAGCACACCAAACTATCCAAATATTACAAAAAAATAATAGTCAACTGCCACCATGCGTGAATCTTATCATTGGAGTAGCTAACTTAGAAAAGGAAGATGATTTAACAGCAGAATTTTATCCATATTTTATCCATTAGCAGAGTTTAATGGAGATGCATTATAGCTATTAAAATGTGGTGCATTACTAACAATAATCAGAGTCTGTCCATCTCTTGTAAGTTTTTGATATATTTTTCAAAATCATCTACCACCAGAGTGAACCGGAATTTGACGTTTTGCGAGTAGATACTGAAACGCAATGCGGTTCATCTCTACCAAACGATTGGCTTAAGCGAAGGTGAGTTTTTCCTTCCCAAGGAGCATAGCGGCAATTTCTTTTTTCAGTTCAATCTCAGCCATGCGGGTTGCAGCTAAAATTTGATCAGAAATAACGATGTTCATTGCTGAATTCTTCTCTACATAACTATTCTATATACATAAACGAGCAGCAAGTTCTGTTAAGCCAAAATTGAGATGAGAAGAGTTATCTGTTAAAATTTAATAAAAATGTCTAAAATAGTCAAAACTGCTATGCAGACCTACACTCTGACTGATGCTCGTAACAAACATGGTGAGGTTTTTGACAAAGCTGCTACTGAGCCAGTTTTACTAACCAAGCAATCACGGCCTAGCCATGTGATTATTTCAGCCGAGAGCTACCAAAAATTAATTAATCGGTTGGAAGAATTAGAGGATATGGTTTTCGGTCAAGCTGCTGAAGTTGCGCTGAGGCAGTCCAAAATGATTGGTACAGAAGCTTTTACATCTGCACTAGAGCATTTAGCTAATGGCGAAGCTTGATGGTCTAGAAACTGTTCTTAATTTTCTCAACGGTTTACAGCCGAAAATAGCAGCACAGATTGCAAAAAAGGTTTTGGCTTTAAATGTTGAGCCTCTACCAACTGATAGTAAGCAGTTATCTGGTTATCAGGGTTTCTATCGAGTTGATAGTGGAGAATATCGAATTGTTTACAGATATTTTCCTGAAGAAGATTTAGTGGAAGTGATTTTAGTTGGTAAGCGCAATGATGATAATGTCTATAAAAGATTAAAGCGTTTACTGGAATAAAACTTTGGTTTTTATGAAAAATGCTAAAATCTCTCCAGCACAAATGCTTTCAGGCATCTTTGATGACTTTCGACCTCCCCAACTCTCTGATTATCGATACAGCGCTTTCTGTAGCTGGGTTAACTGACTATATACGCTTGCTTTTAGAGCAAGATGAGCAATTGCGGCAAGTGTGGGTAACTGGCGAAGTATCGAGCGCAAATAATCATCGTAGTGGATTGTTTTTCACACTGCAAGACCCCGATCGCACAGCCGGAATTAAGTGTGTAGTATGGAATAGCCAATTGGCAAAACTCGCACAAATGCCAGTTCCTGGGGAACAGTTAATCATTTTGGGCAGTATTCGGCTTTATCCCCAACGCGGAGAGTATCAGTTATCTGTTTGGCAGGCTTTACCCGCTGGTGTGGGTTTACAAGCACTGCGTTATCAACAATTAAAAAACCGCTTGCTAGCTGAAGGATTGTTTGATGCCCAAAGAAAGCGATCGCTTCCCCCTCACCCCCAAACGATCGCTGTTGTAACTTCACCAACTGCGGCGGCTTGGGGTGATATTCAAAAAACTCTCAAGCAAAGGTATCCAGGTTTACACGTTTTATTTTCGCCTGCTACGGTGCAGGGTGAGCAAGCGCCAGAATCTATAGTTGAGGCAATTGAACGCGTGGAACGAGATGGACGCGCCGAAGTGCTAATTTTATCCCGGGGAGGTGGCGCGGTTGAAGAATTGGCTTGCTTTAATGATGAACGAGTAGTGCGATCGCTTGCTAGTTGTTCTATTCCGATAATTACTGGTATTGGACATCAACGGGATGAGTCTTTAGCAGATTTAGTTGCAGATGCTTGCGTACATACGCCAACTGCGGCGGCGGAAATGGTTGTGCCGGCGTTATCAGAGTTGTATGCTGAGCATCGGCAGCGAGTTACGGCTTTGCATGAGGCAGTACTTGATTCTGAGGAAACTGCTAAAAATAAACTGCAAGTATTGCGAAACCGTTTGCGACGTTTGCGGTTAGATCGACAAGTGCAACAAGAAACGCAGCAGCTAGCCTGGAAACGTCAGCAATTGATGCAAGCAACAATGGGGCGATCACAACAAGCCGCCCAACATCTAGAATTGCTACGGCAGAAGTTGGCAAGCCTTGACCCCAAAGCTGTGTTGCAGCGTGGTTATGCGGTGGTAAGACAGGAAAATGGGGCGATCGCTCGTTCTGCTGCTGAGTTAGAAGTAGGAGAAAAGTTAGTGATTCAGTTGGGGCAGGGTGAGGTTAAAGTGAAGGTTACGGAAGTAAAAAAATAACGAACCGCAGACATACAGAGGACGTAGAGAGATTGATGGTTAAACGTAAGAATGACTCTAGTTCTGATTCAATGGAAGGTTGGAATTATGAGGCGAAGGTTAATGAAATAGAGGGAATTATTGCTCGCATTGAGGCGGGTGAATTGGAATTGGAAGAGGTTTTTGACCAATTTGCAAAGGCTGTTGAGTATTTACGTCAGTGTGAAGGTTTTTTGCAGCAGCGACAGCAACAGGTAGATTTATTAATTGAAACTTTGAGTGATGATTAATAGTGATAAATTACTATCTAAAGTTTAGTTTATAGTATAAAGTTTTCTCAAGACCAATAGCCTAATCTTGATATAACAAATATTACTAGTAACCTGCTATAGCAATCTAATTTGATTGTTGAAATAATCTAAGGATATGTAGAGAAACCAGCCGTGTGGGCGGGTGTCCCGACTTGAACGGACTGGCGTTGTGTTATCCATGAGAGTCCAGCACCAAAGTCTTTTGGCGGTGTGTTAGCCAGAGGCATAATACACCCTACCGTGTATTTCAAAAACAAATATGAGCCCTATAGTACCAAAAGGTTTCAAAGTTCCACTTCTAAGAATTTTGAAAAGTTAATTACTCGCTTGTTTTGACTAAATAGAGAGATTCTGGTTATTTTGAAGTTTTAAAAGAATTATTGCATTAGTACGAATACATAAGAGCCAAAATCTGGTAGATTAACTCGGAACGCATGGTTAAGCATTCTTTTGAGCAGATTCAATCTGGTCAATTTTGATATTGTCAGGCATTTTTGCAATTACTAAATTTAAGGTACATCGAAGGTATGAAACCATTTATTTTTGTAACAGACTTAGATGACACCCTTGTGTATCGCACAGTGGGAGATGACAGCGCCTTACCAGAACTGAAACAATTGCTAAGTCAACATCGCCAAAAATACGGTACTAAAATCGTCTATTCTACTGGGCGATCGCCGATTCTTTATCAAGAACTCCAAGATAAAAAAAATCTTTTACAACCAGATGCGCTCGTCCTGGCTGTGGGTACAGAAATTTACCTCGATGGTGCTGATACTCCAGATGCAGGTTGGTCAGAAATCCTTTCGCCTGGCTGGAATCGTGAACTTGTATTATCTATCACCAAGAAATTTCCTGAGCTTGAACCGCAACCAGACTCAGAACAGCGACCTTTCAAAGTGAGTTTTTTCCTGCAACAATCTGTTTCGGGGATTTTACCACGACTTGAGGCAGAGTTGCGAAATTATAAATTAAATGTAAAGTTAATCTACAGCAGCGAAATAGACCTTGACATTGTACCTCATTCCAGCGATAAAGGTCAGGCAATGCAATTTTTGCGTCAAAAGTGGAAATTTGCAGCCGAACAAACAGTTGTCTGCGGTGATTCAGGTAATGATATTGCTTTATTTACTGTAGGCAACGAACGGGGAATCATTGTCGGGAATGCCAGAAAAGAATTACTCGAATGGCACAAGGACAATCCTGCTGACCACCGTTACCTGGCAAAAGCTTTTTGTGCAGGTGGAATTCTTGAAGGATTAAAATATTTTGGTTTCTTAGAATGATTAGCTATCTTAAAGGTCTCGTCGCTGGTATCCAAACAATTAGCGCTAATCGCGTGATTCTGACTCTAGAAGTGAACGCGATAGGGTATGATTTGCAAATTCCGCAACGATTAGCAAATCAATTACCAGATTCAGGAGGAGTAGCGCAAATTTTCACCCATTACCAAATTCGCGAAGAAGTGCCGTTGCTATATGGCTTTGCTTCGCCAGCAGAACGTGATTTATTTCGCCACTTGCTGAGTGTCAGCGGTATTGGTGCAGCTTTAGCGATCGCCCTATTGGACACTTTGGAACTCCCAGATTTAGTCCAAGCAATTATCGCTGGTAATACGCAAATCTTAATTCAAACCCCCGGTGTCGGGAAGAAAACTGCCGAGCGCATCTGTCTGGAACTGAAAAGCAAGCTAGTCGAGTGGCGCAAATCAGCAGGGTTTTTCGTCGCCACAGGTGGCCCAGCCCCTGGAATTCTCGAGGAAGTGCAAATGACCCTCTTCGCCTTGGGATATACTGCCCATGAAGTCAGCCACGCCTTACACGTAGTCAGTGAAGACATCGGACTTCCAAAAGACGCTTACGTAGAAGATTGGATTAAACAAGCCATCGCCCATCTCAGCAGTAGTGAACAAGTTGGTTAGTGAGCATTGGGGAGCCAGTCTTGTGGTGAGGCAGCGCGGTCTTCTCCCAAAGGGAGAGGCTAACGCCTTCTCCTATCGGAGACGCTATGCGTTAGCGGAGCTTTCGCTTTAGCGATACCGGAGCGTCTCGTAGAGAAGGGGGTCTCCCGCATGAGCGACTGCCGTTAGCGAGTCTTCTCCTTCGGAGATGCCAAGGCGTAGCTTGCTTCCCAGTAGGGGTACGAGCGTCAAGGCTCTGCCGACTTGAAAGAACTGGCGTCATTAGGCATTTGTTATTTCCCTCATCCCCTGATCTTCCTCTCTTTTTATGAAGACTGACCCCTACGCTTGGATAGAAGAATCTCTGGCAACGATTCATCGGGCAAATTGGTATCGCTCGGTACAAACAATAGAGGGTCGTCCGGGTGCAACTGTCCTTTTAGGAGGGCAAGAGGTAATCAATTTTGCTAGTAATGACTATTTGGGGCTAGCTGGAAATGAGCACGTGATAGCGGCGGCAATTGCTGCTATCCAGGAGTTTGGAACTGGTAGCACTGGTTCTAGATTATTGAGCGGACATAGAGAATTACACAGGGAATTAGAGGAGGCGATCGCATCTACCAAACAAACAGAAGATGCTGTCGTTTTTAGTTCAGGGTATCTAGCTAATTTGGGTGCAATTACTGCCCTGACAGGCAAGCGTGATTTAATCTTGTCTGACCAGTACAATCATTCTAGTCTGAAAAACGGGTCGATTCTCAGCGGTGCAGCAATTGTGGAGTATCCGCACTGTGATGTCGCAGCATTAAAAACCCAGTTGAATCAGCAGCGGCAAAACTACCGACGCTGTTTGATTCTTACTGATAGCATCTTCAGCATGGATGGCGATTTATGTCCTTTGCCAGCACTTTTGGATCTAGCTGATGAGTTTGACTGTATGCTGCTAGTCGACGAAGCTCATGCTACAGGGGTATTAGGAAAAACTGGCGCTGGGTGTGTCGAATATTTTGGGTGTACGGGAAGGCAATTAATTCAAATTGGCACTTTGAGCAAAGCCTTAGCTAGTTTAGGCGGGTACGTAGCGGGAAGTGCAACTCTAATTGACTTTTTGCGGAACCGCGCACCAAGTTGGATTTACACCACTGCACTTTCACCCGCTGATACAGCAGCGGCGTTAGCAGCAATCAAGATAATGCAACAAGAACCGCAACGCCGCACTCAATTGTGGTCGAATATAGATTACTTAAAAAAATTGCTTCAGCAGTTACCAAACTTCAAGTTGCTTCCCTCAGAATCACCTATACTGTGCTTTCAACTAGCAAGTGCCGCAGATGCGCTGCAAGTGGGAAAGCAACTTAGACAAGCTGGGATTTTTGCTCCAGCAATTCGTCCCCCCACAGTCCCAACCAGTCGGGTAAGAATATCTTTGATGGCTACTCATGAATCCAGCCATATTGAGAAATTAGTACAAACACTGAATAGTATTTATATTGATACGACTTTTTAGTTAAATAGGGCATTGGGCATTGGATTAATCATCAGTTATTCTTCTCCCGCTCCCTGCACAGATGCGTAGACGCTCGAAGAGCGGCTTCTCGTAAGAGTATAATCGCGTCTCTATCCCTACTTTCCCACTCCCTGCACAGACGCGTAGACGCAGGGAGTGCAGCTTCTCGTAAGAGTATAATCGCGTCTCTACTGCTACTCCCCCACTCTCCAATTGAAATTTGCCGCTTCTCCGTAAGTATACTATTGCTATTTGTATTTTCGATGAATTAAAAGAGAAGTTTAGTACGAAAATACACACATTACTGGAGGGAAAACAAGTGGTTAGGCAACATAAATATCACTTGTATCAATCAGTAAAAAATTTTAATAAACAAGTGTTGTTGCCACTACTAGTTGGTGTTTTTGTTTCAATTGCGGTGATCGCACTCTGGCAATGGTTTCTAGTTGAAGAACAGACTAACATTAAACAACTTATTCAACAGCAGGCGATCGCCATTAAAAATCAGTTGAATACCGATATGAAGAGCCGTATTCTCGCATTAGAGCGCATGGGAGAACGCTGGCAAATTCGTGGTGGTACTCCTCAACAGGAATGGGAAGCAGATGCAGCAGCCTATGTCAAAGACTTCGCAGGATATCGGGCAATAGAATGGGTTGACCCAACTTTTCGGGTTAAGTGGATTGTGCCATTGGCTGGAAACAAAAAAGCCCTAAATTTCGATTTAAGTCAGGAAACTCGGCGACGGGAAGCACTAGAAATAGCACGCGAGCGCCGTCAAGCTACTTTGAGTCGCACAGTCAATCTGGTAGTGGGTGGTAAGGGATTTTTAGTATACATACCCCTATTTGTAGAAAATAAATTTGATGGATTCATAATAGGAGTTTTTCAGGTTCAACCCCTGCTGGATTCAGTTGTGCGTCTGCCATCGGGGTACAAAATTAGGGTATTTGACGGTCAAGAGTTGATTTCTGGAGAAGATTTACAACTTTTAGAGCAGTCACCTTGGCAGCAAGAAATAAATATTGAGTTGTACGGAGTCAGTTGGCGGGTACAAGTGTATCCAACTCCAGAGTTTTTAACAAACTTGCGATCGCTCCTGCCAAAAGTTGTATTATTTACTGGGTTATTATTTGCCGCCACACTCACTTTATTAACTTATTTCGCTCAAGCTACCAAGGCGAGTAATTATCAAATAGCGGCGATAAATGCAGAACTAGCGCTCAAGATTATTGAACTCAAACAAGCACAAGTTACTCTACGTCGGCAAGCCCTCACTTTTGAAAATATGCATGATGCCGTGGTCATCACGGATATGAGCGGTAAGATTATAGACTGGAGTCCATCTGCTGAAAGGATATTTGGCCATACCAAAGCGGAGGTTTTAGGCAAAACTCCTCCTGAGATTCTTCGACATCCTGAAGAAACAGCAACAGCCACAATGCTGAACACTATAGTTCTTGAAGCAGTCAAGCAGCAGGGACGCTGGTCAGATGAAATTAATTTTATCCGCAAAGACGGCAGTCAGGGAATTTGCCGCTCAACCGTAGTACCTTTAAGAGATGAACAAGAGCAAACTTTTGCCATCATTGGTTTCCTGCACGACATTACCGAACGCAAAAAAGCTGAGATTTTGCTGCGTCAGAGTGAAGAGCGTTTCCAAGCATTCATCAACTGTAGTCCGACACCCGCCTGGATATCCGATACTGACGGGATAACCCTCTACGTCAACGAACCATACCTACGTATGGTGCAACTGTCTACAAAAGAACCGATTGGCAAAACTTTATTTGAGCTTTATCCGCCTCAATTTGCCCAGCAATTCCTAGACAACATTCAAAAAGTTGCTCGTATCAACCAAGTTCTAGAAGCGGTGGAATCTGTACCCTGTACTGATGGTACAGTTCGAGATTTTTTGGTTTATAAATTTCCGATTTTTCAACTTAATCGCTGTTTGGTAGGAGGAATTGCCATTGACATTACTGAACGTCAACGAGTCGAACTTGCACTGCAAAGGCAATTGCAATACAAGCTGCTGCTCAAACAAATTACTCAGGAAATTCGTCAAAGTCTTGACACCAAAAAAATCTTTGAGACGGCTGCTATTCAAATTGGACAAGCATTTGAAGTTGATCGCTGTGCGATTCATTCTTACATCAGCGACCCCATACCGCGAATTCCCGCAGTAGCAGAATATGTTGTCCCTGGTTACAAATCCATGCTGAAATTAGATATTCCGATCGCTGGCAATCCTCATGCTGAGAAAATAATGTTACAGGATCAAGCGATCGCTTCTTGTAATGTGTACATTGAGCCTTTAATGCAAGCTGCTAAATCAATCTGCTACGATATTGGGCTAAAGTCCATGCTGGCAGTCCGCACCTCCTATCAAGGAAAACCTAATGGAGTAATTGGAGTACACCAGTGTAGCCATTTTCGCCAGTGGACTCAGGAAGAAGTTGAATTATTGGAAGCAGTTGCAGCGCAACTGGGTATCGCCATCGCACAGGCAGACTTACTAGAGCAAGAAACCCGCCAAAGAGAAGAACTCACTTGGAAAAACTTTGCTTTAGAGCAGGCAAAACGTGAGGCAGAAGGCGCAAATCGGGCAAAAAGTGAATTTTTGGCGATGATGAGCCACGAAATTCGTACCCCGATGAATGCCGTTATTGGCATGACAGGACTATTACTGGATATGGAACTTACTCCGCAACAACACAACTTTGTGGAAATTATTCGCAGTAGTAGTGATGCCTTGTTGACTATCATCAATGATATTTTGGACTTTTCCAAGATTGAGTCAGATAAATTAGATTTAGATGAACAGCCTTTCAACCTCCGCGATTGCATAGAAGAAGCTTTAGACTTATTAGCGCCTCAAGCTGCTGCTAAAAACCTAAATTTAGCCTACCTAATTGACCCCCAAACCCCAAGCATCATCGTCGGAGATGTGATGCGAGTTCGGCAAACTCTGGTGAATTTAATTAGTAATGCCGTCAAATTTACAGCAGTTGGAGAAGTTGTAGTTTCTGTGATAGTCAAACAAGTAATTTGTCAAGACAAATACCATATTCAATTTGCCGTCAAGGATACAGGAATTGGCATTCCCCAAGAACGAATGGAGCTACTATTTAAGCCTTTTAGCCAAGTTGATGCATCTATGACTCGCCAATATGGTGGTACTGGATTGGGTTTAGCAATCAGCAAGCGCTTGTGTGAAATGATGGGTGGCAGTATTTGGGTTGAAAGTTCTGTGGGAGTTGGCTCTACATTTTATTTCACACTGATAGCTCAATCGGTTTCTACTAACGAAGTCGTTGATCTTGGGGTTGTGCAAGCAAATTTAGCAAGAAAACGTCTGTTGGTGGTAGGTGAGAATGCTACTAATCGACAAGTTATCAACTTAGAAGCCTCCAATTGGGGAATGCTAGTTCGCTCTGTGGAGTCAGGTTTGCAAGCTTTGGAATTGATGACTTCAGGAGAACAATTTGATATCGCAGTTTTAGATATACAGATGTCGGATATGGACGGTGCAAATCTGGTAGCATGTATTCGCTCTCTACCAGGGTATCACAGCCTGCCCTTAGTAATGCTGAGTAACTTTCAAAGCTTAAGACACAAAGAGGAGGTAGAAAAACTAGGCGCTGTTACTGTGCTGAGTCAACCAATTAAGCGATCGCACCTGTACGATGTATTCATTAGAAGTTTATACAAACAAGAGATATCTATACTACCTTCGCAAGTACTCCCATCAGTATTTGATTCCCAGTTGAGTCAAAAGCTGCCATTACGCATTCTCTTGGTGGACGACGTTTCTTTAAACCAGAAGGTAGCTCTACAAATGTTAGAGCGGATGGGTTATCACGCTGACATAGCGAATAATGGACTAGAAGCACTCACAGCTTTACGCCGACAGCCCTATGATTTAGTTTTCATGGATGTGCAAATGCCGGAAATGGACGGACTAGAAGCGACTCGCCGAATTTGCCAGGAATGGCCACAAAACAGCCGACCTTGGATTATTGCCATGACCGCTCATGCCATGCAGGGGGATAAGGAAGAATGCCTTGATGCTGGGATGAATGATTATATTAGTAAACCTATCTGTGTAGAGGCTCTTGTTCAAGCTTTCAATAGCTATCGCGTCTTGCAGTCAGCAGCTATTGACAATACACAGCTCATTTCTTTTGTCAAGAAAAAAGAACAAGTTACACCAGCGCTCGATGCCGAAACCTTTCAAGCTCTAAAAGATATAGTGTGCGATAATACTGAAAGTTTTGCAGAGTTCATAGATGAGTATTTGAACGATGCTCCGCAAAGGCTAGTAGCAATTGGTAACGCAATTGATCAAGGTGATGCTGCTGCACTTCGTAATGCTGCTCATGCTCTGAGGTCGTTGAGTGTAACCTTCGGTGCTATATCTCTGGCTCAAGTATGTCAAGAACTAGAAGTGATGGGTCGTGCTGGTACTACAGTCAGTGCTTCTACTCTCATGTTACAACTCCAAAGAGAGTACCAACGAGTAGAAACCGCTTTGCAATTACAACATCCTAGTAGACAGAATTATTAATTACGATTTTATAAATCTACTTTTTGAAACTAAGCGGTCTGCCAACTTAATCAAACAATTATATTGGATACAGTAAAATACTTATAAATAGGATCGTAGTTGCGCTTGAGCGCAAGAATATATTTAGCGCTCAAGCGCAACTACAAACATACATTTTATTTATAAGTAATTAATCTGACTTGATATTACTCAATATTTTCAGATTTTGAGTGAGATTATTTCAGTTATAATTATTAAAGCAAAATAACCTGCGTTGAGCATGAGTTGAAGTTGGATAAAAAAACATTAGCTAATTTGATAAAAGTTATATCTATAGTTATTATTACTAGTGCAATTGGCTTAGAAATATGGAATATTTATAGATTAGTAAATAACAATAAAATACTAAATATTCTTATCCCAATTTTATGGGCAGAAAGATTTATTGTGGGAATTCATCTATTTGAGGGGGTAATAGCAGCTATTTATGCACCTTCAAAAAGTAGGCTACCATTGCAATATGGTATTTATACTTTTTTTGTAGGCACGGTTGGTTTGGTGGAACTATTTAAGCAGGAAGATAAATAGTTTTTAATCTCTGGACTAAACACGTTTTGCCTTTGATGCAATCAAATCAGCGATCGCTTTTACCAATTCATCTGGATCTACTGGTTTGGGGATATGCATTTGAAATCCTGATGCTAGTGCTTGCTGCTGATTAAGTTCTCCTGCATAAGCTGTTAAAGCGATCGCTGGTACTTGTCCTCCTTCTTTTGGCGATCGTTGTCTCACTTCTTGCATCAACATATAACCGTCTGTTTCTGGCATCCCAATATCACTAATTAAAACATCGGGAACCGATTCAGACAGTGCTTCTAGTGCCTCCTGTGCCGATGCCACAGCGGTTACTTCTACACCGTAGTCTTGTAAAATAAAGGTCACTAAATCGCGGATATCTGGTTCATCATCCACTACCAAAACTTGGGTGTCTGAGAGGGGTGGTGGTTCGGGGGTAAAAGCCAAAGTCTCATTCTCCTTATCCCTAACTTGTTCACTTCTGACCAAAAGCGGGAGCTTGACAGTGAAGCTAGCGCCTAATCCTTCTCCAGGACTTGCTGCTTGCACGTTTCCGCCATGCATTTCTACAATTTGACGAACAATCGCTAGTCCTAAACCAAGTCCGCCAAATGTGCGGGTAGTTGTACTATCAGCTTGACGAAAGTAATCGAAGACATGAGGCAAAAAGTCTAGCGAAATTCCTTTACCTGTATCGCTGACTACTATTTGGGCTTGCTTGCCAACTTCCACTAATCGGATTTCTACCCTACCTCCTGTTGGTGTAAATTTTACTGCATTAGCAACCAAATTCCACACAACTTGCTGGAGGCGATTCGGGTCACCCATAACTTGCCCTAAAGCCGGATCAAATATAGTTTGAATTTGAATTGACTTGGCCTCGGCTGCTAGTCGTACCGTCTCTAGTGCTGCTTCAACTACCATAATTAAGCTTACTGGACAAATATTCAGGTTCAATTTTCCTTGGAGGATGCGAGATACATCCAACAAATCTTCAATTAACTGGGTCTGGAGTTTGGCGTTGCGTTCAATAGTTTCCAGAGCCCGGTTAGTGGTTTGTTCATCAAACTGGCGAGAGCGTAGTAATTTCGACCAGCCTAAGATGGGATTGAGTGGAGTTCGGAGTTCATGGGAGAGAACCCCCAGAAACTCATCTTTGATGCGGTTAGCGATTTCTGCTTCTTTGCGTGCTGTGCGCTCTCTTTGCAACATGCGATCGCATTTTTGCTCGGCTTGTTTACGATCAGTAATATCGAGTACAAAAGCCACCCCATTTTGCTGGGAGTTATTTAACAGAGCTATTCCCAGTACAATTGGAACTCGTTTACCATCGCGATGAACGTACTCTTTCTCGTAAATACTAGAAACTCCAGTTTCGCTTACCTCTTCGAGGGCGTGTTCGTCTAAATGTTGATACTCTGGAGGCGTCAATTCTCTCCAATTAATCTTACCTAACGTGGCAAATTCATCACGAGTGTAGCCAGCTAGTTTTAAAAAGGCATCATTAGCATCAACAATGAAGCCATCCACAGTCCAAAAAGCAATCCCAAGTAAGTTAGATTCAAATAACCGCCGAAATCTGGCTTCACTTTCACGTAATGATTTTTCTACCCGTTTATGTTGTGTAATATTACGAGAAACTATGATTACACCTTCAATGCTGTGGTTTAAATTGCGTAATGGTGTAAGGATATATTCATAGTAATGCAACCCATCAGCGGCAAGAAATTCACACTCATCCTTGATTGATTGCCCAGTTTTCATAACTATTTGTCTTTGATGATCTACTTGCTCAATTAGTTCTTTAGGTAAATTCAGTTCTTGCAAAGTTTTACCAATAATATCCTGGGGTTTTAAACCCAGTACTGTCGTTGCATCATAACTTACATACTGATAGCGACCTTTGCGGTTAAAGACATAAATGTGATCTACAGATGCTGTGAGGATGGCATTTAAGATATTTGCTTGTTCTTCAACCTGATTTGTTAGTTGACGGGTACTATCTTCTGCCAGCTTCCAATCAGTAATATCCTTACATATACCGATCATTCGCAGAGCTTGTCCCTGTTGATCATAGAAAAATTTTCCCTTAATAGAAATCCAGTGTACGCTTTGGTCTGACCAAACTATGCGAAATTCATTATAGTAATCAGTTTTTTCTGCTGAGACATGAGCGTTACGCAAAGCGCGAATCGCTTGCATTACAGATTGCCTGTCTTCAGGATGAATACACTTGAAAAATGCCTTATAAGTACCGTCAAAACTTCCTGGAGCCAAACCAAACAGCAGTTCATTATTCTCCGACCAAACCACTTGATTGGTAAGGATATTCCAGTCCCACAAACCCATCTGGGCAGTCTCTAAGGCTAGCCGCAGCCGTTGCTCACTATCTTGCAACGCTACTTCTAACTGTTGTCGTTCTGTGATTTCTTGTTGAAGTTGCTGCAAGACAACTGCTATATCTGGTTGTTGGTTGACAGCCATAGACGTATCTTGCTCAAGATGCCAGGGTATACTACACTTAGCAACTTGAATACAAGGATTTTGTGCTGTTATTGCTAGTTTTACTTCTAGTTCTTTTACCTGTTGCTCTAGTGCTGCTTGCCTTTGTTGATAAGATATTTCTGATTGTTCTAACTCAGCTACACGCTGCCGTAGAAATGCTAATTCATTAGTGAGTTCACAGTTGTTTTTATCAACATTTGGCATCTTGCAAACCACTCATACTAAATACTACTAGCTTGAAAAAGGGAGTAGGGAGTGGGGAGTAGGGAGAATGGGAAGAAATCTTTTTCATTCTTGGTTTTGAGATTTTCCCATGACTTATTGAATTGAAGAGTATATGTTCCCTTGTGTGAAGAGTATGAGTTTTTTATTGAAAAAATTCAATCCATCAAAAGGTATAGAGGAACTTTAGCCTAAAGGCATATAGACATTTATTGCTATTAAAGCTATTCCTGAGTACAAGATGCTTGGTATTTAAAAAATTATTTTTTAAATCGCATGAAAGCTGCGCCAATTAGTAATCCTGCGATTTGTGACCATTGTAAAATGCTAGTTTGATTCACACCTACAGGAGGAATATTTAAACTGCCAATACCATAAAACACCTGTTGTAAAAACCACCAAAATACATATATAAAAGCTGGTACTTCGATAGGGATATATACAATTAGTAAGGGTAAAATTGTATCAATTTTTGCTTGAGGAAACTTGATAATATATGCCCCTAAAACAGCTGCGATCGCACCATTCGCACCAATCAATGGTACTGTCAAACTCGGTTCAACCAGAATTTGTACTACTCCCGTCAGTATGCCAGCAGCCAAATAAAATCCTAGATAGCGGCTACTCCCTAAAACATTTTCTAAAGATTTACCAAAAACCCATAAAAATAGTAAATTCCCTAATATTTGACTAAAACTGCCATGCAAAAATATTCCCGAAAGTAGGGAAAATGAACGTAAAAACACAACTACCCAAGCAGCAGAGTTGGCTGAAATAGCATTTGTAATTGCCCCACTAATCTGCGCTGGAATTACCCCCCAACTATTGACAAAATTACCCAATTCCCCAGTAAATTCTAGTTTGAGTTCCCACAAGAATATCGCAATGTTAATACCAATTAGCCAGTAATTAATAATCGGCTGATTTCGACAACGAATGTTATCACTAATAGGAATCATCTGAATTTGTCAAGAATCAAGAGTTATTAGTTATTCTGCCATGCTTTCCTTGCTTTATAAATGTAGGTTTTTTACAATTAAAAGGGGTGTAAGCTTGCACCAAAATAAGATAAATTAAAACTTTGTATAAGGTCAGAACCTAATCATGTCAACCATTCAAACAACTCTGGTTCTTGCCATGTCGGCTGATGGAAAAATTACTCCTACAGATCCTAAAGCGCCCTCTAATTCCTATCCAGTTGATCAAGCACACCTAGAATATCAAGTTTCCCTTGCAGATTTAATTATCGTAGGCGCTGGAACAATTCGCGCTGAGGAAATCACCTATACAATTAAAAATCCAGAATTGTTGGCGGCGCGCAAAGTTCGTGGTCAGTCTCCTCAACCGATTACCTGTGTTGTCTCACGTTCACTAGAGTTAGCGCCGACTCTACCTTTTTTTAGCCAGGAAGTTGAGCGATGGATATTTACAACACGTACTAGTTTAGAGCGTAATTCTGATACCACAACCTTAAGTAAAGTGGCTGACTTAATTGATCTAGGAGATACAGACTTAGACTGGGATAAAGCCTACAGCCTGCTGGAAGAACGGGGTATCCGCAAAGTGATTGCTTTAGGAGGCGGTTCTTTGACAGCTACTTTATTGCAGGCAGGGCGAATTGACGATTGGTGGTTGACTATCTGGCCTGTAATTTATGGAGGACGGGATGCGTTAACACCCGTAGAAGGAGAAGGTTTTATTCCCTATGATGCGCCTAACCTTCAACTCATCGAAACTCGCCAGAATGGGAATGAGTTATTTTTGCACTATCGCATACTCAAAAAATGATTTGATTCAGCAGAGAAAAAAGTGTATTCGTAATAACGGTAATACAAAGTCTGGCTTATCTACAGATATGAAACACGCAAATATGTTTGGCTATGTAGCATAAAGATAAGCAAGTGTATTGGTATGAGATTTATACTCTTTCCTGCTAGTGTCGTATAACAAATTATTTGTTATACGACACTTTTTTTTAATTCTTTTTTATCTCACGAGCCATCTTAAGGTAGTAATCCATTTTGTCATTAGGACGACGGCGATTACTAGTTGGAGCCACAGGAGTTTTATTTTGCTCCGTTTCAGTTAGCTGTTTAGCTGAAGCTTGCTTTGTCTTTTCTGCTTCATCAGATTCTAAGAAATAACCGGAGCTAGTGAATCCAAAAACTTTAGCAAAATAAGCAAACAAGTTTTTTACCCAATCAAAAAACTTATTTAAAACAAAAGACAAAGAGCCTTCAATACGAAGGTACAAGTTCCGAATAATTTGAGTTACACGAAACATAAGAGTATATTTTATGATTGTTTATGAACATCTGGACTTAATATTATAAGTATATAGTCTTGCCAAAAGTCTCTATCAACAGGGGTGTTTTTGGTGCTTTCGCTTTTTCTTAAGTAGGATACACCCCACACCCTTATACCCCAATTTCTTGACAAAAGCTTTTGCCAAAATAAATGTTGATAAGTGCAGTCTAAAGGATATGTATGCGATCGCCAACTTTGGGACGAGCAAAAGACTCCCAAGCACTGCCACTACGCAAGAATAGTTCCATCCAACGTGTTTCTGCACCTTGTGCATTCGTCCAGCCGCTGCTACCCGGTGCTAGAGCTAGTTGTCCGTCTTCGACTGCAAAGCTGCCATGACTAGCAACTGCTTTTAGCTCGGTGTCACCAATTTTTACACGCACAATATTGCCATCGCCTGACTTGATAGTATTCTCTGGGATAGTGGTTTTTAAGTTGCCGTAGCCATCAATATAGGCAATACAACTATCGGGGATGCCGGGTATATCTGAAGGAGGAAGTTTATCAGCTAAAGCATCAGGTTGTCCCAAGGCAATAGCAGCTGCTGCTTGGGGAAAAAGATCACGAGAACGAAACTGTGAACCTTGAGCCGGAACCGCAGCCCAGCGTAAATCAGCAGCAGCATCACGCACAAAAGAGAAGGCATAACCAGCATTTACACCAATGACGCGCACCCCTGTCGGTAAACGTGCAAAAGCCAGACCCTCCCCTGCATTATTGACACGTGCCTGTCCATCATCAGCGCGAGGCGCTACATTGTGATAGATAATAGTCCCGGCTGGTGACTCGTTTAAACCTAACTGTGCTATGCAAAATCCCGCCGCTAGTGTGGAAAATGCAGGTACGGGTGTTAGTACTGGTTCAGCATCCGGCAAATACAGCTTAATACGCTGCACTACTTCAGCAAAAGCTAAATCGCCAAAGCCATAATCTGCAATGATGTGAACCAGCATATATTTTTTCCTGTATCTTCAACAAGATGGTACACAAACAGAAAGAATCAGTCTTAGCTCTCTGGTAGCATTTTGAGTAATTCGTTGTTTAATGATGCGATCGCCTTCTCCTTTAGACTTGTCCGAAAATTCCAAAGCCAGACTGTTCAAAGCTTTGGGGCAAAACTTTGATATCTTCGTAAATACGTAATTATAAGGCTTTGAGATAGTTAGTGATAATTTAGAGGCATAAAAATTAACTCCTAATTTCTAAAAATTTATGATTTTTGCTACTAGCTAAGTTGGCAGAACTAAGCTACCAATTCTTAACCTAACTAATCCGCAAACTGTTAAAATAATCTGCTCATACGTCTCAAGCTTTAAGCGAAATCTTTGTGAGGCTATGCGGAATATTTTAAGTAATCGAATCAAATGTTCAATGAATATCCGATTACTAGATAAAGCCTTATTTTCATCTTTTTGCTGTTGAGTTAATTCTCGTTTTGGTTTCTTTTTATGAGGAGTAGTGATATTCTCACCTCCTTGAAAGCCTTTATCACCTGAAAAGGGTTGAGATTTATCAAATTTATTTTGAGATTGACGAAACAATTTTATATCTGCTGTTGGCCCAGGAACACCTACTTCTACCTCTACAATATCTTTGCCTTCTGGTATGCCAATTATCAGACTTTTTAATGTATGTTGTCTCTTCTTTCCAGAAAAATATTTCTGTTGCTCTTTTTGGTCAGAATCCCTATATATTGGCTGTTCTAAGCTATCGACTAATAGCCTAAAATTTGTTAATACTTCTTGAACAAATAGTAAATCACTTTCATTATTTGATACTTGTTCTAATAAACTAGCAGGTAATATATCACGAAGAATTGGTATCCAGTCGTGAAATGTATCATTAGCTTCGGTTTTGGAAACACCAAATAGCATTCCTAATACTTGGAATGTTGGCATCTGTCTTAGATAAAATAGACATAAACATACTTGTTCTTCGGTTGATAACTTTTCGGGACGACCACCACCAGCCGCATTAATTCTAATTTTATGACTCTCTTGTTTAGCTTTGATGTATCGATTTCGTTTTAAGGCGCAATTTAGCAGTGATTGCAATTGTTCGTAACTAATCCCTAAAATCTGTTTTGTTCGTAGTGGATACTTTTGTATATAATCTAAAATCATAACTAATTGTGGAAAATGGTAGACGCCCAATCTAACGTTTTACCATTTTTCTTTTCCTAAGTTAATATTTCGGACAAGTTTTTTGAAAGACGCTACGCTGTAGGGAATTTATATTTGTTTACGCAGCATCTCTGTTAGGAGAAAGGCTTTACCCACTGACCGGATTATTTTTCCGCAAGTTCTGTACTTTCCTGAAGTTCCCTTCGTACAAAGAGCGCTCCTAATTCCTTGCGCTTCCCCTTTGAGTCGATGAATACGTATCGGGACTGCACTTTACAACTTGAGGGATGGCTGTAACGCAGTTGCTGACCTCGGAAGATATAAAGTTTGTTGCTGGATAGTGTATTTGGTTCAAGCATATTCTAACTCCTCTGCTGATTGAGTGATATTATTTATACTCTTCAATAGCTCCAATCACTTTGACAAAGAACGATTACAAAATAATTTAGCAAAGTGTCGTTTTAGATAGAGAAGTACTTGGAGAAAGTTAAATCTGGCGTTACTCTAGAATACCTTATACAAGTCTTAAAATATGCTGACATTTCTGTAAAATTGCCGAATCTCTCCTGTGGTTAGTTTAATTACCATCGTCAGAGAGGCTTTTCATCAAACGAAGCACTAGCAAGAAAGCTAGAAAACCCAACTAGCATCCAACCCAAACAAATATGCTTGCGTGCGAGCCAATCTTGTTTATTAACTATCGTCAGTTTTGTGTTAACGTCGAAAATCTCTAACCCCCAACATCCCAACGCACCTATCCCGAAAAAGCCAGCACTTAAGATAGAGGAAATTGCGATCGCTTTGAGAATACGCGAAGCAAGAGTTTGCTGTGTTCTAAAATGCCTAAGATTATCATGATTATGAATAAATAATTTAGCTCTGTCTCCAGGCTCTAGATGCTCTGATTGTATTGGATGGTAAACGATTTGTTTGTGATTAACCATTTGTTGTCACCCTGATATGTAAATAGGATTCATATAAGTGGTCATATGGTAAACTTTCGCTATGACTCCTACTACATTCTATAGAAAGAAAACCTAACTGTCTTTAGTAAGGGATTTGTCACTGCACGCAGTGCTAGCGTTACTCAAAACAGCCTTATTTTGTAAATAGATTTTTGCAACAACTCTACTAGGTAATTACTAACGCCTAACTTCTGATGCCTCTTGTTGATCAGTAATATTTCTGAGGTCTTGATGCCATCTTCCGTCTTCGCCAATTCCCGGAATTTCATTAATTCCTAAACTGTTTCTCAAAGCTAGGTACGATTTCCCCTCTTCTGTGATATGGAAATAATTACTTAAATCTCCTTCACCGTCCTCTTGAAGTTTTGTAATTCCCTTGCCTGCAAAATTATTAATGAATCCCATAGCGCGAAGATGCCTAAGTTCCTTCGCTAAGTTATCGTTGAATTGAGAGTTAGATTTTTCTCCAGAGTTAAGTTTTAGGAGATGTTTTAGTTCATTACCATCGATAAGATACCTAACTAAGAATTTAAGTGTTGCTGATTGTTGTTCTTGAAGCAAGTCAATACGTCTTTGTTGACTATTTAGTTCTGCAATTTGCTCATCTTGTAGCTTATTAATATCATCCTTAACTTCTTGTTTTAATCTTCTGAGTGCAATTCCAGTACCGGAAATTGAAATATCCTCTACGTTATCCAATAAACCTGAATTAAATAGTAGAATTAAACTAAATATAATAATTTCTGTATTCCCAATCCTGTGATTTTGTTGAGAATTTGGAAGAGGAATAATAACAACATATAATAGATATAGTAAACCCACAATAGATGATACCTTTAATAACCACCAACTCATATTTCGTCTAGGCTTTTCGCCAAGTAAGTTAGTCGCTGAGTCTAGCGGTGGTAAAGGCTGTCCTAAACTTTCATAAGATTGGTTGGAGGCTAGCTTTTTTAAAGTTTCTAGCTCTTTATTAGTCATATCTATAATCTTTAGCTCCGTGAAGTTAGAAAGAAACGGTTAGAAAGGGTTTTATTCCCCTATTTTGCAAACAAGGGCTTAATTTAAAACTAAACACTTAGTATCTTAGTAGACAAAATAGATAACTGATATCGTCCAAGAGTAAGCTATGCACACTGCCTTACGGAATAGAGTTATATCAGGTTCGGTTGAAGACTAATAATTAGGACTAATCTCAAGTCCGATTAGTTACTTATAAATAAAATGTATGTTTGTAATTGCGCTTGAGCGCAAGAGTTATGTATGGCGCTCAAGCGCAACTACGAGCCTAATTATAAGTTTTTTCCCGAATACGACATCACACAAAGATAAATGATATTTAACAGTAGTGCTAATATTGCGCCAAATGGCTCAAGTAAATTCTATATATGCATTAAAGAACCTTCACCATTGAGGATTCGCCGCGATTAATGCTGTCGCTGCCAAGCTATCTAATGGGTGGGAAAATAAATATCCCTGCCCATACTCACAGTTCAACTTTCTCAGAAAGGTTAGTTGCTCGTTTGTCTCGACTCCTTCAGCAATCACATTCATGCCGAGTTTGTGTGCTAGTGTCACAATTATCTCAATCATTCCTAAATTTCTACCACCATTAGCATCTAGTGAGCTAACGAAAGAACGGTCAATCTTCAATACATTAATTGGAAAGTCATGCAAGCGACCTAATGAGGAATAGCCAGTACCGAAGTCATCAATAGATAACCCAATCCCCATCTGTTGAAGTTGCCATAAAGCAGCAGTTAACTCATTGCTATTTTCTATAATTACGCTTTCAGTAATTTCTAGTACGAGAGAGAAAGCATCAAGACCAGTCGAATGCACAATTTTTTTAATCTGCTCAATCAAATTCGGCTGGGAAAATTGCTTGACAGAAAGATTTACGCTGATTTTTTCAGGCGAGTTTGTGAACTCGTGTAGCCGCCAAGCTTGCATCTGGCGGCACGACTCATACAGCACCCAGTAACCAATCTCAACAATCAATCCCGTTTCTTCTGCTAAGGGGATAAAATCATCTGGAGAAACTAGACCACGCTCTGGGTGTTGCCAGCGAAGCAGAGCTTCAAAACCTAAAATTCTACCGCTGCTGAGTGAAACAATCGGTTGGTAATAAACCCGAAATTCTTGGCGTTCAATTGCTCGACGCAAATCTGTTTCTAACTGCAATCTGGACAGAGCATTAGTATACATATTTGGGTTGAATAGTTTATGGCACGCTCTGCCTAGCGCCTTGGCTCGGTACATCGCCGTATCAGCATCTCTGAGCAAGTCTTCTGGTTGGTTATATTCCACGGTAGAACTCAAAGCGATGCCAATACTTACTGTTGTAAACACTTCTTGCCCGTCAAGCTCAAAAGGTAGTGCCAGTTGTTGTTGAATCTTTTCAGCCACTCCTATGGCGTCTGACACATTTCGGATGTCTTCAAGCAAGATTGTAAATTCATCTCCCCCAATCCGGGCAGCTGTATCTTGGTAGCTTATGCACGATCGCAACCTATTTGCTATTGCGAGTAGAAATTTGTCTCCAAGTAAATGTCCCAGACTATCATTGATTACTTTAAACCGATCCAGATCCAAAAACAGTACAGCAAATAAAAAATTCTCCTGTCGCTTAGCTCGTTGGAGTGCAGATTTTAAGCGCTCTATAAATAAAGCTCGATTTGGTAAACTTGTTAGTGCATCGTGAAATGCATTATGCAGTAGCTGTTCTTCTGCCCGTTTGCGCTCAGTAATGTCATGGGTGTGTCCGAAAATCTGGTGAATTTCTCCATGTTCATTCAAAAGCGGCACATAGGTGACAACGATGGTGAATGGCCCACCAGGCAAATTGATTTTGCATTCTCCGGTTTGCAAGGTACGCATCTCTACTGTTTTTTGCAGGAGTGGGAGATAGGTATTTGTGACTTCCGGTGGAAATAATTCTTCGTCTTTGTAGCCTAAAAGTGCTGACTCAGTATAACCACTGCGGTTAACTCCGAAAGCATTGACAAATTGCAACCGCCGCTCGGCATCATAAATCACAAATGGATGTGGGAAGTTATCAACTGCTAATCGAAATCGTTGTTCGCTTAGGCGCAGCGCCTCTTCCACCTGCTGACGCTCACCAATTTCATCCTTTAGCTGTCTGTTAGCCTCTACCAGTTCAGCAAAGGATTTTTTTAATTGATCAGCCATTTGGTTATGAGTCTGAGCGAGAACTCTAAGTTCGTTTATGCCTTCTACTGTAACGGTTTGGTCTAAATTACCATTAGCGATCGCCTTTGAGGCTAAACTTAAGCGAAAAATTGGCTGGCTAATCCAATGGGAGGTAATAACTCCTGTTACTATAGCCAGGATAAATGCTCCTAAACACAGCAAAATCGTAGTTCGTGTGTTGGCTTGGATATGCTCCATAAAGTCAGCTTCTGGAACCACTACGACAATCACCCAATTTAGCCCGTAGCTATCTGTAAATGGCATTAATTTAATGAATTGCCGCTGACCATCAATTTTGAAGTTTATCTGATGGCTTTGATCAATGTTGCTAAAGTTATCAAACTCTTTGAGTAAATGCTGTGTTGTTAACCGAATAACATGATCGCTGCTGGCGATCGCTTTTAGTCGTCTGGGTTTCGGCTCTCCTTTGAGAAACTTCAGCGAAGCGGAAAGTCCAAGCGGAGGCTTTCTCCTTTCAAAACCTCCGTACTCCTGACTCAGAACAAAAGGCTGCTCAACTGATGAACTTGCTACCAAATCTCCAGAACGCTCGATAATAAATGTCTTTCCTGAGCGACCAATCTTGAATTTTTGCAAAAAATCATCCAGTTGCGAAAGAGATAGAGTTGCATTTGTAACTCCTAATAAAGTACCTGTTTTGTTATAAACAGGCCGTGTGGCGCTAATCGCTAGTCCAGATGAAGAGAAATAGGGATAAACTGCGCTCCAAGTAGGTTTACCTGCTTTTACAGCCTCTGTATACCAAGGACGAGTACGGGGATCAAAGGTTGTGCTAACTCGAATTAAGTTAACACGATTACCTTGGTTATCAGTACTGTAAGTATGGTATCTACCACCAGTTGATTGGTTTAATATTCTGATTACTAACAAGCCATTATTAAGGCGATCAACTGAATAAATTTCTCCTTGTACATTGGCAAATGCAATAGGGCTTAAAGATTTAAATAACTGCATCTGATACCATAGATGCTGTTCTAAGCTCTTTTCATTACTAAAATCTAACTCGCCAAAACGCATCACATTAGCGTTAATTTCAGTGACGAGTTGAGGTGTTTTCATATAATCTGTAATATGTTGATGAATCCGAGTTGTAACTTCATTTATCAGTTCGGTAGCAACTTCATTCACAGCTTTCTGACCATTTTTCAAGGAAAAAAATGCTGTTAGCCCTACAGCAGCAGAGATTTGCAAGACAAAAGGTACTACAAGAGCTACACGTAGTGGCACTCTCAATAGTTCTTTAGGAATTAGAGACGAGAAAATCTGCGGTAGCATCTATAGACAGTTTTAATAAATAGTTTGAAGCTACAAATCGGCTGTTAATAGCTAAATATCACATTGATTATTATAGTTACAGGGAGGAATCATGAAAGCGATCGCTACATACGAATATCGAGAAACTAGCAACCCCGACTGTTTTACTGAGATTGATATCGAAATACCACAACCAAGTGGCAGAGATTTACTGGTTCGCGTCAAAGCAATTTCTGTTAACCCAGTTGATTACAAAGTCCGCTCGTCTATCAAAGAAAAACAAACAACGCCGCGAATTCTAGGATGGGATGCTGCCGGAATTGTGGAAGCGGTTGGCAATGAAGTAACTTTGTTTAAACCTGGTGATCAAGTTTACTACGCAGGCAGCATCACTCGTCCTGGTAGCAACAGTGAATATCAACTAGTTGATGAACGCATAGTCGGCAAGAAACCTATTAATCTTACATTTGAAGCGGCGGCAGCACTTCCATTAACAACTATTACCGCTTGGGAAGCCTTATTTGAGCGATTAGGAATTGAACCACAAAAAACATCTAAAAATCAAGCCTCCAAAGTATTGATTATTGGTGGTGCAGGGGGTGTAGGTTCTATCGCTATCCAACTAGCGAAACAGGTTGCAGGGCTGGTCATTATTGCCACAGCATCTAGACCCGAAACCATAGATTGGTGCAAAAAAATGGGTGCTGATTACACAATCAATCACCATCAACCGTTCAAGACAGAACTAGAGACTATTGGAATCAAAGAAGTTGATTACATTCTCTGTTTTAACGATACAGAACAGCATCTACAAAATATGGCAGATGTGATTAAACCGCAAGGAAAAATCTGTTCTATTGTTGAAACGAAACAACCTTTGAATATGAATGTTTTGCAGTGGAAAAGCGTAACATTTGTTTGGGAGTTTATGTATACCAAGCCCGTATATGAAACAGAAGATATCCAATCTCAACACGACTTGTTAAATCAAGTAGGTGAGCTAGTTACTCAAGGGATTATACAAACAACTATGACCAAAAATTTGGGTTCACTAAATACAGTAAACCTAGCCAAGGCACATACTGAGCTTGAATCTGGGAGAACGATTGGTAAATTAGTGCTTTCTGGAATAAATAGCTAACAACTTCAGTTAAATGCCTAGGGGCATACATCTCTACGTCCCGAAGCAGATGAGTAGCTCCTGAATTGCATGATCTAGTCTATTTCCTTGGACAGAATGCATTTGTAATCTTTTCATCCATTTGGATGAAATTTTATCAAAACATATACTCCTTAAGACGAGTAAAACTGTTAGATGTCATGCAACTAGAAATATCAAGGTTAGATAACAAAGCTATATCTATAGATAGAAATAAACCAAAGTTAATAATTGTAATATCGCAAATGTCCTTGATAACTGATCTTATATATCGCATATGTAAAATTTCTATATTACTAGGTTAATATATTTCTTAAATTTACAAGGTTTCTGAATACTGATAACTAAAAAGCATCAGTTTTGAATGAAAACATTTTGCTTAATTCCATTTAAAATTAGTGACTTTAGTTTTTAAAAAAGCTTATTTTAATTAATTGCTTGAAACACATCGAAAGTTTTTGAATAATAGCAAAAATTAGTTATTGGAAGTCTATCTATGTATGTAGCTGTCTGGCCGGGGAATGTATATCCTTTAGGTGCTAGTTGGGATGGTAAAGGCACAAACTTTGCTTTATTTTCAGAGAATGCAACTGGTGTAGAGCTTTGTTTATTCGATACCGATGACGAAGAGATCCGCTTACCTTTAACTGAAAAAAACAATTTCGTTTGGCACGGTTATTTACCAGGAGTGGGGCCGGGGCAACGGTATGGTTTTAGAGTACATGGCCCTTGGGCCCCAGAGGTAGGCCATCGCTTTAACCCCAACAAACTACTAATTGACCCTTATGCTAAAGCAATTGAGAGTGAGATTAGTAATGATCCAGCTATCTTTGGCTACTCTTTGGATAGTCCTGAAAAAGACCTAGCTTTTTGTGAACTAGATGATGCCAAAATAATGCCAAAGTGTATTGTCGTTGAT
Organism: Nostoc sp. UHCC 0302; assembly: GCF_038096175.1. Taxonomy (NCBI): domain Bacteria; kingdom Bacillati; phylum Cyanobacteriota; class Cyanophyceae; order Nostocales; family Nostocaceae; genus Nostoc; species Nostoc sp. UHCC 0302. Next base: position 2,358,657 of record NZ_CP151099.1, read on the forward strand.
CAATCCTTTGATTGGGGAGATGACAAACTGCTATACAGACCTTGGCACGAAACTGTGATTTATGAAACTCATGTCAAAGGTTTTACCAAGCTACATCCAGATATTCCAGAAGAATTGCGTGGTACTTATGCTGGGTTGGTACATCCAGCAGCAATTCAACACTTACAGCAATTAGGAATTACAGCAGTTGAACTAATGCCTGTGCATCACTTTTTGTCCAATCCGGGACATTTAGCCGAAACAGGACTAAGCAACTACTGGGGCTACGATTCCATCAACTACTTTGCACCCCACTCTAGCTACAGCGCGAGTGGAACTCTCGGAGAGCAGGTGACAGAATTCAAGCAAATGGTCAAGGCTCTGCACTTTGCGGGAATTGAAGTGATTTTAGATGTGGTCTACAATCACACTGGCGAAGGCAATCATTTAGGCCCAACACTGTCGCTGCGAGGCATTGATAATGCAGTGTACTACCGCTTGGTCAAGGATGATCCTCGCTACTACATGGACTTTACAGGTTGTGGTAACTCTCTGAATGTACGCCATGCCCAAGTATTGAAGTTAATTATGGATAGCTTACGCTATTGGGTGACAGAAATGCACGTCGATGGCTTTCGCTTTGATTTAGCTTCGGCACTGGCGCGAGAATTATATGAAGTAGATAATCTCTCAGCTTTCTTTGATATTATTCACCAAGACCCAATCTTGGCAGATGTCAAGCTAATTGCTGAACCTTGGGATTTGGGAGAAGGCGGCTATCAAGTAGGTAACTTTCCGCTGCGTTGGTCTGAGTGGAATGGTAGGTATCGAGATACTGCACGAGATTTCTGGCGCGGTGAAGATAATAGCTTAGGGCAATTTGCTTACTGTTTCACTGGTAGCCCTGACTTATATCAAACAAACGGGCGTAATCCGAATGCAAGCATTAATTTTATAACTGCTCACGATGGCTTCACCCTTAACGATTTGGTCAGCTACAACGAAAAGCACAACGAAGCCAACGGCGAAGATAATCGTGATGGTGAAAGCCATAACAGATCCTGGAATTGTGGTGTAGAAGGCGAAACTGATGACCCGGAAGTATTGCGCTTACGGGAACGTCAACGGCGCAACTTTCTAGCAACCCTAATGCTGTCTCAGGGTGTTCCAATGCTGCTAGAAGGAGACGAAATTGGCTGTACTCAGAAGGGTAATAATAATGCCTACTGTCAAGATAATGAAATTGCTTGGCGTCACTGGGACTTGCAAAAAGCAAACGCAGACTTATTAGACTTTACACGCGAACTAATTTATTTCCGCCATCAGCATCCAGTATTTCGGCGGCGTAAGTGGTTCCAAGGTCGCCCGATTCACGGTTTTGGGATTAGTGATATTGCTTGGTTTAATGCTGATGGCAGTGAAATGACCGAAAGACAGTGGCTAGTTAGTTACGCCAAAGTATTAGAAATTTTCTTGAATGGAGAGGGAATTACTACTCCAGGGCCTCAAGGTGAGCGAATTATTGATGAGAGTTTTCTACTATTTTTTAACGCTCACTACGAGATGATTGACTTTGCCCTACCAGATGGGCTTAAAGAAAGAGTATTGGAAATAGTAATTGATACTAATGAACCTCGGTTTATCCAGCCAGGGAAGTTGGTTTCAGGGAATCAAACTGTACCTGTTACAGAGCGATCGCTTGTCGTGTTACGGCTGATTGGTTAACAAATAGAGACGTTGTAATGCAACGTCTCTACAAAATTCATCGATTTTATTGAGAGGTAGATGCTCACACCCCCAATACCTTTCGGTTAAGGAACTTTTTGGTTGAGGCAGGCGGGGGGAGTAGAGGGGCAGGGGAGGAAATGGAAGAAGAATTAAAAAATGCCTTCAATATTTCCTCCAATTCTCCCCCTGCTTCCCCTGCCTCCCCTGCTTATCCGAAACGTATTGCTCAAACCCCTACATTTTTACTCTGAATTCTGACGCCAAGCCGCGAGCGTCTCCGGCTCCGCTCCTTAATTCTGAATTCTGCTGTAAAAAGTACATCAGCAGATTCCATCATTTAAATTAAAAACTGAGGTTCAGGTAAGTAGATGCCGATACATGAGATTTTGCTAGATTTGCTAGATAAAAATCCTGATATTTCTTGATAAAACTTTTAAAATTTACAGAATATCTAGAGATACTTCCTGTGACGTTTTTAAATTCCCCGATAGACAGAGAACTGCAAACGTAATCATATGTAACATTTTAGTTGAGTAGAGTTATCGGGGGAATTTTAAATGGCAACTGAATACTAATAAAACTACTGAGTTACCTACTGAAGCTAAAGCCTATAACGGCGCTGATCGCAATGCCTGGATTTTTGGTTGGAACCCTCAACAAGAACTCTGGAATGGGCGTTTAGCGATGATTGGCTTTGTTGCTTACCTATTCTGGGATTTAGCTAGTTATAGTTTAGTACGTGACGTACTCCACTTAATTCGCTAAGCCTTTACTCATGATTTATTCCCTTTTGGGGAAAATTAGTTCAATCAACAACTTAGTAGCGTCTTAAATACTTAACCTACTCGTGAAGTAGAGTCTAAGGCTGGAGTTAAAGATGGACGCACTAATAAATAAAATTGCGAACGAGGAAAATATGATAACTAAAGACACTATACGTGCAGTAGGAGTATTTGCCAATTCTCAAGAAATAGAGCAGGCAATTAATGAATTGAGAACTGCAAACTTTCCTGTAGAGAAAGTTTCTGTCATTGCTAAAGATGTAGAGCAGGGCGAACAACTAGGCGAAGCAGAGATAAGCGATCGCATTGGTGATCAAGATGTAAACACAACAGGAGCAGTAGGGGATACACTCACAGCAACTACTTGGGGTAGCGTGTTAGTTGGTTTGAGTAGTCTGGCACTTCCTGGCTTAGGAGCTGTCTTAGCAGCAGGTTCCGTCGGTGTAGCATTAGTTACTAGCGTGGCAGGTGTTGCTGTAGGAGCAGCAGCAAATCAGAATTTAGTGAAAGCATTAACTGATTTAGGCATCCCCGAAGAACGAGCTAGAGTTTATAGCGATCGCCTTCAACAAAGTTACTATTTGCTCATATTAGAGGGCAACGAAGCAGAAATTCATCGTGCTGAAGCAATATTACGCGAGCAAGGTATTCAATATTGGGGTATTTATGATTCCCCCCAAACTGAAAGTCGATAAGCTAAATATTTGCTGTACTGTATCTCGTTCGCACTTTGAACAGAAGTTGCTTTAGTGAGCCTTCTAGATGCGAGCGAGCTTTACGAATTTATCTATAACAATCCTCAGAGATGCTCTTTAGACGCTCGCTCCATTGATATCTAGAGTTGTCTACAATCAGCATCTGGGTTACTTATTAAACAGAAAGCCCCGGTAATAAACCGGGGGTGTTACGTGCTATTATCACTTATCAGAACAATTGTACTATAAAATTGGTCTCATTAACAGGATTGCTGCATTCAAGCGAAGCGCTAACTGTGACACCACTGATGGCTGATAATCAGGCTGGAATTTTTGGAGCCTCCGGCTTTGCCCTATGAGTGTATACAACAGCGCTTAGAGATGTCCTCTGTAATAATTGTAGCGAGAAACACATTTTTCCCGCTTTTTTTAGTTTTTAATACAAAATGTAAGTAAAAAATCATGTATCTTTAGTTTTAGAGAATATCTATCTAAAGACATAAATATTGGGAAAATGAAGAATTTCAGCTTGTAAATGAGTAATTACTCCCAAGCGCTAATTGAAATCAAAAAACATACTATTTATAGGCAAGTAGCTTGATTTTATCTAGTAAAGAATAATTGTTTGTTTGAGCGAGGTGCATGGATATACTGCGTAAGTCATAGATATTTAAGAAGTTCTTGGCAGGGTTGTAGACGACACATTAATTCGTATTTTTTACTCGATAGGAAAACCGCTTCCGGTGGAAAGCCAAAGGATGAAAAATTGGATAACGAAATTAGCAATCTATATAGTATTACTGTATACTTTGTTACTGCCTATCAACTACGCAGGAGCCTACCAATTTTCAAGTATTTATGTAGAGCCATTTAATACACTCCCAGCAGTTGAAAACTTAGCAAGTGTTGACAATTATCTTGGGGAGAATAGAAAGGAAGATTTTCGACGATTTCGTGAGAGAATCAACCGCACAAATAAATTAGAGGGATTATTTACACTTTATACGAGTGAAGATTCGGGTAAAATTTACTGGGAAATTAGACCCGATCAGCTAAACAAAAACTACTTAGCTATAGTAACGTTAGAATCGGGCATTGGAGAAAGTGGTATTTATAGTGGATTACCGCTTTCTGACTTTTTATTTTATTTTCGGCGAGTAAACGATAATTTGCATTTCGTTGTTCGTAATGTTAAATTTCGTACAGAATCAAGTGAGCCAGAACAGCGATCGCTTGCTCGTTCATTTAGTGATTCAATTCTTTATTCAGTCCAAATAGATACTATTGATCCGCGGACTAAAAATATTTTAATTAACCTGGAAGACTTGCTAATGCAAGATTTTCCTGGATTAACTTCTTTATTAAAATACTCTTTGCAGGCTGATTACCACCTTGAACAAAGCAGATCATATTTTGGTGATATTAACAGTTACCCAGAGAACGTAGAGATTGATTCAGTTTATGGTTTTTCATCATTAGAAGGAGCAGATTTAGTCACCGTACCTGATAGCAGGGCGCTGACTCTGAAGGTACATTACAGTTTTTCTCAACTGCGAGAAAACAACGGTTATATTCCCAGACTTGCCGATGATAGAGTGGGATATTTTATTACTGCCTTTCAAGATTTATCTAATAAAAACACCGAAGAACCATTTGTACGTTACATTAACCGTTGGCATCTTGAACCATCTGATCCCAAAGCAGCCTTATCTCCACCAATAAAGCCAATTGTATTTTGGATTGAAAATGCTGTACCGTTCGAGTACCGCGATGCAATTCGTGAAGGTATCTTGATGTGGAACAGAGCATTTGAAAAAGCAGGATTTCAAAATGCTATTGAAGCTCGGCAAATGCCAGATGATGCTGATTGGCAGCCAGCAGATGTGCGCTATAACACTATTCGCTGGTTCAATGCTCTGGATGCGGGTTTTGCCAGAGGCCCGGCACGCGTCAACCCCCTCACCGGGGAAATTTTGGATGCAGATATCATCGTAGATGCTAATATGGTGCGTTCCATTCAACATGGATATCGCGCACTGATAGGAGCAAATTCATTACTGGCAAACAATTCATGTCAAAACGTTGGAGTAAAGCAGGAGGGCAGGGGGAAGAGAGAGCAGGGGGCAGTTCCACCATACATGACAAAAGTTTCTTCCCGTACAAACTTTTTCGACTCTTCTGATGTCTGCTATAGCGCAGAGTCGTTAAATCAAGCAGCTATAGGGGCGATCGCATTGTCGGTTTTGCAAAATACTACACCCAATAGTGAAGCAATTAAGGTGTATGTGCATCAATATTTACGTTCTTTAATTGCTCATGAAGTCGGACACACTCTGGGTTTGCGCCACAACTTTCATGGCAGCACCATGTTAGCGCCCGAAGAATTAAATGATACTGAAATCACTCATGCCAAAGGTTTAGTCGGTTCGGTAATGGACTATCTACCCGTGAATATAGCACCACAGGGTGTAAAGCAAGGTGACTATTTTCCGCAGGTTATTGGCCCCTATGATGAATGGGCGATTGAGTATGGTTATAAAAGAAACCCCGATATCCAAACTGAAGCAATCATTCCAGAAACGGAAAAGGGTTTTTTGGAGCAAATTGCTTTGGCTTCGCCTCAACCAGAGTTATCTTATGCAACTGATGAAGATATCTGGGATATCAATCCGCTGGCAAATCTCTGGGATATGAGTAGCGATGTGCTAGTTTATTCTCAGTGGCAAATGGATAATGCCCGTGTGATTTGGCAGCGCCTGAATAAGGGCTATCTATCACCAGGAGAAAGCTATAGTAATCTGCGCGGTTTATTTAATAGAGTATTTCATTACTACTTTAGTAACGCCACTTTACTCTCTCAATATATTGGTGGCGAATCGTTTCGGCGCCTCCATGCTAGTGATGATACTTCTTGGGCATTTGTACCAGTTTCACTTTTAAAACAACGTCAGGCTTTGGCAAAGTTGCAAGAGTACGTTTTTGCAGAAAATGCTTTCAGTTTCTCACCACAATTGCTTAATCAACTAGCACCATCACGCTGGCAACACTGGGGTAGCCCTGTACCCAATAATCGCCTAGATTATCCAATTCACGATCGCATTTTGAGTTTTCAAAGTAGGATAATGCGATCGCTATTAGACGGTGAGCGTCTCAATCGCTTACTGGATATAGAGTTCAAAACTCCACCTGGAGAAGCTCTCTCATTACCAGAACTGTTCGATACCCTGCAAAAAGGCGTCTGGACAGAAGTTTTAACCCAAAGTGAACCAAAACCAATTTCTAGCATCCGCCGCTCATTACAACGAGAATATCTGAATATTTTGCTAGAGATGGTGCTAGGTCATAGTGATGCACCTGAAGATGGTCGGACACTTGCTTGGTATAAATTGCAACAACTGCAAAAAGCCATTGATATCAGCTTAAAACAACTTAGTAAAAATCTTGACATTTACACACTAGCTCATTTGGAAGTTTCTGGCGATCGCATCACCAAAGCATTAAACGCGCAGTTGCTCTCAAAATAAAACACTTCTTTTCTAGGGTGCAGCTAGCGAACCATCGCTCAGCCCAACTTCGCGCAGTCTCTGAGCGCCGATGTTCCGGCTGAGTACTGACAGCCCTGCTAAGTGCGCCTGTAAACCTTCTGTACTGGCGCAGCAGTCAGTTAGTACAATCGGTTCAATCCCAATATCAAAAACATCCATCGCGATTTTCAATACACACATATCAGTATCAATGCCAACAATGAAAACTCGTTCAATAGCAGAAGTGCGAAGATAAGAAGTCAAATCCTCCGTCATTCCGCACAGTCCCGGCTTATAAAAAACTAAACCTTGTTGAGCAAAAGATTCTAATTCCGTAACGATGCTTGTCTCTGGTTCGCAGTTGCAGTTATGCCAGTTGAGAAATCGTGTGTACGGCCCATCACTACAGTTAACAAATCTAGTAAAAATTAACGGTGCATACTCATCGCGTTGGATTAAACGGACGATTCTTTGCGGGATATGATGCGTAAATTCGTTGATGAAACCAAGTTGCACATCAACAATCAATAATGGTTCGGTCATTTAGACGTTCTTTTCCAGCGGTTAACTCATAAAAGACTGTAAGTAAGTAGACATAAATAAAAGTTTGTTTGTAGTTGTGCTTTAGCGCTAATTTTCTGATGTCCACTTACTCATCTGTGATTATTTTAAAAAGAATCAACTCTACAAGCACTCTATAACAGGACTTACGCACAAAGATTGTGGTTTGAGATTAGCTATAACGTCAGTAGCGAAGAGGGCGCAAACTACGAACCTATCAAATTAATAACCTTTCTTCAGACTGACTATGTTTCGTTTCCAGTTCGCCCGCAGGTAGACGAGTTAGATGCCTGAAATCAGTAATATTTGAGTTACGCAGCTAGAAAGCTTGTATGGATCTCGCCCTAGCTGAATCAAGCCGTGTTTTTTGTGCGTTTGGTAAGCGATAATTATGCGTTGGCAATTAGGTCGTCGAAGTACGAATGTTGAAGATCGTCGAGGAATGCGGGTTTCTGCTCCTGTAGTCGGTGGTGGTATAGGAGCAGTAATACTATCGCTGCTTGTTGCGCTTTTGGGTGGTGATCCGAGTGCTATTTGGCAGCAAGATGGCGCACCTACAGATTCTCCCGTGCCGGAATCACCTCAAACAAGAGGAACTCCAGCCCAAGATCAGATGGCTGATTTTGTCTCTGTGGTACTGGCTGATACGGAAGATACTTGGAGCGATGTGTTTCGGCAGAGTGGGGAAACTTATGTGGAACCAAAATTAGTTCTATATTCCGATGCAGTTAAATCTGCCTGTGGATTTACGCGATCGGCAGTTGGGCCATTTTATTGTCCGCAAGACCAAAAAGTTTATATTGATTTGAGTTTTTATCGTGATTTAAAGAATCGCTACCAAGCTCCAGGAGATTTTGCTCAGGCATATGTGGTAGCTCATGAAATTGGACATCACGTCCAAAATTTACTTGGTATTTCAGATCAAGTTCGATCTTTACAGAATCGAGTGGATGAGGCGCAGGGTAATCAGCTTTCTGTACGGTTGGAATTGCAAGCAGATTGTTTTGCAGGTGTCTGGGCAAATCGCGCTCAAAAATCGCGGCAAATTCTTGAGACAGGCGACGTCGAAGAAGCGCTAAATGCTGCTAGTAGCATTGGGGACGATCGCTTGCAACAACAAGCTAGAGGCTATGTCGTACCAGAATCTTTTACACACGGCAGTTCAGCCCAGCGGGTTCGCTGGTTTAAGCAGGGTCTTCAGACAGGTGATCCTCAACAATGTAATACTTTCGCAAAGACAAATATTTAGTACCGTATGGCGAAATTCAAAATCACCCTTCGCTTTGGTCTCTAGGAGAACTTCACAGCGCCGACTTCCGGCGCTTATAACTTTGTGCAAAAACCAAAATACTATTAGGTGTTCGTCTCATTGTCTTTTCTAAGACAAACCGTCAACAAAACACTACCAAGAAAGCCAGAAACACCAACTAGCATTCCGCCTGTGAGAACATTTTTCTTTTGCTGCCAGTTTTGACCGCTGAGAATTGTTGACTTGGCTGGATTTGTGTTGGCATCAATAATTTCTAGACCCCAGCATCCTAATGCGCCTATTCCTAAAAAGCCAGCGCTCAAAATAGAGGAAATCGCGATTGTTTCCAAGATGCGATCGCTAATAGTCTGTGTCCTAAAACGCCTTCTATTTCGGCGATTGCTGCTAACAGATGTCTCGACTCGTTCAATTCCCTCGAAAGACTCTGGTGGGGTTAACTCGTGCTTCAAGGATTCTTGGTCAATTGTCTTAGTTTTCATAGTTTGAAGTAAATAGTTTTAAGCAAAATATTTTCAGTTTCAGGCAGTTACCTGTTCAAAAAAGCATTGCTTTAACTCGATAAGTAAATTTCCATAACTTTAGTTGCTAAGTATCTAACCTCATAACTTTCTTTGGTAAAGATTTGCACTACCTCTATAGGACTATTTCGGCTGTTTCAGTAATTCAACGGGTTTCATTACTACTTTTAGTAAAGAAAATAGTTTTAGTTAGCAAGGTTAGATGTGGTGGGTATCTTACCCACCCTTTTATTTTTCTGCCTCCTCTACTTTGGTAAAAAATGGGCAGATGCCTTGCAAAAATTTCAGCGATAACTATATCAGTTTGAAAAAAGTTGTGGCAGTTTGTACGACCGATAACTTTTGTAAAGACGCGCATGATGCGTCTCTACTCAATCGTATTCGGCTCGTAATCTAGCAAATATTTATTTGACTAGTATCTCTAAACACATTAAAACTTAAAAAATTTCTTAGTACCAGTCCTTTAATCTATCTATTCTGCTACTTGATAGCTTTTATAAATAATTGAGATGCTTGAAAAGCAATAACTTCTGGATGTCCATAAATTGCCTATGTCCGCTGAAAACTGCTTACTTGCTGCCTTATCCCATGAGCTTTATCAGACACTCACCCCCCATCTGAAGCAAGTATCGTTAAAGCAGGGCGAGATACTACACGAACCTGGCGATACTATCAAGGATATCTATTTCCCTATTGATTGCATAATCTCAATTACTATTACCATGAATGACGGCTCTACAACTGAGACGGCTATGATTGGTAAACGTGAAGTAGCTGGTATTAATGCTTTTTTTGGTGTCAGCGAGACTACGCAAACAGAATACATTGTACAGGTTGCGGGCAAGGCGATAAAGGCAAATGCACAAGCACTGCGGGGAGAGTTTGAACGTAATAAACAACTGCGTGACTTGATACTACGCTACACCCAAGTCTTAATCGCGCAGACTTCGCAAACCGCTGGCTGCAATCGCCTCCACGCTCTAGAACAACGCTTAGCACGCTGGCTACTAGAAGTGCAAGACCGTGTTGATTCAGACGAGCTGAAGCTGACACAAGAGTTTACCGCCGATATGCTGGGCGTACGTCGCGCTGGGGTCACTCAAGCCGCCCAAAAGCTTCAAGAAGAAGGTATTATTCGGTATAGTCGCGGTCTCGTTCAGATTCTTGATCAACAGAGACTAGAAAAAACTTCGTGCGAATGTTTCAGAATTGTTAAAAATGAACATAAGCGTTTGCTTGGACGAAAACAGAAATAATTGTTTTTGAAGTCAAATTAACTCTCTGTCTACGGCAAAAAAATGCAAGCTGAATCTAATTATCTAATTGGGTACAAGTCAATTTTTCTTGGTTACAAGATTAATCTTCTTTTCAATCTGTTAGTCATATTTTAATGAGGAGGCAAAGAGAAATCAGTGAGTAAAAAACAAGATGTCCTACCAACAATTCTACTGTTTGAACAAGATGAACAGACGCGACCACTCCTGAGTACGAATCTTCACAATTGGGGTTACCGTGTAATTATGGCACTCAATGAAGAAGATGCGATCGCCTCTAGTACTGGGCTTTACCCAATGACAAAAACGGGGTATAAGCGCAATCAGCCTGACTTAATTTTGCTTAATCAGGTCGAGCAGACAATTGACGAATATATTAACATGGGGCGGCGCATACGGGAGATTGCAGGGCTTTCCAAGCACACCCCGATTGTTGTTATAGCTGAACGATATGAAAAGGATATGGAAGGCAAGAATGTTAGCGTTGGCGAAAGAGAGTATGTGACTTATCTGGAAGATGGAGAACAATTAATGAAATTTCTGCATCATCTTTGTCCAGTTGAGATATAGCCAAATTAAGCTAATCGTCATTTATTTTCCAGAATGATTATGACAAATTTTATTCTTCATGTAGCAATAAGCCTTGATGGATACATCGCTAGATTGGATGGAGATATTGATTGGTTACCATCATCTGAAGAGGGTGGCGAAGATAATGGCTATGGTAAATTTTATAACTCAATTGATGCTTTAGTGATGGGTGCAACTACTTATGAACAAGTTTTGGGCTTTGGAGATTGGCCATATCCAGGCAAACTTTCATACGTTTTGACAAGCCGGAATTTATCGACAGTACGCACGGACACATTTTTTGTCAAAGGTGGTGTTGAAGAAGTTGTAGAGGATGTAAACAAGAAGGGCTATAAACGTGTTTGGTTAGTAGGTGGTGGCAAGCTAGCATCCTCATTCATAAATCGGGGATTAGTCGATGAGTACATCATTGCAGTGATTCCAACAATTTTGGGTTCAGGCATTTCCCTTTACCAATCAGTACTGGAATTAAAACTCGACTTGATTGAGGTGAAATCTTACTCTTCCGGTGTTGCGGAACTTCGTTACAAAAAGAAGTGATATTTGCAACACAAGCCCTAACACTCCTTTATGACTACAGCTATATCTCAAAAAATTGTAGATTTAGTATAAAAATACACAAAAAGCAGAGAAATTTTACTAAAATTTCTCTGCTTCCTGCTATTAACACTTAATCCGTGTTAGATATGAATTCCACATTCTGTTTTGCCAGTTCCCCGCCAGCGTCCGGCACGTTCGTCTTCGCCTTCACCTACTCTGGTGGTTATGGGTTCGTCGCCAATGCTGGGATAACCTTGATCGTGTAAAGGGTTATAGATTACTCCATGTTCAGCCACATATAGCCAGCTATCTTTGCGTGTCCAAGCAGCTATGGGGTTTACTTTTAAACGATCTTGGGTATCCAATTCAAATATGGGCATATTAGCACGGGTTACTGCTTGGTCACGGCGACGCCCTGTAATCCAAGCGACGGTATTGAGTTCGTCTAGTCCCCGTAGCAGTGGTTCAATTTTTGTAACGTGGTGGAATTGGGTAATATCCTTTTCCCAAAGTGCTTCGCCGTATTTGGCAGTAAAGGCTTCGCGGGTATCTACATCTGGAGTTTTGTAAGTTTTCAAATCGAGATTGTAGATTTGCTTAGCTTTAGCAACTAGTTCTAGAGTTTCGCCGAAGTGGTACAAGGTATCGAGAAATATCACAGGAACTGGATGTTTTAGTTCACTGTAAAGAATATGAGTAATTACCATGTCATCCACGTTAAAAGCACTAGTTTGCACCAATGCCGTTGGGATGTTCTCTATAGACCATGCCAGAATTTCTTTTGGTGTGGCAGTTTCAAACTCCTGATTTAATTTTTCTAAGTCAAAAGTAGTCGTTTGGTTTCTAGATGCCGTGGAAACTGTCATGATAATTAGTTATTCCAATGGTTTCTACCTTTAATAGAAATTATTTTACCCTATAAAGGCTCATATCCCGCTCGGATATAAGGTAATTATTTTGTTCGGTTATCACTACATCATCAGAAATTAGCTGATCAAGCCTGGGATGAATGAAATATACGAGCTGTACCAGCCTTCAATCCCTATCCTGTAACAATCCACGCTGTAGGCGAACAAGCTGGAGCAAGTAAGGTAACAATTTTGTTATATTATCATCGGCGATCGCATTTTTCATTCACCATTCGTCATTGGGGACTAGAACACCAATTCGGTGATTCTAGAATAATTTCTCCTCCAACCCCTTTCTGAAGAGGGGATTAGGGCTGGGGGATTAGGTTTTTGGCATTGCTGAATTTAGACATGAAATGCAAAAATCGGGTACTCTCAACTCTTATACCAATTCAATTAATGATTGCAACACATCCTTGGGTGAAGACGCGATTCATCGCGTCTCTACAAATGGTTTATTTGTCACATTCTTTTTTCAAATTGGTATTACTCTTTGCGTCTTAGCGCGACGCCACTTGCTACAACGCGGGTTTCCCGCGCAACGCAGTGGCTCCTCTGCATGAAACAAATTCATATTCTCACTCAGCAACGCCAGGTATTTCTGGCTATTATTTGTTATTCATCGAACCTATCTGTTCAATTTTTGAATAAAAACTAGGATGTTGTAAGGCTGTTACTATCATTTTGTGTAAATCAAAAACTCTACTGTCTTTTTTAGCCATTAATGCTTGAACTTCTTGTTTTGCCAAAGCTTTTAGCTGATTGTAGATAGTGAAATATTCTGCGCTCAGTTCAGATTTATCAGCGGAATTCGTGATTTTAGCACGAAGCAGAAACTTATCTTGACCCCGTTTTTCCATTGCCACTATTTCTAGTTCAGCATTAGGGTGATTTTCAGCTAACTGCTTAAACGAAATTGCGATCGCACAAGGGTCAACGCCTTGATTATGATACAGGTCGAAGGTGTCAAAAATCGGTTTGATGAAATCAGCAAACTCCCCATCTGCAAACACCTCTTGTCTGTTGTCTGGCTTGCGCTCTGGCATATAAACGTACTCACACTGTACCAGATCAAACTTTGTGTCACTGGTAATGCCCCAATCTTCAATAAAGGCTCCAGTGAGAGTAGCACCTGTAAAATCCGTTCCGTCTAACTGTGTCTGTACAAGTTTGGCTCTGGATAAATCAGCATCTTGTAGGTTGGCTTTATCTAAGTCTGCACCAATAAAGCTGGCATCAATTAAATTAGCCCCTTTTAAATTCACTCCTTGCAGGTTTTGACGGTCAAAGTTTTTATCTTGCCCCTGTCCAGTAACCAATAGTCTACATATTTCTGTGTTTTGAAGGTAACTTTCTTCAGAATAAACACAATAGAGCATTTCGGCTTGCCAGAAACAGGTACGGGTTAGGATAGCGTTTCTCAAATCTGTGCTTTTGAGGGTAGCTTTGGTGAAGTCAGCATCAGTCAAGTCTGCATCACGAAAACTTGTACCTCCCTTAGCAGTAAAGCTAATGCTGAACAAGTCAATCAAAGCGTCTTTTTCATCTGCTTTGAAAACACGCCATCCTATATAAGAACCGAACAGCAATATAATAAAGCCAAAGATTCCTGCTCTGGCGAGATTAAAAACTAAAGCTCCTACTGTGGCGAAGGCAAAGGCAAAAGCTAACCCTCCAATGACAGTTCTTGCTCCAGCTTTGGTTTTAGCTAAGACTTTGGCAGAAGCAAAAGCTATAATCGCCGCAAAAGCGAAACTTCCAAGCCCAAGTATTATGCCTTTTTGAATAGTAATAAGCCAAAAAACTGAAAGCAAAATTAAACAGATGCTAGCAGCGAAAAAGTTTTCGGAATTAGAGTTGTAAAAATTAAATGATGCTAAGTAACTAGTATATTCTGAAAAAAAGTTTAAAATTTCTGTCACTAATTGTGAGGCTACTAGCAAGATACTTCCCCACTGATTTTGAAGTCCAGCTTTAGCACCAATGAATTTAGCATCCCTGAGATTAGCACCCGTAAAATCAGCTCCTTGGATATCTGCATAGCTAAAATTTGCACCAGCCAAGTGTTGACCTTTGAAAGAATGACCTCTAAGATTTTGACCGGAGAAATCCTGATGCATGACTGGGCTGGCTAATGTGAAACTGATGCTGAATATATCTTGAGTATGCGCTTTTACAGGCTATGGCGCAATATTTTGTTTGTAGTCAGTAAACAATCTCAACAACTATAAAGCAACTTTTTACTGCCTTCATCTAACCAATATTAAGTTTGCCTAAGTAGTTGTAAACCTATGCATTATTTACCATGATATGAATCTCCACTAGGTTGGATAATTTCAGTCCAAACTTATATTTTTTTGAAAATGAATATTTTTGATTCCGTGCTTTTCCAAGTAAGTGTATAACTTAAGATAAAAATCCGTCTACTAGAATAATCGGGTCATGAAAGAAGCTCTCTTCTGGGGTTGCTGGTTTACTTCGCTTGGGACTACGGCTTTACTGTTTTTATGGTCGTTACCGTTGTCCCCATTTACACACCCAGGAATTACTGCGAATGAAGCAGCTATTATCTTCTTCCCCGTTATGGGCTTGCGCTGGCTTACTCTTGGCATTACTCTGGCTCTAGTCGCCATCAATTGGGGGCGACACCTGAATTTAGTAATTGGCTCTGTTATTGGTCTGACAATTCTCGTATTAGCCTTGCACTTGGTTCTTGGGATAATTAATATTGCTATAGTAAATGCCTGGCTGTCTGTGGAACCTATCAAGACACGGGCTAATAACGCTATTTACGCCGGAATCTACTTTGGATTGCCGATGTTTTGGATACTGGTTGTAGTAGTCCTGATGCTAAGCGTTACCCGTTTCCATAAGTGAAGCAAGTTAGGAGTTAGGAGTTAGAATTCAGAAGCCAGGTGGTCGCACCTCGACTGCGCTCGGTGGTCGCCGAGGGCAGCCGAGGTGAGTCAGGAGAAAAAGAGGCTTTATATATAGCTTTTAAACTTAAACACTGACTTTATTTACTTGCAAACTGTTGTATATCTATTTGTATATATCTAAAGTTCTGAATATTCCAAAATTAGATTTTTGCAAAAAGTCTAATCCTAATATTGAGATACTGAATACTGAATAGCCTATGCGTGCAATGATTTTATCAGCACCGCGTCAGCCCTTACGCTTAACTGACTTGCCAGTGCCAAAACCCAATCCTGAGCAAGTACTAATTCGCGTTCATGCTTGCGCTGTTTGCCGCACAGATTTGCATATAGTTGATGGAGAATTGACACAACCAAAGCTACCTTTAGTACTTGGACATCAAATTGTGGGTACTATTGAGGGCATTGGTGAGCGCGTTAAACAATTTACTATAGGTCAGCGTGTTGGCGTTCCTTGGCTGGGTTACACTTGCGGCGTTCGCTGTCGCTACTGTCTGTCTGGTCGAGAAAACCTTTGTGATTATGCTGGGTTCACTGGTTACAATTTTGATGGTGGTTATGCCGAGTATACTGTAGCTGACCACCGCTTTTGCTTTCCCTTAGACCCTGGTTATGCTGACTTACAAGCTGCACCTTTGTTGTGTGCTGGTTTAATTGGCTATCGGGCTTATAAAATGACCGATGATGCCCAAAAACTAGGTTTTTATGGCTTCGGTTCCGCTGCCCACATTTTAATTCAACTGGCACGCTATCAAGGGCGTCAAGTTTTTGCTTTTACCCGTTCTGGGGATATTGAAGGTCAAAAGTTTGCTCGACAATTGGGTGCAAGTTGGGCAGGGGACTCAGATGTGTTACCACCAGAACCCTTAGATGCAGCGATTATTTTTGCTCCGGCAGGGAAGCTTGTACCAGCAGCTTTGCGTGCAGTTGTCAAAGGCGGGGTTGTGGTTTGTGCGGGGATTCACATGAGCGAAATTCCTGCTTTTCCTTATAAAATTCTTTGGGAAGAAAGGGTGTTGCGGTCTGTTGCTAATCTGACTCGCAAAGATGGAGAAGAGTTTCTGGCTTTAGCACCCAAAGTTCCCATCCAGACAGAGGTAAATCTCTTCCCCCTAGCTCAAGCTAATGAGGCTTTGGATGCACTTCGCAATGGCTTGTTTGAAGGATCGGCAGTATTGGTGATTGATAGCGAAAACTCTAGCTTGAAAATAGGGAGTGGGGAGTAGGGAAGAGAATTTTTAGGAAAGTTTGCGTTTAACAATGAAGCAGATATGATTAAGGCTCAAACTGGATGGAAGTAAAAGGCAGCACCCAGTACAGCATAAGTTGCTAGCAGTAGCATCCCCTCTAACCAGTTAGAGCGACCATCCAAACTGATTAGGTTAGCAATGACCACAGCAATGATCACTGCAACAACCTCAAACAAGTTAAAGTTTAAGTCCATTGGTTGTCCAATCACTTGCCCAACTAGCACAAGGATCGGCGCAACTAACAAAGCAACTAGTAGACTCGACCCCATTGCTACAGACACTGACAAATCCATGTTGTTCTTAATTGCTACTCGGACAGCAGTTACATATTCGGCTGCACCTCCAACTAGCGGTAACAAAATTACTCCGGTAAACAAAGGTGTTAATCCTAGTCCCTTTGTTGCCTCTTCAACTGCACCAACAAAAATCTCAGACACGAACGCTATACCAATCGTTGCCACAAGCAAAATACTAACCCAAAGGCTCAAGTTTGGCTTTGAATCTTTATTTTCTTCTGTGGCATCATCTTGAGAAACCTGATCTTTTAGTTCTGCAACCCCAACATCGTATAGGTAACTGTGAGTCTTCAAAGAAAACAACAGTGTAAAACCATAAACTACAATTAAAACTACCGCTACAAAAATCGACAAATTGGTAATAGCACTCTGCTCGACCACATTAGATGTAGTGATCACCATCGCAGGCAGGACAATTGCAGTTACTGCCAGTGTCATTGTCGAACCATTTACTCGCGCAGCCATTGGCTGAAAAGTCTGCTCTTTGTAACGTAACCCTCCCAACAGCATAGATAGTCCCATTACCAGCAGTAGATTACTGATAATTGTCCCCGTAATGCTGGCTTTTACAATGTCTACCAAGCCTTCTTTGAGAGCTACTAGACCAATGATTAACTCAGTCGCATTACCGAAGACTGCATTTAACAAGCCTCCTATAGAAGGCCCTACAACCACAGCAATCTCTTCTGTCGCGGTACTTAGCCAGATTGCTAACGGAATAATTGCGATCGCTGAAAGTCCAAACACTATTAATGCGTCCCATTCCAACTTTTCCGCCACAATGGCAATAGGAACGAAAACTAGCAAACCTAATGAAATTAGATTTTTAGTTTGTATATTTTTCAGCACCATTAGCATAAGTATATAGCTCTCATAAAGATTATTCAGCACTAACTGTCGCTTAATTAATTGCAAGAACTACACAAGAAAAGCAATCTTCCTTGTTTGTAACAATTATTAAATAACTCATCAGTATACAAATTTCATTTTCCTAAAGCATTTTATAGGTAGTGTCAAATTTAGCTAACTGGCTAAAGATGGATGAGGCTGGTAGATAAACTAATCCCCTCGGCGATCGCAATTGCTATTCATTCCAAGTCACCAACCCCCCACCAAGGAAACTTCGCCAGTAACCTCTGGTCATCTCAGCATGGCTGCAAGTACTCGGCCTCTAGATTCTTCTTAAGCACAAGAGCTATCTTCAGCTTTTCCATTTGCTATCCTCGTGCCTTATAAATACTCGAATTTCTGGAACCAATATGGACAAGCGATAAGTAAATTTTATAAAAACTATAGTTTTTTATACCTAATGTAGACTTTATTTAAAAATTTTCAAGCTACCTTGATGGTACAATGTTAAAGAATCATGACATTAAAAAATATTCTGTCAAAGTTGTTAAGTTGGCACTAATGTGTGTATGTAAATCTTGTTCTTAGAATGTTGAGAAATGCAGGAGATTCCTTGTCTAACAGACATAAATATTGTGCTGTCTGCGTTGCCCTCTTCTGCCTATGTACAGATTTTAGACACTGTTTTTGCTAAAAAACTCGGAATAGTTTGTGTTTATCTACTTCTATATTTTAGAGGTAGCTAGACCAGAATTGGGCAGATAATTTTTTTTAAGTGCCGCTTATTTATTGTTGTGGAGTTTATGAAAGGACATTTACCCAAAGGGCGAACTAATTACACCTATATAAGGCTGTTGAATTACAAAAACTTTCACCTGAAATGGCAGAATTACTGGTTCAAGATAACTGGAACCTGGCGTTCATGTCCTCTAACGTGTCCTATAAATAAACCTCACCACAAACATGTTTTTTGGAGTTGGCTGGGTAGTTTCTTAGCAATAGCAGCAACGGCTTACCTGTCTGTAAAAACCAATTCTCCTCTGCTTATGGCTCCATTTGGTGCTACCAGTGTATTGATCTTTGGTGTACCAGACAGTCCTTTGGCTCAACCCCGTAATGTAATTGGTGGTAATCTTGTAGCTGCCTTAGTCAGCTTGACTATTTTACATCTTTTCGGTTCGTCACCTTGGACAATGGGAATGGCAGTGGCGACAGCCATTGGGGTGATGCAGATGACTGGAACGGTACACCCGCCTTCGGGAGCAGTTGCACTAGTCGTAATGATGACAAAGGCTCCTTGGCAATTTCTGCTAACACCTGCTCTTGAAGGTTCTATTATTTTGGTACTCTGTGCTGTGGTTTTCAATAATCTGGCAGAAGAGAGAACTTATCCCAAGCACTGGCTGTAAAAATTTTAACGCTGCTTGCACTCCGAACAAATATTTCAAGCTCGATCACAATTCAAGTCAAAATTTACTTCACACGTCTAGTGGAATGATGGAAATGGTTAGGGACTTCCAATTAAAAAAGTATCCAACCAATGAGTGTAGTAGCATGACCGGGATAATTTAGTGCATAAAACATCAAGACAATTTTCTTTTCTGTCTCTATGTTCTCTGTGCCTCTGCGGTTTATTAATCCACTATTTTAATCCGGTCACGCCACTACTGGATAATTTATTTTTTGAAAGTCCCTTAGAAGAATATAAAGAAACCAATCGCTATTGCTTTACTTTAAGGTTCGCTACTCTCAACACGAAGGGGAATTGTAATTCCTTCCTGGACTAAAGTATCCATAAAAGTCTTTCGGAGAACACGCTGTATTTGAAGATGCTTTCCTGGCTTTACTTTTGTCAGCGTCCGTAACAACAAATTAGATTCTCCGAGGCTTTCTACTCCATCCACTTGTGTAGGTTCGAGTACATCTGGATCATTCGTTTTTAATTGTTCTCCCACGTTCTCAATCACTTGATATACATGAGCTAAATTAGAGTCATAAGGTACGCTAACTTCTACCACTGCAAAAATATACTGTTTAGAGTAGTTAGTAATTGAGCCAATATCGCCATTACGAATAATCTGCAATTGGCCATTCGGGTGTCTCACACGAGTGGTTCTAAGTTCAATTGCCTCTACAATCCCCTCTACAAACTTATCTTCCGCTTTCCCAGCCTGAATATAGTCACCAACTAAGTAATAATTTTCAAACAGAATAAAAAAGCCACAAACTATATCATTTATTAGTGTCTGCGCTCCAAAACCCACAGCTATACCAAGAATACCTGCTCCAGCGAGTATGGGAGCGGGATTAATGTCGAGGGTATAGAGGATGGAGACGATCGCACCGAAGTAAACTAAATATTGTAAAAAACTACGAATAAGAGGAACAAGGGTGAGACGTCTGCTGGTTTGTATTTCGCTTAGATTTCTGTCTTTGAATAATATTTCTTCAACAAGTAAGTAAACGACTTCAAACAAAACACGACTGATGAATATAATTCCGACTATCTTAATAATTCGAGACCCAAAAATTGCGATGTTGGCGATAAACTGAACTTGCTGGATTACTAATGTCGCCACACAGACATAAATTACAAATTCCAGACACCGCTTTAAAAAGGGGATTAAGTGTCGAAGCCGATCATAAAATCTTAAAAGGTTGTCAGGGCTGGAGTACCTTATACTTAAAGCATCTAAACTATCAATAACAGCAGTAATTGCTTTAGGTATGAGTAACCCAATAGCAATAATTAGATATATCCGCAGTAAAATGTAGAGATACTGAGAAACGATGACTGGCAATTTCAGGAACTGGGTACACCAAATCACAGCCCACAGCCAGATTCCATTGGTAACAATTTTTTTGAGGTTGCTAAAGAAAGTATCAATACTTTTATCGTCAGCAGTGTTTTGTTCAATTCTTTTAGCACGAATGCTAGCAAAATTGAGCCAATAGCCGACAAATTTTTGAGCGATCGCAGCTAAAATCAAAGTACCAAGACTCTGAGCGACGCCAATTCCTAAACTTACCCAAAATCCTGATGGGATACTGCCAATCAACAAGAGTGTATATTGTTGTAGATTTTCGCCTCGGTAGATTAGATAACCATTAACGCCAACAATTAGAATACACACTACTAGGCAAGCAAGTACTAACAAACCCGTAACATTTCGGCGTAAGGTTTTGATAGTACTCTGTTCAATTTTCAGGATAGCTACTTTCACGAATAGCTTGGAGAATTTGCCCACAAGCCAGTTTAATAACAAGAAAAAAAATATTACAAAGCAGATTTCAGACAAAACAATTAATAAATTCATAGCTCAGCATAAAAACTAAACATTTCAAAGCCTATGTTGTTATACTAAAATAGTTATGCATCTAGAATTTACTCAATATAATAAAATCACATTCTATTATATTGAGTAACTTATTTAATGCTGATATTTTTGGTTACTATTTTATTTTTCCAAGCGGAGGGAGTCTCCGCTTAGAACTTCAAAGAAAATTAGAACAGCGGGCCAATACGGTTCATTTAAGGGCTACTCATACAAAATTTTGGGTTTTCGAGACGCGATAAATCGCAGTCTCTACGAGTGTTTTGGTCTTATCTGAACCTTATTGAACAGTGGGCGAATAAACTAGCCTTTTTTGAAAACTACTGGCTTAAATAGCACTCATCAATTCTGGCTGTTGAGCTTTCTGTTCATTGCTTTCAACTTTCCGCAGTACAATCATCCCACGCGCTCGATCCGATGCCGAATCTCTATCTATGCAAGCTAAGTACATACGTTCAACAGGGCATTTCCAAAATCGTGTGTAGCGCTTGGGGTTGGTATCAGCAATAGTTATCTCTTGTGTTTTTTTATCGTAGTCTGCCAATAAAGAGAAGTGACCACCACCTAACTTAATTTCGTGGGCGATGTCAACATTGAAGTTAAGAATGTGAATATCATTAATGTCTGAAATAGCTTTTTCTATTTCCTCAATGAAAGACTCTAGCGTGATGCTTGCTTTATCAAAGTGTTCGGCAATCACAGATATGGGTAAATTCTTTTCTTCAACATATTTGACGCAGGTATCATAAGTCTCAGCTAGGGTCATTCCATCATCTAGAACTGTGTCAATAGGTAGCCTAGTCACGTAGAATATATCGTCAATACTTGTTGGGTATCCTAGTGCCGTCAATCCATAAGCGATCGCAGTGACATTGCAGCATCTGATTGGCTGTTGAAAAGCTTTGAGTTTAATTGTATGTAAGTCTGTTGTATTCATGGTGTAATTAATAAAGGTTGGTTAGGAAAACTTATTTGTCAACAGTTTCAGTTCAATAAATTTAACTAGTTAGTTGCACCTGGATCTTGAAATCAACATCCGTTAGTATTGCCGATGAGCATGAAAAAGATTAAGTCATAGTGATGAAATACAGGTAGTACAAAACATGAAAATTGAAATTTATATCAGCACTGATATAGAAGCAGATGGCCCCATTCCTGGGCCTCACTCTATGCTCAGTATTGGCTCAGCAGCGTACACCGCAGACAAGCAATTGATTTCGACTTTTACGGCTAATCTCGAAACTTTACCAGGAGCAGAAGGACACCCCAAAACCATGAGTTGGTGGTCAGAACAACCAGATGCTTGGGCAGCCTGTAGAGCTAATGCACACCCTCCAGGGGAGGTCATGCAATCCTATTACTCCTGGCTTGTCGGTTTGCCAGGTAAACCGATTTTCGTTGGTTATCCAGCCACTTATGACTTTATGTTTGTGTACTGGTACTTAATGCATTTTGTGGGCGATAGCCCATTTAAACATTCAGCACTGGATATCCGTTCGTATGCGATGGCATACCTGAAACAAAACTACAGCGATTCCGGTAAGGACGATTTACCTGCTGCATGGTTAGGGAATCTTACATTGGCACACGTAGCCCTGGATGATGCCATTCAGCAGGGGGAGTTATTCTGTAACCTGTTGCAAGCGAATCTAAAGCGTTAACTAAAATAGGCATCTGCTGAAAATTGTCAGATTTGGTGACAGATTAGTATAGGGATGAGCGATCTTCACCCTTACAGAAGTTCCGTTACTGCGTTGAGCAGCCGAAGAGCTTGTTTTATAACTGGAAACCCTCGATATAAGACTTAATTGTGGGTAACCCAGTCATTTTTTCATAGAAGAAATTATTCACAATTTTCATCACCTCCGCTTGGGCTACATCCACTTCGGAACCAAGGGGAGTACCAGCTTCCTGGCGGCACAGACTACGGTATAGGCGCAGCAGATGACGCACAATCACCAATTCCTCTTCGCCTTCCAAAACTTTGACAGACGCCAAAATCAGTTCATCGGTTTGATTGAGAATGCTTTCTAGCTCAAAGACAGTACTCTTGTCCCTGGCTTCTTGGATGGTTCGTACCAGGGCGTGTACTTGATAAAGTAGTGCCGCAGGTTCATCGAACAATTCACGCAAAAAGGCGGCTTCCTCATAACGTCCGTTCAACCGAAAGATGTTGTACATCCGTTTGGCTGCTTTGCCATAGTTGATGTAATTGCCTTTAACACATTTTTGGACTTCCTTTTCCAACCGAGCCACATAATCATCCATGACATCGCTGGAAACCTGTTTCACCAGCTTGGAGAAGATGGGGGCGGATTCAGCGTCTAAGTAAACCTCCTGAAAGTAACCGTCGAGATAGCCGTCTAGTGGAGTGATAGTAGCATCTGGTGCTTCCCAGGTGACATCCAACATATTGCTAGCGTTGGACAACTGGCTGCGTATCGTGTCGGCAATCACCCAGTCCAACTTGCACCAACCAGGATCATCTGCTACAGAATCCCAAGTAATAACTAGAGGATTGCCCTCTAAATCGCTCACCTCAATCTGACCGGCGGAAATGTCATTAGGTAGCCAAGTAATTGGTGAACCAGCGTGCAGCGTGTGTTCTCCCCGAATCACTTTCTGAGGGTAACTACCAAACTTCACCTCAAGTAACTGGTAGTTTATCCCGGATAAGGTCTTGAGCGCCTTTTCACGCATCAGTTTGGCAAGAATTTGACAGGCTTCGGTACGGCTGGGGGCAATGATATTTACTCGCTCAAAGTAGTCACAATCACCTGGATAGGTCTGAATCTTCGATTGAGCCGCTGAACCAGAGAGCGCCAACGCCGTTTCTACGACACCAGGGATATCCTCAAATTCTACGATTTTGCCAATGGCTCGAAAGCGTGCCAACTCTTGTGGGTCAAAATCCAACATGGTGACTTTGTGTCCAAAAACACCTGTTTCTTTATCCACAACAATATCGCTGTCGCCTGTCGCCTCAGTGATAGATTTCATCCAGCGTTCTAATTCTTGCTCATTGAGTTGAACCCCTAAGCGATTAGCAGACTCCACAATGCGTTGGTACGGATCTACACTTTCGTTTTGTAATGTTGTCATACTTTATTGCTTTTTAAGGTTTACGGTTGTATTTTGCAGGTGATTCAAAACAAGTTTTTGTAATATTACTAACAAATTATTGAATAAAAATTCAGAAATAACTAGCTAGAATACAAAATATTTTCAAACATGGTTGACGTCTTCAGAAATAACTCAATCAAAAAAGCTCTTGACAAGCATTAATAGTAAGCCCGCCAATTCATCAGTAGATTTTAAGTTGCTGAAGTACACAATCTATAGAAATCCGATTTGATTCTTGAAACACTCGTAGACACAGGGAACACTTCTCTACGTTCGCGCAGCGTCCCGCAGGGAGAGGCTGCGCCCTAAGCGCAGCCATGCCGCAGGCTTTACGGCAAGCGGTAGTTGAATCTCGACTTCGCTCGATTTCCGTGCTCAGCACAAGTGCGCTCAGTGGTCGCCGAGCGCAGTCGAGGTGCGACCACCTGAATTCGGAATTTTGCTGTAAATATCATTTAAATAGTAGCCATCAGTTCGGGATCTTGAGCTTTTTGTTCGTTGTTTTGAACCTTTTTGAGTACGATCATTCCTCTAGCTCGATCTGATGCCGAATCTCTATCTATACAAGCTAAGTACATACGTTCGGCAGGGCATTTCCAAAACCGCGTGTAGCGCTTGGGGTTGGTATCAGCAATAGTTATCTCTTGTGTTTTTTTATCGTAGTCTGCCAATAAAGAGAAGTGACCACCACCTAACTTAATTTCGTGAGCAATGTCAACATTGAAGTTAAGGATGTGAATATCATTCACATCTGAAACAGCTCTTTCGATTTCTTCAATGAAAGACTCTAGCGTAATGCTCGCTTTATCAAAGTGTTCCAGAATCACAGATATGGGTAAATTCTTTTCTTCAACGTATTGGATGCAGGTATCATAAGTCTCGGCTAAGGTCATTCCATCATCTAAAACTGTGTTAATAGGTAGCTTAGTTACGTAGAATATATCATCAATACTTGTTGGGTATCCTAGTGCCGTCAATCCATAAGCGATCGCAGTGACATTGCAGCATCTGATTGGCTGTTGAAAAGCTTTGAGTTTAATCGTATGTAAGTCTGTTGTAGTCATGGTGTAATTAAAAAGGTTGGCTAGGAAAACTTATTTGTCACTAGTTTTAGTTAAAGAAATATAGAGCTGCTTAAAATTGGGAGATTTGGCAAGAGATTCTGTATTCTCCCCGGATCATCTGCTGGGGGTAGCCACCAAACTTGACATCAATTAACTGGTAATTTTTACCAGATAAGGTCTTGAGTGCCTTGTCACGAACCAATTTGGCAAGAACTTGACAGGCTTCGGTACGGCTGGGGGCATGATATTTACTCGCTCAAAGTAGTCACAATCACCTGGATAGGTCTGAATTTTAGATTGAGCTGCTGAACCAGAAATTGCCAAAGCAGTTTCTACGACACCAGGGATGTCCTCAAATTCTGCGATTTTGCCAATGGCTCGAAAGCGTGCCAACTCTTGTGGGTCAAAATCCAACATGGTGACTTTGTGTCCAAAAACACCTGTTTCTTTATCCACAACAATATCGCTATCGCCTGTGGCCTCGGTGATATATTTCATCCAACGTTCTAATTCTTGCTCATTGAGTTGAACCCCTAAGCGATTAGCAGACTCCACAATGTGTTGGTATGGATCTACACTTTTGTTTTGTAATGTTGTCATAACTTTATTCTTTTTTAAGATTTACGGTTGTATTTTGCAGGCTATTCAAAACAAGTTTTTGTAATGTTACTAACAAGTTAATAACTAGTTATCTTTCTAAAATTCTTGTTATTTGTCAAGGACAGTTAAGACACTTAAGACAAAGCTAATTGTGAATTTTTGATAACTATCTGTATTTGCAAACTCATTAAATCAGCATTAGTTCATCATTGAAGTCTGTGTAGACATAGTGATTGGCGATCAGCTTTGTGGTATAAGAGAGCGCAACAGTACTTAATTACCACTTCCACGCCATCAAGATTTCATCATCTACACATAACAATTACAAGCGCTGACTATGTACAGTTAGTATCTAAACACACTATAACTATCCTATCCTCAGCACATTCTCCAAGCGATAATACAGCTTAGTTCCAAATTTTTATTCTTTTTTCATGCCCTTTAAGCAACCGTCATCCATCAGACACCAAAAATTTACCCCCATTGGCAAAGTTAACAGCAATCTGCCGCTTCCCTTGAATTAAGAAAGGGATATTATTTCCTACTTCTCTGAGTTCTAGCCGGATATTCCTGGATCTGGCTCCTATCTTCTGCGCTAAATTACTGATGAGGACTTGATTGATGATTTGTGGTCATAGATGATGCTGCGGTAACGATATTTTGGTCTTGAGCTTGTAATTTTAAAAGTTCGGGAATAGTAACAAAGCGATAGCCTTGTTTGCGAAAGCTGCTGATAATTTCTGGTAAAGCTTGCACTGTTTTCGAGCGATTACCACCGCCATCATGCATTAACACAATTCCTCCAGGTCTGGCCTTTCTGAACACATTCCTGATTAATTTCGGTACAGCAGGACGCGAGTAATCAACAGAGTCAGATGACCACAAAATAATGGCGTATTTACTATTTCTAGCATAGTCAACCACCCCATTATGCATGATTCCTCCAGGTGGTCGAAATAAATTTGTTTTCAACCCTGTAGTTTGATAAATAATGTCTGCGGTATGGTCAATTTCATAAGCAGCTGCTTGTGGATTCAAGAATTGATACCAATGATGCCAAGTATGGTTACCAATTACATGACCTTGAGCAATCTCTTGCTTGAGTAAACCTGGATAATTCTTCACATTTTGCCCAATAACAAAAAATGTCCCTTTGATGTGATTTTTTTGGAGGATATCTAGTACTTGTGCTGTACTCCCAGGCCAAGGGCCATCATCAAAAGTCAGAGCAATTACTTTCTGAGAGGGAAGAAGTTTTGCTGCTTGGATTATTGCACCTTTAGACCTTGATGGTATCGGGTAGGAAAAGCCCTTTGCTTGTGCTTGTTGTTCCCAACTTGTGAGCATCGCTGCTTTTAGTTCTTCAATCTGCTCCTGAGTTCCCACCTTAGTGGCTATATTGTTTACATTGATATTTTCTATACTCTGAGCCTCTGAGGAATTTAACTTGATAAGCATTATCGTGCCAACACTCAAACTTGTACCCAAGACAAACAATGTAATCAATGTTCTTTGCAAACTAAAAAATAAGTTATTTTTTTTCACTTCATAGCTCCTTAAAAGCTGAAATTATCTTTTTTCCAAGACTTCAACCAGTTTTTACACTTTTATAAATCTCGCCCCACAAACTACAGCATCATTAATTTATGTATTTTCAAAGTTAGTAAGAAACCTGATTTGGAAAATTGCAACTAGCTTTATATCGATAAATAAAACTCTTTCGGTACAAGTTAAGAGATATTTTGTATGTTAGTTTTTATAGACTATGGCGGGCAAAGATAATATATATATCATTAGAAGTAAAGTAATTTGGCTAAGATTACATCAGTAAACATAGCTAAAAATTGCACATTATATTGACGGAGCCATTGCAAAATCATGACAAAAGTGTGGCCAAAGCAAGTGGTAATGACAGGACTTGCACAGCGTCATACCATTTGATTTTAATAGCCAACTCCGGGACAGGATGACCCCGATACCAAATTTCGGGTTGAACGCATTGAAGTTGTTGGTAGTACAGTTTTTTCACCAGAACAATTTACCGCTATTACAGCTCCCTTTGTGGGGCGGGATCTGACATTTGCGGAATTAGTGCAAGTCAGAGATGCTATCACAAAACTCTACGTTGATCGGGGCTATGTAACTACGAGGGCATTAATTACACCGCAGATATTAGAAGCTGGGGTAATCAAAATTCAGGTAATTGAAGGTAATTTACAAGAAATCAAGATCATCGGCAATAGAAGATTGCACAGTCAATATATTCGCGATCGCATTCAACTAGGTGCTGGAACACCGCTGAATGTGCCGCGTTTACTCTGTTTTTGGTCAGAGGCGATTTACAACTAGCAGCAGATTCCCTAGTACCGTTAGAGCAATTTGGTCTTGGTGGACAGCTTTGTTATAACTTTGCCGATTTGACACGGTTATTGAGAATGATGCAAAATATCAGCCACTCAAAACGCGATGAGAATTTAACTAGCAGATGTTAAAGCGATTGTTGCTTTGATTGGGAAATTAGAAATGCCATCAAGATTTTCAAGTGAGTCCGAATCTTTCTTGCAGAACGCAAGCACTAAGCATTCTTAACAAATTAAAGTCTGCGGTAGCGCGATCGCTCTCACTCATTATAGGTAATTGGTCAAGCAAATTAATTACTGCTGCTTGATCATAAAAGGGTACACGGGACATTACTGAACTCCGTAGTGTATCTTGAATCAGTTGTTGTAATGCTTCATTCGGATTAAAAGTTGAAGGTGGAGCAATAAATGGATGCTTTTGGCGCTTATATACTGTATCTGTGATGAATGGCTTTGCTGCTTCTCGCAAAACATATTTTTCGGTGAGACCACTAATTTTGAGTGAAATGGGAAAGGTGCGAACTAATTCCACAACTTTGTGATCTAAAAAAGGTAGCCGTCCTTCTATGGAATGTGCCATTTCAACACCATCACCCAACATTCGTAATAGGTAATTGGCTAAATTTGTTTTTGACCACAAATAGAGAGATTGATTGACAGGCTCTCTTCCTTTAAGTTGACCTTCGACATCTATTTGATTAAAAAATATGCGATAAATATCACGCTCTTGGAACTCGGAAATCAGTTCTGGCGAATACAAATGAATAGACTTGAGATGTCTTTGAGCAGCAGCTTGCATCCAAGCTGGGGCAAAATTTAACAAGTGTTGAATCGTATTTAATGCTGGAATTATTTGCTCATCAGCAAATAATAAACCTACTGAAACTTGATTCTTCTGTTTCAGGTCTTTTAATAGTAGTTTGATAGTTTCTTCGTCTTCTCCTTCTTGATTAGAGAGTAATTTGTCTTGGCGAAAATGAACGTAACCTCCAAAGATTTCGTCTGAGCCTTCTCCTGTAAGTACAACTTTATAGCCTGCATCTCTAGCAGCACGACTTAACAGATACTTGGCAGTAGTGTTAGCGTTCATACTGAGCATTTCACAATGCCATATCGCGTCAGCAAAATTTTCTGCTATGTCTTTTTGACGAATCTGGATAACTTGAATATTGGCTTTGCAATATGTTGCTGTTTCACGCGCGATCGCTTCTTCGTTATACACTCCTTCTTCAAAAGCAATGGTAAACGCCTGCATAGGTTCAGAGCTATGAGCTGTCGCCATTCCTAGCACCGCAGATGAATCTAAACCACCACTCAAATAACAGCCAACTGGCACATCAGCCCTTAAACGTAGTTGAACAGCTTCATCTAACGTATGACGAAGCTGTTCAATGTAATCTTCTGGAGTATGTAGAGTTAAGGAATCATGCATTTGGGGATAATCAAAATCCCAGTAACGATGCAGTCGAATATCAGAGCGGGATGCTAGCAGAAAATAGCCAGGTGGCACTTGATGCACATTTGCGTATAGAGTGCGGTCTGAAGATAAAACTCCCCAAGTATCTTGCCAGAAAGATTCACGATCCCAATGAGCTGGTACACCTGCGGCAAACAAAGCTTTGACTTCGGAAGCTATGTATAAGGTGTTGTTGTAAATACTGTAATAAAGTGGCTTGATGCCAAAGCGATCGCGTGCTGCAAATAGCACTTCATTACGTTTATCCCAAATTATAAAAGCGAATTCGCCTCGTAAATGATGTAAGCATTGTGTCCCGAATTCATCGTATAAATGCAGAGCAATTTCACTGTCAGAATTGGTTTTTAACTGATATCCTTTTTGTTTTAAATCACGCTGTATCCGCTCGAAGTCATAAAACTCGTTGTTGGCAATTAAATATAAAGTTTCATCATGATTTGTAATTGGCTGTTCGCCTCTCACGAGGTCAATAATACTGAGTCTTCTATGTCCTAAAGCAACTCGTTGATCATGAGAAATCCAGAATTTTTGTCCATCTGGGCCTCGATGCTTTAAGCAATCCATCCCTAATTTTAAAGACGACTCAGAAATTGGTTCCTCTGCTGAAAATAATGCTACTATGCCACACATAAATTAACTTTAACTATATTAGTATCCTTCCTAATAGTGGCAAGCAAAGGAATATAATCATCCTTCTTGAGAAGGGTGTGAAATAACTTTTCAGTTTACTAAATCAGCTAAGGCGGATAAACTTGAACCACAATGGCGACCACGTAATGTTTATTCTTGTTTACTGCGTCGTCCGATTGTGTGTAGTCTATACTACACCTTTACCTGTCCATAAGATTTGGAATGTCTGGATATCTCATCCCAAGAAGTGGTAGCTGCTGGCTTGGATTTGTTAAAAAATTGATTCCAAGGCTTTAAGCTTGATAAGTTAAAGAACAATTTCCTCACCTCGCTCTGTAAAGCGAACTTCTTTAATTTTCCATTGGTTATTACTCGTCAGTGTTTTGCGGACACTGCCAAATAAAGCAAACTGTTCACAACTAGAAAGAGAAGCTATTTGCCGTTTTGACTCAGGAGATATTCGTAAATCAACTGTAGCAATGCCATTTTTGACACTAACACGATACCCAGACAAGCCAAAGTCACTGGTATCTCGTTGAGCTAAAATTTTCCCTACTGCACTTTTTACAGGTTCCTCGGCTGGGACTGCAACCTTTTCTGGAATTAATTTTTGACATTGAACATCGCTTGTGTATAAAGTGACGTTGGTCGTTTTGCTAGTGGCAGCCTGAGAAGTTGAGTCAGGTGTATTTTCGCTTGAGGATTCTTTATTAGGAGATTTAGCTCTTAGCTGGGCTACACTTGGGTTTTGGCTTGGAACTGGTGATGATGCGCTGTTCGGTGTTGTAGTGAGTGGTGGCGATGATGTACTGTTTGGTGTTGTGACAGGTACTGGTGTTTGGCTGCTAATATTACGAGAGGTAGGGCTAGAGTTACAACCGCTGAGGCTGGCTGCGATCGCTACAACAATAAAGGGTAAGAGACATCTTTTGCTAGTGGTGATAATTGTACTCATAATACTGTTTGTTGCTGTATGTTTTTATATAAACTTCAGTGTCTTTGGGATAAATTCCGTATAAATTTATAGTTTATTAAGCAATTATATGTTGTTTTATCTGTCTCCAATTATGCATTACA
This sequence comes from Nostoc sp. UHCC 0302, assembly GCF_038096175.1. Taxonomy (NCBI): domain Bacteria; kingdom Bacillati; phylum Cyanobacteriota; class Cyanophyceae; order Nostocales; family Nostocaceae; genus Nostoc; species Nostoc sp. UHCC 0302. The sequence continues at coordinate 2,390,024 of NZ_CP151099.1, forward strand.
CAGAGACAAAGCAAAGATTCGTGAGAGTAATACCATCAATATAACTAGAAGTCTAAAGGTATAAAGAGAATCAAAAATTAATTCTTTTTACACCCTTACGCCCTTGATTATTGGCTAGCGTAAGTCCTTAATATAAAACTGCTCTAGAGCGAGTCCAGAGCAGTATCAGCATTGAAGAAGAAGATTTTTATACAAATGGCGTGGATTTAGGGGGCTTTACGACGATTTTGGTTTTGTTCCAGAGATGTGTTTACACCGTAGCCTTAGCCAGGAGAGGGATGTCCGTTAGGACAGGATAAGTCAGATCACTTATGTGTACACGGTAGCTTTTTTAAAGAGGGACTAGAGGGGATCTCGATACAACTTGATACTTTACAAGCATCATCTAAGCTCGACTTTATCCATTTTTTCGCAACGCGATACTCTTGCGGAGTCGTTGCAGGAACGCTATCGCTGAAACCTTTGTGGGACAGTAGTTTCACTTTTTTAACTTCATCGATAATCTATGAGGCAGAAAAAGTATTTGCTAAAAAGCCAGGTTTTTTGCCAGAGAAAGAAAACCAAGTTCTTAATTTTGGATAAAGTCGAGCTAAGACGTAAGATGAATACTTGATTTAGCTAACTAATGTATTGACTAAGTTATTGGTCTACTGTTCTAAAGCCAAACTACATTCATGTTGCTAGCCCATTAAGTTCCAAAAATCAAGTTTTGTTAAATTTCTCATCTTACTAAGAATCAAATTTAGTATCCATTATAAAAACTATCTACTCTAATATCCCGCCAAATATCAGAAATCTGCCAGCCTGATTTTCCAACAGATTGAACAAGAGGATTGTCACGCACTGGAATATAGTTATCTTCTTCATCCTCTATGTAAATTGGTTCCTCTTCTTCAATTGGTGGTTCCTCGATATCAATAGTATCGGTACTATCGGCAAAAATATCTTGCTCTTTTAGTAAGTCTATTATGTCTGTCCTTCTGAGGACTGGCTTATCGGATTTTTTGATTAGTTGCATATCCATTGCGATTTTTAGATTGTACAAATTGACAAAAAAACGAGGCTCTGAATATTGATTCAGAAAGAAGCTAATACAGTCTTTCAAGCATCTTCTTCAGTGAGCCGGAAAAGCTTTGATGAGTTTAGTATTGAAAAAATTAAGTTGGATAAACTAGGATACAGTAAATTTCTTAAAAATACGAGTGTCTGCTGAGAAAATTATGGAATTGAAGTCAAGAAATTAAAAAAGCACTTCATACGTTTATTAACCCTCTAATTTCTGCTTTAGCTTATCCTAACCGCATTGCAGTTGCAGAGATTTTTCGATCAAGTATCCCTCTTTCACTTACCGCCCGTTCTAAAGCGGTGTCAAATTTTCAATATTCATCTAGAGTCGTTTTGTATCATTTGACAAATTGACAATTGTGTGGTTTGGATAGATAGGTCATCATTGAGGTCTTGTTTTAGTCTGTGTACATAGTTCGGACAGTCTACACCGAGAAAGCTACTCTTACTGAATAAACCAAAAATAGAAAATTTCTTTTGTGCGTCAGATATACAGCAAATATATAGCAACTTGCTGGAAAGGATGATAAAATTTTGATGAACACGACATAAACTGAACTGTTCAATTCATTAATTCGTTATAAAGGTGATTCATCTGTTAAGGGAACAACAGATGAATTACCTTTTACTTTTAATTAACTAACTTTTAGGTATTTCCTTTTGCTACGCAACGCGATAAGCCCAGCTACATCTGAAGCCCTTTATGGCGATCATATAGAGTAAGAAACCTGCCTATATCGCTAGTTCATCAAGACAATCAGTAATGCCAATTCTTCAAAGATTCAATGCTCAATATTTTTTAACATTAGCTATATGAAAGACCACAACTTAATAATTGACTTACAAAACAAACCTAATCAGTTCACGCAGATTTCGCGATATAGCAAAGTTCCTACCATCAAACATGGAGATATCGAAAGATATGAGTCTGCGATTATGAATGAATATTTAGATTTCCTGAAACTACCCTTATTGCCATGTGATCTAGCAGCTAAAGCGATCGCTCTGAATTTAGATTGCTAACACTCGCTTTCTACCTGCGTTTAACAAATTTCTCTGCGGTAAAGATAGCACCGAAACAGAAAAACCCAACTTACAGAAATGGTGGAATCCTGTAGGCGATCGCAACTCAGTTCAAGCAGATATAAATCCTGAAAGCTTTTATTTAGAAGGTTTAGCAAGATTCTTGGACAACCAACGATAGTTAGTGCTGCTCAAAAGGAGGATAAGGAGACAGGGGCAAAAATAACTAATACCCCAGTCCCCAATCCCCATTGCCCCTTATCCCCAGAGGGGGGTTTGATTTACCCAATCCCCAACCCCTAGTCCAACGCAAGTAGCTTTGACACATCTGCATGTGCTAAGACAACACTAGGTTCACGCTGGAGAGCAGCGTAGTATTTTCTGGCAAATGCATTACCCACCTCTGACGGTACAATCAGCGTACGAGCATCGGTAATCAAAGTTTGAACATTTTCTAGCGATGCGGGTTCATCTGCTGTCAGCATTTGGTCAATTTGTACAATCAGCTCAGAAATACGATGTAGCCAAGCAAATTGTTCATGATTGAGAGCAAGTTCAAGGAGTTCTTTAGTTGATACTCGTCCCTGAACTTGTTCGTAGGCGATGCGTTCTGCGTCAAGCAATACCTTATGAAGGCTTAGTAATTTGTTTCGCAAATCGCGTAGATATTGATGTTGACGTATTCTTTGTACAAGTGTGTTAGAAGTCAATGGAACCCATCCTCTTATGACGAAAGCCTTTAATGGCTTGAATAATTTCTCCTTGAGTATTCATCACAAATAGACTGTGAAGTCAGTCTATAAGCCATCTGTTGTTGCCAGCAAGTTCTTGCTTTGGCGTTTCCGAATATACAACTATTATATGATAAATCTTATATTAGCATATAATGCTATAAGAAATAACATATATAGTTTTGACTACTTTAAAGTTCGGAAAACCGCCTATGTCGCTAGCACACGCAATTCTAGGTCTCCTTCAGCAAGAACAAATGACAGGTTATGACCTGAAAACGAGCTGTTTTGATCAATGCATTGCTCACTTGTGGACAGCAGACCAGGCACAGATTTACAGAACCCTCGATAAACTAGTCGAGCAAGGTTGGATTACTTGTAAAGTTGAGATTCAAAGCGATCGCCCTAACCGTAAGGTCTACAGCATGACCCAAACAGGAAAAGCGGAACTAATCCGTTGGCTTCAATGCCCTCAGCCTTTGCCAACATTAAGAGAACCGTTGCTCGTGCAGTTATTTTTTGGGGCGCAGTTACCAAATGAAGCGCTTATTAAATTGCTAGAGCATCAACTAGTGGCACGCAACCAAAAGTTAGATACTTGTGGCAATATTCAGCTACCAGCACTTGGAGATCAAAGTGCAAATCGTGAAGAGATTATGCAACGGCTTGTACTAGAGTTAGTGATTCGCAGAGAACAGACTTATATTGATTGGCTCAAGACAGCTATTGATGTGATTAGCCACCAGTAGGGAGGGGCCACTGGGAAAACTACTCGTGTCTTTTTTCTCCTAACTCGGCACGCTGTTCAAAGCCCCGCTACCGCTGATAGCACTTTCAAGCTAGAAGTTAATATACTGGTGGGTGAGATAAAACCAAATTATGTAAAGTAAAAAGTTTGTATATTTTCTCTATGCACAAATATTACTTGTCAAGGAACAAAATTGAACTGGAGTAGTAACAGATCAAAACTTCTGGAATTGCTTTATATATGCTTTATATATTTAGTTCGGAATTAGCCTAGCTTATTGATAAGGTAAAAGCCAAAGTCAATCAAAGTAATCAGATAACAGACAGTTTTAACTTCAAGCTTTATGCGTTTTGTTAATATTACTTTAGATAGTTCAGTTTTTTACCACCCACCCAGTGAATAACCTCAATGAAAAAACTAAATATTTCCTAAGCTTAGTAATTTAGCAATGCCTGGTGACAAGCTACTAGCTTGTTCCTAACGGAGACTAAGGCGTAGCTTGCTTCCCCGTAGGAGTACGGCAAGGCTCTGCGATCGCATCTACGCTTTTGTGTGCAGTCTACTCCAAACAGTAAAAATCATAAAAAGACAACAACAGCCAAAAACCATACATTTATTTTATAAATGTCATCTCAAGAACTTTTCAAAGTCTGCTGATTTGAGCAAATTAACACGTTTGTCACACAGCAGTATTAAGTTTAAGTAAATAAGTAAAAAAAGTATGATAAAGTCCGGTAAAGTCATATCTAAAATAAACTTTATAACTTTTTTTTAAAATGAAGCTTGAAGAAGGATTGGTCATTTTAGATGCATTTCTTGAACAAAGCTTAAATGACGTTCAGGAGTTAGTATTTCGCAAAGCTTGGGAAGGGCAAACGTATCCAGAGATAGCAGAAAGCTCTGGTTATGACGCTAACTATATCAAGGATGTTGGTTCTAAGTTATGGAAGTTACTCTCAAATGCCTTTGAGGAAGAAGTAACTAAAAGTAATTTTCGGTCAGTTTTAAGACGACGAGCGCAAAGTAGCGACAGTGGCATTCAGCAAAGAATACCCCAGAATTTACAGGTAGCAGCCTTGAGGGATTATCAAGCATCAGGCAGAGAAACAGTAGAAATTGAGATTCTCTCTGGAGATAGGGGAACATCAAGAACACTTTTGGCTGTGGGGGGACAAGAGGGCAGAAAACTCTCAATGCTTAATCCCGACTTTTTAGACGTTCCTAGTGGATCAGTGCCACTTAATTCCTTTTTTTATATTGAACGTCCTCCGATTGAAGAACGCACTTATGCCGAAATTAAAAAACCAGGGAGCCTAATTCGGATCAAAGCCCCCAATAACATGGGGAAAACCTCCCTGATGCACAGAATTATGGCTTATGCTAGACAGTCTGGAATACACACCGTCCAGATCAATTTGCAGCAGGCGGATAGTCAAGTTTTCACTAGCTTAGAAAAATTCTTACGCTGGTTTTGTGCCAATGTCAGTCGGCAGTTGAATCTAGAACCAAAGCTGGATGATTATTGGGATGAGGATATCGGCAGCAAAGTTAGCTGCACATTATATTTACAAGACTATGTACTGCAAAAAATCGACTTTCCGGTAGTCTTAGCTTTGGATGAAGTGAATCGGATTTTCGAGTATCCAGAAATCTCTGGTGACTTTCTACCGTTACTACGCTCCTGGCATGAAGATGCTTCAGAACTGGATATCTGGCAAAAACTTCGGCTGGTAGTGGTTCATGCTACAGAAGCTTATATTCCGTTAGATATCAATCAGTCGCCGTTCAATGTTGGGCTACCGATTAAGTTACCGGAATTTAGTGTGGAGCAGATGCAAGATTTAGCCATGCGTCATGGGCTAGATTGGGCTAGAGGTGAGGTAGGAGTCCAAAAGCTGGCTGCTCTATTGGCGATGATTGGTGGGCATCCCTATCTAGCTCGGATCGCTTTTTATAACTTGGCACGTCAAGAGATAACTCTAGAGCAACTACTAGAAGAAGCCCCGACAATTGCCGGAATTTATAGCGACTATTTGCGGCATCACCTAGCGAATCTCCAAGAGCATCCTGAATTGGCGATAGCACTCAAACGGGTAGTTACATCGCCAACAAGTGTGCAATTAGAAGCGATCGCTGCCTATAAATTAGAAAGCATGGGTTTGGTGAAACTTGAAGGAAATCAAGCAATGCCTAGTTGTGAGTTGTATCGACTGTATTTTGGCGAGCAATTGGGGTGAGGGAAGAGGCAGGGGGCAGGGGAGCAGGGAGAAACATGAAGATTGAGGCTCAAAAGGTCAACTTTGAAATTTAAAAGGTCAACATCGAGCTTTCAAGAACTATCCCCCCTGTTCCCTGCCCCCTCTTCCCCCTATCCCCCTACCTCTTTTGTTGGAGTTAGCTAAAAGATGAATAAGTACGAATATCAAATCGGCGGCAGTCTGAAAGTAGATGCTCCTAGCTACGTAGAACGACAAGCTGACTTTGAACTTTATAACGCTCTGACACAGGGTGAATTTTGCTATGTATTTAGTTCGCGGCAGATGGGTAAATCTAGCTTGCGATTACGAACCCGGCATCGTTTAGAAAAAGCAGGCTTTAGTTGTGCCTCTATCGACATGACGCGGATCGGCAATGGCAATATTACTCCTTCTCAGTGGTATAAGGGAATAGTAGTTGACTTATTAAGAAGTTTTAACCTCTTTGGCAAAGTTAATATAAAAGCTTGGTGGTCAGAGCGAGAAGATTTATCAGCTTTACAGCGATTGAGCCAATTTGTTGAAGACATTTTGTTAGTCTATCTCAAAAGTGAAAAAATATTTATTTTTGTTGATGAAATTGATAGTGTTCTAGGTCTAAATTTCCCAATTGTTGATTTTTTTGCACTAATTCGGTCTTGCTACAATCAGCGAGCAGAAGACCCAGAATATAACCGTCTAACGTGGGCGCTGTTCGGAGTAGCAACGCCATCAGATTTGATTGCTGACCGAAATTGTACCCCATTTAATATAGGTAAATCTATTGATATAGATGGCTTTAAATTAACAGAAGTTCAGCCATTGGCAGCAGGATTGGAGGGTAAGGTAGCTAATCCTATGGCAGTTCTCAAAGAAATATTAGCTTGGACGAATGGTCAGCCGTTTCTCACTCAAAAACTTTGTCAAATAGTAGTACAAGAAAGAAACAGCGGCAGCAAAGATTTACAGGAGCAGAGAAGCCTAGAAGTTAATGAGCGTTACAAATTAGATGATCATTTACCAATAATTAATTATCATCTTATAAGTTTTTATTACCAGTTTCCATCCTTAGTTTTGGAAAAGTTAGTACAAACGCATATTATAGAAAATTGGGAAGCAAATGATGAGCCGGAGCATTTAAAGACAATCCGCGATCGCTTGCTGAGAAATGAACTACGTGCTAGTGGTTTACTGGGACTATACCAGCAAATTCTCCAGGGAATTGAAGTATCTTCTAATGATGGAGACGAGCAAATCGAGCTGCTATTGTCAGGATTGGTAACTAAGCATCAAGGACAACTTATAGTAAAAAATCGCATTTATCAAGAAGTTTTTAATCAAGCTTGGGTAGAAAAACAACTAGCGAAATTGCGGCCCTACTCCCAAGCATTTAATGCCTGGGCTGCCTCAGAACACCGGGATCATTCACGGCTATTACGTGGGCAAGCTTTACTTGAGGCTCTAGCTTGGTCACAAGGCAAAAGCTTGAGCGATTTGGATCATCAGTTTTTAGCGGCTAGCCAAGAATTTGATCGGCGAGAAGTTGAGACTTGGTTAGAAGCAGAACGGGCTAAAGAAGTTAAAGCCCGATTGATTCAAGAGCAAAAAGCTGCCAGATTTCAAAGATTATTTTTTTTAGGTGCATTTATTTGGGCATTCATGATTGTTTTAGGTTTAGGGATGCTAAATTTCCTCCAGTACGGACAGGAATGTTCAGAAGGCGCTAAGCAAGTACTACATAAACCGTGAGTAGGAAGCAGAGTAGACTTATCTCCTCTGAGGCTTCCGATGATCTCGATAGGGTGCGATTCACCCTATCGAGATCAGAACTTGGAAATAAATAATAACTAATATTTTTGATGCTTTTGCCCTTCTGCTTCCTCTTTATAGCTAATACAGTTATATGACTTTTTATGACTAAATAATACAAAATAATTTGATTATATCTTTGCAATCCCTAACTTTTTAGGACTTTTTAATGCTGCACTTCTTTAACGAACAGCTTAATTTATAATTTAGAGCTAAATAAAGTATCTCAAGTAGAAATAAGCTAAAGCACAAATAAAATTGGTTAGATGATATCTAGTCTTGAGGCAATTAATAAGCAATTAAACTGATATCAAAAGTAAGTTTATCTCTCAGGTTGTCAAATCAATCTATTTAAGGAAAAAAGATTATGGGTTTCAATGCAACTCTGGAAATAAATAACGGTATCGCCAAAATTAAGTTGTCTGGCGAACTCGATGCGCTGACTGCATCAATTTTTAAAACAGAAGTGGACAAAGCTGCATCCCAAGGAGCAAAACGCCTTGTTTTACTCTTGCAAGATTTAGAATATATGTCTAGTGCGGGGTTGCGAGTACTAATATTTGCTAAGCAAAAGATGGGTGCTAATACTGATATTTACGTAGTTGGCGCTCAGAAAACTGTAGAAGATACTTTGAAAAAAACTGGATTTGATCAAAGTGTGATTTTACTTGATGAAGATAATATTGCAGAACTTGAAAACGTTTAGAGGGATGCATATTAATTAGTTTCTTATAAGGTAATTGATATGCAACCTTCTTTAACAATACCCGCAACTTTGGATTCACTTTCGACGATCGCTGAATATGTGATGACAGCTACCGCAGCAGCAGGTTTAGATAAAAAAGCTGCCTATGGCTGCCGCCTAGCAGTGGACGAAATAGCTACCAACATTATTATGTATGGCTATGGTCAAGCGGGTTACGAGGGGGTTTTGTACTTGCAAGCAGATATTGACGAGCAAGCTCTAACAATTTCTATTGAGGATACAGGTTTGGCTTACAATCCATGCGAAACTCATCTTCCAGATGAAGATGAGTTAAAACTGCCCCTAGAGGAGCGGGCAATTGGTGGTCTAGGTATATATCTTGCACTCCATGAAGTCGATAAGTTTTTCTATGAACGTGTTGGGGACAAAAACCGCAACACTTTCATTATGTATCGCACTAAATCAGACCATTAGAGAGGGGGCTGGGGGATGAGGGGACAAGGAGGAAGTCTAATTCTTTACTTCTGCCTTCTGCCTTCTGCCTCAGCTCGGCTGCCTCCTGCCTTCTGTCTCCCCATTTCACTCAGCACTCCAAGGAGGCTCCTCATAAATGAAAACTGAGCATGAGCTTTTAGTCATCTACGAGCGAGACTTACAGATTGCTCGCATGATTCAAGCTGACTTTTTACCAGAGACTTTACCAGAGATACCAGGGTGGGAATTAGCTGCTCGTTTTCATCCAGCGCGGGAAGTTGCTGGAGATTTCTACGATGCTTTTCCCCTAGCTAATAATCGAGTTGGGATTGTGATTGCTGATGTTTGCGACAAAGGAGTAGGTGCAGCGCTGTTCATGTCCCTTTTTCGGAGTTTGATCCGGGCTTTTGCCCAACAGCATTATAATCTTAGCTGGTTGGATGCTCTGAGCGATGATGGCAGTAAGTCAATTCAGGGGATACGCAAACAACCTCCCAGAATCGGCACTACTGCCCTAAAAAATGCTGTTAACCTAACAAATAATTACATAGCCAATAATCATAGCAGGATAAATATGTTTGCCACGCTGTTTTTTGGCGTATTGAATCCAGCTACAGGCTTGTTACACTACATCAACGCTGGACACGAATCTCCCGTAATTATTGGAGCGGATGGCGTCAAGGCTCGACTTAAGACCACTGGCCCAGCTGTTGGCATCATGCCCAATAGAAATTTTGGTATTGACCAAGTTCAGTTGGAACCTGGGGACATCTTGATAGCTTACTCTGATGGTGTAACTGATGCTCGTAACCCAGCAAGCAAGTTTTTTACTGAAGAAAAATTACTATCTTTATTGCAAGAGCCTGCGCCTTCAGCAACTGCGGTGCTAGACCGCATCGAAGCAAGTGTGTATGCTCATATTGCGGATGCCGATCAGTTTGACGATATAACCATGTTAGCCGTGCATCGTGCCTGATTTGAGGCTGATTATACTAGGATCGCAAGGACGAAAGATGTGTGATTTCTAAGTTCTCTCGCACAGTTAATTCTGTTTTGCCACGTTTGCAGGGACTGTACAAAGGATTATTAGTCTCAGGCGCAAGTGTGGTTTTTACGAGTGCGATCGCCACGGCTTTGGTAATGGGTGTGCGAGAAGTTGGTTGGTTGCAAGCACAGGAACTTTGGGCTTTCGACCAATTCATCCAATGGCGTCCTGATGAAGGGCCTGATCCTCGCTTGCTAGTTGTTGCTATCACTGAAGAAGACCTGCATCTGCAAAACACATGGCCATTACCTGATAACATACTAGAGAAGCTCTTGGATAAATTAGAGCGGCAAAAACCGCGGGCGATTGGGTTAGATATTTATCGAGATTTGCCCAAACCACCTGGTAGTAAAGAGTTTACTAAACGGCTGCATGAAAGCGATCGCATTATTACTGTATGCAAAGTCAATGATACTTCAGGAAGCCCCGGAGTTGCACCTCCTCCTGGCGCCCCAGAAAATCATGTGGGATTTGCTGACTTACTTGTAGATTCTGGGGGTATCCTGCGGCGAAGTCTACTGTTTATGAATCCTCCCCCCATAAAGAAGCCAAATGCACAAAACCTCCATTTGTGCCAAAAATCCACCGCTGATCTCTACTCCTTCGGTTTGCGCTTAGCATTAATTTACCTGAAAGTAGAAAAAATTCAGCCAGTTCTTACACAATCTCAGGAGCTAAAGCTAGGCTCAACAGTATTTAAACGCTTACAATCTAATTCTGGCGGCTACCACAATGCTAATTTTGCTGGTTATCAAGTTCTGCTTAACTATCGTTCTCGCCAGCACATTGCCCAACAAGTAACGCTCACAGAAGTATTAACAGATAAAGTTGATCCCAATTTGATTAAGAACCGTGTAGTTCTTATCGGTACTACAGCAGAGAGTATTAAAGATACTTTTTATACACCTTACAGTGGCGGACAACAAAAAGACCAAGAAATGTTGGGCGTGATAATTCATGCACAGGTGGTAAGTCAAATTCTGAGTGCTGTCCTCGATCATCGCCCTCTGTTTTGGTATTGGTCAAACTGGGGCGAGACAATATGGATAGGGGTATGGTCGCTTTCTGGCGGAATATTGGCTTGGTATATTCGCCACCCTCTACACTTTGGGTTAGCTAGTGGTGTTGCGCTAGGAGGTTTATTGGCGGTATGCTTCGGTTTGTTCTTCCAGGGAGCTTGGATACCGCTAGTACCATCTATATACACATTCATTCTAACTGCCGGGAGTGTAGTTATAGTAGACCGATTTAATAAGGCGGGATACACAAAGGCAATTTCCGATCGCCTCAAAAATCCTCTCAAGTTAGACATCGAGATTGACCAGTCGAAGAAAGAGCGCCAAGTTGCCGAGATTACCAAGACAGAATATTTTCAAGACTTACAGAAAAAGGGCAAGGAGCTTAGGAGTAAACGAGCTATAGTCACAAAAAAGAATACGCCTGATATATCTATAAAGGTTAATGAAACTAATAAAAGTCGTAAAACGTCTGAAAGTTTAGATATAAAATATCTCCGACGACTGAAGGATAAAATAAAAAATTTGAAAAATATAAAAGATAAAAAAGATAAAACTGATGAGTAAATTATAAATTCAGGTTATAGTTTAATAATATTAGATGTAGATATTATTTAACATCAAATTGGCTCATAAAAAAATAACAACTGAGAGCAGTTTGTATTAAGCCTTTTACTGAAGCTTTAATTATTAAATACCAATTAAAATCTATACATAATCAAACAAGGTTGAAGATGAAAAGTAATTTTCCCACTTTTGCACCGCTATCTTTATCTTTAGCTACGTTACTGGGAATAAGTGTGAGTGCTACGTTTCCTGAGATGTTAAAGGCCCAATCACCGTCCACAATAGCCAATCAAAGAGTGGCTGAACGTGTAGAAATCGCTAAAACAAAAGTTGATTTTAAGCCTCCTAAAGTCGGAGCGCCTGAGAATCGAAAAGGCGGGGCATCACGTGGCAGTAGTTGTAGTTCTAATCGAAACTCCCTAAAGGCTTTACTGCCAGAAAGTAACCTGGGATTAACTGTAGAAAAATATCCCACTTTCTTTGTATATATTCCGCCAATTTCTACCCAACTAGCAGAGTTCGAGTTACACGAAGGAAATGCTAACAGCACGGTAATTTATAAAACAAGATTTACAGTTCCCAAAACTCCCGGCATTTTTACATTTAGTCTTCCTAATAACAATAGCCTCCAACCTCTAGAAGTTGGGAAGAATTATCACTGGTTCTTTTCCATAATTTGCGATCCTCAAGACCGGAGTGAAGACATTTATGTAGAAGGTTGGGTGCAAAGAATTCAACCGAGTCTTACTCTAGCCAATCAATTAGAGAAAGCAGCACCACGCGATCGCCCTGCTTTATATGCAGAAGCTGGTATATGGCACGAAACCATTAGAACATTAGCAGAATTACGCTACTCTCATCCTCAAGATTCAACTTTACAAGCCGACTGGGAAGAACTACTAAAGTCAGTTGGACTCAGCAAATTTGCCAAAGAGCCGTTAAGTCGTTAGTACTGGGGACTAGAGACAAGGAGACAAGGCAGAGAAATAACTACTATCTCCTGTACAGACGAGACGCGATTAATCGCGTCTCTCCTGCCTGCTACACCAAACTCAAATCTACTCTGACTGTGACATCGTTGAAATCTTTGTCACCAGCCTTTGGTAAATCCTCAAAACCAAAGATGTTATTTGCTAACAAGCTAATATGATCTGCCTTATCAGCATTAGCGCCTAAAAATGGGAAGTAAACTGCTGGATTGTTATTTGGATTGCTGTCAAGAATAGCATCGGGTCTTCCATTGACGATGAGAAATGGTGCAAAAATGGAACCGGGTTGGAAAGTTCCGCTGTAAGTTGCTGTACCTTGGTTATTTACCGTCAGGTCAATACCTGCAACACGCTTAGTAACAGCTGCTTGCGTATAACCAGCTTGTCCGATGAGAATATCGGCTTTGCGATCGCCATTAGTATCAATACCACCATTCTCATCAGCTACTTCATAAAAGCCGATAAAGTTGTTAAACAACGCCTCTCTATTGACTACAAAATCAGCTTTTACCTGTTGTGTCACACCCCGCAAATCAATGACTTCTCCCTGTGGCTTTTCTTGCAAACCTGTGCCTAAAGGGAATGAATCTTTTGTTGCTTGAATCTTCACAACTAAATCTTGGAAGTCATTAACTGTGTTACCAGCCCCATCTTCCCAAGCTAATGAGAAACCATCTGCCCCCAAGTCTGTAATCTTTTGCGTTGAGGGATCAGCAAACAGTACTCCTGTTGCTGGGGTAACTCCAGTTAGTACAGCATCTATGGTGCTGTTTTTTACTAGTAAAAATCTCAGATTTTCCCCAGAGTTGAATTGCAGTAGACGGGTCAGATTGTCTGCATTAAACCCCTTGGGGACATTAGCTAAACTTGAGAAAATAACTTTGGCTCGTTCGAGTGCTGCTTCGGTATAACCGGCTGCACCAGGAGCAATACCGTTAATTTTGCCACTAGCATCATCAACAACAAAGACTCCTAATTGATTGACAAAATTGGCATCGCTTGCTGTAAGTGTAACTTTGAGTTCTGATAGGTCAGTGTTACTGTCAATGGTAAAAACATCATTGTTAGCGTTTTTGGTGAGTGTAGTTGTAGCAACTGACGTTGACTCAGGTTTATTCTTGTCTCCCAGATGAATTATTTCATACTCACCGTTTTCTTTGCGGGTAAACAGAACAGGTTCACCTTTAGGTAACCCAGGTAAATCAGCAAAGGTTCCAGAAATTTCTTGTGTGTTACCCGCGGGAGTTAATGATACCTCTAAACGTAATTGTTCAGCTTCCATAGAGGAGTCATGTTCTTCTTCATGATGATGACTTCCTCCTAAAAAAGTAAATACTTGAATTTGTTCTTTCTCATTAGGTAGCGAATCTTTGGCAATTGTCGTAATGTTGGCATTATTAGTTTGAGTGGGAGCATCATTTGGTTCATCTGGTCTTTGGAGTATATAACCAGATGTGACATCTATTTCTCCTTTGTAGTCGGCTCCGTAGGGTTGAAACTCTTTGGAGAGCAGTGCTGTTTCATGTGATGTATCTTTGCCATTTAAACTACCTTTTTGAGTGATTAATTGCCCACTATAAAGTTCCAGCAATCCGCGTCCACCACTGCCCTGACCGACAATAATATCGTCGTAGTTATCGCCATCAACATCGCCAATTGCGAGGTTAATTTTACCTTTGAAACTCTCGTGGTGAAATGGGTTAAGGCGGCTGAGTAATTTATAATCTTTACCACTATAAATCTCAATTGTTGGTGATATTTCTCCACCTAAACCAACGGCAATATCTGCAAATCCATCGCCATTAATGTCACCAGATGCTACTGATGCGCTTTGATTGGGTGAGCTAGCGATATCTTGAAAAGGAGTGAACTGTGTAATTAATGGGTTTTCGTCTGTCTGTGCATCAATTAGTATTTTGCCATCAAAGACTTTGACTGTGAACTTATCACTAGTTTTATCTAAAGAGCGCTGGATGGTGATGACATCGGTAACATTATCAGTGACATTTTTGTTTTCAGCGTCCTTTTGGCCTTTGTAATTAACATCTGCGATCGCAACGTCTATTCCTTTCTTAAAGCCTGTACCATAAGGTGTCAGACTAAAACCTTGCTGATTGTTAGCTGTAAATAAATCTATTTGCCCAGAACCATCTTCTGAACTCAAACCTAATAAGGTGTTTTTTGTATTCAGAATTGGTCTAAGAATCATCATCATCCCAGCATCTTCATGGAAAAGAATGTGGCAATGATTCACATAACTACCAGGAAAATCCTCAAATTTCATCAGGATTCTGACTACTGATGCCTTAAGTTTGGCTGACTCTTCAGGTTTTGTCGGATCTGCTGGTCTGCCATAGGGATTCTCTTTTGTAGCAGTGCCTTCTACATAAGCAGGTGGTAGCGCAATTGTATCGCTTAAAACCCTCGCAAGGTAGTTGTCCTCTATTTCATCAACCGAGAAACCATTGATTGATAAAACAGTAAAATCATTTTGGTGAATGTGAAATGGATGCCATTCTGGTAAAGGAAAATTTGGGACTGGGATATTTGTACCCGGAATTGTCTTGCCGTCTAAATCTGGATTTGGCAATCCAGATTTGTTTATGACATTCCATATCTCCGTTGTACCCAGCATCGGCATAGCGAGTGGAGGTAAACTCTCACCGGGTGTAGTAGAAAAATACTTTCCGTTGATAGTATAAGTTCCCTCGAATGTTTTTACATTCGTATCTGTGGGATTATTGCCTATCAGTATCGCACCACCTGGATTGGCATCCCAAACAAAATCTCTTTCCCGATCAAACTTTCCTGCCTCTGCCGCAGTTACAAGGTCGTTAATCTTTTGACTTTGTTGGACTAACGTCTCATAAGGTTTAGGAAATTCACCTTCAGGAACTGGATCTCCAGTAACTTCAACTGTTGCTAAAACTTGAGAACCCCAAATTAAATGACCATCATTAAATCCTTTCTTACCTTTAATTAAGGGTGAAACATTGTCACCTAAAATCTCTTCTGTTCCATTAGAAAGGAAGTAATATTTACCCGGTTTATCAAACCAGTGTTGAACAGATACCCTAGATCCAGGATTTAGGACTGGAAAATTTTTTACTTCCCTTCTCACGTCTTCTACTACACCAGCCGCATCACCATCAATAGCAACTAAATTGACTTCTTGGGGAAGAAGTTGCGTACCATCGTCGTATACCAATTGCAATAGATGGAAGGCATTGGTACTCATATTGGCGAATGTAAACAAATCCCATTCACCAGTCTTAAGGTCTAGAGTTGGGTTGTATTGTCCATTGACGGTGTGAATAACGTTTTCTACTGGCTCTGCTAGAGCACCACCACCGTATGTAAAAGAAGGAGGATTTCCTGTGGGATTTCCTGTGGGCTTTTCAGGATTGTAGAATATAGGTTTAGCATTATAACCTTCAAAAACTGCATCAGAAAGTTCATAAACTTTCTTGCCATCTTCGTTACCCAAAACTTCTAAAGGAGTACCCGCAGGAACTTTGACAGTTGGATCAGAACTTTGATTAAGAGGATCGGTAGAACTTGGATCTCTAAGTTCTTGCTGAATTCCAAAAGTATTAATAGCAAATGTATATATTGGACTGGTTGTAGGATTAAAGTTATCCAGATCCGGAATGTTATAAGGAGCGTTAATCGCTAAAAGACCACCCAATCCTGAACCGACTTGATCCGCTACTTCTCCATGTAAATGGGGATGATACCAGTCAACACCTATAAAGTGATTGTCTGGAATTGGTATTTCTATATCTCTAGTTTCACCCGGCTTCAGGCTAACAAGAACATTATCTCCATCTCCTAGAGGTGAGACGTGAAGCCCATGAGTATGTAAGTTAGTTACTTCTTTTAAGTCATTCTCAAGTTTGATTTTGAGTGTGTCTCCAGGCTCTGTAATTAACATGGGGCCTGGAATCTGACCGTTATATCCCCGAAGAAATTCGTAGGGAGTTTTTTCAGATTGTCCTTCGCTATCCTTAAGCCAAGGAATTAACCCATCTCCTGATTTGAGAATCCCGAACCCATCAATGACAGTCTTGCTTAAGTCTGACATTTTCAGGGTTACGTCTAATTCTTTATCTGGCCCCCAACTAGAAAAATAACTACCAGTAAGGCTCTCTTCTTTAAATTGACCATTTTGATGATCCTTTTGCCAATCAAGAAAGGGATCTTTAAAAACAACTTTCTGGTCAGGGTGAGGTAAAACCCGTAAATATTCTTTTTTATCTAAACCTTCGCTCCATTCATCAAAGTTTGTCTGACCAATAATATACGCATTATTCAGTGGATAAGAAACCATGATGTGACTATCTCCTCTAATCTCAAAAAGCCACTTTAAAATCAAGCAAAATCTCAGTTAATATTTTGCTAAAAACGAATAACCGAATAAGTAAGTGGACATAACAAAACTGAGCATACTTTGTATTTTTTAGTTAGCGTTAAAGCGCTTTAACGCTAACTAAAAACTTTAAATTTATGTCTACTTACTTAATTCCTAATTAAAACAGGCTGCAATAAACCCACGTCAAGCGGTCTTACGTCCGTTACGCTGCTAATGAAACAATTCTTTTAAAGTAAAAATTGGTCTGAAATTACAGCACTACGAAAAAACAAACATCTCAACAAAATCTCTTATTCATACTATTATAGCAACTGACAAGAAGCTTAGGACAACAATTAATTCACAATGTACGCTGTTGAAAGCATCTATTGCTAACTTGTCCTAACAGCTTTGGCGACTGCTATAAGTCTAGAATCAAAAATCAAGTTAATAGCTGATTTTAATCGATTTTTAGAAGATGTTGGAAAAGTAGTTTCCCGCCACTAGAAATTATAATTTGTTTTTCACAAGATGTCGAAACAGATAATCTTGCAACGGCAAGGGAGTAACACTAATTTTACCAAGGACTACCAATCATCGTAAAGCCTGCCCAATAATAAGGATGCGATAAATTAAAATTTCCAAGTTGTGCTATTTCTGGTGGTAAGGGCGTTGCTGACCTTAGTGCTACTAGGCGCAGTTGCCCGTTCTCAATATGAATTTGCCCATTGAGCATTTCTATTTGCGCCTGTCTTAGAGCTTCTGATTTAATGGATGATGTTTTCAAGCGTCTATAAAACTCTGTCATTAAAGCTAAAGTTCCGGCATCACTAACAGACCAAAGACTACCCAGCGCTGACTTTACTCCTGCTTCTAGCGCCAACCCTGAGAAGCCGAGTTCTGCTTGCTCATCCCCCAAGGCAGTTTTACAAGCACTCAATACTAACAAATCTACAGGAGGTGTATTCAATCCTAATTGTGGCAGCTGATTTAAGCGCAGCTTAGTATTCCACAATTGAATGTAAGAGTTACTAACTGCTCCAGGTTTAAAGTCTCCGTGAGTTGCTAAGTGAATAATTTTATAAGCTTTTTGTTGCCGTTGCGATCGCAAGTTTTCTACAGTAAATTTGTCATTTAAAAAGCGAATTCCTCCTTTGTTATCCACAATAGTAGATAACTCTATAGGTACAGCAGGCAACGGTTGAAGGTCTTGGAACTCGGACGCCCCCATAGCTAAAACTGAAAAGTCACGGATGTCGGTGTAACGAGTGTCTGTCAGGCTAAAGGCAGGAATCAGACTGATATTATACTTTTCTACCAAAAATTTCTGACCATCATGCAATGCTGAAAATGGTACAGAACGCAAGCCAACGCCTACGCAAAAAACTAAAGTATCTATATCTTGAGCTTTCAGGTCTTTATCAATTGGAGCAAGCAACCATTGATAAAGTTGCTGTGCTGGAGGCAAATAACTAGTAGTGTCAACTCTTCTAACATCACTAAGTTCTGTTTGTAACTCCTTAGCTACTTTGAGTAAAGCCTTTTTGTTAGCTGCTGATATAGTTTTATAAATTGGGTCATTTCTGGGCGTGACTAAGATAATTTCTAACTGTTTATCTTTGGGGATCAAATAGACAACAGCAGACTTATGCCCAGTTTCTTTTTCTATTCTACGCAAGGTAGAACTAGTAGCACTGGCAGACATTAATACCTGAGAATAAGTTCCACCTAGGTAACTTTCATAAGCCTTTTTCCATGTTTTTTCCTGCTCAGTTACAACGTCTTTTACTGGAGGTGGTTGAGGATTCTGATAATTTAATTTTTTATAATCATTAACTTTAGCCTGAGCTGGAAAATAGCCGATAATTCCTGTGATTAAAAATGTCACAGCTAAAAAACTAACTTTGTTCATAAATTTGTACCAGGTTAATTTTTAAGCTTAGTGCATTTAATATGCTGATAAATTTTTTAGCCAATAATCTGTTTAGCGATCGCTTCTACTACTTGGCTGAAAGGATGCTTGGGAAATCGTAAGCAGAAGATATCGCTACTAGCTAGCTGAACCACATCTTCAGAGAGAAGGAGAATACCAGCTACGGATGCGTTGTAGGCTAGTTCTACCTGCTGTTGTAAAGCCTTTAAATCCAAATTAGCTAGCACTTTATTAACCACCAATAACAACTCAGGTACTTCTAACTGGCGGGCTACGTCCACAGTCACAGCAGTACCTTGAAAGTCTTGCCGATCTGGACGCAGGATAATAATCAAAGCATCGGAAATGGTAATTGAGAGAAGAGTCTCTTCATTGAGTCCAGGGTGGGTATCAATAAACAGATACTCTAAATTCAGTTTGTCGATCAGTTCTTGAAAGCCGTCATGTAGTAAACCGACATCGTATCCCTCACGTAGCACCCTAGTAATTTCACCAAGATTTAAAGAGGAAGGAATCAGGTAAATAGCACTCCCTTTCTTGGCTGCATCCTTCAAAGCAGAAGTGACATCATAGGCAGTATCCTCGATATCACAACGGCCCCATAAATAATCATTCAGGGAACGATCCATCGTTTCCTCATCGAAACCGAAAACCACATGAATCCCTGGAGATTGGATGTCAGTATCAATAATGCCAACCCGATACCCATAGCGAGCTACAGTAGCAGCCAAATTAGCAGTGATATTTGATTTACCAGTTCCCCCTCGGAATGAGTGAACAGAGATAATTTTGGGCATGACACACCTTATACCATTTCACTTTAAGGTTGCCATATATAGGCAGCAACGGGAAAGGGGCAGGGGGTAGGGAGCAAGGGGAAAATTACTAATGACGATGTTCACGAAAAAATACAGTATCTAGGGACATGAGTTTATTTACCTACTAATATGACCACTGACCGGCCTCCTATCAGCAATCCGTACTGATTTTCTAGTACTGGTTCTGTCCCAGGAGTCCAGCTTTCATGCGGTGTGGCTCCAGTGTTCACAAAAATATGCCATTGCATTCCTTGAGGCAGTCCTGGAATTTCAAACCACTGACTTTCCCAATGCATATTCATCGCTACATAAATGTAATCGTCACTTACTGTCCCCTCCCTAGCGTGTTTACCACAGAGCATAAAAGCGAGGATACGACTGGCATCAGACCAATCAGCGTTCCATGCCTGAGTTCCATGCCAAGTAATATCAGCATAGCCACTGCCAGCGTAATCGACATTGCGGAAGTGATATTTATTTCTCAGCACGGGGTGGGCATTACGAAAGGCAATGCAGTGCTTAAAAAACTTAAACAATTCTGCATGAGATTCCAATAATTTCCAATCGAGCCAGTTGAGTTCGTTATCGTGGCAATAAGTGTTATTGTTACCGTATTGTGTGCGTCCTACCTCATCCCCCATGAGGATCATTGGCACTCCTTGGCTGACCATCAACATAGCGACAGCATTTTTTATCTGTTGTCGACGCAAGGATTGAATGTCTGGATTGTCAGTCTCACCTTCCCAGCCACAATTCCAACTATCGTTATCATTAGTGCCATCGTTGTTATTTTCACCGTTAGCTTCATTGTGTTTCCCATCATAGGAAACCAAATCCATCAGTGTAAAACCATCATGGCAGGTGATGAAATTAATTGAAGTTGTCGGGCCACGGTCAGCCCAAGCATAGAGATCCGGCGAACCCTGTAGCCGCTGTGCCATGTCTCCTACCAGCCCTGGCTCACCTTTAAGGAATTTACGAATAGTGTCGCGGTACTTACCATTCCACTCTAACCAACGCCCAAATGCCGGGAACGAGCCGACTTGGTAGAGACCGCCTGCATCCCAAGCTTCAGCAATTAGTTTGCAGTTAGCGAGAATTGGGTCAAACGCAAGACTTTCTAACAGTGGTGGGTTCAAGAGTGGTGCGCCCCAAGGATCACGTCCCAAAATCGCCGCCAAATCGAAGCGGAAACCATCAATGTGATACTCAGCAGCCCAATAGCGCAGGCAGTCGAGTACCATATTGCGAACAATCGGATTGTTACAGTTAAGGGTATTACCAGTGCCACTGAAATTAAAGTAGTAGCCCTCTGGAGTCAGCATATAGTAGGTTTTGTTGTCGATTCCGCGAAAGGAAATCGTTGGCCCGTACTCATTACCTTCTGCTGTATGGTTGAAAACAACATCTAGAATTACTTCAATGTCATTTTGATGCAGAGTTTTAATCAACGTTTTGAGTTCATCAACTTGCATCCCATATTTGCCTGTAGCTGCATAACCAGCCTTCGGAGCAAAAAAGCCGACAGTACTGTAACCCCAGTAATTTAGTAGTACTTCCCCTGTTTGCAGATTAGGGCGGCTGTTTTCAAATTCATCAAATTCATAGATGGGCATCAGCTCAATACAGTTGACACCTAGCTCCTTAAGATAAGGGATTTTGTCGCGAATGGCGGCAAATGTCCCTGGATGCTTCACTCCAGCGGAGGGATGGCGAGTGAAACTGCGGACGTGCATTTCATAGATGATTAAATCCTCAGTAGGGATTTGTAGTGGACGCTCACCTTCCCAGTCAAAATCATCAAATGCTAAACGCGATCGATGCTGATATATATTATCCCAGTCGGGTTTTTCTCCCCAAATATCTCTGCCACCAATGATTTTGGCGTATGGGTCTAGGAGAATTTTGCTGGTGTCAAACCAGTGTCCTTGTTTGGGGTCGAAAGGCCCGTCCATGCGGTAGCCGTATTCGAGGTTTTCGTAATCCAATTCAAATACGGTCATGCTGAAGACATTACCAATGCGAAACTCTTCTGGAAATGGAATTTCCGCCATTGGTTCAAGAGCGTGCTTTTTGAACAGTACTAAGGTACAGGATTTGGCATGACGGGAAAAGATGGAAAAGTTAACGCCTCCTGGTACTAAGGTTGCTCCAAAAGGGATCGCACTACCGGGACGTAGCTTAAAGTTTTTGTAACTATGGGTGGGATGGATATCAATTCTCTGCATTTATAGCTCCTTCCTATCGGGCTAGTACAAAAAAGCTGAAGTATGAAGTATGCAGTATGAAATAAACAAACCAGCACAGTAAGTCTTTTGGAGTTTTGTGATGGGTGATTTATTTGTGCTGTCGCGTACTAGTAGTTTGTCACAGCAATTAGGGGAATTTGTAGTAATCAATTTAGTGCTTGAGGAAGGGCTTTAGCCCTCACCACAAGCTATTAAGTGCCTTTGACTTTAACTTTGACATTGAAAGCTTCTAAGGCTTCCTCAAGGCTATTGCGAGTCTGAAAAAAGTCGAGAAATCCAGTCATAGACATTGTGTCTTGAATTTCTTCGGAAAGTCCTACCAAAATGATCTGTCCGCCTTTGGCAGATAATTGTCGGTACAGCGACAGCAGCATCCTTAAGCCAGCACTGGACATATAAGGCACATTAGTCATTTCCAGGATCATTCTGGTTTCAGGTTGGGCTAGTGGTAGAATCTGCTCTTGAGCTAGGGGAGCTGTATTGGTGTCTATATCGCCGACTATTTCTACGACTGTTACTGATGGGAGTGTATTCAGATCAGTCTTCTCTTGATCGACAGCCGTTTTTACTAGTGTTACTGGCAGCAATTCGATGTTAATTGTCATAGCGTAGTGATGAATTCCAAATTTAAATAAATACAACAGTTTTGTGGAGTGTCCACCAACTAAAATCTGATACTTGCGGGGTATCCTAACTTTTAAAGTAGCGATCGCATTTTTGCACTCTTATTTATGCGATCGCCGCTGCAAATTGTTTCGTGTCCGTATATTGCTGAAACTGACAGATTTTTGATGATATTGTGACAGCCAGTTTTAGCGTTGAGTTGTTTTAATTTCTTCACTAATTCGGGACAATTTGCACTTTAACTTTCACTTTTTCTTGTGTATCGGGTAGCTTGACTGTTAAAGCAGTTGCGTCAAAATTGGTATAGTCTTCTTCATTGATCCATACTTGACCAATCCGCACGCTTCCAGGTGGCAAAATATCTGGTTGCACTCGCAGGATGTTGTCTTTAAATGCTCCCGGCTGTGGCTTAAAGTAAAAGTCGATTGGTTGCTTAGTAATTAGTAGGTTGGTGTAAACTACCGACAAATAGCTCAATTCAGTTGAGTGATAACCGCTCATTGAGTGGCTACCTTTAAACCGCTCATTACCCATCAAATAGGGCAAACCGTTCGCCAAAACATTGAAGTAAACACCGCCGTCATCATGGTCGAGGAAGAAAGCATTATAGAAAGCTGCCGCTTCGCGGGCGTGGCGCAAGTATTCCGGCTCTTGAGTTATGCCATGTAGAATCAAGTAGGCTAAAATTGCTTGCTCTTGCTGCCACCAAGCTTTCCGGTCGTGCCAGACGAAGCGGTATTGTTCTTCGCCTTCACCCAGTGTTCGCTCTACGACATCATACCAGCCTCCGCGCTGGCGATCGCTACCCGCATCTGGCATCAGGGCAGCAATTTTTTGTGCCAAATCTGCATATTCAGCTTTGGGTTTGAGGCTTTGCATCCGCATCAGATTCCAGGCAATTTTGAGGTTGTGGCCTACTACAGCGCGGTTTTGCTGCCATCCATAGGTGGTATCGTGGCTCCAATCTTCGTAGAACCGTTCTTGGACAAATGGGCTATTTTCGTAGTCGGGGAAGTATTTAGCGATCGTGTCAAAAGTGTATTCCAGCATATCGGCGTATTTTTGTTCGCCAGTTGCTAGCCACAAATTGATCAGATAAGCTGGTGCGTGATCTCCTACTGAGTTCCAGTTTTTGCGGGCGCGGTTTGTACCCAGAGATTCTGCACGCGGATCTAAAGTTATCGGGTCAATGTGCGAAAAATAACCAACACCATCTTTATCTAAGAAAAAGCGATCAAACAAATCGATAGTCATCTCAGCATCTTTAAGAATGCGGGGATCACCGGTTATTCGATAAGTTTGGATGGGGCCAGCTAGGGCATAAATTTGTTCATAGGCTGGGATGGCATCATAATCATCGCCAAATTCAGACGTAAGTAGTTTTTGCTCTCGGTTACCTGTAACTTGAATACCGTGATACCAGTAAATTAAATCTTCATCTGGATCATAAAATCTCATGTGCTGGCGCAGATACTCTGTACCTTTTTCCGCGCCTTCCAGAAAGCGGTCTTCTCCGGTTAATAAGTAAGCTGAGGCGAAACCATAAACTAGGCGAGAAATCGTATCAGTTTCTTGCAAGAAATCATCACGCTTTTTACTACCAGCCAAGTTGAGGTAAGTGCGATATTCTTTATAATCAATCGGCTGTTCCGGGTAGCCAAACTGCCATTTCAAGTAGGAATCAGCAATTGAACGTATTTGTTTAATCCACCAATCTGCTTCTTCATGCCGATATTTGTTGGGTGCATCACCTGGAAAAACAAGATATTTAACTTCAAACTTATAATCTTGTCCATAAGGATAGAAAACACCATAAGCAAACACGTGCTGACCAGGAGTGAGCATTTCACCAAACCGAGCAGTACAGTCTAGATAAGGTTCCTCTAAGTTTTGGCTAATCCGACCATAGGCGCTAGGGGTGAGGTATGCTTGGTATTCTCGTCCGTCTGATGTTTTGATACCAAATGATTTGTCATTACGGTTAAAGTGGGTGACATAACCGGCGATCGTGTCTGAAAATGAAAAACTCATATGATCCATAAGATTATCTCCAAGATTAGGTATTGGGCATTGGGTATTGGGTACTGGCGATTGGGTATTGGGGATTGGGTATGGATATTCAAAGCTCAAGCAAATATTTAAATAATTTCTTTCCTAGTCACCAGTCACCAGTCCCCCGTCCCTAATCCCTAATCCCTAGTCTCTAGCCTTCAAGCATTTGCTCCAACTTTTACCTTTTGTTCCTGCTTCTCAATTTCTTGTAGAAAAACTTCCATAAATTGGTCTACAACTCCTGGATGTTTTCCTGTTATCAAGTTGCTATCAATAACTAAATCGGCGGTTACGTCACCTTCATAAATAACTTCACCACCTGCATTTTCTACATCACAAATAATATTGTGAGCGCAGGTAACTTGGCGACCTTGAATCAAATCTTTATCAGCACATAAAAGCCACAAAGAATGACAGATTGTACCAATTTTCACACCATCTGTATTCATTGCTTTTCTGAGAAAAACCACTGCTGGGGCTTGATTTTTCTGACCTTTTTTGACAGAAACCTGATATCGCAACCGATCCATAGCATAAGCACCAATACAAATTATGCCTTTGTAATCGGATGGATTTATATCGTTAACTTCTGTGGTCACAACTACATGATCTTCAACTTCCCCGTTATCGGGATTTGAGCCGAATGTTAATTGTGGATTACCCCACAAATGCGAAATGTATTCTACTTCATAACCTTGTTGAGGAAAGTACTCATTGAATTTGCGAAATTCAGTTTGGTCAAAATGTTCTTCAATAAGTACACCAATTTTTCCTTTTAAATCAGTTGTCATAGCTAGCTCACTCTTTAATTATTTGTATGTATTGAATGCCAATCTGTTGATAAATTCAAAGTGTAAATCTGTTCTGTTTCATGTCAGTGAAATCTGAAGAGGCGTCACTCAAGACGGGAGTATTTGGTTTGTTGTTGGATAACTAAAAACGCAACGATTGCACCCAGTGCCACTAAACCAGCACCGAGGTAGAAAGCAGACTGAAAGCCTTGGGTCAATGCGCTTACCAATACCTCTGGTGAGTTACCTTGCGCTGCAATAATTCCTTTAGTGTGAGCGCTGGCGATCGCCACTAGCAACGCCAGAACTATAGCAGCACCTACCTGCTGACTAGTAGCCAGCAACCCGGAGGCTAGCCCGGCATCTTCATCTTTGACCGACATGAAAGCAGCAATAGTTAACGGGACAAAGGAGAGACCAGCGCTAGCACCAACAATGAGCGAAGCTGGTAGCACATGGATTAAATAACTGCCACCGACAGCAACTTGGGCGAAGAGTACCAGACCGATGGCCATTAAAAGCATCCCGGCTGTCAAAACAGGTTTGACACCGAACCTATTCACCATCACCGAGGCAAAACCAGAGGAAGCACCGCCAGCTAGTGCAAAAGGTAAAAAGGCAAGTCCTGAGTTGAGCGCCGACAAGCCTAGCACCTGCTGGAGGTAGAGTGAGATAAAGAACAAGGTACACAACGGCCCAGTGCCGTGAACCAAAGTGACAAGGTTAGCTCCAGTGAGATTACGTAGACGGAAGATTCGCAACGGCACTAGTGGTGCAGGCGATCGCTGCTCAATAATAATGAAGCCGACGAAAAGTAGCACACACAGCAAGAGTAATCCCAGTGTCCGCCCCAAGTGTCCTTCAGCGTTCACGATTGTGAAGACAAGCAGAATTAGCCCTGTTGTACTACAGAAAGCGCCTGCTAAATCGAATTGCCGAGAATCTTTTTTCGTGACAGTCTCATTCAACAATGTTGGAGCAAACAGAGCTGCTGCACCAGCAATGGGTACGTTGACAAATAGCACCCATTCCCAGCCCAGCATCCCAGTCAGTATTCCACCCAAAAGTACGCCAGCTGCGCCACCTGATGCACCCGTAGCTCCCCAAACTCCTAACGCGCGGTTGCGTTCCGAACCTTCAGTGAAAGTCATCGTGAGAATTGACAACGCCGTCGGAGAGCTAAGAGCAGCGCCTAGGCCCTGAAGACTACGCGCTGTAATCAGCATAGCTCCAGAAGTCGCAAGACCTCCCATCAGTGAGGCTAAAGAAAATAGAGTCAGTCCAACGATGAAAACGCGACGGTGGCCGAGTAGGTCTCCTGCACGACCACCAAGCAGGAGAAAGCCCCCAAAAGCAAGTGTATAAGCGTTAATCACCCATTGGAGGTTCTGTTGTGAGAAATCAAACGCTGACTGCATTGAGGGCAAAGCAACGTTAATAATCGATACATCAAGTACGAACATAAACTGTGTAGCACACAGTAGGATCAGCGCTAGCCAACGCCTGGAATCTATTGCAGTCTTAGTGACCATAAGATTTTTTGTGTCATTAGTGAGGCGGGTAGGGGACAGGGAGCAGGGGGCAGAGGGGTAGGGAGCAGAACTAATTTGGAAATAAAGATTATGAGCAAGTCAATTAAGTTATGGTTTCTCCTACACCTCTACACCCTTGAAAAAATAGCGATCGCTATGGTTGTGTTGTAAACACGACTTCGTATAAGTGAAAATCGTGAGGGAATTCTACAGCCTTCTCTACAGGAGCCATAAATTCTTGGCTTTTCAGAGCTGCTTCCAGTGCTTCTTTGCTGCTCCACTGGGCGTAGTTTACAACTCGTGTACCATCCAAGCTTTTGTGGATATTCACAGAGATCAAGCCCTCTTGCTTCTTAGCTTTTTCGATGTTACTTACAAGGTGATCTACTAAGATCTGCTGCTGTTGAGGATTTTCAACTGTGAAGACGTTAATGACGGTGAGTAGACCAGCTTTGTCGCTAATTGTAGCCATGTTCGTCTTAGTTAAAAGTTAGTTTGGTTGGCTATAAAATAATCACAGATGAAGTTGAATCACTGCGAATCTTATAAGCTATTTGTTGGGAAATCAACAAATGAATCTGTGAGTATTCTGCGTTTGGCTCTCAGGCTGCGTCGTCGCAACTGTGTACCAACTCCAAGCACACCCAGAGCGAGGAGCGCTGCATCATACTTCGGTTCTGGAACAGCGTTAACTTGGAAGGAACCTGTAACTGAAGCTTTTCCTTGGAAAGGAGTATTTGGATCTAAACTGAGTTTGCCAATTTCGGAAAAGTCCAGCTTGCCGCTAGCACCTTTAAATTTTCCCTCTCCGCCAGTGATCGTATAAACACCTGTAGTTGTTGCTGTGAGAGTCTGGAAATCAATTAACCCAACGGCACTATCGCTTGCAAATAACTTGTCTCCACCGCTGCCTTCGATGACAACCGAGCCAGCAGGGAAACCCTGTAAGCCAAATTTTGTAGGATTTGTGTCAAAGGTGAATTTGCCAGTATTGAAGTCAGTTAGACCGTAGACCAGGCCGCTAAGAGTATTCAGTCCAAAAGAAGCGTTCGTACTTTTCCATGAGGGGGATACCTGTACGATGTTTGGAGCGGCGTTAACTGAGGTATTTAATGTGTCGTAGTTGGCACTAAATGTATAATTAATTTGGGCGCTAACTGCCGGACGAATTGAGCCAAAAGTTACTAAACAAACAGTTACAGGTAAAAGCCATTTAGAATTTGAGCGGAGCATACTATACCCTTATTACAAACAGTTGGACGTACTTTTAAGCTTTTTTCAACTTATGACTAGGCAAAAACAAAGTCGTTAGCCGTTAATTCGTTGGACAAAATGCCTGACACGTTTGCTAAAGAATACTCTGTACCGCCTAATGTGGCGAGAATGCTGGTGCTGCGGAGGTCGCCATAAACAGGTAGTAACTTCAAATCATCAAAGTCAGAAATCCCACTAACGCCGCTGATGTAAATCTTGTCAACACCCAATTCAAAGTCTGCAATGATGTTGCGCGTATCTTGCAAAGTTGGCAGTACGGGAAAAGGTGGTGGTAACGGTACTGATTGTCTGGGGTCAAGCACAGTATCGGGAATTCTACCGTTAGCAATCCAGAACTGGTCAGTCCCAGCATTACCGTAGAGAACGTTTTCGCCACCATTGACAATAAACAGTGTATCGTCTCCGTCACCCCCAACTAGTTGATCTTGCTTGCCAGCTATGAGGAAGTCGTTCCCCTCACCGCCATCCAGAAGGTTGCGACCAGTACCGCTAGAGGCATCGAGTAAGTCTTCTCCTTTTTCGCCAAATAGGCGATCGTCCTGAGTGGCATAGAGTTCATCATTACCTTTACCACCGTAAACCCGAAGATTCTTGCGATTAGGCTGAGAAAATACATCATCTCCATCACCCAAGAAAACCAGTTGCTTGTGGGAGGCACGTCCTTGAGGCTTTAAAGGTGAAGGAATCGGTGCTGGCTCAAGGTTTCCCTGTGGTACTGAAACTGCTAGTGACTCTACTTTTGCTGTGCCAAAGTTAGCGATCGCATATTCATTTCCTGGGGCGATTTCCACAAAGGTGTCTGGCCCAGCCAGTC
This sequence comes from Nostoc sp. UHCC 0302, assembly GCF_038096175.1. NCBI lineage: Bacteria > Bacillati > Cyanobacteriota > Cyanophyceae > Nostocales > Nostocaceae > Nostoc > Nostoc sp. UHCC 0302. Next base: position 2,418,870 of record NZ_CP151099.1, read on the forward strand.
TGACTTCATCACCAATTTTGACTGATAGTTGTCCTTGTTTTACATATAAAATTTCATGGTTCTCACTTTTAATTGGCACGCCAAAATCATCAGTGGTGCGACCAATTTGACCACGAATTTCGCCAGCCGGATTACCTTGGGTGTGAACCTGGAAGTAGTAATCAGATTCTTGCCCTGGTAAACCAGTACCAGTCAGAAAATCTTTTAATTCCTTGGGAATATCTGCCTCTTTCTGAGTCCAGATACCCTTGAGTGTGGTGGAACCATCCGCATTCAATTTTATAGTCAGGTTGTCTTCATCTTGATGGTGCGGATCTAAGATATTAAAGACGTGTCCACCATTGCTGCCGCGATCGCCTGAGTGGATATGAATTGCAGTAACATCATCTAACTCATTATCAGGAGTTTGAGGAGTGCCACCTGGTAACAATTCCCCAAAGTCTAAGCCAGTTACTGTCAAATCATAGAAAAGAGCATTCCCTGTTCTCAAAGGTTTGATATTAGCAACGCCAGTCGCTAACGATTTACTATCCTTAACCACTTGGCTGGCATTTAAGTTAGCTTGAACAAAAGTATCAGCCGCTTGCGGCGCAAGCGAAAATTCGTTATATGCAAACTTATTCCCAGTTTCTGTAAAGCTAGCTAGGGAAGTGTATTCAATTCCAAACGGCCCGGTAAATGTTGGTCGCTGCGGTAACCCTGGCTGATTCCCAGTTGTCCAAACTTTAAAACCATCAATTTTGGAAAGGGCGATCGCTTGCTGGACAACATCAGGCTTGGCGTCTTCTGGAAGCACCAGTAAATAATCAAGTGCATCTGCGGGTGGTTGAAAATCTGGCCCTGCAAACGATATACCTGCCTTAGTCCGCAACGAAAATTCTGCTAGGTTGATAAAGGTTGCTTCATCAGGTGGAATAACAGGTACGGGGTCATTCCTATTTATGACTCGTTCAGCTACAGTACTGAAGAAGAGGTCTAACGCCCCAGGAGTAGTTAACGAAAGTGTTCTTGCTCCCGGAGTTTTTCCCGATATCGATACCTGCGAGTCTAAGTTACGATAGCCGTGGACTCTATCTTTGGGGCCGAAGATCAAACTGCCTTCGGGCAGTACCAAACTATTAGTCCCTTGGTTACCTAAGTTGTATTGAATTTCCCCAGCAGTTATGTACCACGTTTCTTGTTCGTAAGGATGGAAGTGTGGTGGCGGCCCACCCCCAACTGGCAAGAAGAAATCGAAAAAGTTGTAGGAAAAGTCAGTCTCCCGCGAAGTTGCTAAAAACGTATACAAATCACCTGAACCATAGACAGCCGCACGAGTTGGATCGTCTTGTGGTACAAGCAAATAATCATCAACAACTTTACCTCGTGTAGAAGGTGGGATGCTAACGTAGGGGCCTGTATTATGTGTCATCGGCGTGAATTTCCAGTCGGTGTTGGTTTTATGGTGAATAACAGGCTACTTGGTACTGAAGCTGTTGGGGTTTTGGTGACTAAGAGTTAGGGGCGCACAGCTGTACGCCCCTACAGCTGATTCAACTGCTTTTAAATGTTTTAAATGCGGACACCAGTTGCAGAAGCATCTGGATAAACTCGCCATTCGTAAATCTTATCGCCATCAAAACGATAGATATCGACACAAGGAACTTGAACGAATCGCTTGTCTTGTTTATGGATATAATTAGCATCCATTTCTAAAATGATGGTGTTGCCAATCTCCCAAATTCCTCGTGTATTGTGGGTTGTGAGTTTGAGAGTTTTATAGATATGAGCCAACAAATCTCGACAAGCTTCTGGGCCAATTACAGGGTCATTTGCACCGATTTTGTAAAGTAAATTGGGGGTAAAGAATGTCATAAATTGATCCCAATTTTCAGCGTGCAAAGCCTCATACATTTTTTCCAGCGTTTTCGTCAATGAACCGCCAGAAGTCGCAGCTTTTGGCTGTGCTTCATTGTTATCAAAGACGAATACCGGATCGATATTCATATAAATTCGCAATTCCTGGACTTTATCGCCTTTGAAGACAATTGTGTCGCAGCAAGGAAGTGTGAACACTTTACCGTCATGGCGAATGTAAGTAACATCCATTTCACAGACAACTGTGTCTCCTACTTCCCACATATTCTTAATGTGGTGGTAAACTTTGGCAACCGTTTGCAGGAACCCAACAGAAGAGTCTCTAATACCTTGCGGCCCATAAGCAACGGGGAAGTTGCTAAATTGATAGTGGGCGTCTTCAGTGTAGAACTTAACGAAGTTTTCTACATTCATCGATTCGCCAGCTTGAAACATCCGCCGCACGATTTCAGATTTTGTACCAACAAATGTCTGTGAATGTGCCAGTGTCATTGTTTTTTCCTCCTGATTATTTTTACTTTCAATAATATGTTTTAGATGTTGAGCAGCTTGAGCGATCGCTTCTGGTTGAGCAGCTTTAATAAACCACTCTGCCTCTTTTTGTTGCAGAGCTGTTTCGCTAATTGGCTGCAAATCTATTGTGTAAGTTAATATTGGCAAAGACCCAGAATTACCATTACTAGCTAGGGTCACTTGATTACTTAACTCACCTGTAAAAAGTGGATGATCCACTACAGTAAATGTTATTTTTCCGGTTTGCTGATCTACAGTGACTTTTTCTTTCATATGCATTCCCGGCGTTCTAATTTCGCGGAGAATGCCATTTTCATATCTCTCCAAAATCTTCAATTCTTCAACCTTATGAGGGATATAAGGTTGAGGATTTTGCATTTTGTCGAGTAAAACTTCCCAAACAGTACTGTAGTTGGCATTAACAGGAATACTATATGTGGCGTACAGTTTATGAGGATCTAATTTTTGTTTTTGAGAATTTAAAAACCAATAATTTGTCCCGTTAGCTTGGTTATATTCCGCTTCTGCTCTGGTGAAATTCTCTTTAGCTTTACGAGTTACTTGATTAAATTCTAGCTGTTCCCCGTTCGGCCCTTTACAGTAAAATAATGCCCATCCCTCAAAATCACCAGTGAAGTCAGTCTTGGCAAATTTGGGGGCAAGTTTTTTTATTTCTTCGGTTGAGTTAGCCCGAATAATTCGGTTAACAACTACCTCAGTCATGCCTCTTCTTTGACACTCTTCTTCTAATTTTTTCGCAAAATCATCAATATCCACATCATCTTTCACATAAAAAGAAAGATGCGGAGCATTAGTATAACCAACAGAAGAAGGTATTTTTTCAAAGAAGTTCGGTGCTGCCATTGTTAACTTAGCATCCCGAAAATGAATTAATTCAACAACTGTATTACCAAAAGAAATGAATCTAACATCTAAAGACATATCTGAACCATCTCTGATGTTGGCAACACCTAGAGCTTTTGGATCAAGACCTTTATCTAATGCCTCAACTTCCTCCTTTTGAAATAGTAGATTATGCAATGCTTCGCCGTAAAATCCATCTCCACCAATAGCAACTTTACCTCCTAATATATCTAGGTAAAATTCTAGAGATTTCGGCATATCATAAACTGTCATTCCAAAGTGTTGTACACCTTGCAGGTAATGACCTAATCCAGACTTACCATTCTGCCAATTTTGTTGATCGCTCATAAGAGAAACTACGTCCTCCTTAAGTTGATTTGTTGCTCCAGCTTTCACAATCAAATCTGCAACTTTAGAACTACATTGACCCGCCAAAGTCATTTTGCTGTCATAAACAAAGGTGTAAGCAGTTTGCTCAGGAAAAGGTAAAAGCTGCTTGACATACTTAGCCAAATCTTGAACAGCAACTGCGTATTCTTTGGAAGCAAAGAATGTTTCCATTTCCAAAGGATTGGCAAAAGCAATTTCAAAAGCAGCTTGATACTGCTTCTCTGGAGCTTCATAATGAGATACTCCAGGCGCATCTGGGCGAGAAGTAGAAGTATCTACTTCTTCTAATAAATGCAGTCGGAATTTCAGAATAGAATCACTTTGGATAACAGCTGGTGCAAAGCTGTCTGTTAGATATTTGCGAAAAGCTTCTACACTCACGCCATCAGATTTTTTCACCATGACGTGGAACTTGATTAGACCTAGTTCTCCGTTGGGTTCACCCGTGGTAATGCTATCAATATATGTTTTAGAATTACCAGAGCTGGTATTGTAACCAATTGCTTTACTAAATATATTGCGCTCGTCATCCATAAGAATGGCAGCAGATTTGAACCAGATATCACGTTCAGCTTCTGATTCAAAGGTTAATTCGGCAATTCCAGTAAACTGATCTTCTTCAGTACAGGTATAGTCCACACCGCCGACTGTCGGCCAAATCCCACCATCATAGTGAGCTACGTGAAATTGCCAGTATTGATGTTGACCTGGAAGACGGGCGCAAAGTGGGCCATGTACATTTCTCCAATAGTCAGAGAAAAGTTCTCTAGAAATACTTTTGCGTTTCCACAAACATAGATAGAAGGCGACTTTGCCTTTTTGGTCACGGATTGAGTAATCGACCTTTCTTACTGCTGTTGTCATTGATTTTTTCCTTATTTCAAAAATCTGATTCAGCACACCGAAGCAGCCTGCGACTTTATTAAATCCCGCATAAACGCACATAAATAAAAGAATTTCTGTGATTTCTTCGTAAGTGGCTCCCTGTTTAAGAGCCATATCCACGTGTGCTGCAAAAGGACTGCCGGGGCCTTTGTGATTTTGATTGACAACATCAACTGCGATCGCAATTAGTGCCTTAGTCTTTTGGTCAATTAATGGTAAACCCCATGCTTCACCAGCTACACGAGTAACAAAATCGCCAAACTTCGGATTAATACTTTTTAAACCTGCTTGCAGTTTCAAGTCATCCAAAACTGCATTTTTGTATTTCTGATGCTCATCTAATATCATTTTGTTTGATTGCAGCTAATTTCTGATTTGGAGAAAAGCTCTTTTACAGAGCCTTTCAAAATCCCAAATGATATTAGGCTGTGGTGATTAACTTCAATAATCCACCTGGAGCAAAAACATCGCGGTAGAAAGTTAATTGCTCAGTTTTCAGGTGACATCCGCCTCTATGACCGCGGCGAATCCAGGTGACATTTCCTTTAGCAAGTGTTTCGTTGGTTTCATCATCCACACACTTCCATTCAAAGAAGGTAACTTCACCATGAAACATCACAATTGGCCAACACATAGTTACACCTGGTTGAGCAATTAACGCCCACCAATGTTGTTCGCGCTCTTTTTGTTGTTCTAAGCCTTGATAGGGGCCATCTTGACAGAAATAAACCAACTCATCACGATATTCACCAGTTAATATATCGCCTCTTCCTTGTCTCAAAGCTTCACAATGAGTCGGCCACCATTCTTTGTTTTCTCGTTCAATTTGTTCGGCAGTATAATAAGAGGTAATTTCTGGCAACGTCCTTTCTTTTAAAGCGACAAATTTCTCAGCATCCTCTATGAGTTTTTTCGCTACATAGGGAGTTACCAGCCCTGGGCGAGAATAATCTGCTGCTAAATCTTTGTAGTAATTAGTTCTTTTATTAGTAAATGTACTTGTACTGTTCTGGGAACCGTTGCCAGAACCATTCGAGTGGCCATTACCATTAGAGGTGGAGATGAGTTTTTGTTCCAGCATGAGACTAACTACGTCCTCCTTAAGTTGATTAGTTGCGCCAATGTTTGCAATCAGTTCTGCGACAGTAGAACTCCGCTGACCTGCTAGAGTCATTTTGCCGTCATAAACAAAGGTGTAAGCAGTGCGTTCAGGGAATGATAAAAGCCGCTGAATATACTTAGCTTGGTTTTGAACAGCAGCAGCGTACTCTCTAGAAGCAAAGAAAGTTTCCATTTCCAAAGGATTGGAAAAAGCAATTTCAAATGCAGCTTGATATTGCTGTTCTGCGGGTTCAAAATGAGATACACCAGCAGCATCTGGGCGTGAATTATCTACTTCCTCAAACAAATGCAGTCGGAATTTCAGCACAGAATTGCTCTGAACAACAGCAGGTGCAAAACTATTTGTCAGATAATCGCGAAAAGCTTCTACACTCACGCCATGAGCTTTTCTCACCATGACGTGGAACTTAATAATACCCTGTTTACCGTTAGGGTCTCCTGTGGGGATGCTATCAATATATGTTTTAGAATTGCCAGGGCTGGTATTGTAACCAATTGCTTTGCTGAATATATTATGCTCGTCATCCATCAGAATGGCGGCAGATTTGAACCAGATATCGCGTTCAGCTTCTGATTCAAAGGTTAATTCAGCAATCCCATTGAACTGACTTTCTTGGGGACAGACATACTCAATACCGTTAACACTCGGCCATAGTCCACCTTCATTTTGAGCTAAATGAAACTGCCAATATTGGTATTGACTCGGTAGCCTAGCGCAGACTGGGCCGTGAACATCTCTCCAATAATCATCGAAAAGTTCTAGAGAAATACCTTTACGTTTCCACAACAGAACGTAGAAAGCTACTTTGCCTTTTTGATCCCGGATTGAGTAGTCGGCTTTTCTGATTGTTGCTATCATTGTTGCTCTTTTTTGTTCGTGTCTACTAATTATTTAAAATGTGGCAACAGATTTAATTCAGGAAAGCCAGATGAAATCTGATGCCTGTTAATTACGAATTACGTTAGCGTAGCGGGGCGGAGCATCGTTATGAATTACGAATTAGCTTGAGTTTGGGAACTGAGAATTTCATTGAGGGCCCCAAAACAACCAGCGACTTTATTAAAACCTCCATAAACGCACATGAATAAAAGGAGTTCTTCTATCTCTGCAACAGTGGCTCCTTGCTTGAGAGCCATATGCACGTGTGCAGCAAAAGGGCTACCTGGCCCTACTTGGTCTTGATTCACAATATCAACTGCGATCGTAATTAAAGCCTTTGTTTTTTGATCAATTAAAGGCAGTCCCCACGCTTCGCCTGCCACACGAGTGCAAAAATCGCCAAACTTCTCGTTGATAGTTTTTAAACCTTCTTGAACGTCCAAATCATCCAAAACAGCATTTTTGTATGTCATGTCAATTTCCATTAAATAACCAAAGCAATAACAGCACGGCTACAAAACGCAGTGCCGTTTTATAACCTGTCTGATTCAATCTAATTTTTTAGCTCAACTTGCTACAAAACTTTTAGTAGATAGCGACTACAAAATTTATTTAAGTAAGCACCTATCGATGAATTTATTCATATAATCAACTCTTAAATTTTAATAAAGCTAGGTATTGCTTAATTTAACCTTGCACTTAATTGTAGGGTAATTACTTATTTCTCACAGCATGAAAAAGTCATACGGAGTCAGGAATATTTAAGTTAACTTTATATTAATTTTCGTAAACAATGTCATTAAATGTCTGAAAAAGTATCTCTGCAAACAATGAAGGGTAAAGCGAAGTTTTAATTTCAGAGTTAAAACACAGATGAGCAAATCCGTCTAAATTTCAAAAAGAAGAAGGGGAAATAATAATGCGACGACAATTTTAAATTAAAATGGTATGGAAACTTTGCATTGCAAAGTTTCTACAAAGTTTTTCGTCCGTACAAATTATGGTGTTGCTGATTGAAAATATAAATTGTCTCACGCATACCGCTAAGGCAGAACCCGCAGGGTAGGCGCAAAGGTACAAAGACTAATTTTGGCATTTCATATTCTGATTCATCAACGCCACAATTATCTTATCCTAAACGGATTGTCCTAATTAGGGAAAATCTGATTACGCAGTACTAAGGTTATATTTAATACTAATATGTTTTTGCGTGAGCCAAGTGTCAACCAGTAGGTGTTTTACAAAACTTCCTAAATTTTACGTCCCAAAAGCTTATCAACTCTGCTTTTGTACCCCTTTACGTCAATATTGAGGTTGACGCAACGTACCAAAACCTTACTATCTCTGCTTTTGAGCTAATTTTATCAGGTATGACTCTTGACAACCAATGGCTGAAAAGCTATTTTGATTTGAGGTTGACACAACTGCACCTTGAAAACCAAATATGTCAATGCTTTCGGCTCCGAGCTGTTGCAACTAATCAAAATCCCTATTAGGGATTGAAACGGCGTTTACGAAGCATACAAAAATGACGATGAAGTTGTTGCAACTAATCAAAATCCCTATTAGGGATTGAAACGCAGCAAACATCTCAACAACATCTAAACTCTTGGGTTGCAACTAATCAAAATCCCTATTAGGGATTGAAACTCTACACTTGTTTGTGAAAATGTTCAGTTCATTGAGTTGCAACTAATCAAAATCCCTATTAGGGATTGAAACCCTGCTGTTTGTGGGAGTGTCGGTTGTCAACATTGTTGCAACTAATCAAAATCCCTATTAGGGATTGAAACGCTTCGCGGAAGGAGTGCATTTTGGTGAAGATATGTTGCAACTAATCAAAATCCCTATTAGGGATTGAAACACTTTAGGAGGTCAAGAACTATACGGAATTAGTTGCAACTAATCAAAATCCCTATTAGGGATTGAAACTTGCCCTTTTATTGTTGGCACGACATCACCGAGAAAGTTGCAACTAATCAAAATCCCTATTAGGGATTGAAACATCGCTCAAGTAATGCTAAATTCATTGTCCTTCGTTGCAACTAATCAAAATCCCTATTAGGGATTGAAACCTAGCCGCCAGTGCATCCCTGGTGCGAAAAGCACTGTGGCAAATAATCAAAATTCCTATTAAAAATTAAAATTCCCCTGTTTCAATATATTTCTTACAAAAATGCTAATTATAAAATCTTTCTCTGCGATTTTGCGCCTACCCTGCGGGTTCCGTCTTAGCAGTATGCGTGAGGTAAAAAATATTTATGCGAGAGGTCTAATAAATACAGAAGCTTGCTACAAACGTGCTGAGTAATAATTACTTTTTTCGTTCAGCATTAGTAATATAGCGGACATTAGCACAGAGGTATTCCTGGTCTTTGAAATTGAGATAATTGATAGTTACTTCCACATCTACATTACGACCGTCTTGAGTTAGGTGACTAGATTGAAGAGTGAAACCGCCTCTATTGCTAACATCTTGCCAATGCGATCGCCAATTAGTCTCCGGAAAATTTGGGTCTATATCGTGAATACCCATATTCAGCAGTTGTTCTCTTGAGTAACCTAGATTACTACAAGCGGCTTCGTTTACATAGATAAATCGGGATTCCGAATCAATAAAAAAGATAGATTCTCGAAATCTGTCTAGATAAAATTGTGACAGCCGCAGTACTGACTCTGCTCGTTGGCGACCCCTTTGGGCAGCTTCGCTAACGCGAATTTCCTGTTGCAAAAGAATATTTTGCTCAGTGAGTTGCTTTTGTAATCTGCGAATAGTTAAGTTATTCTCTACACGGGCAAAAACTTCTTCTTCACTAAACGGTTTAGTAATATAGTCAACTCCTCCAACAGCAAAGGCTTTGACTTTATCGAGTACCTCGTTTAAGGCACTAATAAATATTACCGGAATATCACGGGTTTTTTCTGAAGCTTTCAGGCGCTGACAAACTTCATATCCATTCATATCAGGCATCATAATATCGAGCAAAATTAAATCGGGTGGGGCAGCTTGTGCAGTCTTTACAGCTGTTTGCCCATTAATCACTCGGCGGATTTCATACCCCATCTGAGTTAACATGGTGGATAAAAGCCGCAAATTGTCTGGTGTATCATCAACAACTAAAATATTTGCTTTCGGCGGCTCAACTTGATTCTTTTCCATTTTGTTCTGGTTGTGTTAAATCAATGACTTTATCAATACGAAAGTTATTGACCCAATCAGTCAGGGTGTTTGCTAGATGAGCAGATTCTTCAGGAATTTGCTCAAGCAAGCTGAAAATCAGCTTTTCATCGGTACACAATGCTGCATGGTGTAGCTGTGCCACCCACTCAGAGGGCATCCGGGTCAGCGCCTCTTCTAAAGATAAAAGTTTAAAATCTGAATTTTCTGCTGATTGGTCTGTTTGAAGCTCTTGTTGCTCGTAAATGTAGCGTACCCCCAAATATTTAGCCATTTTATTCAAAATTACTTCTTCTCGGAAGGGCTTACGCACAAAATCGTTACAACCGGCAGATAAAACTATAGTTCGTTCCTCGTCAAAGGCACTAGCTGTCAGAGCAATGATAACGGTAGCCTGACCCTTCAAATGGGATTTAATCTGTTTGGTGGCTTCATAACCATCCATCACAGGCATTCGCATATCCATCCAAATCAAATGCGGTTCCCAGGTTTCCCAGACGAGTACCCCTTGTTGACCATTTGCAACTTCACGCACCTGGAAGCCGAGGGATGTCAGCATCTTGACTAGAAGTAGGCGATTCTCCCATTTATCTTCAACTACTAAAATTCTGTATCTTGGTTGGTTGGGTTCTATACCAATGACTCGTCGTTTTAGCTGTCGAGTTTCAATTTCAGTAACTTCTGCTGGACTAATCTGGATTTCAAAAGTAAAAATCGTTCCTTGATCCAAAACACTATTAACACTAATATTCCCACCCATTAGGTGGACAAATTGTTGGCTAATAGTTAAACCTAGACCAGTTCCTTGTTGAGATTTACGTCCAGCTTCTGTTTGCATAAAAGGTTTAAACAAGTTTTCCAACTCATTTTGTGCAATACCAAGACCAGTATCTTCTACTTCAAAATGCAGGTAGTTGGGGATTAGGGATTGAGCATAGGGCATGGGGTATTGAGTATTGGAAAAACTGTTTCCTAGCCCCCTTTCCCCAGTCCCTAGCCTTACGCGCAAGGTCACCCCGCCTTCTTGAGTAAATTTGATGGCGTTACCAAGGATATTTATTAAGACTTGGCGCAATTTGCTTTCATCTGTACGCACATATTTGGGAACTTCAGGGCTATGCTCAAATATCAGCTGTAAGCCGTTAGATTCTGCTTTGAATTTGAACATTTCTTCGATTGAGTCAAGCAGACTGTACAAGTCAAAGCTATTCTCATTTAGTGTTGTTCTACCTGCCTCAATTTTCGACATTGACAACACGTCATTAATTAAAGTCAGTAAATGTTCGCCACTGCGATTAATAATTTCCAGATATTCCAATTGGGAAGGAGTGATGAAGCGATCGCGTGTCATCAGTTGAGTGAAGCCAATTATACTATTGAGGGGGGTGCGGAGTTCGTGGCTGATGTTTGCTAGGAATTCGCTTTTGGCGCGGTTGGCAGCTTCGGCTTCTTGGGCTTTCACCTCCAATTGGTGGCTATAATTCTTTAACTGCTCCTGAGAAATTGTCAATTCTTTTGTCAACCAAGATACTCCAATTAGTAGTAGTACTGCTGATACGAGTCCCACCAATACAATTATTCCTGACAGTTGGCGAGCAGGGGCGAAGGCTTCTTCTTGATGCATCTCCACCAATAAGGCAAGGTCTTGATCATTGAGCCAGCGATACACACCAATTACTGGCACTCCGGCATAGTTGCGATAAAGCCCAAAGCCTCTAACTCCACTCATTGCCGCATCAATGCCTGGACTGCTAATTCCTCCAGGGAAGTTTCGGGTATTGACTTGCGCTTTAGAAATAAAAGTGTTTTTAGTAATTAAAGAGCTAACTAAGTAGGTTTCGCCACTTTTACCCAGACCTGTGCGTTCTCGAACGATAATATCAATTTGGTCTAAGTTTAAGTGAGCTAAGATTATCCCTTGGCGTACCCCAGCTACGTCTCGCAAAGGAGCCGCTAGAGTAACTGAGGGTTTGCCAGTCACAGGTGAACTATAGAAAATCGGAGCAAACGAGTTTCCTGGCTTAACTTGGTTAATATAAGTAATGTTGGCTAAAGTTTCATACTGACCTTTTTGCCGCTGGTGACTGGATAATATGACTCGATTAGTGCGATCAAGAATGAAAATCTCTTTAAGGTTAGGTTTAAGTTTGGTTACCTCTAAAAAGTATTTAGATAAAACTATGTAAGCGGCACGATTGGCATCAGATTTTTCGCGACTCAGGAGTAACTTCAGGTTTACTTGTACATCAGGAAACTGAGTCGTTAATAGAAAATCTCGCTGTTGTTCTTCAAACCAACGAGTAATTTCTTCCTCCTTGAGAGTTGCTGTCACCTCAAGCCGATTGAAGGCCTCTTGTTTTAAAGCTTCCCTCGCTTTCAAGAAGGCAACTCCTCCTACAACTCCCACACTTACCAAGGATAAAAATAAGAAGGAAGCTGCAACTTTAGTGGTTAGATCCTGATTCCAGAATTGCATTTGGCTCACTGCCATTCATCAAAAATTTGCTTGATCCGCTTAATTGATTCATCATCTGCTTGTTCTGGAGATATGCTGTTGACAACTGTGCCATTGAGAGCTTTCTCCAAACATTTTCTTCCAAGATAAGTGTATAAGAAGGGTTTTGGACAATAAAAAATGGGCGAGTTTGACCATTAATGAGTGTCTTAGCCGCAGTATAGATATGAGGATCTGCTGGATTTGTCCAAAAGGGGCCTTTACAAAGTGTCTGTATAACTGGTAGAAAGGGACGGCTGAATCTTTGACGAAAGTTGGTTCGTCTTGCAGAATTTTGTTTGGTTCTTTGCTGATTCTTCAAGTCTTGAGCAATTTGACTGGCTTTTTTTCTGGGTTCCGCACTCGTAGAACTCATATTTTGCCTGAGTAGATATACCTGATTTTATACCTTTTATCGGTTATTTAATTAAAAAAAGACTTTTTTCATAAAGCCTAAAACTTCAGTAATACCAGTGCTTTACAAGCTTTTTCATTAAGCAAGTATTTAGTGTGATGTTAATTACATCACTTTTAAAAATTAAGATTATTCGAACGCTTAATAACCTCACTCAGAGACGTTGCATTGCAACGTCTCTACTATTGATTAATTTCTTGCCATCCATGCATAGGTGCTATACCTTTGCTAAGCAATTCGATAGTTATGGGGGGAGCTTCTGATATTAGAACGCTAGGATAAACTGCTGCACCCCAGTTAGGATGTACCAGCACACGGCATTGATTTTTAATTATTGGATAGTTGAGTAAAGCTTTAACAACTGCTGTGTCATCATGGGGAATTGCTCCAGGATGTGATAGCAAAGGATAACCAGTACGAGGATCGATTAGGTCTGTTAAATAGCCGCGATCGCGCAAATTAAATGCTAAATCACAGCCAAATCTCATAAACTTTTCTCGCAAGCGTTCTTTTTCTTTTTCTATTTCCGCTGTACTTTCCACTAGTTGATATCGCGATTGCTGTAAGACAATCACTACCCATAAAAAAGGCTGCCGTTTCCAATCTGGTAATATCCGTTCGCAGTTGGCACAGATATATTGACTGGGAGCATGAATTGAAATCTGCACCGCTTGTCCCGTTTCGCCAACTAAATTAATAGGACAGCCTTGCTCCGAAGTGTAAACTTTGGGATAGTTCACTACATTTGTTCGGTTGTTCCAAGTTTTTTAATCTAATTCCTGGTATAGATGATATCTCTTAAAAGTTCAGAAAAATCATCAGATTTCTATAATAAATTTATTTACAGGGGAGTAGTTGTAAATTATTTGTGTTTTTTAATCTGATTTTTATGATTTATTAACCAGTTGCAAAAATCGGGGTGTAGGGGGGTAAGGGTGTAAGGGTATAAAGGAAGAGATTTTCATGCCCTTGTTGTGAATTCTTGCATAAATATTTTTATCTTATGCATAGACGCGTTGGCGTAGCCTCTCGTTCGCGGTAGCGTCTCCGAAGGAGAAGAGAAGCGGCTTCCCGCAGGGTAGGCGTAAAGAATTACTTTTACAAGAAGTCTAATAAAGTGAAGCGTCTCAAAATAAACACATAATCGAATAAAGTAAAGTTCAGTTAAGGATTGTTTATACAAATTTCATGGGTGTAGAGACGTTGTATTGCAACGTCTCTACTGTGCAAATTATCTTATGTCAACTGTGTTGGCGCATAAAAGGCAGGATTAATTTTGTATTTTATTAGCTCTTTGCCTACTAGCGATCGCACCCAACTAATTGAGTTTTAAAGAATTTACTGGAACTTCATCCCAAGAATCGACCGTCCGCAATCGCGCTACCCAACCGGCTGCTTTTTGGAACTCGGTCAAATTATTCTGAAAGGAATCATAACAATCTTTGGCTTGAGATTCATTGCAACAAGCAATACAGGCATGAATTATTCCAGATGGATCAATTTGCTCATTTACCCAAATAGTCATGGAGTATTCCCTCAAGAACTTTAGCTAAAAAAGTGATTTGTCGTTTTAAAAATTATTACCATTGAAAATTAATCATCGATAATTAGCTTTAGTGACCGAGGATTAATTTCCAACTATCTAGGTTAGCGTTTTTGAGTAGCGATCGCTAACTTTACTCCTGGCACTTCGCGCAATCTATCCATTACCGCTACTACTTTACCGTAATTACCACGTTCATCGGCGTTCAAAATTACCAATGCCTCTGTGTTGGGATTTATTAATCTACTGACTTGGTTTGTCAAAGCATTTAAAGTAACTGGTTTACGGTTCAAGCTAATTTTACCTGTTGCGTCTACCGTTACAGTAATTGGTGTCGCAGATGCTTGTTGTTGTGCTGTCGCCGCTTTCGGTAAATTGACTGGTAACCCTTCCGAACGGGTTAAAAACAAAGTTGACATAATAAAAAATGTCAAAATCGCAAAGATGACATCAATCATCGGCACGACGTTAATCTGAAGTGGGAATTCCTGTTCTTCTGGTAGGCGCATAAGATTGATCTCCTCTTTCATAGCGACGGCGATAAAGTAATTCTAACTGTCCTCCATATTCCTGAATTCTGGCAATCTGGCGCTGGTAGAGTCCCCGAAAGGTGTTAGCAAATAGAAGTGTAAAAATTGCCACCACTAATCCTGATGCTGTAGATACCAAAGCTTCACTAATTCCAGCTGTCACACCTGTTGTTTTACTTCCTCCCACGTCTCCAATATTTAATGAAGCAAAAGAAGCAATTAATCCTAAAACTGTACCGAGAAGGCCTAATAGCGGCGCAAGACCAATGATTGTCTCAAAAATGTTTTGGAAGCGCTTGAGCAAGGGTATTTCGGCTTGCGCCTCGCTCTCTAATGCCAATCGAAATTCTTCTGGAGTTGGCTCCTCCAATTCTAAAGCTGCTAAAAAAATCCGGGCAATGGGTAAATCATCATTTTTCTGCAATTTATCCAAAGCGCCAACCACATTATTGAGGCGATAAAGCTGTAGTACCTCGCGCACTACCTTATTTTGCCGATTATTTATCCTTCCCCAAAAGATGATACGTTCGATAATCAGCGCTGCTGCTAACACCGAAAATCCCAGCAGAGGCCACATGACCACGCCACCAGCCGTAAACAGATTATTAATTTCCATCTACTATTTTTAAACTCTTCACCAACGCTAGGTTAACAGATGAATATTTTGATTAGGGTAATCTCCTTTTTCAAAAAAGATTACTGAGTCAATATTTAGCAAGAAATCAATGTTAAAAAAATAACTTTCAATACAGATGATGCTTTTTTGTTATCAAAAACCGAGTTCGTTGAAACCTTCAAAGTTGCTGTGGTTAACTACTAAAAAATTATTTATACAGAGCCTGGCTTGACTTAATTTTATGCATATTTAGGAATTTATGAGAAATATATATAGTTGCGTTGTAGCTAGATAATACTTCCCGTTGTTCGGGAAAGCCTCTTTTGTACAGGAGCGATCGCAATGACAGTTGAAATCGATCAACTTTTAGCCGACTGGAAAAACAAAATCAAAATTGCTAATCAAAATCTCCTCGAACTGCAAGAACTGCCAACATATCAGCGCCTCTCTGGTAGTCCTGGTTTTCCTGGGACACATTTGACGGGAATTACTGCGGCGCGGGTGACTCCAGCTTTAGAGGCAATGAACAATCTGTTTCAATACTTCGACCTGTTGGTGCAAACAGTGGATAAAGCAACTAAGCTGCGACAACAATTGCCACGCTTTCTACCAAGAGACCAGAGAATTGGCTTTTTAGTAGTGGGAGAGCAGAAAATTGAGGAGATTAGACAACTGTTAACAGGAGCCTCAATTGAGTTACCTGTTGTGCAGAAGCCACTGGCACAAAGAGGACTACTAACTGGAGTTGAGAAGGCGAGTGCGATCGCGCCTGCACAGCTCCTAGAAATCATGACAAATGCCTTCTCTGTAGCTAGGGACGCAGTTCTGGACGTTGATACCGCTTGGGCAAATCTGGATTTGATGCTGATTAATACAGAAGCTCAAATTCGCTCGTTGCAACAATTAGCTGCATCTCTAGGTAAAGATTCCCTGAGTGAACTTGTTCAAGCGAATGTGACGATCGCTTCTTTGCGGGAACGTATAGAGCAAGATCCTTTGGGAGTGAGCGGAGATATAAAACAGCAGATTAAACCGTTGTTGGCCCAGGTAAAAACAGCCTTAGAGCAAGAAGCTAAACAACAGGCTTTGGTACGAAAGAAATTTGCGATCGCCCAAAATCTCTTGCAGCAATTAAGGGAACTCCACTCAAAATCTCTCGCAGCTTTTGCGGAAACTCCAGAAAAAGTCTTGGATCACTCAATGCTGGAAACTCCATTGGCTCAGACGCAAATTGATGCGCTCAGTCAATGGTTGACAAGGCTAGAAACTAAGCTGGCGGAGGGTTGGGTGAATCCGGTTATGGTTGGTTTAGAAAATTGGACTATCAAAGCCAGAGAGTACATAGAATCGGAGGAGCGAGCATATAAAGCCAATAGCAATCCCCTAGAAACTCGTCGCGAATTGCGCGGACGCCTTGATGCTCTCAAAGCCAAGGCATTGGCAAGAGGATTGATAGAAGATACTACCTTAGCTGAACTAGCTGAACAGGCAAAGCAACTGCTCTACACGCGACCGACTCCTCTAGATAAAGCTGGTGAATTAGTATCCAGGTATGAAAAACGATTGAATGGTCAGTGGTGAGGGGGGGCAGGGGGGCAGGGGAGCAGGGGAGCAGGGGGAGAAATAACTTACTCAGCACTCAGGACTCAGCACTCCCAATGCCCAATATTCAATAATTGTAGGAGTGCCTTAATGGAAGGTTTGAGTTGCTCAAGAAATAGATGCACTGGTATTATCGAAGATGATTATTGTAATGTCTGCGGATTGGCGGCGGTGAAAACTCCGTCATTTAGTCAAAAGCCAAGCGCGACTGTCACAAGTAGAAGTTCACCTGTTACCACAGGTACAGGTTCCTCACCACTAACCAACCGTTCCAAGGGTTCGCGGCGTACCAGTAGCACTTCTGCTCGCAGTAGCCGTAAGCAATTGGGTGCAGGACTCGTGTCTGTTCCCGATTTGCCTTCAACTGAGCCAGAAAAAGCGATTCTCCTTAACCCAAATGTGCCGGAGAATAAACGTTTTTGCTCGAATTGCAATAACCAACTACGGCGAGAAAAGGGATTTTGTAGTAAGTGCGGACAGAAGTTTTCGTTTATTCCTAGCCTCAACCCTGGTGATTTAGTTGTGGGGCAGTATGAAGTTAAAGGAGCGATCGCCTATGGTGGTTTAGGTTGGATTTACTTGGGTTTTGATAAAACTCTGTCTCGTTACGTTGTTCTCAAGGGACTACTCAACACTGAAGATGCATCCAGTGCAGCAGTTGCAGTTGCAGAAAGGCAATTTCTCGCAGCCGTAAAACACCCCAATATCGTTGGAATTTACAACTTTGTTAACCACGGTAGCGAAGGTTTTATTGTGATGGAATATGTGGGTGGTAAAACCCTTAGAGAAATTCGCAAGAGTCGAGGCCCGTTACCTGTAGCAGAAGCGATCGCTTATATTCACCGCATCCTCAGCGCATTTGCTTATTTACATTCCTTGGGATTGGTATATTGCGACTTCAAGCCCGATAACATTATGGTCGAGGGCGGCGATGTAAAGTTAATTGATTTAGGTGGTGTCCGCCGTATTGATGACCTTGATGGTGATATCTACGGTACAGTCGGCTATAGCGCCCCAGAAGCCGGGGAGGGGCCGACAGCAGTATCGGATCTATTTACCGTAGGTAGAACTTTAGCAGTGCTGCTGACTGACATTAAGGGTTTTAACAAAGAACACCTTTATAAACTGCCTAGTCCCCAAGAAGAACCTCTATTTGCTGAGCAAGAGTCACTTTATCGCTTTTTAATTAAAGCAACCGCTGAAAATCCCGATGACCGTTTTCAGTCGGCTGATGAAATGGCTGATCAATTGCTGGGTGTACTGCGGGAAGTTGTGGCGATCGCCACGAATATTCCCCGTCCATCTGCAAGTAGTCTGTTTAGTGGAGATATGCTAGCTCTCAGCATTAGTAGTGACTTTGAACCAATTACCGCTGATTACCAGCAATTACCTATACCAATATTAGACACAACAGATCCCGGCTTCAATGCAGTCGTGAACGTCAGCGCCATCACTGATCCAGTCAAACGAAGTTTCAATTTAGAACTTGTAGTCCATCAATTTCCCAATTCCATTGAAGCATTGCTGCGATTGGCAAATGCTTTAATTGATGCGTTTGAGTACGATAAAGCAGAAGAAACATTGACAAGAGTCGAGGCAAAAGACCCTTGGGACTGGCGAGTTTTTTGGTATCGGGGTCGGAGCTTAATGCGAAAGCATAAACCCCAAGAAGCCCAGGCAGCATTTGACCAAGTTTACTTTGACTTACCTGGGGAACTAGCTCCTAAATTAGCGCTGGGGCTAGCGGCGGAGCAAACGCACAATTACTTACTAGCTAGTAAAATGTATGACTTAGTATCTCGTACAGATCCGAGTTATGTATCCGCGGCATTTGGCTTGGCGCGTTGCTTGCGTGCTGTTGGAGACCGTAACGGTGCTGTAGCAGCGTTAGAACGTATACCTCAAAGCTCAAATTTGTTTACGCGATCGCGGGTAGAAATTGCCCGCACCTTAATTAATAGCGATCGTTCTATCCCCAGTACCCAAGAACTCAAGGCAGCTTCTAAGGCAATTGAAGTACTTGCCTTAGAAGGTATGGATCGCTATCGGCTAAACAAACAAGTTTTAGAAACAGCACTCAGCTTGCTAACCTCGCGGAATTTGCCAGCAACTCCCGATTTAACAATTTTGGGACAGCCACTTCAGGAAGTACATCTGAGAAAAGGACTGGAAAAAACTTTGCGCGATATGGCACATCTAACAAACGGAAAAGAGAAAATCCGCTTAGTTGATCAAGCAAATCGAGTACGTCCTAGAACGTGGTTTTGAGAATTGTCATTGGTCATTGGTCATTTGTCATTTGTACTGAGCGTTTGCCTTAGTCTCGTATATAAGCCAAAGTATTGGTCATTAGTTTTAGGAGAGAGGAAAATTGAGTCCAAGGTTTCAAGATTTGCAGGTTTATCAATTAGCAGAACGATTAGCTGATGAAATTTGGAAAATTGTGGATTGTTGGGAGTCGTTTGCTAAGGATACTGTGGGTAAACAGATTGTGCGGTCGGCTGATAGCATTGGAGCAAACTTGGCAGAAGGTTCAGGACGAGGTACTTTCCCAGAAAACCGACGTTTTATCCGTATAGCGAGAGGCTCTTTGAATGAAACTCAACACTGGCTCAGACGAGCTTACAACCGCAAACTTTTGACAAATGCACAGGTAGATGCACTTAAACCAATCATCAACGAATTAGCACCAAAACCTAATGCATACCTCAAATCTATCGGTAACATCCGACAACCTAACAAGGAATAACCGTAGCAAATGACAAATAACAAATGACAAATGACAATTATGCAATGTTCAAAATGTGGTGCTTCCGTTTTACCTAATGATAGATTTTGTGAGGAATGCGGGACATTATTAATAGCTGGCAGTTGTGAAAAATGCGGTGCTGGCATTGAGGAAATTGATGAGCAAGGATTCTGTTCTAATTGTGGATTTCGTAGAGAACCACGAGAACGGGATTGGTTAGAAATAACCATTGGATCGCATTTGGCAGGTGTGAGCGATCGCGGACTCAGACATCATCATAATGAAGACTTTTTTGCTCTCAAACAAGTAAATAACGCTCAAACAAATATCCTCGTGGTTTGCGATGGAGTTTCCAGTTCCGATCAATCCGATTTAGCCGCCCAAACTGCTGCTGAAAGTGCGTGTCTGACGCTAGCTACTGCTTGGGAAAATCCAGAGTTAGCAATGAAATTAGCTTTTAATACTGCCCTAAAATCTGTATCTAATATTTTTTATGCCAATAATCAAAATACTGACCCACCATCAACTACCATTGTTGCCGCCCTTGTACACCACGATACTGCTACCATCGGTTGGCTTGGTGACAGCCGTGCTTATTGGATATCTCCCAGTGGTTCCCGACAATTGACTAAAGACGATTCTTGGCTGACTGAAGTGGTAGCAGCCGGGGAAATGACCGAAATAGAAGCCAAGCGATCGCCTAATGCTCACGGAATTACGCGCTGGCTGGGAGCCGATGCAGACAATGCAGATCCCTCGATTGTCAACTTTACCATTCCTGGTTCAGGATACTTACTGCTCTGTACCGATGGACTTTGGAACTATGCGCCTGAAGCCTTACAGTTGACAAATATTATACAGCAGACATCCAATACAGATGTGTTCGCCCTACAGCCCTTCGGGCATCCTACGGCAGGCGTTGGCGCAGCCATCGCCATCTCTCGTTCCCTAGTAGAGTTTGCCCGTAACAGCGGCGGACACGACAACATCACCGTTGCTGTTCTGTGCTTATAACCCCAACTCCTCCTCCTTCTTTCTCTGCGTCCTCCGCGCCTCTGCGGTTCATTATTTAAACTGTCTATTACTGAGAAGTATAATGTCTAACTTTAAAGCCGAAGTATTTCAAAATCAATTCCTTCCCCAAGGAGCTAGAGAAGTCCATGCCATCATGACCATCAGCGTCGCAGGAGGTGAAGGCGTAGCTGTAACATCCAGCCGCGAAAGACTATTTGGAGTTATTTGTGATACCTCCGGCTCAATGGGAGGTGGTAAAATTCACGCAGCCAAAGATGCGATCGCTAAAGTCGTGAATTTGCTGCCAGAAGATGCCCACTTCTTTATCGTGACTGGTGCTGGTAAAGCTAGTGTAGTTTTTCCAGTATCTCAAGCCACAGCAGAGAAAAAACAGCAAGCGATCGCATCTATCAAAAATATCACTGCGACAGGTGGCACACTCATGTCTACCTGGCTAGCTGAAGCCCTGAAGCAGTTCCAAAAGATGCCCAACGCAGTCCGTCAGGCATTACTACTTACAGATGGACAGAACGACGACAGCGATGAGCAAAAGCTGAAAACAGTTTTACAACAATGTGAGGGAATCTTTCAATGCGATTGTCGGGGCGTTGGTACAGATTGGCGAGTTTCCCAACTCCAACTGATTGCGGGCAAACTCTTAGGCACAACTGACATTATCCCCAACGCCTCAATGATTGAAGCTGACTTTCGGGCAATTCTCGAAAAAGCTATGAGTAAAGATGTCACCGACGTTGCTATGCGGCTGTGGACTCCCCAAGGAGCAAAAGTACTTTTTTTTAAACAGGTGAGTCCTGATATTGTTGACCTTACCCACCGCGCCAAACCTGTAAAAAACTTGATTGTAGATTACCCGACTGGTGCTTGGGGCAGTAACGAATCCCGTGATTACCACTTCTGTATTGAAGTTAATCCGGGTAACGTCGGTGATGAAATGCTGGCGGGTAGGGCAAGTTTGATCTACACACTCAACGGCATCGAAACTAAAATTGCAGAAGCCCGCATACTGGCAACTTGGACGGATGATGAAGCCAAATCCACCAAAATTGATAGGCGGGTTGCCCACTACACCGGACAGGCTGAACTAGCTCAATCTATTCAAGAAGGATTGGAAGCACGCGCTAAGGGTGATATTGAGGTTGCTACTGCTAAGTTGGGCAAAGCTGTAAAACTTGCTCATGAATCTGGTAACGAAGCAACGGCCAAACTGTTGAAAACTGTAGTTGATGTGCAGGATGCATCTACAGGGACAGTACGACTGAAGCGAGAAGTAGCAAAGGAAGATGCAATGGCATTGGAAACTCGTTCTACGAAGACTACTCGTATTCCTAAAAATTAGTCAAGGGTCAAGAGTCGAATGGCACTAAGACTCATGTAAAACCTCGTCAGGGCTCTTTGTTGGGGGTAGGGTTGCAGGTTCGTGTTTAAGACAATTAAATTTTAGTTGCGCGGCGGAGTTTAACATCTTCTTAATTCCCCACACCCCACACCCAAAAGCCAGTTATATCAAGGGTTTGTGCTTAAATTAGTGCCATTCGGTCAAGAGTCAAACAAAGTAAGTGCCGAAGCAAGTATGTCTACTTATAAATGTCCAAAAGGACACGATTCAACTGAATCAGATTTTTGTTCAGACTGCGGAAGCAAAATTCTTGGTGTAACTGAACAAGCGTTAGATACAAATACTATTCCCTCAAAACTGACGCAATCCATAGGCGTTGAAACTTGTCCAGCTTGCAGCGCCCCGCACGAAGCAGACAGTGGGGTCTTTTGTGAGATTTGCGGTTACAACTTTGTTACCGGAGTACATGGCGAAGTACCTATTGCCAAGGAAGCAGGGGAGCAGGAGGGCAGGGGAGCAGGGGAAGCAGGGGGAGAAATTACTTTCTCATCTCCAGTGGCTGAATGGGAACTTATTGTTACAGTTGATCCATCGCTACGCGAATCTGAAAGCCCAGAAGCACCTATAAACCAAGCACCTCTTACTTTCCGGTTAGAAAAGGACAGTAACTTAATTGGTCGTTCCAGTGAAATCCGGGGTATCCATCCAGAAGTTCCACTAGATTTTGATGATGCTGTGTCGCGTCGCCATGCTTTGCTCAACCGTCAGCCGGACGGTAGTTTTACTCTGCGCGATATCGATTCTGCTAACGGCACAAAACTTAATGGGGTGGAATTACAGCCAATGGTGGATGCACCACTACAAGACAAAGATGAATTCACCCTGGGACACTGGACTCGAATCATAGTCAAAGCTGTTCGACAATCATAAGTAGTAAAAATATGAGTAAAATAATCGCACTCTCCAGTAAGGCAATTAGCAAACTCACGACTCCGCAACTCCTCAAAGGTGGCTTATACCTCACTTGGGCAGCAAGTGTATTGATGCTAATTGCCACTATTTCCGGCATTCAAGGGCAACGGAATGCCATCAAAACAGTTGGTAAAGACTCAACACCAAGTATTGTAACTGCTCAACGTCTCAAGGATGCGTTTGCAGGTATGGATGCCTACGTTGTTAAAGAACTACTAGTTCCACCGGGACAAAGCCAAGATGCTGTCAAGGGTTCCGAGGAACGATACCAGAAAGCCACCGAAAGGTTAGTTGCTGCTGCTGAAAATATTTCCTTTGGGGATAGAGAGCGAAAACCTATTGAGACTATGCAACTGGGATTTGGTAAGTACCTGAGCAAAATTCAACAGGCGCGAGACGCGCACACACGGGGTGATGCCAATGCAGTTCTAGCTGCCTATCGTGGAGCAGCCGAAATTATGGACAAAACGCTGATACCAGCAGCCGATACCCTTGATGAGGTGAACTTACAAGCTATAGAAAACACTTACTCTCAAGAAAAGTTAACTTCTAGAAAATTTTTATTGTTTATTGTTATTTCGGCTGTGGCACTCATCAGCATACTGGTGACATTGCAAGTATTTCTTAGTCAGCGGATGCGCCGCAGTTTTAATCCTTGTCTGTTAGTGGCGAGTGCGATCGCTATTGCTTTTTTAAATTACACTTTAGGAGCGCTTTTTTCTGCTTCCCAACATCTCAGGGTTGCCAAAGAAGATGCGTTCATGTCGATGCACGTCTTACGAGAAGCCCGTGCTTTAGGCTACATCACTAATGCTACCGAAAGTCGTTACTTACTTGATACAGCTTTTTCTGCTACTTACGAACAAGCTTTTCTCAGCAACATAACTAAACTTGCCGAATTACCCAACGGTCAAACTTTCGATACGGTGGCTACAGCATTAATACAGCAAACAAAGATAGACGGCTTCACAGGTTATCTAGCTGACGAATTCAATAATATTACCTTTGCAGGTGAACGAGAAGCTGCGATCGCCAACCTTTCTACTTTGGGTACTTATGTTGCTATCGATAAACAAATCCGCCAGCTTGAGCGCAGTGGCAAACATCAAGAAGCGATCGCACTAGCTATCGGTAACAACCCAGGACAGTTAAACTGGGCGTTTGAGGAATTTAAAAACGCTAATCAAAAAGTTTTCGATATCAACCAAGAAGCTTTTGACAAAGCAATTAAACAAGGCTTTAAGGATGTAGACGGCTTCGAGATTACTACTCCGCTGGCAATGAGTGCGATCGCTCTTTTGAGTTTACTGGGAATATTGCCACGTCTGAAGGAGTATTCTGGTTAAAACCTGTATTATATTTTTTACCCAAGAGTCAGTTAGCAGAGGAGCAAGGGGGCAGCTGCCTCCCGCCTCAGTTACTATCTTTAATAGGAATTCAGTATTACTATCCATTTGAAGGCTACGTTATGGCAGTAAACTTTAGTCGGCGTAAATTTATCTATGGTTCAGCTGGCTTAGGTACTAGCCTACTCGTAAAAGCTTGCAGTAACCAAACGACAACACCAACGGCTGCGGGTGGTGAAGGGTTTAAAATAGCGATCGCTCTTCCTGGAGTAATCACTGATAAAGCTTGGAATCAATCTGGTTACGAAGGAGTAAACTTAGCAAAACAAAAGCTGAGTGCAGAAACTGCTTACGTAGAACAAGTAGCACAAGCAGATCAAACAGAAGCGCTAACAGATTTCGCACGTAAAGGCTACAATGTGGTGATTGCCCACGGCGGACAATTTGATGCAGCAGTGGAACAAGTAGCTAATCAGTTTCCCAATACGTTTTTTATAGCTGTTAACGGTTCTATCAAAGGCGAAAATATTGCCGCTTTGCGAATAGATCACCTCCAAGCCAGCTATTTATGTGGAATTATCGGCGCTTCTGTGACTAAATCTAATAAATTAGCTTATATTGCCGGGCAAGAATTTGAGGCTACTCAGCAAGAATTACGCGGGTTTGAATTAGGGGCAAAGTCGGTTAAACCGGATATTAAAATTACTTCTACTTTTACAGGTGATTGGAATGATGCTGCTAAAGGTAAGGAAGCCACACTTGCATTAATTTCATCTGGTGCAGATGTGATTTATCAATGGTTAGATAATGCCTCATCTGCGGTTTTGCAAACTGCAAGTGATAAAGGTGTGTATGCTTTTGGCAATACTAAGGATCAATTAGATATTGCTCCCAATGCAGTTTTAACAAGTGCTGTTAAGCGGCTGGATATAGCAATAGCTTATTTAGCAGAATTAGCCAAACAAAAACAATTAAAAGGGCAGATATATACGTTAGGGCTAGAAAGACCAGATATATTATTTTTAGGTAAATTTGGGACAAAAGTACCAGAACAGGTTAAACAAAAAGCGTTGAATACGAAACAGGAGATTGTTGGTAAAAAAATTACTTTTGAAAATTGTAAAGATGGTGGTAAAGATACACGTTGCGTCAAAAAAGCTACTGTTTAACTACCTCAAAAATGTCATATTTACGTCTAGACAATATTACTAAATGCTTTGGCTCATTTGTTGCCAACGATAATATCAGCTTTAGTATTGCTAATGGCAAAATCCATGCTATTTTAGGCGAAAATGGAGCAGGCAAAACCACTTTAATGAATATTATTAGTGGTCTTTATCAACCTGATAAAGGTCAAATTTATCTGCAAGAGCAACCAGTAAAAATTCCATCACCTAACACAGCAATTAATTTGGGAATTGGTATGATTCATCAACACTTCATGCTCATACCAGAATTGACTGTTACAGAAAATATCATATTAGGAACAGAGAATCGCTGGCGTTTAAATCTGCATCAAAAACAACAAGAAATTGCTGTATTAGCCCAAAGTTACGGATTAGAAATTGACCCTTCTGTTAAGGTGGAAAACTTACCAGTAGGGACACAACAGCGGATAGAAATTCTCAAAGTTCTCTACCGTCAAGCCAAATTATTGATTCTCGATGAACCAACAGCAGTGTTGACACCGCCGGAAGTCGAATCATTAATGGCTATCTTGCGCCAATTAGCAGCTGTTGGTAACACGATTATTTTTATCAGCCACAAATTAGAAGAGGTTATGAACCTCTGTGACACGGTGACAGTGTTGCGACGAGGAAAAGTAGTAGCAACGACAACAACCAAAGAATCAACATCTCAACAGTTAGCAGAATTAATGGTAGGACGTGAAGTTGTTTTACAGGTGCGTAAATCCTTAGCATCGCCAGGAAAGGTGATATTGTCAGTGCAGGATTTGCAAGTTGTAGACGAACGGAATGTAACTGCTGTAGATAATATATCATTTCAGTTGCGGGCAGGAGAAATTTTAGGGATTGCTGGCGTAGATGGCAATGGACAGCGAGAATTAGCAGATGCAGTAGTAGGTTTGCGAACTATCAAACAGGGAAAAATTAAGTTTGGATATCCCCCCAAAAGTGCTGTTGGTTACATCCCGGAAGATAGGCAGAAAATGGGTTTAGTATTGCAATTTAGTGTTGCCCAAAACTTGATTTTGAAAGCTTTTAAAAAGCTGCCGTTTTCTCGTAATTTTCTATTACAACGAGAAGCAATTAAAAATAACGCTAAGTCTGCAATGCAAGAGTTTGATATCCGGGCGACGGGGGAAGATGTGCAAGTAAGTCACTTGTCGGGGGGAAATCAACAAAAAGTGGTTTTGGCGCGGGAACTTGCAGGGGAACCAGATTTAATTGTGGCGATGCAACCAACACGGGGATTAGATGTGGGGGCGACAGCCGCAGTACATTCTCAGTTGTTAGCAGAACGCGATCGCGGTGCGGCAATATTGTATATTTCTACTGAGTTAGAAGAGTTGATGGCAATGAGCGATCGCATTGCCGTAATCTACAGAGGTAAGTTTCTAGCTATTTTGGATGCACAGACAGCAACAGTGGAAGAGATTGGTTTGTTGATGGCTGGGGGGAAGAAATAAACTGAAAAGGAAGAGGAAAGGGAGAAATTTGTAGTTTTGGCGTAATATTAACAGGTATGCCGAGTCTTTATATTATTGGTGGTGCAAACGGTTCAGGGAAAACGACAGTTTCAATGAGTTTGTTACCTAATTTTCTAGATTGCTTCGAGTATGTAAATGCAGATGCTATTGCAGTTGGACTTTCTCCATTTAATCCAGATTCTATGGCTCTGGAGGCTGGACGCTTGATGATTCGGCGGCTGCGATCGCTATCAAATTCAGGTAGTGATTTTGCTTTTGAAACCACACTAGCCGCTAGAAGTTTTGCACCATTTCTAAGCAGCTGTAGAGCAAAAGGCTACACAATTAACTTAATTTACTTCTGGTTGCAAAGTGTTGACTTGGCAGTAGAACGGGTAGCAAGACGGGTTGCTAACGGTGGACACTCAATTCCAGAAGATGTAATTCGCAGACGCTACCAACAGGGAAGAAGAAATCTGATATCTTTGTATCTACCCTTATGTGATGGTTGGATGATCTATGATAACTCTAGAGCATCTCCCGTTTTACTGGCTGAACAGATTATTAATCAGCAGCCTATAATTTATATAAATGATATTTGGAGCAAAATTATAGAGGGGTAAAATGACAGAAGAAGAGATGAAAAAGCTGCATAGCAAAATTGATGAGGGCGTAAAAGAAGCAATTGCAAAAGCAATTGAAAAGCATCGTAAGCTTAATCAAGCAATCAGTATTATGCGAGATGGCAAGGTTGTGACTTTAAATGCTGAGGAAATATTAGATATTCAGATTTAACAAAATATAGAAAACAAAAGCTAATAGATGTTATTACATTACCGTAATGTATAAAGATGATTTTCTAGTTATATCTCAATTAACTCCATAATGGATAATTATACAATCTTTCTGCGCTCTTCTTTGCATCTTCGCGTCTTGGCGTGAGAAAAAGTATTTTTATACCTCATGTTCATGACTAACACCTTCATAAAACAAATCACAAATCAATAGTACAGCTAAAATCGAGACTTTCTATAGTAAGAGTATCACCAATACTATAGGGATAATAGAGCCACATTCTACCTTCGCCACGACGGTAAGATTCGACTCCAATTTTTTCAGATTCGATAATAATATATTCTTTTAAAGTAGGAATAGTGCGATAAAAAGAAAATTTTTCTCCCCTATCTTTGGCTTCTGTACCAGGAGAGATAACTTCGAAAATTAGTGTAGGATATTGAATACATTTGCGAGCATTTAAATCGCGTGAATCACAACTAACTATTACATCAGGGGAATAATAGTAACTCTTAAAACTTATTTGCAGTTTGACATCTGCAACGTTTACACGACAATCTCTAGGACGCAGATGAGGATACAATGCTCTGTAGAGATTAAGGGCAATATGATTGTGGGGAATTGTACCGCCAGTCATTGCAAAGACTTCGCCGTTGACGTATTCATAGCGATAGTCTTGTAACGGTTCCCAATCTAGGTATTATTCGATACTCGTTTTTTGAGGTTAAGGGTTGGTAATCATCGCATCATGACTACAACTAATCGCATTCGGTTCTTGCTACCAATCCTATCACCGCTAATTGCGATCGCCTCTGCTCTCATCGTCGGCGCAATTCTTATTTCACTGGCTGGGGCAAATGCGATCGCAGCATACACAGCTTTATTTCAAGAATCCCTTTTTACCTACTTTGGATTTGGTAACACCCTTACCAAAATGACGCCATTGTTGTTCACCAGTTTAGGGGTTTTGGTAGGATTACGTGCTGGTCAATTTAATATCGGTGGCGAGGGACAAATTTACTTAGGTGCTTTGGGAAGTGCTTTGATTGGGTTATATCTGCAAGGATTACCCGGATTAATTCACGTACCATTGGCACTGTTAGCAGGATTTCTCTTTGGTGCGGTTTGGGGTTGGATTCCTGGTTATCTCAAAGCTGTGCGGGGTGTGAATGAAGTTATAACTACGTTGCTGCTAAATTACATTGCAATTAATTTAGTTAGTTACCTAGTGCAAAATCCTTTGAAAGCACCAACAGCACCTAGCCCTTATTCGCCATTAATTGCCAAATCTGCTCAGTTACCGATTATTTTACCAGGAAGCCTCGCCCACGCGGGAATTTTGCTAGGGTTAATTGCCGCAGGGATTTTGTGGGTATTATTAGTGCGATCGCCTCTAGGTTACCAAATCGCCGCTGTCGGATTTAACCCAATTGCCGCCCGTTATGCTGGTATTTCTGTTGAACGCACTATTATGCTGGTGATGGCGTTAGCCGGTGGTTTAGCTGGGTTGGCGGGTGCAACTGAAGTGATGGGGTTGAAATATCGGCTATTTGAGCAAGTTTCACCGGGTTATGGATTTGATGCGATCGCGATCGCTTTTTTAAGTCGCGGGAGTGTTTTCGGTGTAATATTGACTTCCCTATTTTTCGCCGCACTTCGTAGTGGTGCTAATGTGATGCAACGCAGCGCTGGTGTGCCAGTAACTGTAGTTTATGCAATTCAAGGATTGACTGTGTTATTTATTGCTATCAGTCTTGCTGTAGAAAGGCAGATAAGAGTAGAAACGCAAAGGGGAGGCAGCGCGTTGCGGGGGTTCCCCCCGTTGTAGCGACTGCCGTCACTAAGGTTTAACGCAAAGGTACGCAGAGAAAACTTGGTATTATTTATGTTTTAAAATATACACTGATAATAATGAGTGATAACCTCAACTTCTTCTCAGATTACCTTGTTGCTAGTCTACGTCTAGCTGTACCTTTAGCATTTGCGGCCCTTGGAGGATTGTACTCGGAACGGTCGGGGGTGCTAAATATTGCCCTGGAAGGAATGTTGCTGACAGGTGCTTTTGCTAGTGCTACTGCCACCTTTTACACGGGAAATGTTTGGCTTGGTATCTTTGCAGCATTGATAGCTGGGGGATTGGTGGGTCTACTTCATGCTTTTTTGTGTGTAACTTTGCGTGTTGACCAGTTGGTCTCAGGTTTAGCAATTAATCTCGTAGCATCTGGGTTAACATCATTTTTAGCACGGCTAGTTTTTAGCGGTGGTAATGCCCAACGATTGCCAGGAATTGAGGCTATAAAGATTCCTGGTCTTGCTAATATTCCGCTGATTGGGCCGCTACTATTTCAGCAAGATATTTTGGTATATTTGCTGTTAAGTTTAGTTTTTATAACTACATATATATTATTTAATACAAGCTTTGGTCTAACTTTGCGGGCAGTGGGAGAATACCCGCAGGCTGCTGAAACAGCTGGTGTATCAGTGCAATTGGTACGCTACTTAGCAGTCGTAATCAGCGGCTGCCTTGCTAGTTTGGGAGGAGCTGATCTGACTCTAGTTCAGGTAAAATTCTTTGTTGAGGGGATAAGTGCAGGCAAAGGATTTATTGCGATCGCTGCCCTAATTTTTGGCAGATGGCATCCTGTAGCTACTACCTTGGCTTGTTTGCTGTTTGGGGCTACTGAAGCTTTACAACTGCGAATTCAAGCGTTGGGTGCAAATATCCCTTATCAATTTCTCGTGATGTTACCCTATGCGATCGCTCTTTTGGCACTGGTGGGATTAGTGGGTAAATCCACAACTCCAAAGGCGCTGGGTGTTCCTTACTTTCCCGAAAATCGCGATCATTAGTAAATGTTCATTGGTTTCTAATATATATCTAATATGTTAATATTTGCTTGATGGTACTGATAGCTTGTTATGTTCTTCCTTGAAAAGTTCAGCGTAGACAGACAACCTAGTAAGTAACACATAAGCTTATTCGTTTCCAGCCAAAGTAACTCGGCTGAAAAAGCCTTGTGCATTCTCCTAAATAATTACCAGAGAAAAAGACATCAGATATTTTCTGATGATCATGTTTTTCATGCTTAACCTTTATTGAATAGCAACTAATTGCTTATGAATGAACAACCTGTAATTTTGGTTGTAGAAAAAAATCTGCATAATTTAGAATTACTTAATTCTCATCTAAGGATATTAAATCTTTCATGTATTTGTACTAAACAAGGAGTGAGGGCTGTGATATTGGCACAAACTCATCAACCAGATTTAATCTTGTTAGACATGATGCTATCTGATTTAAGCCCATCTCAAGTTATTGATTATCTCAAACACAACTCAAAAACTTCTAGTATCCCGATAATTGCCGTCACACCTTTAATAACTGTAAAAAAGCCCCCTTGTATCATGGTCGCAGGTTGTGACGATTATATTACTAAACCCTATAATTTTAATCAATTGGAAGTTGTTATTCGCCGCCATCTCCGTCAGCTAAATGTCTCACATTCGATTTGGGAATAGATTCGGGATTGCGAACTTCAGGTAATTGTTTTAAAACCACAATAATTCCAGTACGCCCTGTTACTAAATTTGTATTTGTCATCAAATCAATTACAGGAATGCCAAGAATTTCCTCGATCAAAGTTTTTAATTGTGGTTTAATTATTTTATCTAAATATAATCGTACCTGTTCAGCCAAGCTTTCATAACCTTCCTTTAGCAGAGTTTGCTCAGTTTGTGTAACAGAGTTTTCTAGAGAAAGTACAATTTCGGTATCAAAAAAATGACAAATGATTTGGCTAGGACGCTTACCCAGCCTTCCATTATATAAACTTCCGATACGCTGTGATATATCTCTTTCTAGTTGTCCAATAGTAGGTTGTAGCATATGAAATTACTACGTAGTGTTTATTATGATGCTTGTAAAATACTCTTTTTAGGTATTACTTAGGACTGCTGTATCTTCTCACCAGTTTATTTTGTGCCAAATAAGCGATCGCCTGCATCTCCCAATCCAGGGATAATGTACCCATGTTCGTCTAAATGATCATCAATTGCAGCTGTATACAGAGGTACATCAGGGTGCGCCTCGCAGAAATGCTCGATACCTTCTGGTGCAGCGAGTAAACAGACAAACTTAATTGACAAAGGATTAGTTGATTTCAATCTTTCCACCGCTGCGACAGCTGAATTCCCGGTGGCTAGCATTGGGTCAACAACTAGCATATCTCGCTTGTCAACATCATGGGGAACTTTGAAATAATACTCAACAGCAATTAACGTTTTTGGGTCACGGTATAAACCAATATGTCCTACCCGCGCTGATGGTATCAACTCTAGCATTCCATCCAAAATACCTTGCCCTGCCCGCATCACAGAAACTAGCACCAACTTTTTATCAGGGGCAAGCATTGGTGCATTCATTGGGGCTAGTGGTGTTTTAATCGGCTCATATTTTAACGGTAAATCCCGCGTTACTTCATAAGCCAACAGCAGGCTAACTTCTTTAAGAAGGCTACGAAATTTCGTCGTGCTAGTTTCAGCTTTACGCATCAGCGTTAATTTGTGCTGAATCAACGGATGTTCAATTAGTGTTACTTGATTTTGCATATTTTATATTAATTCGTAATTAATAAAACCGCATTTAGTCCGAGTTTCCGGTTTGAATATGTTGCCAGATTTTAGAGACAAGTTAGAAGCTCAGGCTTCCTTAGATCAGAACTTCTCCTATTAGAGACGTTGCGCGAACGGTAAATTATACCAATTTGAAAAAAGAATGTGACAAATAGACCATTTGTAGAGACGCGATTCATCGCGTCTTCATCCAACGATATGTTGCAATCATTAATTGAATTGGTATTAGTATTAGTCATTAGTTATTTACAAATGACAAATGACAAATGACAAATGACAAATGACAAATGACAATTAGAATACTGTCCCATCACTTTCAATTTGAATAGGGGGTACACCACCCATTCTGAGTTCAGCAGCAATTTTGCGTCCAGCCGTCCAGGTTCCCCCTTGCAGAATTTTCACTAACGGCAGTTCTTCAGGACTCATACCCAACTTTTCGCGTACTGTAGCAGCAATTTCATCCAACAAAATTACAGTCAAAGCACGCCATTCAACTATAAATTCTGATGCTACCGAGTGAGATAAACGCAAAACACCTGAGTCTTTGGCACTAATTAATCCTAAATCAAGACATAATCCCCCATTACGATATTCTGGTAATCCGGTGAGGGCGTCTAGACCAGTAATTTCTAAACCCAGTTCTTGAAGTGGTTCTAGAAGAGAGTATGTTAGCCACTGGGACAGTTTATGAAAAGGCACTAAACCATCATCTTTAACAGCTGGATGTTGCCAAACATCTCCCAAATTCACCCCAGCAACTTCTAATCTGCTAGGCCAGATATCACTTAATCCTTCTAAAACTGCACTTAACACAGTTGCAGCTACTAACTTTCCATTTTGAGATTTGCTCAAGAGATAATTGACCAAATTCCCTGGACGTGGATTTTCATTGCCAAACAGACCAGGTGAAGCGACTAAAACTTCACCTAATTTTTGTAATAACTTCAACCGTCCAGAAATTCCTACTAAAGGATTTTCTGGATTTACTTGAAATCCAGCCGTGAGTTCGGTTTCTGTCAATGCTTGCAATCTTTGAGCATCTACTTGCAATAGACTATTGCTAGCAAAAACCCCTTGAGAAAACATCTGGAAACTAGCAACAGCTAACCCTTCAGAACGTCTTAAACTTAACCCAGTATCCTGTTCATCATAACGCCAATTATTTCCCGCACCCGCATCTAACAACACACTGACAATTGCTAAATCAAACTTAGCCGCGGCTTTTTCTAAAGGTGTTAGTCCAGTTAATCTACTATCCAACTGGCCTAATCGCGGTATACCTCTAACTTCAAAATGTCGCCAACGACTGTGAAATGGAATTTGTAAATTTGGGTACTCGCAGCGCATAACTTCAATCACATAATCTGCCACCCGTCCCAACTGCGTCAAATCGCAAGTAAAATGATTTGAATTTCCCTCATTTACCAATGTAAATAGTTGCCCACAACGTTCCCGAATTGCAACTGGAGAACGAAGATATGCAACCACCTCTTTTCTCTGTGTCCTCTGCGCCTCTGCGGTTCGTTCCACTCTTCACCTCGTTTTAATTAAGATGAGGAAGAACAATTGTTAGTTTGTTCTCCTTGCTTCCTCATCTCCACCACTCCTTATTTACTCTACCAACCCTCGTCCCTTCACCTCAGCCAAACCATCGGCATTTAACACATCTCCTGTTGTATAATATCCAGCTGCTTTTTTCGCTTCAATTTCTACTCTTGCATCTTGGGGAATTAAATCATCTGGGATGGGTATTCTTTCTACAATCTCAATTCCCGCCTGAATTATGGCGTTGTACTTCATGTTACTCATAGATACCATGCGGTCAATGCGAGTAATGCCTAGCCAATGCAAGACATCCGGCATCAATTCTTGGAATCGCATATCTTCTACTCCTGCAACGCATTCTGTGCGTGCAAAGTAAGCATCAGCGCGATCGCCTCCTTCTTGACGCTTCCGGGCATTGTAAACTAAGAATTTAGTCACTTCTCCTAAAGCGCGTCCTTCCTTGCGACAGTAGACAATTATACCAACACCACCCTCCTGCGCTGTCTGAACGCACACTTCAATTCCATGTGCTAAATAAGGGCGACAGGTACAAATATCCGAGCCAAATACGTCAGAACCGTTACATTCATCATGTACGCGCACAGCAACAGGTTTCTTGGGGTCTGTAATCGCAGCTAAATCACCGATGATATAAACTGTTACACCGCCAATTGGTGGCAAAAACACCTCTAAATCGGATCGCGTCACCAATTCTGGAAACATCCCGCCAGTTTGTTCAAATAAAGCGCGACGTAAATCCGCTTCTGATATGCCAAAACGTTTTGCAATTCCTGGTAAATACCAAACTGGCTCAATGGCGGCTTTTGTAACCACCAAATCACCGCCTAGTTTCATAATCTTGCCATCTACCTGCAAGCGTCCTTTATCCACTGCATCTTGCAGTTCTGGCATATTAATGTGAGCTTTGGTAATAGCGATCGTCGGGCGGATATCATATCCCTTTTCGTAGTATGGCGCAAATACTTCCGATGCGATCGCGCCATATGGGTCTAGAGAAACTATCTTATCAGGATCAGCCCAGCTAGGGTGCGGGCCGATATGCTCTATTGGTGATGTATTTGTCAAATCCGCTCGATGATCCGATTGCAGCGCACCGCTAGCCACTGCCAAGGCACGATAAACAGCGTAACTACCAGAGTGAGTGCCAATTACGTTGCGGTGTGTCTGCTTAGTCAGTGTGGCAATAATCGGGCCGCGTTGCATAGGCTCAGTCGCTCCCCAGTGAATGGGGATTGGTTTAGGCCCAAAGCTACTAGGATGGGATGTGAGAACAATATGCCTGGAAACGCTATTTTGCTTTGGCATAGTCATTTGTTTTTATGTGATGTTTTTATGAAGTATTAGTTATTAGGTATGTGTCAACTACCTACAGTCAGTTTTTACTTTTAAAACTTTGGTATCCTCATAGCTAATTGCTTTTAACTTTACATACTAATTTCAGTATTAATAGTATTGCTACATACAATAAATAACACAGAAATTTCATAATTACCAATTATTGGGGCGAAATTTAAAGATGAGTTTAAAAATGATTGATAAGATATATTTTGTGAGAAAGTTAATATTAAGGTACAATCACTAACCTCAAATTCATGGATTCTTTATCTATTAATTCCTTACTTGAAGAGTTGAAAAATCCTGATGCCATAGTTCGCGAACAAGCGACTAGAAAAATTTGGCGGATTTGGTTTCAGCAAAAAGGAGTATACGGGCTAGAAAGGATTGACTATAGTCAAAAGTTACTGGATGCTGGCGAACTTACAGATGCAGAAGCAGTACTCACAGAGTTAATCCGAGAACAACCGGATTTTGCCGAAGCCTGGAATCGGCGTGCTTTTCTTTATTACAGTATTGCTGATTATCAAAAATCTCTCTTGGATTGTCAGCAGGTAGTGCGGCTAAATCCAATTCATTTTGGCGCTCTACACGGTATGGGCTTGTGTTATGCAGCACTAGGAAAGTATGGTGAAGCTATTCATGCTTTTAAACGCGCTCTGGAAATTCAACCCTATTCGTTAGTGAATCAAAAGTTAATTCTAGAATGTACATTTAGAATCAGCTAAAACAGCAGATAGGAGAGAACAATTAGATTGTTTTATCAATCCGTTCCCACCCTCATCAATAACAGTTAATTGCCTGAGATTTTGCCATTTCTTAAATACAGTTTTATCTATATTAGTAGTAGTATCATTGCTATAAGTAGCAATGGCAACTAATCGCTAAGTAGAAATTATTGGTTGGATAAAGCCACATTTAGTACAAACTGGATATTACAAGCAGAACACGGCAGATTTTATCAGGCTATATTGCCACTGGAGTTTATAAAGACCGCAGTTTAGATGTCAGCATCAAAATGGGTCAGTTTCAAGTTCCTAGCGGTAATCAATTATTGATTGGGGATATAGTAGATTTCTTTATTGGTTACGGCATTGATGCCGTGAAAACCATAGCAACTGGAATTACCAAAATCATACAGGTGGTAATTTTCCACAAAGACCCCAATGTCTCATTGCCCATCCCAACACAGCAATTAGAACTTTAATCCAGACAATCAGCTAATTAAAAAAGATCATCAAAAAATTACAGATTAGAGACTTCCAATTAAAAAAATATCTAACTAATGATCATATTTCGTAGGGTGTGTTAAAGCGACAGCGTAACGCACCAAAACCTTTGGGCGGTGCGTTAGGACTAACGTCCATAACGCACCCTACTTACTTATTTCAAAAATCAAATATGAACCCTATAGTACTGAAAAGCTCTGATTTATCACGAATGATTTAGCAATGCTCAAGTCTAATCTTGAGTCTTTTGTTGATAAATTTGCGGTGCAAGAATTACTTGAATTTGCTTTTCTTGGCATTTTTGAGAGAAAGCGCGAATTTGAGCTTCTTCCTCTCCCTCAATTGACAAAGATTTCAAAAACCCCTGAAATCCTAAAAAAGCTAATTCGTAAATAGCTTTTTGAGTAAAACTACCTCCAAAATAGCCAGTGTGGGTATCAACACCTTGAGGATCTCTATTATTAATAGCCTTCCGAATAAATTTTAAAGTCAGTAAAATATAATTGCCAAAATTTATTGCAGGCTTTTGTATGGCAGAACTAACAATTCCTATCTGTTCATTTCTATCATCTTTGTAATCTGTACAGTCAAAATATGTAAATAAATCTGCGGGTTGTACCTCGTTTTCTGAAATTTTAGTTATTTCTTCAAGCCTTCTATGTTCGCTATTTGAAGAACGAATTTCTAAATATTTATAAGGGTTATCTAGTGTATAATCTTTCTCATAATTTTGTTGGTGTAAATTAACAACTCCATATCTGGGTTTGTGACCAACTGTATCATTTCTATTGTTAAAATGCTTAACTGTTATATTACCAAGCCTGTAGCCACTAATTCGAGTTTGCGCTGGAAAACTAAAGTAGTTTGCGGCAGTGGAGGTAATTCGTAACGCTAAGTCTCCCTCATTACAAAAAATATAAGCTTCTTCGCAGCGACGTAAAGAAGAACGAAGAAAATTAGCTCGTCCTGGCAAGATAGTTTCTACAGGAATATCAGGTGCAACTAGCACAAGTCTACCTAAACTAAATACATTGCCAATATTTGAATTTGGGTTTTTATTAATAGATTTAACGTCGAAAACATCAGAGAGAATACGAATTACATTTGTAACTACAAAACACCCCATGCTATGACTAATAAATGATAATTTAATGCGCTTTGCAGATGCTAATTTCACAGTGCTATCAAGCTGTCTGATCAATTCAACTAAGTCTGTTACTCCGTAGTTAGACGCTCTATAACCATCACGGAAATAAGTTACTAATCTTAGAATAATTAATGTAAAAATAATTGAAGATATAAAACCAAATAAAATTAACAGCGCTGTAAAAAAGTGGACAGCACTATTACTTAAAATATCTAGAAATAGCAAAACTATGGCAGACCAAATACTAATAGTTATTCCCAAAACTAAATTGATAGTTAGTAAAGTCGGTAAAGAATATAGAGCGTTGATTAGCTTTTGCTTAAATGAACCAGACTCATCTGTTTTTAGGGGATTTTCAGATGGCCATCTATATCCTATAAAAATATACTTATTTGGTTGCTGAATATGTGTATTAATATATTCATAAATCTTTTGGCAACCTGTCTCTGTATCAGATGGTGTAGAACTATAACCATGAATATTTATAATAATTTCTGGTTCTGGGCTTGATTGCAAACTTTGAGCAATTTTCTCAATCATGTCTTTGGCTGAAGGTTCAGCTTTTTCATCATTGATAGTAAAAAAGTTTGGATGAGCAACTTCTGATAAATAGCTATTAGAATTATTTTCTTCTGTCTCTACGTTGAGTTTGGCAGTACTCACTACTAAATAACCAGGGATTTTATCCTGGTTGTGTTTTTTAAATTCGTAAATTTTATATGGTTGATTGTCTGCTAAATTCTTCTTATCAGGAGAGTACATCATGTCGATTTACCTTGACAATTTAGGTTGTACTAATTCTCTATGAATCTTTATTCTATTATGCAGCTTTACAGAGAATTGGTATAAATAGACTTTCTGTTACAAGAATCCTACGGTTTTTCATGAATACTCGCTACCGCTACAACGAAAAACTGCCCTGGGGCAGGCCAGAGCAGCATTCACGAAGAGGAGGTTTATGTATGGGGCTTCATAGTTGTGCTGCCCCAGCTTAGGATAAAAAATTCGGTATATAGTTCGTTATTACTAGATACAGCACAAGTTTGGGAGTATCCGGAAAATAAAGGAAAAATTTTCTACAAAATTGCGCGATCGCCTTTGTCAGCGTCTTATGCGATGATTGGAACAGGCTCAAGAGAAGCTTTTTTGGGTTTGTGAGGATAGTTTGGGAAAAAAGCGATCGCCTAGTTTACGCTATGTATAGTTGTTATTTGATAAGAGACTTGACTTTTATAACCTCAACCAGATAAAATTACCAAACGATACAAAAAACAGAACCATGAAACGTGTTCAGCCACTATCTCTACGAATATGTAACTCCACTAAATGAGTGGGAGTTGCTGTAGGCTGAGACTTTGAGAATTTTACTAAAACAAAAGTCAATAGAGCAGAGCTACTTTCTCCCGCAGGACTGGATGCACGCGGGTGAGACTTGGTAGTCAGCGGAGTCTTATAAACTCTGTCCTCCAGATTAGAGGCGTTGAGTCGGTTCAATTCCGGCCACCCGCACTAAGGAGGAACTTTAACCGAAGTGACTTGACAGAGAAATTGATGACGCTTCACATCCTTTAAAATTCTCTGTGGGTGAGATTAAAAGGTCAAAAAAATACTTATGAAAACAATCAACTTGGATGCTCTGATAAATTCTCTAGAAGGCTTAGAAATCATTACTGACCCTAGCCAAATAGCAAAATTATCCCAAGATTATCACTCCTTTAGCCCTGTGCTAGTACCGAAACTAGAGGGTAAAGTTGGAGATGTTGTGGTTCGTCCCGCCAATGAAGAAGAGGTTTTAAAAGTAGCAGCTATTTGCGCGAAATTCCGTGTACCCGTTACAGTACGAGGTGCAGGTACAGGAAATTATGGGCAATGCGTACCATTGCACGGTGGCGTAATTTTAGATATGACGCGGTTGCAAAACATTCTTTGGGTAAAACCAGGATTAGCGCGGGTAGAAGCTGGGGTGAAATTAGCAGCTTTAGATAAAAAAGCCAGAGACAGCGGTTGGGAAATCAGGATGGCTCCTTCCACATACCGCACAGCAACAATCGGCGGATTTATTGCTGGGGGAAGTGGCGGCATTGGTTCGGTACAATATGGTTTACTAGGCGATCGCGGTAATATTCAAGCATTACGAGTTGTGACAGTAGAAGATGAACCCCGTGTGATTGAGTTGCGAGGGGACGATGTGCAGAAGGTGAATCATGCTTGGGGAATTAATGGCATCATCACGGAAGTGGAAATCCCGTTAGGGCCAGCTTATCCTTGGGCAGAAGTCATTGTCACATTTGATGAGTTCATGGCAGCGGCAAAGTTCGGTCAGGCATTGGGCTACGCCGATGGCATGATTAAGAAATCGATTTCTGTTTTTGCGTCCCCAATTCCACAATACTTTCACGCCCTGCAACAATACATTCCTAAAGGGACTCACGCTGCATTGTTAATGCTTGCTGAACCGAGTTTGGAATTCTTGCCGGAGTTAGTGCAACAACACGGCGGTAAGATTACTTATCAAAAGCCAGCAGAGGAAGCAGGAAAAGGTGTAAATTTGGGAGAATTTACCTGGAACCACACCACCTTACACGCCAGAAGTGTGGATTCTTCAATTACCTACTTGCAAAGTATGTTCCCTGCCAATCAAAGCTTGCAACTGGTAGAGCATCTGTATGAGCATTTTGGTGATGAAGTGATGATGCATCTAGAATTTTTTCGGGTTAACAGTGCGGTAGTTCCTGGTGCTTTGCAACTTGTGCGCTACACCACAGAAGAACGCCTCAACGAGATTATCCACTACCATGAACAGCAGGGCGTGTTTATTGCTAATCCTCACACATATATTATTGAAGACGGTGGCAGAAACGTTATTGATCCTAAGCAGTTAAAATTTAAGGAAATTGCTGACCCTTATGGATTGATGAATCCTGGAAAAAGCAAAGTTCTCCAATTAAAAATCCAAAATTAAAAAATTACATATACACAGATTAGAACTTTCTGTGTATATTTGTGTAAACTTCGCAAATCTAACTACCGGGTGTTGTCATCGAAGATAAACCAAATCTATGCAGTCCAACGCTAGTTGATACAACGAAGGGAACAAAACGCACGCGAGTGGCTCCACCACCCCAAAATCGCGCATGATTGAGATTGACGGTTCCTATGGAGAGGGAGGCGGACAAGTTCTTCGCACTTCCCTAAGTCTAGCCGCCATTACTGGCGAACCTATACGCATTGTAGGTATTCGTGCTGGACGCAAAAGGCCAGGATTAGCAGCACAACATTTAACAGCAGTTCGGGCTGCGGCAAGAATTTGTCATGCCCAAATACAAGGTGATGCTTTGGGTTCAATGCTGCTGGAATTCATTCCTGGTAGTTCTGTGCAAGCAGGAAATTATACCTTTGAT
Organism: Nostoc sp. UHCC 0302; assembly: GCF_038096175.1. Taxonomy (NCBI): domain Bacteria; kingdom Bacillati; phylum Cyanobacteriota; class Cyanophyceae; order Nostocales; family Nostocaceae; genus Nostoc; species Nostoc sp. UHCC 0302. The sequence continues at coordinate 2,459,955 of NZ_CP151099.1, forward strand.
ATTAGTGAAGCACAAATTGGTGGTTCTGCTGGGGCGATCGCTCTAGTTTTACAGACTGTCCTTTTACCTTTGGCACTAGCAGATGGTGATTCTGTAGTCACGCTACGCGGTGGAACTCACGTGATTTTTAGCCCGACGGTGACGTACATTGAGCAAGTTTATCTACCAATTCTGCAACGCATGGGGATAAAAGCAGAAGTTAAGTTAGGGGCGTGGGGATGGTATCCTCAAGGTGGCGGAGAGGTAGAGATCCGGGTGAGTGGTGGTAGCAAACTTGCTGGGATCAACTTACTAGAACGTGGACACTTGCAGCAGGTACGGGGGCTGGCGGTGGTAACAGAACTGCCTTCGCATATTCCCCAACGGATGGCAAATCGTGCAGAAAATTTGTTGCGTCAAGCACATATAAAAGTAGCTGTACAAGCTTTACGAGAAAAAGGTGTAGCACCCGGAGCAGGTATTTTCCTAACTGCTGAGTATCAGAATAGCTTGGCGGGTTTTGGTGGGTTTGGACGTTTGCGGTTGTCAGCAGAAACAGTTGCGGAAATTGCTTGTAAGCAACTATTTAAGTTTCATCATACAGGCGCACCAATCGATGAACACTTAGGGGATCAGTTATTGTTACCGGCTGCTTTAGCGTCAAAAGAAAGCCACTACCGAGTGGCTAATGTGAGTACTCACTTGACTACAAATGCAGTGGTGATTGAGCAGTTTGGCTTGGCGCGAACCACAGTGGATGAAGCTGAGAAAACGGTATCAGTGATTCCTGTGGTTAACTAATACCAATTCAATTAATGATTGCAACACATCCTTGGGTGAAGACGCGATGAATCGCGTCTCTACTTTTGTGAAATGGTATAGGTAAATTTTTCAGTAACGAATCCGCGGATCTACATAAGCATTTAAAATATCGATCAAAATGCTTGCCGTCACGACGATCGCACCAAAAAATACCATGATTCCCTGTACAGTTGGATAATCGCGTTCGGTAATTGCTTGATATAGTCTATTTGCTAAACCAGGCCAAGAAAAGGTTACTTCAGTCAAAATCGCCCCACCTAACAAGGAAGCAAAGGTCAATCCTAAGACTGTAATTACTGGTATTAAAGCATTTTTTAAAGCGTGAGAAACTAAAATCTTATTTTCGGGAATACCTCTGGCTCTAGCGGCTTCTACATAATCCGCTCGCATGATTTGCTTTAAATTTACTCGCACAATCCGCTCAAAAATACCACTTAATAAAATTCCTAGCGTGCAACTAGGAAGAATTAGATAGTACAAAGCGGTAAAAAATTGCGTTAAATTCCCATGTAATAAACTATCTATGGTGTATAGTCCAGTTAAATTTTGTGGTGCTGGAATAGTCGCGGGGAAACGTGTTCCTAAAGGTAACCAATCAAGTTGAACAGCAAAAATTAATTGTAAAATCATTCCCGCCCAAAACATCGGGAGTGAATAAGTAATGATGCCAAATAATCGTCCTGCTGCATCTAAAGGTGTGCCAGGACGAGAAGCAGAAATTGTACCTATTGTAATGCCTACAATAAGAGCGATCGCAATAGCAAATACTGCTAACTCTGCTGTTGCTGGGAAGTATTGCCAAATTATCTCCCAAACTTTCTGTCCTCGGCTACTTAGAGAACTGCCCATATCAAAATGCAGCAAGTTTCCCACATAGTTGAGGTATTGTAATCCAATAGGAAGATTTAAACCTAATTGTTGTCGTAATTCCGCTTTGGCACTTTCTGGCGCACGTCCCCCAAGAATCGCATCAGCTGGATCTCCTGGCGTTGCACGTAATAGGAGAAACACAATTGTGATAATAGTCAACAATTGAAGTGGAGCTAACAGTAACCGAGTACTGATGTAATATGTTATGGCTTTGGAACGGGACATTTTTTAGTTAGGTGTTAAAAGTTAAGAGTTAGAGGATGTTTTAAACCTACTATTGCTAAGACAAAAGCTCGGAAACCTAACCCCCTTCCCTACAAGGGAATGGGGAGTTGCAAAGCCTCTCTCCGTTTCGGGGAGAGGTTTGGAGAGGGGTCTTTAGTATACTTTGAGACTTTCCAAGTAATCCTCTTAGGAGTCAGGAGTTTTTACTAATGACTACATTCTGATTGTTTTGTATACCAAATTCTGAGTTGGGTCTAATTGGACTCCGCTCATACCTTTTTGGGCAAAAACAAAGTCTTTGCTTTGCCATAAAGGAACGTAAGGTACGTCTGTTGCTACCAAATTTTGAATTTCTGCAAATATTTTATTACGAACTTCCGGGTTTTGCTCTTGTCGCTGCTGGTCAATCAATTTGTTCATGCGATCGCTATAATAAAACGAACCCTGAGACTGACTTCCACCGTCTTGACATCCTTTTTCTATTGAACCTTTATCGCAAGATAGAAATGGTTGAATGTAATTATCTGCATCTAAAAAATCAGGATACCAATCAAGCAAAATTGCTGGATATAAACCTTTAGGAATTTGTTGGAAAAATGTCGTAGAATCTACAGCAATCACTTCAAATTGCAAGATTCCATCCATTGTTTTCTTCGCAAGCGCTTTCAGAACAATTGCTGCCAAACTACGCGTAGGTGAACTAGAAGGATACCAAATTTCTACTTTTGCTGGATTACTTTTTGAGAAACCAGCTGAGGTTAGCAATTGTTTTGCTTTTTCCGTGTTGCCATCGCCATATGCCTTTTGAAACACTGGCTTGTAAACATCTAAAGTTGTCGGTATCATACTGTAAGCGGGATCAGCTTGACCATACCAAACTCGCTCTTTAATTTGTAGACGGTCAATCATTGAAGCGATCGCTTGTCTAACAGCTGGGTTATCTAAAGGCTTCTGATTCCTATTGATAGCCATATAACTCATTACACTACCCTGATTTGGAATAGCCTGCCAATCTCCTTTTTTGGCTTTTTCTTCCAAACTGCGAATTTGATCAGGATCCATAGATAAGTAAGCCACATCCACAGCTTTTTTGCGGAAGGCATTATACAAATTCACTCCGCTGCTGAGGATTTGTACGTTAATCCCATTATTAGCTGGCTTTTCTCCCCAATATTTATCAAAAACATCAAATTGCACCGAAGCCGGGCCTAAATTCGTCAATTTGTAAGGGCCAGTTCCAACAAAAATATTTGGTTTAAATTTCCCTTCTCCAATTTCGTATGCTTTAGGAGAAACTGCACATACCCCAGAAAATGCCAACAGTGAGGGAAATGCCGCAAAAGGCTTTTTAAGTTTAATTGTTAACTCATTTTCACCTGTGGCTTTTGCCGATTCCACAATATCAGCTAGTAAAAAAGAGGGTTTTCCTTTATTTTGAATAAAGCGCTGGATACTAAACGCCATTGCTTGGGCATTGAAAGGAGTTCCATCATGAAAAACTACTCCTTGGCGTAGGGGAATAGTGTAAATTACCCCATTTTCACTAACTTTAGGTAATGCTGTAGCTAATTGAGGCTTAATTGCGGTACTTCCTGGTTCGTAAGTATACAGGCGATCGCTCATATTAAACACCAAACCCAAAGATGCTAACTCATAAGCATCAGCCGGATCGAGGGTTCTTGGTTTGGAAGTTGTTCCTATAGTAATGCGACCATTACCTGTGGGGCTATTTGTCTGAGGACGAGGAGTGCAGCTAGTAACTAAAAATAAACATAGACAGAACAAAGATAAAAATTTTGTCATCCGACCCCACCGTTTCACGGAAAAGGAAAACCAAGTCATATCATTTAATATTTTTTATATTAGCGGTCAGTAATTATATTATATTTGTGACCATTAGGGTAATTTTTTATAATTAATTGTGGAGATTTCGTAGCTTAAGTATATGAGAATAAGAAAATGTAACTTTGAGAAAGTTGGAAGAGAACTTACTCGATAGGATTTTTTCTATAAAATATAGGCATCTCAATCAAAAATTAGTAATAAATACTAAACTTTACAATCTAGTTTATTAAAATTGGGCGATGTCTACGACGGGCTACGCCTACGCACTATATTTTTTGTTACAAAAACATTGACAAAAATACAGAGTTTGATGTTTGTTTAAGACTGAAAACTTTTTATTTAATTAAAATTTTAAACATTGACTAAATTTGTCGTAAATTCATAGTTATTAGGGAATTAGGTTTGTTAAGCTTTGACCGTAGCCCAAGTACTTGACCTCAAGACTGCACTTGTGGCGGATTGGGTGTAAACGTCTAGAGGTCAGCTTATCGTAGAGAGCATCCAGATGGCTTTACTAACAAATCTCTTGTTAATGCATCAGCTACTAAAGCGATCGCGATATTTTGAACAGCAGATTGAAAGTCTAATAGTGAGACTAAGACCGTGAAGTATTTCTTTCTCTCTGAAGGATGGACAGTTGCCAGAGTGTGGGCATCTGACGGACTCTGGCAGATAACCGCATGGCGTCGCCAGCCAGATATTCAGCGAATGAATATTTGTATAGTAGAGCAAAACGAATTACTGTGGCTTTATCGAGTTGAAGAGGCCGTTTTAACCGTAGAAGTGAAGCCAACGACACCAGTAGTAGTCAGCAAAACCATCGGTCAAGTAGTACTTAAGCGCCTCATGAGTGCTGAACAGGTAATAGAACGCTTAGGTAGCGCCGAGACAAAGTGCCAGTTGCAAAATATTCAATTGGTAGTCCAGTAGGGGCAGAGGGGCAGGGGGCAGGGAGCAGCACTTAGACTACGCTCAGTGACCGAGGGGCAGGGAGCAGGGAGCAGGGGGGACAAGGAGAAGAAATATTAATTCCTGCCTCCCGACTCCTGTCTACTGTCCACTGTCCACTGACTCCTTTTCATAAACATACGTAAATTAAATCTCTAAGAGGCATTGGTAGCGTTAGTAGCGAAATAACTTTGATATGCTACGCGATCGCATCAATTTACACGCTTGCAAAGAATTCCATCAATAGTTACACTTTTTAAAACATTCTCATTTTTGCTTGGCGATGTCTACCCTACGGGGTGAATCTCCCGAAGCGAGTAAGCATAGCCAAACCTCCCACGCTGTCTGACTTGTAAGACTAAGCTGTGGTGAAACTCTGGCTCTGGCAATAACAAAAAACAAGAAAGAGTTTTCTGAGTGGCGATGAAACACCGCTGTCAGAGGGTTTCCCTCGCGTCGGCGGCTGCGATCTCCGAAGGCGTCTCTGTAAGGAGATACCTAAAGGGCTTACTTCCCTCAGAGCCTCGGTAAGAAAATTACTTTGTAAACTAACTCATCGAGGAGGAGCGTAGTCGATGGGACTACCCTGGTACCGAGTACATACAGTCGTTCTGAACGATCCAGGACGGCTGATTTCTGTACACCTGATGCACACTGCCTTAGTGGCAGGCTGGGCTGGTTCGATGGCATTATACGAACTAGCTGTTTTTGACCCCAGCGATCCCGTTCTCAACCCCATGTGGCGTCAAGGAATGTTCGTGCTACCCTTCATGGCACGTTTGGGTGTTACCCAATCTTGGGGTGGCTGGAACGTGACTGGTGGGCCATCCACTGATCCTGGTTTTTGGTCATTTGAAGGCGTTGCTGCGGCTCATATCGTTCTTTCCGGTCTGTTATTCCTAGCTGCTGTTTGGCACTGGGTTTATTGGGATTTGGAACTCTTTAGAGATCCCCGCACTGGCGAACCTGCTTTAGACTTGCCAAAAATGTTTGGCATTCACCTGTTCTTATCTGGTCTACTTTGTTTCGCCTTCGGTGCTTTTCACCTCACCGGACTATTTGGGCCGGGACTGTGGGTTTCTGACCCTTACGGTGTAACTGGCAGCGTGCAGGCAGTAGCACCAGAATGGGGGCCAGATGGGTTTAACCCATATAACCCTGGTGGGATTGTGGCTCACCACATTGCTGCTGGTGTTGTTGGTATTATTGCTGGCTTATTCCATCTCACAGTCCGACCCCCCGAACGGCTCTACAAAGCCCTGCGGATGGGTAACATTGAAACCGTACTTTCTAGCAGTATTGCAGCGGTTTTCTTCGCCGCTTTTGTTGTTGCTGGAACTATGTGGTACGGTAACGCTGCTACCCCCATTGAACTGTTTGGCCCGACCCGCTACCAGTGGGATCAAGGCTACTTCCGTCAAGAAATTCAGCGCCGCGTTCAAAATAATGTTGCTCAAGGCGCTAGCCTGTCGGAAGCTTGGTCACAGATACCCGAAAAACTTGCTTTCTACGACTATGTAGGTAATAGCCCTGCCAAAGGCGGTCTATTCCGTACAGGGCCAATGGACAAGGGTGATGGTATTGCCCAATCTTGGCAAGGTCACGCTGTATTCAAGGATTCTGAAGGCAGGGAATTGACTGTACGTCGTCTCCCTAACTTCTTTGAAACCTTCCCAGTAATTTTGACCGACGCAGATGGAGTTATCCGCGCTGATATTCCCTTCCGTCGGGCAGAATCTAAGTACAGTTTTGAGCAATCTGGTGTTACCGTCAGCTTCTATGGCGGCAACTTGGATGGCAAAACCTTTACAGAACCAGCTGATGTGAAGAAATACGCCCGTAAGGCTCAAGGTGGTGAAATCTTTGATTTTGACCGAGAAACCTTGAACTCTGATGGTGTATTCCGCACCAGTCCCAGAGGTTGGTTTACCTTTGGACACGCCGTATTCGCTCTATTGTTCTTCTTCGGTCACCTCTGGCATGGCGCTCGTACAATCTACCGAGACGTGTTTGCTGGTGTTGATGCGGATCTCGAAGAACAAGTCGAGTGGGGTCTGTTCCAGAAAGTGGGTGACAAGTCAACCCGCCGGAAGGAAGCTCTTTAATTTTTGGCAAATGGGGAATGGGGAGTAGGGAGTAGGAATTAGGAATTAGGAGAGAGTTTTCCTAATCCCCAGTACCCATTACCCAATCCCCAGTACCCAGTACCCAATACCCAATACCCAATCCCTTTAATATGGAAAGCGTTGCATACATCTTGATTTTGACCTTGGCAATAGGAGTTCTCTTCTTTGCGATCGCATTTCGTGAACCCCCGCGCTTTGATAGAAAAGATGAGTAAGTCGCTATTACCAGACTTTTAAGCGCATCTAAAAGTAATATCCGTTGCTACTAAGGATTGTAGCGACGGATATTATTGTGAATGACCATTCATTATGTGATGTGATATAATTTTCTATCTGGAAGTTAATATGTGTTAATACTAGCTTTTCTACGCTAGGATAATTGAGGATGTAAGTGTAAACTGCCATAAATACGCTTGCACAGCCACCCCAGTTTTCGCACAAACTTTACGGAGACTAGAACCAGGAACAAATCAGCATGGTCAATCAGAACTTAACCGCTACAGAAATTGGATTTACTCACGAAGATTTCGCTGCTCTACTAGACAAATACGACTATCATTTTAGCCCCGGTGACGTTGTACCGGGAACAGTTTTCAGTATAGAGCCGCGCGGCGCTCTGATTGACATTGGTGCTAAAACAGCAGCATATATACCTATACAGGAAATGTCTATTAACCGGGTAGATGCCCCGGAAGAAGTATTACAGTCGAACGAAACGCGAGAATTTTTCATCCTCACAGATGAAAATGAAGATGGACAATTAACTCTTTCCATTCGCCGCATCGAATATATGCGGGCTTGGGAACGTGTGCGACAGTTGCAAGCAGAAGATGCGACTGTCCGTTCTGGCGTATTTGCTACTAATCGTGGTGGAGCATTAGTCAGAATTGAAGGATTACGTGGGTTTATTCCCGGTTCTCACATCAGTACCCGTAAACCCAAAGAAGAATTGGTAGGTGAAGAACTGCCATTAAAATTCTTAGAGGTAGATGAAGAACGTAACCGCCTAGTTCTATCCCATCGTCGAGCGCTAGTTGAGCGCAAGATGAACCGCTTGGAAGTCGGCGAAGTAGTAATTGGTACAGTCCGCGGCATCAAGCCTTACGGTGCATTTATCGATATCGGTGGCGTCAGTGGTCTACTGCACATCTCGGAAATTTCACACGAGCATATTGATACACCTCATAGTGTGTTCAATGTTAATGACGAAGTGAAAGTCATGATCATTGACTTGGATGCTGAAAGAGGTCGAATTTCCCTCTCTACCAAGCAGCTAGAACCCGAACCCGGTGACATGATTAAAAACCGTGATTTGGTCTACGATAAAGCAGAAGAAATGGCTGCTAAATATCGAGAACAACTGCTAGCTAAACAGCAAGGTATTACCGCTGCACCTGCTGTAGCTGAAGAAGATATTCCGTCAGCAACTGAAGAAGATATCCCGTCAGCGACAGAAGAAGACATTCCGCCAGCAACTGAAGAGATTTCAGCATCAGCAGAAGAAGACATTTCGCCAGCAACTGAAGAGATTACAACATCAACAGAAGAAGATATTACAGCAGCTATTGAAGAAGATATTCCAGCAGCAACGGAAGAAGAGATTCCAGTAGCTATTGAAGAGTAATATAGTTTTACTTGTCTGTGATTAAGAGTATCAAAACATTGTAAAAAGAGGGATTTTCCCTCTTTTTTTATGTGGAGAATTGGTAAAACTGAAAAGTTGAGGCTAGTGAAGAATTAGGAGTTAAAAGTTAGGAATAATAACTCCTAACTCATAACTTAATACAGTGGGGTGAAATATTTTGGCAACCATTAAATGTAGAAACATCACGTTTTCCAATATCCAAGCAATTTTGTTTGACAAAAATGGTACCCTGGAGGACTCAGAAGTATATTTGCGATCGCTCGCTCAAAGAGCAGCGAGGTTAATAGACGCTCAAATTCCCGGTATTGGGGAACCCCTATTAATGGCATTTGGCGTTAATGGTAGTACCCTTGACCCCGCAGGTATTGTCTCGGTAGCAAGTCGCCGCGAAACAGAAATTGCAGCTGCGGCATATGTTGCTGAAACTGGTAGAGGATGGTTTGAGTCTTTAAAAATAGCTCGTCAAGCCTTGGATGACGCTGAAAAATATATTGGCACAACTCCTTCACCGCTGTTTGTGGGGAGTTTGGATGCGTTGAAATACCTCTATGAAGGAGGGCTAAAACTTGGCATACTTTCAGCTGCGACAACTCAAGAGGTGCGTAATTTTGTGGCAAATCATCAGTTGAGTGATTATATTCAACTGGAAATGGGAGTGGATGAAGGCCCGAGTAAACCAGACCCAATATTATTTTTACAAGCTTGCCAAGCTTTGGGAGTCGAACCAAGCGCTACATTAATGGTTGGCGATTCTGTTGGTGATATGCAAATGGCACGTCATGCCAAAGCAGCCGGTTGTATTTGTATCACCTGGGTAGATAAGTCAGAGAATGTTCAAGGTGCAGATGTCGTAATTAATCAACTTGATGAAATCCAGATTTTAGAAAGGGAATAGGAATAAAAAAAAGATTTTCATCGTTTGTTAATCAATCCCCTAGAAAAAAGCTAGGGGATAATAATGACGAGTTATATTATTGAACTACCGTTGATAACGCAGCATGAAAATCTGTTTTTCGTGCCTAATTCTCTTTAAATTGACGAGCCACAATGGTTTTCTGTTTCTTGAGACGAGAAACTGTAATCAAAGCCCCAAACATCAATAGACCTAAAATTGTAGAGGATTCCGGTACTTTCTGAACGGCATTTAAAGATAAAGGAAAGCGGATACGGATGACACCGAATCCATTACCAGTGGTAAAGCCAACATCCTCAACTTGGGCGTCTTCATAAACTATCTGAAGGGCGCCACCAGCACTGTCAACATCTTTTAAAAAAGCATCAGCTAAACCTGCTGTTAATGAATCTAATCCATTAGCTTTACTCACACTAAATGGGTCAGTTAGAATGGCTTCACTATCATCTGCTGGTAAAGGGGTAGCACCATATTCGAGGAGTGAATAAAAAGGAGTATATCCTAAATTAAGTATTTTAGTGTTGCCATAAGTTAGATACAACTCTACATCATCTGGATTAGCTGTATAAATTCTTTCCTCAAGTGTTGTTTTCTTGCCGCCAAACCAGTTCTTTCCTTCCTTATCCTCTCCTAAATTCCAGGTAGAGGTAAAAGGGCGATCGCTTTTTTGCCCATAGCTAAAGCCAATATCACTTAGGGGAAGATTATTACTATTTAGGTAATTGTAAAAGTTAGAGAAGCCCGCTGTGACGCTTTGCAAAGTAGCTGATCTGGTAGCACCGCTTGGAGGCTGTTCAGGACTGTTATCGCGACCTGTTGTGTAATAGGGGGCAATATTGCCTGGTGAATTCAGAGCGTTTTCGGTGTGTCCACGATCTGGGGCATTAGGATTTAGATTGAAAAAAGCTGTATATCCTTGGTTATCGGAGGGAGTACCAAAGAAGAATAGCTTGTCATTGGATGCGATTGGTCGTGCTGAAATATTCTTGGCTGAGTCGTAGTTGAAGCTTACAGCTTGAGCAGGTAAAGGTACAACTGCTGCAACAGCGGTGGTTAGCCCAATAAATATTGAAAGTTTGTAATTAGACATATTTGTAATCACTTTTTAAGTATTTGAGTGATGTGAAACTTTATGCTTTTGGCTAAATTATTAAAGACTGTCAGGATTGAACTCACAGCATTGCCTTACCAACGCTGTGGTTCCCCTTAAGAAGTAGGCAGATGTTACTTTACATTCATTCTTTGGTTATGAAATTATACATTTTTAACTTGTTTTTCTGTTGTTTTATCAGAGCAGCTGTTCCTAAAGCTCCAAATATTAACAATCCTAAACCTGATGAAGATTCAGGTATATTTCTACTGCTGCTTACTCCTCTCAGTTGTAATGGGAAATTAACATAAGTGACATCATAACCGTTATAAGTGGTAAATTCAGCTCTAAGTGTAGAGTCTTCACTAATAGTCTGGATACTCCCACCAGCAGCAGCTAAATCTTCCAAAAAAGCATCAGCTAAACCTGAAGCTATGGGATCTAAATTGGCTGCTTTGGTTGCTGGAACTGGGTCATTCAAAAAAACATTAAAATTATCGCTGACGCCTGGTGTAGGCCCATTGTCTGTAGCAAAATAAAAAGGTGAAGAGCCAAAATCAACTACCTTAGTAGTTCCATATATTAAAATGTTTTCCTCATCATTTGGCCCAGTTTGATAAATTCTTTCTTCAATAGTTGAATCTGGACTCGCGAACCAATCTTGTCCGAGCTTATCTTCACCTAAATTTAACGCTTTAGTAAAATCCCGGTCAGCCTTTTGACCATAACTAAAGCCAATACTACTAAGCGGAATATTGTTGCTATTTAGATAAGTAGAGAGATTGGGGAATCCCTTGATGCTCTTTAAAGTTGCTGAACGGGTAGCAGTATTTGGAGCCGGACTGGCAGGACGACCCATAGTGTAATAACCAGAACTACCTGGCAACGCATTCTTGGCTATGCTTACATGACCTGCATCTGGAGCATTAGGATCGAGATTATTTATCAGCGCATATCCCTCATTCTCTGTAATATCTCCAAAAAAGTCGAGTACATAGTCAGACTCAATAGGTCGTGTCGAAAAATTTTTGATTTTGCTATAGTCAAAAGTTGCCGCTTGAGCTGTTATAGGCATCAAGACTGAGGCAGTAGACATCAGTCCTAGAAATAAAGAAAGGGCTGAATTACCCATAATTTGAACAAACTCCTCTCAACAAAGCTTGGATAGTTTTGATTTTTCGTACACTGAATCGATAGCAAGTCCTGGAATCAACACTTAGTAAGTATTCAGGTAATGTCAGATTTTTTCAAGTGCATTTTATAGTAAACTTTTTCAGAATAAAAGCGTGAAAAGCTAGTTTTCAACAAAAGTAAAAAATTGGAATTTTTTAGCTGTTGATTGAGAATTTAGCTTTTCCAACCAGAAAGTTCAAATAAATTCTGAATGCAGCTCTGAGAAGAAACTAACGAAACCTGAATCTTTAAAAACTTATAGTGCGGAACGATTACGCCGCTTACGCAGAGCTAGCGCTGCACTGGCAGCAGTTAAGATTGCCAATGTACTTTCAGGTTCAGGAACTTGGGTGGCGGCAACATCTATAAAAGCTCTTTCTCCTTGAGCTTCGCCTAGTTTCAAACCTGCAATTGGCTGACTAGCTCCAGCAGCTACAAGCAAATCGCTAAACTCTTGACTTGCTATCAAATCTATATTTTGGAGAGTCCAAGTATTAGTATTAAGATCAAAAGTAGGAGAACCTGATGATTTTACATCAAACAAACGTAAACCATTAGATTCTACATAAAAGTTAAATGCGGGATCGGAGTCGATCGCGAAACCGTTGAAATCAACATTTTGAGAAGGCAAAGTTAGCTTGTTGGGATCTACATTGAAAAATACTCTTCCCGAAAATCTTTCTATGTCACCCAGAGGGATGTAGACGCCTGTTTCTGGATCATAACGGAACTGAAAATCAGTGCCTAGAACATTAGGATCTGAACTGGGAGGAAGTAAGGCTAATCCATAAGTAAAACCAGGATCTGGGTCAATTGTACTCTGTCCCCCACCCAAAGATAAACCTAAAGACTCCAGGAGAGTAAGCGCATTAGGATCAAACCTAATGCTCTCTTTACCACCTATTTCTCTGTAGACTTTGGCCTCAGCATGAACAGCCAGAGGTGCGGATACTAAAACGGTGGTAGTCAGTCCCAAAATTATTAGCGGGTTGTAGTTAAGCATAGGTTAAGTTTAAAAAAGCTTGAAAGAACGGATCTTGCTCTAAGAGAATCTGCAAAATTGCTTTGCTAACTTTATTCTTGATTTGATTAAATAATTGCTCAGGAACTTTGAAAAGCCTGACATTTTATTATGTGTTTTTCGCAAAATTTGCAGATAATAAAGTTTAGTCTACAGTATATCCTCTAAAAAAAATGTATTTTGTCTAACTTATAAGAAACGCTTAACTTAGTTGTTGATTTCTCAAAGAAAGCTCTATTTTTGAGCTTGGTGTATGTACTAATTAAATGAATCTAGAAAATAGAAAATGCAGTTCAGGATAAGTTAGAAAATTTTGCTTTTTGAGAATTAAATTTGACAAAGTACTGCTGACTATGCATGTTAATTAACACTTTTTAACTTGAAAAGTCCCACAGCAAGGGTGAGATACCAGATATTTAACAGCGTCATGCTGATGAACACTACCGGGCCTACAGATATACCAAAGTCTTTAACCAAACTCACGAGCCATCCGATCGCAACAATGATACCAAGCCAGCCAATCCAGCGTGAGATTAACCGAGACCGCAGCAGGGCGATCGCAATTAACCCAACCCACAAGCCAGTAAGCAACTGCGTTCCCAGATGCTCACCAATCTTGCCTGCATACAAGTTAAAAGCGTCGTAGATTAAGCCAATAGTTTCACGTGTAGTTGCGCTCGTTCCTGGATTCACATAAGTATCTGCAAGAAATGGCATAAGAAAGAGCCAGCGCAATATCCCCAGACTTTTCATCACACCACTTAGTACCCCAAACATGGTAGCAGTCGTCAACAACAGCCCCTTCCCACTAGCTAGTATGCGGTGGAGCAAGAGAGAGAGCGGAATCAGCAAAATTGACGACAGCATATAGCTGTAATAGCCTGCGATGACAGCACTGTGATGCTTGGCAATTAAGGGTAGAACCACGCTGGCGGGTTCATCCAAGCCAGCAGGCCAATTGACTGCGTTGGATAAAACCCTAAAGGCAGTCATAAACAGAATAACTTCCAACACCAAAAACAGCGCAGTTATTTTGGGTAAAGACACTGCTGATACTCGGTGCTGCTGGCCAATGTGCATCTTAGTAGCATTGTTCATGTGTGCGATTTATTTGCAAACTTCTATTTTGTGTCTTGGTGGTAAATACGTTATTTTTAAACCACCAAGACACGAAGAAAAACCCATTATGCTCTTTGGGACAAATTCATCTGAATGCCATGACGCGGTAACAGAGAAACCATAGCAGCTGGTTCAACTGGATGTCCTGGGACTAATTCTAAACGGTAAGCTTGTGCGACCAAAGCGATCACCAACTGGATCTGCATAATTGATAGGTTGTATCCCAGACAAGCACGAGGGCCGATACTGAAAGGAATAAAGGCAGCGCCAACCCGATTTCTAGCACGTTCTGGCGTAAAGCGTTCCGGGTCAAAACCTTCTGGATTATCCCAATATTGTGGGTTGTGCTGTACTCCATATATGTTGAATAAAAGCATCGATTTAGCTGGGATGTGTACACCACCAACTACGTCATCTTCAATCGCTTCCCGACCAATCACCCAAAATGGCGGATACATCCGCAGTGTTTCCTGCACAATTAGCTTAGTGTAATTCAACTTTGGCAAATCATCGAAAGTTGGTTGGCGATCGCCAAGTACTCTCACGAGTTCAGCTTGCATCTGACGCTCAACATTGGGATTGAGTGACAACGAATGCCAGACCCAAGATAGCGCTCTGCCAATCGGTTCAAAGGCAGGTAATAGAATCCACAACAGCCTTTCGCGTAACAGTTTGTCACTCAAGCCTGTACCTGTTTCATCACGCCATGCCAGCAACACTGAAAGTAAATCTTCCTTATCTGAACCATGATTTTGGCGTTCTGCAATGATTTGGTCTACTGCTGATTGGAGTGTTTGTACAGCTGCCAGATACTTACGATTGGCTGCGGTGGGAAAACTTTCTGGTACATTAAAGTTCGATACAGCCGTAGCATTGAAGTGTTCTATAATCACTTGCATCGCTAGAGCCACATCATCCAGCCCTGAGTTGAAATCATTCCCAATCAAAGTCTTTCCCGTAAAAGCCAGACTCAACCGCATCATTTCTGCTGCTACATCAATTGGTTGGCGGTTTTCAGCAAAATTCTGCCAACGGACAAGCATCTTTTGAGTAGCATCTGCGATCGCAGCATCCATAGTGGCATAATGCTGAGGCTCGAAAAAGGGTCGAATAATTTGACGGTTAATTTTATTAGTCCACCCTTCTCCAAAAAGCAGCTTAGTTTGCATTTCTAAACGCTTGAGCTTGTTATAGTTCTTAATATTTTCTTGTAATGCATACTTAATATAAAGGGGATTATTGATAACAAAAACTTTTTTAAATCCTAAATTTAAACATACGATATCTCCATATTGACTATGAAGTTCATAAAAAAGTTGAAGAGGATCATTTGCCAGTCTGTTGAAAGCACTAAGTGAGCCTAATAAGTTGGGGCCTTGGGTCTTTCCTGGCGTTGTATTATGGGTGGAAGTTACATCGGTAGCCATCAAGTGTCTCCTTAGAGATTGCTAAGTTTTTATCAGTTTTTGAGACTATTTGCAAGCATCAAATAATTTATCTTCATTTAGTAGGGATTGAGGAGAATTGCAAGTGTCAAAACCCCCCAATTGAGTGCAAACCTATGAGGGTTGCGATTCTGCTAAATTTTTTATGGCTTGATTCATTAATTCAAAGCCACCTCGTGTATTTTTGCTGAGTTTTTTCGCTAGAAAAGGAATAAGTAAACCTGTATAAGTCTCTTTTTGAATTAGGCGAACACCTTGATTTCCCAATTCTTCAATAATATAAGTGTGTTCCCCATCGAACATACCCGGCAATATAAATTTGCCTTCCCATACCAATGTCCGGTTTTCTTCGGTTTTGATAATTGTCGGGTTAAAAACCATACTCTTTAAACCAGGGGGTTGTACATGGATGGTAATCTTAGCGCCTTGATGAATCTTTCCTTCAGCTTTGACTATAAAAGGATTCCAGTTGATGTAATCATTAAAATTTGTCAAAATACTCCAGACTTTTTCAGCTTTAGCTGCGATTTCAACCTCTGTATAAATTTCCAAGCTTGTTTGCCAATTTGATGTTTTATTTGTTGTCGGGAATGTAGAAAGAGCCATGCTTTTTCTCCTGTTTGGTTTTCTGTGGGGAAACTATCTGCAAAATATGCATTTTATTTAGTAGTTTGGACTATACTTCTGTTGAGAGTTACGGATAATCTGAACTACAAGTAGGGCAAATAGAATTAAAATTAAGCTAAAGATATATTGCGCGTTGGCAACTTTCATAACTAATGAGGAAAGTATCGGCCCAGCAGCACATCCAGAACCATATATGGCTGTGAACATGGCGCTGCCAGCAGATAATTCATTGCGAGAAAGCTTTGCTCCAATGAGTGCCAGTGCTAAAGGAAAAATTGGACTGACACTAGCTCCGGCAATAAAAGTAAAAATCTGAGTAGTAATGAAGTTACTACTTAAGGAAAGAGACAGGATGGAAATTAATGCAATACATACACAGATTAAAAGAATTTTTAATCTGTTAAATTTATCAGCTAAATGTGTAACTGGAATAGTAGCAAGCAAACCACCAATTACGAAGACAGTAAAGGTATAACCTATCTGCGTCACACTGTAGTTTTGGCGCAGCAAATATACTGGATATAGTGAAACTAAAGTTGCTACAGTAAAACCATAAGCAAACGCACCCTGAAGCGGGAGTGTGAGCTTTTTAAAACTAGTACGTGACGAAGATTGAAAAGCGATCGCCTTTTCTGGCAAGCCTATCCAAACAACAACAATACCACTGAGAACTAAAAGACTGCCGAGAAAAAAACTAATTTTGGGCGAAACACTATAGAGGGCAGAACCCATAACTGGGCCAATACCAAACCCGAAACTATAAGCAAGAGCATGAAAACCGCTGGCTCTGGCTCGATTGCTGTCATGGCAAAAGCTGTGTAATCCAGTTTGTCCACAAACTAAATACAAGCAAGAAGCAATTCCCATCACCGCGCGGATGAAAAACCATAAAGGCATTTGTGTAGTTAGAGGAAATAGCGGCGCACTCAAACCCATCAGTGCCAAGCCAAGCATCATAGTTTTACGCAATCCTAATTGACGTAATATTTTGGCTACAAAAGGTGCTGTTAGCGTTATTGTCAAAAAGTAAACTGTAGAATTAGCCCCTATCCAAACATCATCAACTTGATGTTGAGCCATCAGTGTCGAGATAAAGGGAGTAAACAGCCCCATAGAAATACCAGACAAAAAACTGATAATATACAAAGCTGGTAATCCGGTAGAAAAGGGAGAAGTTGATGTTGTTGAAGAGACTTCCTGCATTGTTTTGATCAAGTTATATATTTGCAGTCAAAGTAAAATATTGGCGTTGCTGAACTCAGGAATGATTAAGATGAATAACAGCAACGCTGGCTTGCTTCACAAGTATTGCTGAAAGTTATTTACCATGTGCAACGCTTTCTTTGACTGACGATATAGGTGCAAGCATTTTCTCTATCAACTCCAAGTATTGTTCGCCAAGAGACTTGATAGTTCCAGACTGGTGGAAATTGCGAGAGTATTCAATTTCTAGTTGGAAATTGCCATCAACAATAGAAAAGAAAAACTCTAACAAAGTTGTGCGTTTTTGTTCAGGAGGAGACAAACGCCGATCGCGTTCTTCTTCACTGAACTCAAACAAGTCAAACTTAGGCTGTGTGCGATTTCCCAAATAATTGGCTCGAATCGATGTGAGATTTGCATCGGGATAGATATAGTTGGGTAAGCGATCGCAAATCCAATCAAAAGTAACACCATTCATCGGTAGTCCATCAAACCCTTCTTTGATATGCTTGATGGTTTTCTCCCACTTTTCGTCATACTCTACCATTACTCCAAGGGGGTAATTTACTGCAAAGTTACCAAAGCTTTCCCAATAGATATGGTTATCACCCAAATCTCTGCCGTGACTGCGATGGCTGATTACTACCCAAGACTTGCCACACCAAACAGCCATTAATTGGTATAAAGGAGCGAGTAAAAGTGTATACAAATTGCTACCGTAATGCTGTTTAGCTTTGCGTAACAATGTATCGCTCTGGCTTTTAGTCAGAGTGAATCGTTGAATCGCAGCAGAAGCTTCAACATTAGCCCCCTTAATCTGGTCAAAGGGAACATGAAGCGTATATTGTCGAGAAGGAAATTGTGCTTTCCAATAATCAACATGGCTGGCTAAGGCTCCACTTTCGTCTTCTGCCACTAGTAGACGCACCAAATCTGCGTAGGAAGGTGGGGAGGGGTTTTCAAAGGTTGGTACACTACCTGCCAAAATCTGGTCATAGGCATACCAGAGTTCCTTGAACAGCACAGTTGTACTCAGCATATCAGCGATGATATGGTGGGCAATCATGGCGATGTCATAAGATGATTCATCAACTTTGACTACGATTGTTGCCAATAACGGCCATTGATCCAAACGCAGTTTTTGACTGCTCTGCTCTATCCTTGAGCGGATTTCTTCATCGCGCTGTGCCGCTGTCAGTTGACTACCATCAAAGAAATCTACAGGCAATTGCTTTTCTGTACCCAGAATTTGCTGCTGCCATTGTCCATTGCGTTGAACAAATAAACTACGCAACCCAGAATGCCGCACCACCATCAAATTGAGAGCTTTGTTAAAAACGTCCAGATTCAAAGCTTGGCGGTAGCGAAAACGTGTATATCCTGTCCACTGGTAAGGTGGCTCAAAGTATGTCACTAACCAACGTTGAGCCGGCCCCAGTGGTAGGTATTCTTGAACAGAAACTTCAGCCTTCTCACTCAGTTTTTTTTTCGGCTGATTCTCATCCAACAGTGCTTGTAAAGCTTTGCGATCCAGCTTACCATTGTGATTCTTTGGTAGACTCGGCAGCCATTCCACACGTTGCGGAATCATGTAATCAGGCAGTAGTTGAGAAAGATGTTGCTTGATTTGGCGATTGTCCACCTTGTTTCCAGACAACCAAGCTATCAATCTTTTCTGCCCAGCGCCATAATCCACAGCTAAAACTGCCGCCTCGCGTACACTTGGGTGAGTATTGAGAACACTTTCGATTTCTCCCAGTTCGACACGAAAACCCCGAATTTTCACCTGATGGTCGATACGTCCGTGATATTCAAAACTACCATCTGGCAACTCCTTAGCTAAATCACCAGTCCGATAAAGATGCTCTCCAGGAATTTGGGGAAACGGATTCGGGCGAAATGCTTCTGATGTGCGTTGCGAATCATTCAAGTAACCCTTGGCAAGTTGGACGCCTCCAATCCAAAGTTCTCCCAACTGCCCAGGTACAACTGGCTGCATTTGGTCATTTAAAATCTTGATGTAAACATTATCAATCGCTTTGCCGATAGGAATTTGACTAGTCACTTTTTCATCAGGACGTTCCTCAATGAGATGTGCAGTCACGTCAATAGATGCTTCAGTTGGGCCATAGAGATTTGCTAGTCCAGTACCTGTACCATACTTATCAATCCAACGTTGGATAAAAGGTAAAGGTAAAGCTTCACCACTAAAAATTAACCAGCGCAAATCAGGGAATTCCCATGATTCATCTTCTAAAGCACTGATAAATTCACCAAACAATGAAGGCACGAAATGCATCACATTAATTTGGGTATCTTTGAGCCACTGAGCAAGTTCCCAAGGATTAATTACTATTTCCCTAGCTATTGGACAAATAGTAGCTCCTTCCATCAGCGTCCAAAAGAGTTCCCAAACCGAGATGTCGAAACAGAAAGAAGTTTTTTGAGCAACTCTATCCCCAGGTTTTAACTGGAATGTATCTTGCATCCAGCGGAGGCGGTTCATGTAGCCCCGATGATTGAGCATAACTCCTTTGGGGCGTCCAGTAGAGCCAGAAGTATACAAAACCGTCATCAAATCATTGGGATCATTAATATATTCCGGGTCTTGGTCTGGGAAAGTAGACCAAGTATTTTTATTAAGTATTTGTAGTTCTTTGCTAGGTAGGAAGGTTTCGCCATCGTCCAAGAACATCAAGGTTTGCAATGGTAATGCCGCATCCAAGCACTCTTCGAGTTTATTAGTTACTTGGTACTCAGTCAGCAAAGTCTCAATCTTGGCGTGTTCGAGAATGTAACGAATGCGTTCCCCTGGGTAAGAAGGGTCGAGGGGAACATAAGCACCACCAGCCTTGAGGATACCTAAAATTCCGACCAGCATCAAAGGGCCACGTTGGGTCATAATGCCAACAAGAGTATTTGGCCCTACGCCTTGAGTCTCTAAATAATTAGCAACCTGATTAGAAAGGCGATGTAACTGTGCGTAAGTTAGTTGAGTGTCTTGGTGTAGAACTGCGATCGCATCTGGCGTTTGCTGAACTTGTTCTACAATTTTTAAGTAAGGAATTTCTTTAATATTACTCATCTCAATGATTTACCTATTAATTGGGGATTGGGGAATAGGGAGTAGGGAGTAGGGGAGCAGGATAAGAAAATTGACTCTTGTACAGACGCGATTTATCGCGTCTCTACTCCTGACTCCTGTACAGACACGATGAATCGCGTCTCTACTCCTGACTCATTTACTGAGTGTGTTTGCCATTTCCTGCAAACTTCTACAACTTAGTAAGGCTTGGCGGTCTACTTTTCCAATTAGCTTTTCTAGGCGGGTAATGATGCGGATGCGTTCTAGAGAATCTACACCTAAGTCTGCCTCGATATCTTTGTCCATTTCTTCGGAACTAATGTGGTAGTGGCAAATCTCCTCTGCTACCTGTCGAATCGTGGACTCCATTTTGGCATCTGCTGGTGATGCTGGTAGTTGTTGGCTTGGCTGCTGGGGTTGAATTGTCAGTGAAGATAATTCTTCTATCTGAGTAATGTATTCCCGCATCAGTTCATCAACAACCGACAAGTCGAAGAATTTGCTGTCATAACTGGCAAACAAATGCAACTTGCCGTCAAATATCTCCTGTAATATATCAATGGTTCCAGCAGCATTTATGCCGCCTGCTTGATAATCAATTATTTCTACAGAACCGTACTGAGTTTGAATCTGGGTATGTCCTGTGTAGGGAAAGTACAAATTCGATTTCAAGACGCTGCGGAACATAGATAAACTATGCTCTGGTAGTTTGCCATCTTCTAACGGAATATTGTCGCGGAACATTATACCCATCTGGCGAGTTTGAGCGCGGTCAATACCGCTGGCAATGCCATTTTGGACTTCTTGATGCACGCGGTTTAATAGAATTTGCCAGTCTTCATTCGGTTGCGGTGGTGTAAAACTCAAGGCTAAATTCTGCGCGAAACTGCTAACCACATGAGAAGCATCAGCGCCAGGATAAACTCTACCGCCAGTGGGGACTTGAACAATTACTGATTGGGAAGTCTCTTGTAACTTGACAATTGAGCGCAAAAATGCTCCAAGTAGGAGAGAATTTACTGGTACTCGCCAGTCACGGGTGCGTTCAATCAGCTTGGCAGTCAGATCCTTTGCTAAAATGTACCGCTGGGTGCGGAATTGCGGCAGTGGGTAGTCAACAACTTTGCCTTGAGGATTCCAGAAGTAAGAATCCTTACCTTGGCTACTAGTGTAGGCTGTAAGCGATCGCTCTTCTTCGGGATCATGCCAATCGTTCATCGTTTGCACGATTTCTCGGTACTCTTGAAGAGTTGTGGCTGGCGGTAAATCTGGCTGCTCGTTGCAGATATGGGCGCGATAAATTTCCATAAATTCGCGCAATATAAGATGATTTCCCAGAGCATCAGAAATTAGGTGTTCGTTGCCTAAAAAGAGCTGATACACCGAATCTTCTAGGCGCAATACAGAAAAGCGATGCAGCGGCCATTGAGTTAGCGGCCATTCGTAATTTAACCAGCGATGAACTTCTGCTTGTACAGCTTGTTCTTTAGCATCACTGTCAAGATGTCTAATATCTGTAACTGGAATTTCTGGAGGATTTAAATCTTCGAGAACTTCCATATAGTAGTCATTAAAGCGAGTTGCACCCGCTGGGACATGGAAATGCGATCGCAACATCGGATGCCGAGATAGCAAGTCTTTCCAACTCTGCCAAGCTACATCTAAATCGAAATCTCCCTGCAACCGCAAACTAGAAAATAGGCTATTGGAATTAACCACCCAATGTCCCAGTAAGTGAAAATACTGCCCATGAAGTATTTCTACGTTCTCAGTTTCTGGCTGTTGTAAAGTTTCTGGGTTAACAACTACAGTTTCTGCACCGCTAACTGTGCCTTGCGTCTCAGAGGTTTGCCACTCTTCAAATATCTGGACTACTTGTCTCAATGTCTGCAACTGCATTAAGTCACGCAAAGAAAACTTGCTACTAAATGCAGTTTGTTGTTCTGCTGGAACCAGTTTCACCAGACCGCTCATGAGTTGCATCATCATGATTGAATCCAGCCCCAAGTCTGCTTCTAGGGAAATATCCAAACTCAGTTGCTCTGGCTTAAGTCCGGTTGTCTTCGCGGCTAGAGTTAAGATGCGTTCCTCTAAGTTCACATCAGAGATGCTAATGACAGGAATTTCTGGTTTTTGGGTTAGCTGTGGCTGAGAGCTTGCCTCGACTGCTATAGTTTCAATCCAGTAACGTTGGCGCTGGAAGGGATAGGTAGGTAAAGGTATGCGGTTACGGTGATAATCTTGGTCAAAGCCAGACCAGTCAACTTTCACACCTTGGATATATAAGGATGCTAAACTCTGCAATAACTGCTGCCAATCATCTTGTCCACGACGTAAGGAAGGCAACCAAACTCCGACTCCATGAAATATGGACTGTTGCGCCATACCTATAAGTACTGGATTTGGGCCAATTTCTACAAATAGGTCATACCCTTGAGCTTGCAGTGTCTCTATACCTGCGGCAAATTGTACTGCCTGCCGTAGATGACGCCGCCAATAACTAGCTTGACCAATTCCGGCTCCTTGTACTAGTTTTCCAGTCACATTGGAAATCAGGTCTATTTGAGGTTCACTGTAGACCAACTCACTAGCACGTTGCTCAAACTCTGCCAAAATTGGCTCCATCAGCGGAGAATGAAAAGCGTGAGAAACTCGCAAGCTGCGGAATTCAATTCCTTGTGACTCTAGTTTTTGCAATACTGCTTGTATTGCTGACTTTGCCCCAGAAATAACCACATTTTGCGGACTATTGACTGCTGCAATAGAAATTTGCTCGGTATACGGAGCTATAACTGCTTTCACTTGGTCTTCTGATGCAAACACCGCTGCCATTTCACCCCCAGAGGGCAATGTCTGCATCAAACGAGAGCGTTCAGCAATCAGTTTCAGCCCATCTTCTAAGCTGAATACACCAGCTACACAAGCAGCTACATATTCACCGACACTGTGACCTATCACTGCATTCGGCTCAATTCCCCAAGAACGCCATAATTCACACAGGGCATATTCCAAGGCAAACAAAGCAGGTTGAGTGTAGGCTGTTTGGTCGAGGGGTGAATTCTCCCCTGCTGCTGGGTAGAGTACAGATAAAAGAGGCTTTTGCAAATATGGACGCAGGATTACATCGCAACGGTCTAAAGCTTGGCGGAAAGTTGGCTGGGTTTCATAGAGTTGGCGTCCCATGCCGACATACTGGGAACCTTGACCAGTGAACAAAAAGGCAACTTTAGGTTGACGAGACTTCTCAACTTGTCCTTTGAATAATCCACCAGGGTCTTGTCCAATGTTGAAAGCTGCAAGTTGCTCACTCACCTGCACTGAATTTTCAGCTACCACTGCTAGACGATGGGCAAAGGTTGAACGTCCTGTATTAGCAGTAAAGCTGACATCGGCTAGGTTTAAATCAGGATTAGCTTTGAGCGTTGTATAAAAATTACTAACTAATTCTTGTAAGCCGCTTTCAGTTTTTGCCGAGAGACTCAGCAAATGTAGAGGACGTTCTACTTCGTTGGGCTGCTGTTGCTTGGCTGGGGCTTCTTCGATCACAAGGTGAGCATTAGTGCCAGTCACACCAAACCCACTTAACCCAGCAATCCGGGGTTTATCTCCTGAAGTCCAGGGTGTTCTCTGGGTTGGGACTACTACTGGTAACTTTGCCCAGGGAATAAAAGGATTGGGATTTTTCAGGTGCAGATGCGGAGGTATTTCTTGATTTTGTAATGCCAACACCACCTTAATCAGCCCTGCCACTCCAGCAGCTGACTCCAAGTGACCGATATTGGTTTTTGCTGAACCAATAATTAAAGGTTCCTCTTGAGAACGTCCTTGGCCCAACACTGCACTTAAAGACTCGACTTCGATGGGATCTCCTAAAGATGTGCCTGTGCCGTGGGCTTCTACATAGCTGACTTGTGCTGGCTCTACCCCAGCGTTAGCCAAGGCTTTACGAATCAATGTTTGCTGGGCGACTCCATTGGGAACTGTCAAACCGCTGCTTGCCCCGTCTTGGTTAACTGCTGAGCCGCGAATCAAGGCTAAGAT
This sequence comes from Nostoc sp. UHCC 0302, assembly GCF_038096175.1. Taxonomy (NCBI): domain Bacteria; kingdom Bacillati; phylum Cyanobacteriota; class Cyanophyceae; order Nostocales; family Nostocaceae; genus Nostoc; species Nostoc sp. UHCC 0302. The sequence continues at coordinate 2,484,132 of NZ_CP151099.1, forward strand.
ATTATCACCATCAGCGATCGCATCACTCAATCGCTTGAGTACGACAACACCGCAACCTTCTCCTCTAGCGAAACCGTCCGCAGACGCATCAAAGGTCTTGCAACGACCATCAGGGGCTAACATCCTAGCGCGACAAGTAGCAATGGTCGCAATTGGTGAGAGGATGAGGTTCACCCCAGCAGCTAAGGCTAAATCTGATTCTTGTGTACGTAGACTTTGACAAGCTAAATGAATCGCTACTAATGAAGATGAGCAAGCCGTATCCACTATCATACTGGGGCCTTGTAGACCCAAAGTATATGACAAACGACCAGCTACAGCGTTGAGACAATTACCTGTAGCACTGTAAGCATCAATTTTACTGCGATCGCTAGACCCAATTTGCAGTTGTAAATAGTCATTGGTGGTAATCCCGACAAACACACCTGTTTGGCTGTTTCTCAAGCGTTCTGGTGCAATACCAGCGTGTTCAATTGCCTGCCAACTCACTTCTAAAACTAGCCGCTGCTGGGGATCTATATTTTCCGCTTCTCGCGGGGTAATGCCAAAAAATTGGGCGTCGAACTGGTCTACTTGGTCGATAAAACCAGCACTTTTCACATAAATTTTCCCTGGTGCATCAGGGTTTGGATCGTAGAATTCATCGATATTCCATCGGTCTTTGGGAACTTTGCTGATGGCATCCACGCCGTCATGTAGTAAAGACCAGAAACTTTGGAGATTGTTAGCGCCAGGAAGCCGGCAACCCATACCAATAATAGCAATCGGCTCTGTTTTAGCACGTTCCACCGCTTCTAGCTTCGAGCGCATTTCCCTGACTGCCAAAAGAGCTTGTTTTAAGCGATCGCGATTATCAATAGTTTCTAAAGTATTACTCATTTTTAATAATTTCTCGGTGTTGCTTAAAGAATTAACGGTAAAACAAGTAACTTTGATGCAATCTGGGGTAAGAATCTCTTGCAAAAGGGTTCTAGGGGCAGGGCAAACACATCTAAATACTGTTTCAGTCTGCTGTTTTCGTGCAAATCCTTACTATATGCATGAAAATTTCAGACAATACTAGATGAACTGTAGAGTACAGAATATAGATTAGAACAGGTATAGCATCTACTAATTAACTGATGAAAGAGGAAGTGGAAAGAGCAGATAATGATAGTCCGTGGAAAGAAATTTTAGAAGCTTACTTTCCCCAAGCAATGCAATTTTTCTTTCCCCAAACAGCAGAAATAATTAATTGGGAACGTCCCCACGAATTTCTCGACAAGGAATTTCAACAAATAGCCCGCGAAGCAGAACTTGGTAGGAGATATGCAGATAAATTAGTTAAAGTCTGGCAAATTCAAGGACAAGAAATTTGGCTATTAATCCATGTAGAAATCCAGGCAAAATCAGAAGATACCTTTACAGAAAGAATGTTTTCCTACAACCTGCGAATTTTTGACAGATTTGCGAAACCTGCCATGAGTTTGGCGATTTTGTGCGATACAGACCCGACATGGCGACCCAATCAATATAGTTATAATTATCCGGATACCAGGCTTAATTTTGAATTTGGAACTGTCAAGCTGCTGGATTATCAAAATCGGTGGGCAGAATTAGAAGCCAGTGACAACCCATTTGCAACTGTAGTGATGGCGCATCTGAAGACACAGCAAACAAGTAAAAAGCCAGGAGAACGTAAAGCTTGGAAATTTACCTTGATTCGCCGATTGTATGAATAGACTTGTCCGAAAATTCCAAAGCCAGACTGTTCAAAGCTTTGGGGCAAAACTTTGATATCTTCGTAAATACGTAATTATAAGGCTTTGAGATAGTTAGTGATAATTTAGAGGCATAAAAATTAACTCCTAATTTCTAAAAATTTATGATTTTTGCTACTAGCTAAGTTGGCAGAACTAAGCTACCAATTCTTAACCTAACTAATCCGCAAACTGTTAAAATAATCTGCTCATACGTCTCAAGCTTTAAGCGAAATCTTTGTGAGGCTATGCGGAATATTTTAAGTAATCGAATCAAATGTTCAATGAATATCCGATTACTAGATAAAGCCTTATTTTCATCTTTTTGCTGTTGAGTTAATTCTCGTTTTGGTTTCTTTTTATGAGGAGTAGTGATATTCTCACCTCCTTGAAAGCCTTTATCACCTGAAAAGGGTTGAGATTTATCAAATTTATTTTGAGATTGACGAAACAATTTTATATCTGCTGTTGGCCCAGGAACACCTACTTCTACCTCTACAATATCTTTGCCTTCTGGTATGCCAATTATCAGACTTTTTAATGTATGTTGTCTCTTCTTTCCAGAAAAATATTTCTGTTGCTCTTTTTGGTCAGAATCCCTATATATTGGCTGTTCTAAGCTATCGACTAATAGCCTAAAATTTGTTAATACTTCTTGAACAAATAGTAAATCACTTTCATTATTTGATACTTGTTCTAATAAACTAGCAGGTAATATATCACGAAGAATTGGTATCCAGTCGTGAAATGTATCATTAGCTTCGGTTTTGGAAACACCAAATAGCATTCCTAATACTTGGAATGTTGGCATCTGTCTTAGATAAAATAGACATAAACATACTTGTTCTTCGGTTGATAGCTTTTCGGGACGACCACCACCAGCCGCATTAATTCTAATTTTATGACTCTCTTGTTTAGCTTTGATGTATCGATTTCGTTTTAAGGCGCAATTTAGCAGTGATTGCAATTGTTCGTAACTAATCCCTAAAATCTGTTTTGTTCGTAGTGGATACTTTTGTATATAATCTAAAATCATAACTAATTGTGGAAAATGGTAGACGCCCAATCTAACGTTTTACCATTTTTCTTTTCCTAAGTTAATATTTCGGACAAGTTTAATTAGGATTGCAAGAAAAAGATATTCGTAACCTTTACCGATTTATTGATTGGGTTATGATTTTACCAAAAGCCTTGGAAGCAGAATTTTGGCTAGAGTTTAAGCAGTTTGAGCAGGAGCGGACTATGAGCTACATTACCACAGGCGAGCGTATTGGCTACGAGCGAGGAAAACAGGAAGGTGAGCAAACTCTCGTGCTACGGCTACTACAAAAACGGGTAGGAGAGTTACCAAAAGAGGTTCAGGGGCGCATTCAAACTCTTTCCCTAGAGCAATTAGAAGCACTTGGAGAGGCTTTATTAGATTTTACAGCCATTGAGGATTTACTTAACTGGTTGGAAGCAAATCAAACAACGTAAAAAATTTCTCGATGACAACTCCCTCACCAATATGAGGGAGTTTTTGGGCATGAGGAAGAAGTTACCAATGCCCAAAGCTACGAGGCGACTATCTCTCCACCCACCTTGGTGATGAGTTTACCGTCGCTTTTAATGAACTAAAGCCCCCAATTCTGCATCAAGTAATGAAGCTAATTCGTCTTCAGAAAGTTCTTCTAACTCGGCTGAAGCTTGAGATAATTCATCGATGGTATCTTTTTGTGGCTCCTTTTGTACTGTTAGCTCTAAGGAAAGAACTTCGTTAGCTAAGTAATTTGCAAGAGTCTCTATGTTGGGATAATTAAAAGCCAATGTTGAGCTTAAGGTTTGCCCCAAGCTGGTTTCAAGGCGATTCTTCAAGTCCACAGCCATCAAGGAATCCATACCTAGTTCCACAAATCCCTGTTGTACTTCTGGGGGCTGAGATGAATCTAGTCCCAAAACCTGAGCAACTTGACTTTGTAGATGATTAACTAAGAAACTGTAACGTTTGTTAGCTGGTAAGGCGTCCAATTGGTCTAAAATCTCTGGGCGTTTTGCTGGTTGCGATTCATCTTGCTGTTGTGGCTGTATTTTGCCAAATTGTTTCAGCAGTGGCCGCTGTCCCTTGACTTCATAAATTGGTTTGAAGATACTCCAGTCAACTTTGGCGGCTGTTGCTTGGACTGTGTTTGTCCCCAAAAGCTGCGCTAGAACTGCAATCCCTTGTTCTGGTTGCCAAGCTTCTAACCCCATCCGTTTTAACAAGGTTTGGATTTCTGGGTCAGCCATACCCCCGCCTGCCCAAGGCCCCCAGTTTATGCTTAAAGCTGGTACTCCCAAAGCTTGGCGATAATGAGCAAGGGCATCGAGGAAATGATTGCCAGCCGCGTAATGTGCTTGTCCTCTAGAACCCCATACTGAAGCTATTGAGGAGAAGCAAACGAAGAAGTCTAAATTCATCCCCAAGCTGAGTTGATGTAGGAGCCATCCACCCGCTACCTTGGGATTTAAAGTAGATTCAAGTGACTTGAGGTCTATATTTTGTAACTCTTGATACTCAGCAATACCAGCAGCATGGATAATTCCTTTTAAGGGAATTTGAGCATTGTATAACTGGGCAAATACCGCAGACATCTGAGCTTGATTGCTGACATCAGCTTGAGCAATAACGACGTTAGCACCCAAATTTTCGAAGGCTTGAATTGCTTGTACCCGTTCCCAGGTGTTGGTATTTTGTGGTAGATTTGCCCACTCAGCACGTTCAGGAAGACCACTCCTTCCTACTAGTACCAAGTTCCGCGCTCCTTGTTCTACTAGCCACTGAGCAACTTTCAGCCCTAAACTACCCAAGCCACCAGTAATTAGGTAAGTGCCATTAGCTTGTATTTGCACAGGTTTTGTGCTGTGTTGTTTGCTACGGGTTAAACGAGCAACATAGCGTTTGCCATTACGTAAAGTCAGTTGATCTTCGCCATCAGGCTGCCAAATTTCTGTGAGTAGAGAAACAGCTTGCTGATCTCCAGAAATATTGGGGTCTAAATCTATTAGTCCTCCCCAAACTTCAGAATGTTCAAGAGCGATCGCTCTCCCAAGTCCCCACACAGGGGCTTGCGCTACTGCTATTGCAGCAGGTTTTGTCTCAACGGGTTGAGTTCCAGAAGTTACTAGCCATAACCGAGGTAATACTGAATTACCCCGTTTGACTAGTTCCTGAACCAGATGCAACACACTGCCACTACCCAGTAATTGCGCCTTCTCCAGAGACGATGGTGTAATTTGGTCGTCAAGTGCGGCATCTAAACTCCATAGATGCACTACTCCACGACAAGGTAATCCATTGTTTCCAACAGTTTCCTGTACTAGTCGTTGAAAATCTTCAGGATTAGCTGGATTAATTTGCCGATGCCCGTCTTCTAAGATTTCATAGGTTGCACCAGGATAAATTAGCACATATTTTTCCCGACGCGCTTGCAATTGTTCTGCCAATGCTTGCCCTACACCAGCGCGGTCTGCAAAAATTAGCCATTTGCCGGGCTGGTTGACGGAAATAGGCGGCAGAACTAAACGCTCTTGGGGTTGCCACTCTACCTCGTATAATGCATTACTTAAGTAATCTGGAATTAATTGCTGTTGGTCTTGTAAGAGCAATTGTTTCAGCAGTTCATATCTGTCTGGAGAAAGCTGGACAATGCGTTGCGAAAGTTGGGCAAGACGCATACTTTCTAGAATTGACTCTACTTGCTCTGCTGGCAGTTGTTCAACTATTTCTAGCTTCCGCGTCAGTTGTTGAGTGTTTCCAGCATTTAACAGATTGTGAATAGGATTTTCAACACCTTTATTTGAGATGATTTGTGTTTCAGGTTGCTTGGCTGCTTGAAACTCAACCCAATACCGCTTTCTTTGGAAAGGATAGGTAGGCAGAGGTACGCGGCTACGCTGATAATCTTGGTCAAAGCCAGACCAGTCAACTTTCACACCTTGGACATAGAGTGATGCTACACTCTGGAGTAACTGCTGCCAATCATCTTGTCCACGGCGCAAGGAAGGCAACCAAAGCCCGGTTTCTTCTGGTAAACACTGCCGCGCCATACCAATTAGTACGGGATGCGGGCCAATTTCCACAAACAGGTCATACCCTTGTTTTTGCAGCGTTTGTATGCCTGATTCAAATCGTACCGCCTGCCGCAGATGACGCCGCCAATAACTAGCTTGACCAATTTCGCTTCCCTGTACCAGTTCTCCAGTTACATTGGAAATTAAATCTATGCGAGGAGAACTATAGGTAACATTTGCTGCCTTTTGCTCAAACTCTGTCAGTATCGGCTCCATGAGAGGAGAGTGAAAGGCGTGGGATACTATTAAGGGACGAACTACTATGCCTTCAGCTTCTAGTTCCTTGATGACAGCTTGTACAGCGACTCCTTCACCAGAAATAACTATACTTTGTGGGCCATTGACTGCGGCAACTGCTACTTTCGGATATGGAGCGATCGCAGCTTTTACCCGTTCTTCTGAGGTCAATACCGCTGCCATCTCACCCCCAGATGGTAATGATTGCATCAAGCGAGAGCGTTCAACAATCAGTTTCAAACCATCTTCTAAACTGAATACCCCAGCGATGCAAGCAGCTACATATTCACCGACACTGTGACCGATTACTGCACTAGGCTCAATTCCCCAAGAACGCCATAATTCATATAGGGCATATTCCAGGGCAAACAAAGCAGGTTGAGTATAAGCAGTTTGGTCGAGGGGTGAATTATCGCCTGCTGCTGGGTAAAGTACAGACAACAAAGGCTTTTGCAGATATGGTTGCAAAATCGTATCACAGCGGTCTAAAGCTTGGCGGAAAGTTGGCTGGGTTTCATAAAGTTGGCGTCCCATACCGACAGACTGGGAACCTTGACCAGTGAATAAAAAGGCAATCTTGGGACGGCGATTGTCTTGGGGTTGTCCAGTGAATACTCCTGATACTTGATTACCACTGGCGAAAGCTGCTAGCTGTTCACGCACTTGGGCTGAGTTTTCAGCTACTACTGCTAAACGATGGGGAAATACTGAACGTCCTGTGTTAGTAGTAAAGCTGACATCAGCTAGGTTGAGTTCGGGATTATTTTGGAACGCCGTGGAAAATTTACTCGCTAACTTCTGTAATCCGCCTTCAGTTTTTGCCGAAAGACTGAGCAAGTGTAAGGGACGTTCTGGCGCATCTTCTTTTTGAATTTTGAATTTTGAATTTTGAATTTCTAAAGGCGCTTCTTCAACTACTAAATGAGCATTAGTACCACTAAAACCGAAAGAACTCAACCCCGCAATGCGCGAACCGTTGGGCGAAGACCAAGGAGTGAGTTTTGTAGGAATTTTAATCGGCAGTTCTGCCCAAGGGATGTAAGGATTAGGATTGTTTAAATGTAGATGCGGCGGGATTTCTTGATGTTGCAGAGCCAGCACCAACTTAATTAAACCCGCAACTCCAGCGGCTGCTTCCAGGTGTCCCATGTTGGTTTTTGCTGAACCAACTATCAAAGGCTCGTCGGGGGAACGTCCTTGGCCTAGCACTGCTGCCAAAGCGCGTAATTCAATGGGGTCTCCCAAAGATGTACCTGTGCCGTGGGCTTCCACATAGCTTACCTGATTGGGTGCAACACCAGCGTTAGCCAAGGCTGTGCGGATAACTGCTTGTTGGGATGGCCCATTAGGAACCGTCAGCCCGCCGCTGCGTCCGTCTTGGTTGACTGCCGAGCCGCGAATTAAGGCTAAAATATTGTCACCGTCAGCGATCGCATCACTTAATCGCTTGAGAACGACAATCCCGCATCCTTCTCCCCGTGCATAACCATCAGCCGCAGCATCAAAGGTTTTGCAACGACCATCAGGAGCTAGCATCCGCGCGCGGCATTCATTTATAGTTACAACTGGCGTCAAAATTAAATTCACTCCCCCAGCCAGTGCTAAATTACACTCTCTTGACCGTAAACTCTGGCAAGCTGCATGGACAGTTACTAGTGATGAAGAGCAGGCTGTATCTATTGCCATGCTCGGCCCTTGCAGACCGAGAGTGTAAGATAAGCGTCCAGAAGTTACGCTAAAAGCGCTACCTGTGGCAGTATGAGTATCAGCGTGATTGGGATCATTGGCAGCTATTTGGAAATAATCCAAATTCATAATCCCGACAAAAACCCCAGTTGGACTACCAACTATTTTGTCTGGTGCTATGCCGGCATTTTCTAAAGCTTCCCAACTCACTTCTAAAAGTAGCCGCTGCTGAGGATCCATATTTACAGCTTCCCGTGGGGCAATCCCAAAGAATTGCGGGTCAAACTGGTCTACTTGGTCGAGAAACCCAGCGTTGCGGACATACATTTTTCCTGTAGCATCAGGATTTGGGTCATAGTAAGCGTCAACATCCCAGCGATCGCTTGGTACTTCTACAATGGCATCTATCCCATTACGCAACATCTGCCAATATGATTCTGGATCGTTGCTGCCTCCTGGAAATCGGCAACCTAAACCAATGATAGCTATTGGTTCTGTCTTAGCACGCTCGTTAGCTTCTAGCTTGGCTTGCATTTCTTGCAAAGCTAAAAGGGCGCGTTTTGTGGGGGATAGAGATTGGGTATTTTCCATAATTAATTCCTATTTTTTTTGTCTCACGCAAAGGCGCAAAGAAGAACGCTAAAAGGACGACTTTTTACCTATTTCTTTTCCTCTCTTTTCCTTTGCGTCCTTGGCGGTTCGTTAAAAAATAAATTATTCTTCTTGAGTGTGCGGTGGCTGTTGGTAAGACAGCCCCACTACTTCCCAGTCCTCAAAACCTAATGTTTTCTAGCTCTTTGAGTAGTAATGCTTCTGCATCTTCTTCTGAAAGTTGTTCGAGTTCTGCTGAGGTAATAATTTCTTCGTGATGATTGGTCTCAATTACCATCGGTACTTCTATGGGCTGTTCAGCAGCAAACACCTCGTTAGCCAGATACTTAGCAAGCGCATCAAGAGTCGGATAGTCAAAGATTAACGTTGAAGGCAAAGAGCATCCTAGAGAAGTTTGCAGACGGTTCCGTAATTCTACTGAGGTGAGAGAATCCATACCGATATCGAAGAAGCCTTGGTGCGGTTCTAGAGAATGGGAGGAACCTCGACCTAAAACTTTCGCAACTTGGTCTTGGACGTGAGCTAGTAAAATTTCTTGGCGATCGCGTGGCGAAACTTTCTCTAATCGTTGGACAAACTCTAGCTGTTGTGCTGACTGTGGTTCAGCTTTAATTAGTGAGCCTAATTCGGCTAACAGCGGTGGAGCAGTATCAGCAGAAAATTGCTGCATGAACTGTGACCAGTCCACAGGTATTACCCCAACTTGAGCAGCAGGCTGTTGCAGTAACTGCCCTAATATTTGTAATCCTTGCTGTGGTGCAATGGTATTCATCCCCATTGCTAACAAGCGTTGTTGTTCTTGACTACCCAAGTTAGCAGCCATGCCCACTTCTGCCCAGGTACTCCAGTTGATACTTAACGCTGGTAAACCTTGGGCTAATCGATAATGAGCAAGCCCATCTAAAAAGGCATTGGCGGCTGCATAGTTTCCTTGTCCTGGAGAACCAAGCAAGGAGGTGACTGAGGAGAACATTACGAAGAAGTCTAATGGTAAGTTCTGCGTTAAGACGTGCAGATTCCAAGCTCCTTGGATTTTGGGAGCCATCACGTTAGTAAAGCGTTCCCAGGTTTGTTGACGCAGCACTCCATCGTCAAGAACACCAGCAGCGTGAATAATACCTCGCAGTGGCGGCATTGATTCGGTAATTTTGCCCAGGATTTGAGCAATATCTCGCTCTTGAGAAACATCGCCTTTAGCAATCAGGATTTTTGCACCAGCCCGTTCTAGCTCGTTTACAGCTTTGCGGGTAGCCTCATTAGCATCCCTACGTCCTACTAGGACTAAATGCCGCGCTCCTTGTTCTACCATCCACTCAGCCAGCTTTAGCCCTAGACCGCCTAGACCACCAGTAATGAGGTAAGTGCGATCGCTTTGCAAAGACAAAGGCGTTGTTGCTTTTGCGGTACTTTGTACAAGGCGGGCGACATAACGCTGTCCACCCCGGAAGGCTAGATGATCTTCTCTCTCAGGTTGGGAAATTTCAGCAAATAGCAACGCGGCTTGATCACTAGAGACGCCACTTGCTAAATCTATCATTCCTCCCCAAATTTCTGGATGTTCTAAAGCGATCGCTTTACCTAATCCCCACAAACTTGATTGTCCTACTGCCAAGGAACTGGCTGACGATTCTACAGGTTGTGTATTTTGTGTCACTAACCACAACCGAGCGGAACTTTCAACCTGAGTAAGTCCTTGCACTAGATACAATACACTTTCACAACCCAAGGTCTGGGCAACTTGGAGAGAGTCTGCTGTTATACCTTCTACAGTAGGAGTACTTAACTCCCATAAATGAACTACTCCGCGCAACGGGGCTTTATTTATCTGCGAAACTTCGCCCAATAACCGCTGGAAATCCTCGGCGCGGCTTGGGTTGACTGTGTATTGGCCTGTCTTAGATACTTCATAGGCTTCACCGGGAAAAACCAAAATAGAAGTTTCGCCTTGAGCTTCCAGAAGTCTTGCTAAGGCTGCTGCTGTGCCTTCTTTATCTGCGAAGAATAACCAGCTACCTGGATGATTTGGCTGACTCTGTAAACTAGATTGACGTGCTTTAGCTTGCCACTCTAGTTGATAAAGCCAATTATTCAAGTTCTTCTGAGCAAATTGCCGTAATACTTCCTGCTTAGCACGCTTGACGTGTAAGCCCTGAATTTCTGCTACCACTCCAGCATCATCAAACAGCAGTAGGTCGCCTGTGCGAGTTTCCTGATTCGCGCTATCTTGCGGGCGTATTTGTCCGTGAATCCACAATTGAGTTTCCGGGCGACGATATACTCGCAGATTCTCTAACCCAACTGGTAAATAAGTATCTTCGTCTGCAACACCGGCTAAGGTGGCAAACAAAAGTTGAAAGCCAGAATCCACTAGTACAGGATGTAGTTGATAGCCTGCTGCTTCTGAAACTAATGCCTCTGGTAGTCGAATTCGCCCTAAAGCTTCGCCTTCGCGTCGCCAGAGTTGCTCAATTCCTTGAAAAGTTTGTCCATACTCCAGTCCCCGGTTTCGCAGTTGTTGGTAGTATGTTTGGACTGATAATTGTTCCTGAATGCTTGCTTGCAAGTCTTGCAGAGAGACAATTGGCGCGGTATCTATCTGCCCAGCTTGAATTTTTCCGGTGGAGTGCTGTACCCAAGAGTTTGCATCATCTGTCAAACTCACAATTCGGAATGAGGCTTGTCCCTCGCCTTCAGGTGTGAGAATTAACTGAACAATGCGACTCGTATCTGCTGGTATAATTAGTGGTTCCTGAATCAGTACTTGCTGGAGAGAAACTCCTGAGCCAAAAACTGCTTTCGCCGCAGCCAAGGCTATTTCCAAGTAAGCCGCCCCTGGCAAAACGACCATCCCATAAACTTGATGACCTTCAAGGAAAGGCTGTAAATCAATGCTCAACTCAGACTCGAATAAAGTCTCTTTCAGCGCTGAACGCAGCCGTTGGCCTAACAGAGGATGCAGATTTATTTTACTAGTTGCTGGCTTTTGCGGAAGTTTGCGTTCAAACCAATACCGTTCGCGTTGCCAAGGATAGGAAGGTAGGCTAACAACTTGATATTCAGATGGATAAAGTTGCTGCCAGTCAACAGTAAATCCTAAAGTGTAAAGGTTGCCTAAAGAACTCAGTAATGTAGCTCGTTCTGCCTGACCGCGCCGTAGCGAAGGCAATACTGTTCCTTGTTGCTCTAGATGACTGAGGGTTTGGGAAATGTAACCTGAAAGTACTGGATGCGGGCTAATTTCCAGGAAGATAGTTTGACCTGCACTCACCAATTGCTCAATTGCTGGCGCAAAGCGAACAGGTTGGCGTAAATTGCGTCCCCAGTAAGCGGCATCGAAATCTTCACCTTTAATAGCTTCACCTGTGACAGTGGAGAAGATGGGAATCTTTGCTGCTTGTGGCTGGAGTTGCTCTAGTTTTCCTATCAATTCCTCAGCAAAGGGCAACATCTGCGGGCTGTGAAAGGCATAATTCACAGGAAGCAACTTCGAGAAAACTGTTGGTTGTTCTCGTTGGAGTAACTCAAGAAATGATTCGACAGAAGCAGGTTCTCCCGATACTACGGTGGAAGTAGGACTATTAATGGCAGCAATTGCCAATTTTCCTTCATATCCACGCAACCAGCGTTCCGTCTCTTCTGCTGACAATTCTACCGCTGCCATTTTACCGTTGCCGGTAGCTTGTTGCATCAAACGACCGCGCAGACAAATCAGTTGCACCGCATCTGCTAAACTAAGAGCGCCAGCAACGTGAGCTGCTGCAACTTCACCCAAACTATGACCCACAACCGCCTTTGGCTCGATACCCCAAGAACGCCACAGACGCGCCAACCCTACTTGCAGGGCAAAAATCGCAGGTTGGGCAATCTCCGTTTCTTGTAAACGAGACTCAGCAGCATTGGCTGTGAGTTCTGTTAACAAAGACCAATTAGTATGGAATTTAATCAGCGCATCGCATTCCGCGATAGCAGCACGAAAAACTGGTTCTTGTTCTAGTAACTCCCGTCCCATCGCCCACCATTGCGGGCCTTGACCGGAGAACACGAAAACTACTTTAGGGCGACGATGGCGATTTTTGCGTTCAGAAGCTTGGGGAGTATCTAACTTGCCTTGTAAAAAATTTTGCAACTGCTCTTGCAGTTCTGCGGGAGAATCAGCCAATAAAGCTAAGCGGTGTTCATGGTGAGTACGGCGGATACTGGCTGTGTAAGCAATATTTTGTAGTGATACAGCGTTGGGTTCTTGTGTTTCTAAAAAGTTATGATAAGATTGCGCCAGTGTTTTGACTGCTTCTGGAGTATGAGCAGATAAAGGTAATAAATAAGTTTGTGGCTGTAGATTTGTTTTTGGTTGAGATACTTCTGGGGGCTGTTCGAGAACGATATGTGCGTTAGTTCCGGCAAACCCAAACGAGCTAATACCAGCAAAAGCTGGATGAGACAATTCCGGCCAAGCTGACAAAGACTGCTGCACTCGTATGGGCAAAGTTTCAAAAGGAATATAAGGGTTAGGTTGATTAAAATGCAGATTTGGCGGTATCTGTTGATGTTTGAGTGATAATGCAACTTTGATTAAACCAGCAATACCAGAGGCTGCTTCTAAATGCCCGATATTGCTTTTCACCGAGCCAACAGCACAGTAGTTGCCAGGTTCACGGTCTTTCGCTAATACTGTTCCTAATGCGATCGCTTCGATAGGATCTCCTAGAGGAGTGCCTGTACCATGCAACTCAACGTAACCAATTTGATTTGCTGCAACGCCAGCATTGTCCAAAGCTTGACGGATGAGTGCTTCTTGAGCAGGCCCGAATGGTACAGTTAATCCCTTACTACGACCGTCGTGGTTAATAGCACTACCGCGAATCAATGCATATATCTGGTCATTATCTGCTAAAGCTTGTGATAAAGGTTTGAGAACAACGAAACCAGAACCCTCACTGCGAACATAACCGTTAGCTGATGCATCAAAGGTTTTGCAGCGACCATCGGGAGACAAGGCTTTCATGTTAGTTAAGCCAATATGACCAGTCGGTGAAATAATAATATTCACACCGCCAGCCAAGGCCATAGTAGCTTCCTTATTGCGTAGACTTTGACAAGCAAGGTGAACTGCAACCAGGGAAGATGAGCAGGCTGTGTCAATTGCCATACTTGGGCCGCGAAAGTTAAATAAATAAGAAAGGCGACCAGCAGCAATACTCAACACATTACCAGTCAAATCGTAGCCTTGGATTTGTTGAGAATAAGCTTCCCCTTGAATCAAGCTGTAATCGTTTGTAGAAATTCCCACAAACACACCAGTTTGTGAGCCAGATAGTTTGTCTCGCACCTGTCCTGCATCTTCCAGCGCTTCCCAAGCCACTTCTAACAAGAGCCGCTGCTGCGGGTCTATAGACATAGCTTCTCGCGGGGAAATGCCGAAGTAGTGCGGGTCAAACTGGTCTACCTGCTGCAAAAAGCCGCCGCAGCGTGAGTTCGATTTACCAGGAATTTCTGGATTTGGATCATAAATTTCATTAAAATCCCAGCGATTTTTGGGAATTTCTGTGATAGCATCTACTCCATTACGTAAAAGCTGCCAAAAAGCCTCTGGATCTTTTGCACCCGGAAATCGGCAGCTTATACCAATAATTGCGATTGGTTCCATCTCAAATATCTTGTTAGGTTTTTGTAATTACTTTCAAACACTCGTTTCTTGCGCTAAACGCGCAGAAAGTTCTGCGATCGTTGGGTAGTTAAAAATTAAGGTAGGATTAAAATTACGTCCCAACCACTTCTCTAACTTAGACAGCAGAATCATTGTTTCAGCTGAATTTAAATCGTAATTATCGAAAGGTTCACTAATATCTATATCTTCTAAATCAAGTTCAAGCCGCTCGGCAAATTGGGCAACTAACCAAGCTTGGATAGTTTCTTGTTGATTTGAAATAGTAATTGGCTGGCTCATTTGATTAAATTAAGTAACTAAGTTGTACGCAGAGAAATATGGGATTAAGCTTGACTTTTCCCGAATCTTGGATATAAATAAATTGCAATACTTCAGGTTATGTTGCTCAGCTGAAACTACCAACCTCTATTGAGCTTTCATCTCTAGGTTGATAAATTATGCAGTCTTACAAAAATTAGAGGAAGTTTATTCACGCAGAGACGCAGAGGCGCAGAGAGAAGATTGAGTTTTTGTGCAAGAGTTGGGCATTCATGATGAAACTCCGAAAACCGCTACTAATCAACTGATTATTGTAGCGGCTTTCAGGAGTTCTCATTTATTTAGCTTATAACTCTCTCCCTTTCTTCTCTGGGCCTTTGCGTCTCTGCGTGAGATAAAAATTACGATACTAAAGACTCTGGACGATAATAACGATAATCCTCTGGTAGCTGCAATCCCTGAAGTTTCAGACTTTGCAAGCGATACAAGTAAGCCGCTCCATTCATAATATGATATGCAACGTCAACCACACGCCGTGCATTCGGGTCAGCTAGGTAAGACCCCTTCACCCATTCATTAAAAGCACCAATCGCTGGCCCACACCAAATCTGATAGTCCATTTCTCGCCCTTTTTCACCTGAAGAAGACCAACGAGAAGATAACCCCAAATACCAGCGGAAAATCAGAGCCATTTTCCGCTTAGGATTATCATTAGCTCTGGCAATTTGCTCTGGGTCTCGTTCTGAGAAGAATTTAACTGTATCCTCCCAAATTGCATCTAGGTTTCTACCAAATACTTGCTGTTCTAATTTTTGTCTTTCCTCAGTTGGAATTTCCTCAATTGAGTTGTAAGTTTTGTAAAGGTCATACAATTTCTGCGCCCGCATGGGGAAGAAAGTACCCAGTTTAAGCAGTTGTACTTTTACTCCCATTTCAAACATATCCGCACAAGGAGCCATAATCACATCTGCCATCGCAGCTTTGGCTAGCAAGTTTTTTGTATGAACAGAAGTACCAGCTTCCACACAAGAATGATTAACAGAACCCGTGACTACATAACTAGCCCCCATCATGAAGGCGGCTAATGCTGACTCAGGTGTGCCAATACCTCCAGCTGCACCGATTCTCACCTGTTTGTCGTAGCGGTACTGGCGCTGTATCTCGTCCCGCAGAGCCAAAATTGAGGGGAGAAGACAAACAAGCGGACGATTATCTGTATGTCCACCAGAATCTGCTTCTACGGTAATGTCATCAGCCATAGGCACTTTTTCTGCCAAAGTAGCTTGTAACTCTGTAATTAGTTGTTGTTCCACAAGCTGCTTGAGAATTTTGGTCGGCGCTGGCTGTAAAAATTTTGTTGCAACTTCTGAGCGAGAAATTTTGGCAATTACTTTGTTTTTCACCTCGATTTGACCGAATACATTCACACTCAATCCAGCAGCGCGATAATAGACGATATGAGGGGTCAAACCGAGAAAAGCAGATGCTTCTACAGTCCGAACATTGTGTTTGAGGTACAAATCGACCGCTCGACGTTCTAGGGCTTCTTCGCTAGGACTGTGAATTAGGTTAAATGCGTAAGGGCCTTGGGGAAGTGCTTCTTGAATTTGATGAATAGCTGCTTCAATTCGAGAAGGAACTAAACCAGCTGCACCAAAGCTACCTAAAATGCTTGCTTTTCCTAAAGCAATTACTAGTTCTGCGGAAGCAATACCACCTGCCATTGCACCAGCAGCATAAGCATATTTTACCCCGTGCCAAGATTGGAAGTTGCGATCGCCTAATTTTTCGGGTGGTAGCGGTGGCGCAACTATCAAGGTCTCTAATCCACTGCGGCTGTTGTCAGATTTGTTGGTGACACCAATCTGTCCGTGATTATTGAGGACATAACAAGGTTGCTGCAAATTCAGCAAGCGAGTCTTGATTTCTACTTCGTCAAAGGCAATTGCATCTAAATCACCTTTTTCAGCCTTATTTAAATAATTTGTGACATTGCCGATTTCTATTGCTTTATTTACATTTGCTAACATTTTGAAAACCTACATTTACAATAAATTTCTACTTCTTGAACTTTCTATTACTAGGACTCTCTCAAACTATTATTTGCGTTCTTCGCGTCCTTCTCCCTTGGCGCTAGCCTCTCCCTTTGGGAGAAGGGGAGACCTAACGCGAATGCGATTCGTTGATTCTTTTTTTGTCTCGCGCATTCGCCGTTAGGCGTTCCCGCAGGGTAGGCGCAAAGGCGCAAAGAAGAACGCAAGTTTTTAGTTATGTATTTTCGTGTCTTTCAGTTAATTGCCACCCCAAATTTTTAACGTAAGCGATTGTTTTATCCCGGAAGAAAACATCAACGTTAGCTACAATGTAAGGCTTTGGAGTTAATCCAATTTCTATAACTTCTAATCGGTAGCTCAAT